>JBAYVZ010000001.1:0-230248 GCA_041674285.1 Minisyncoccota bacterium
AGGTGTCGCGTCTGCTACATCACTATCTACATCATCACTATTATCAAGTGGTGCTATCACAGCTACTCCAGCATCAGGATCAAACTTCAACATCTCACTTGCTTCAACAGGTGACTTTGCTGTAAATACAGATGATTTGTATGTGGATACGAGCACTGGCAACGTAGGTATAAGCACTGCAACACCAGGATACAAACTAGACGTAAATGGTATTGCTCGTATTGGTGATCAGACTGCTTCAGGTCAGCTTTATATAAAAGGACTTGCTGAGGTTGGTCAGTATATTTACCTTGATAATGGATCAAAGGTATGGACAATGGTAGCTGGTACAAATTATTCAATAAAAGAAGATGCGAATGTTCGTTTAACTGTTAGAGAGGGTGGAAACGTCGGTATCGGCGACACTACTCCCGCATCACTCTTCACAGTCGGATCAGGTGATCTATTCCAAGTAAATTCTTCAGGTGCCATCGCAGCAGTTACAGGTATCACATCTAGTGGGGCTATACTTCTTCCAAATGGTACTGTGAGTGCTCCATCTCTCTCATTCTCTGGTGATACAAATACTGGAATAATGTGGGAAAGTGCTGATCAGTTTAATCTAGTAGCTGGTGGAACAAAAATCGCTCACATCACATCTTCTGGATTTGCTCCGTATGCTACAAATACTCTAAAGCTAGGAGCTACTAGTCAATTTTGGTCAAATGCGTATGTTACTACATACAATGCAGCCTCAGGTGCAGGTAGTGCTTCTACTCCGAGCTATACATTTTATGGAGATTCAGACACTGGAATGTATCATTCTGCTACAGATACTCTTGATTTTTCAACTGCTGGTAGTCAGAGGATGACGATAAATAGTTCTGGTAATGTTGGTATCGGTACTACGACACCAGCGAGAACATTAGATGTAGCAGGTAATATTCAAGCTTTTGCTGCAGATAGTGGAAATCATTATGTATTAGCTGGGGTTAACTCACTTATTGGTAATTCTGATTATTCTGGCTTACGTTTTGATCGTGCGAATAGTGTTGCTAAGTGGGGTTACTATCAAAATAGTGGAATTTCAGAAATTGGATATATCGCCATGAGCAGTTCTGGGTATGTAGGTATCGGCGCATCTTCTCCTGCTTCTAAACTGCATATTACAGGTTCAGGTGCGACTTCGGCTACTTCATCATTGCTAGTAGAAGATTCTGTTGGTGCAGATATGCTCGTTATGAATGATGACGGTCAGTCACTCTTGGGTAAAAACTATACTCTGGCTTCAGATATTGGCTACAATATACTGGATATTTCAAAGACTATTACAAATAGTACTACATCTTCAAACAATGTCGTCAGTGCTCTGAATATCGGTACTACTTTTGCTGGTACTCAGTACTATGGCAATGCTCGTGCACTGTCTGTATCTGGATACAATACAAGTACATCTTCTAGTAGTGCCGTACGAGGTGCTAGTCTCTCTGCTCGAAATAATAGTGCAGCATCTAGAGCTCATACTCTAGTCGGTGTGCATGGATTCATCACTTCAGAATCTACAGGGGGCACTATCACAAATGCTGCTGGTTTTGATTCAAATATTTATGCGAATGGAATAGGGGGAACTATAACAAATGCCTATGGATACAAGGTTAGTGATCTTACAAATGCAGGAACGATCACAAATACATACGGAGTATATGTAGGAGATGTCACATCTGGCACACAGACAAACACAGCTTTCTCAATCTACTCATCTGACGCGAATGCAAAGAATTATTTCGCTGGTAATGTTGGTATAGGAACCGCGAGTCCAGCTTCCAAGCTTCATGTTGCTGGTTCAGGTTATATTTCTACTAATCTATATATTGGAACAGGTGGCAGTGAAAAAATATATTCAGGTACTCCTAGCTCACCTTATTCTTATATTGAATTGTATGATGCTGGTACTGGGGATATGACCTTCTATAGTACTTTTGGTTCTGCTGATATTAATTTTAATACGGCAAATAGTTCTACTCCTAAAATGAAAATTCAATACGATGGTAATGTCGGAGTAGGTACAGGGTCTACAACTCTTTCTTCATTGTTCAACGTAGGATCTACTGCACAATTCCAAGTAAACAGCACAGGTGCCATCGCAGCAGCTACAGGCATCACATCATCAGGTACTATTACATTCTCAGGATTCTCTACAAACGGAGGTCTACTATATACCAATGCTAGTGGTGTAGTATCACAGTCCAATGCTCTCACACTCCCATCTACAGGTACACTTGCTACACTCGCTGGAGTAGAGACATTCACAAACAAGACACTCACTACTCCTATCATCTCAAGTATCTCAAATACAGGACTACTCACTCTACCTACTTCTACAGATACACTAGTAGGTCGTGATACTACAGATACTCTTACAAACAAATCTATCTCTGGTTCATCAAACACACTCTCTAACATCGCCAATTCATCACTTACAAATTCATCTATCACAATCAACGGCTCTGCTATATCACTAGGTGGCTCAGTATCAAACCTAGCCCTCACAACCACAGGCCTCTCACAATTCGCATCTACAACTTCATCAGAACTTGCAGGTATCATTTCAGATGAGACGGGGACAGGGAATCTAGTGTTCTCAACTTCCCCTACTTTTGTGACTCCTACTCTCGGTGTCGCATCTGCTACATCACTATCTACATCATCACTATTATCATCTGGTGCCATCACAGCTACTCCAGCATCAGGATCAAACTTCAACATCAGTCTCGCAACCACTGGTGACTTTGCTGTGAATACAAATCAGTTGTATGTGGATACTAGTGCTGGTAGAGTGGGAGTAGGTACAGCAACGCCTGCTGAGCTGCTTCATGTATATAAAAATGTAGATGATACTGTGATGCTCAAAGTTGAAAACCCATCAACAGGTTCTGGTTCTGCGGCTAGAATGATGCTTACTACAGACGGTACTATTGGACAAATAATAGTAAATGGAAGTACAAATACAACTTTTGGTGGTGCAAATAGTATGAATATATACAACAACGCATCTGCTCCGATTACTTTTTCTACTGGTTTTGCTGAAAGAATGCGTATAGCAGGAGCTGGAAATGTATCTATTGGTTCTACTACAACAACTTCAATGTTCAACGTAGGTTCTACTGCACAATTCCAAGTAAATAGTAGCGGTGCCATCGCAGCAGCTACAGGTATCACATCATCAGGTGCTATCACACTTTCATCACTCACAGCAGGTCGCCTCACATTCGCAGGTACAGCAGGACTACTATCAGATGATGCAGATCTCACATTTGATACTGATACACTGTCTGCTACAAAACTTCTCTCATCTACCTCTGTATCTACTCCATCACTTATATCTACAGGTGCTATCACAGCTACTCCAGCATCTGGAGCAAACTTCAACATCAATCTTGCAACGACTGGTGACTTTGCGGTTAATACTGATGATCTGTATATAGATACTAGTGCAGGGAATGTGGGTATTGGTACTACTACTCCAAATGTTAATTTTGTCTTATCTAGTGCTAGTTCTACTTATCTTGCCATTGAGAAAGTTTCTGGTGGCGCTAGGTCTGGTCTTCAATTCCGAGATGGAACAAGTACTAAATTTGAATTAGGATTGAGAGACTCTTCAAATGATTTTTATATCTGGGATGTTACAAATGCTGTGGATAGACTATTCGTAAAGCAGTCAAATGGTTATGTGGGTATTGGAAATACAAGTCCTAGTACAAAGCTCCATGTTTCAGGAACGATAAGAGCAAGTACAAATGATCATCAATTTGAATTATATCAGGCAGACAATGCTTCTCTCGTAGGTAGACTCACTTATACTGGTCAGACATTGAGAGTACAGGGTTCTACTGGAATTAGATTCCAAGACGCCGACACTTCTGCTGAATGGATGGCGATAGATGGTTCTGGTAATGTAGGGATAGGAACAACTACTCCTGCAAAGTTGCTAGATATTTCTTCTGGTACATCACCCGTGTTGCGTTTAACAAATACTCAAAATATTGGCACAACTCTTTGGTCAGGTACAGAGATTGGTAAATTGGAATTTTATAACACAGACCCATCTCAGCCATCTGTAGCTGCGAATATTTCTGTGATAGGTAGTGCTGATAGTACAGGAGGAATAGCTGGTGGAGATATTGCCTTCTTTACAAAAAATATAGCTGGGACTTTGTCTGAGAAAATGAGAATCATGAGTAGTGGTTATGTAGGTATCGGTACTACTACACCATTGACAGCATTAGATGTCACATCTTCAGGTGTGAATGGTATTATTCTCGGACAAGATACAGCCACTGCAACTCTGTCTTCTAGGTTGTTGTTTAAAAATTCATCTTCTATATTTAATCAGTATGCAAGTAGTGGTAATTTCTTGTTTAATTACGGTGCGACTGTCGCAGGCTCTGGTGGGACAACAGCTCTTTCTTACAATACTTCTGGGTATGTAGGTATCGGCACAGCTAACCCGTCCGCACTTTTGGATATAAATATTCCTCTTGCTGATTCGCGCGGAATTCGGTTGAATACAAATGATGAAGTCTATAGTATATGGTCTAATTCAAATGCAAATAAATTGTATATTGCAAATGGTACAGTGGGTACTCAGAGCGGAATTATATTAGATAGCACAGGCAACGTCGGTATCAATGCCACCTCACCTGGTGCTCAACTGCAAATCAACACATCTAGTGCTTCGACAATAGGACAAATAGTTCGTGGTGCTACTTCACAAACTGCAAATCTGACTGAATGGCAGAATGTTGCTGGTACGGCTATCGCTCGCGTCACAGCAAATGGTTCATTTGCTGTAGCTGTGGGTTCAGATATTGGATGGACGACTACTAGCAAGATGGGCAGTGCTACTGATGGAAATATAACTCTATACAATAGTACATATAACAATTTTGGATTGTTGCAATTTGGTGGAACATCATCATCATTCCCAGCTCTAAAGAGGAGTAGTACAGCTCTCGAAGTTCGTCTTGCTGATGATAGTGCCTATGCTCCGTTGTATTCATCTACATTGACTACTTCTTCTGTCTCTGCTATTTCTTCTGCTCTTCAATATTTCTCAGCTGGTGGTTCTAATTCGAATCAGCATATTTTTAGTACATCTTCTAATCAAACAATAACTTCTGGGACTACAAATCTTGTTAATATGAATTCCTCTTTTTATCCAACTTCTGGTACAGGAGTTTATAATGGATTAAGTATAGCCCCTTCTATTTATCAAACAGGTGGTGCAAATGGTGTCACTCGTGGTATTTATGTTAATCCTACATTGTCCGCTGCAGCAGATTTTAGAGCAATAGACATCGCAAACAACTCTGGCTATGGAATATACCAGGGTGGCGCAAGTGCTGTAAACTATTTTGCTGGAAGTGTGGGTATTGGAACTCCTAGTCCTCAATCAAAATTGGATGTTCGTCAGGCTGCTGATAGTACCGGCTTGAGGGTTATGGGATACGACGATGTCTCTGCCTCAGGTATGCATTTGTCTGTTGATAGTTCAGGTCAAGCCAAGATTTCTACTTTAAATTCAGCCCCTTTGATTTTTACTGCATCAGATTTATATAGCGTAGCTACAAATTCACTTTATTTTTCTACTGGAGGAGGAAATTACAAATATACTATGAACTCTACAAGCCTAGCTCCTCACGATGTGAGCAATGCTTATGATTTGGGGTCTTCCACTAAAAAATGGAGGAATTTATACGTAGGTACAAATGCCTATGTGGATGGCAACGTGGGTATTGGGACAACTGCGCCATCCTATAATTTACAAGTACACTCAACATCAGGTAATTCAATACTTGGTATTGATGCTTATGACAATAGTACAAACGGAGTTATAAAATTTGTAAGAGCAGGAATTGATAGTGAATTATTAAAAATTACTTCTGATTTTGCGGGGGCAAGTACTACTTCAGGTTGGTCAATGAATTTTTATGCGAATACTGCTACACCGACAATGACAATAAAGAACGGCAACGTAGGTATTGGAACTACTAGTCCTAATGGTCCACTGGAGATACAAGGAGCATCAGGAACCAATACTATGATTATCCGCTCTACGGGTGGATTGGTTGGAGAGAGTTCAGGAATACAATTTCAAAATAGTGCGGGAACTTCCGCTCGTGCAATTGTAGGTTGGGATGGATTATACGGAGGATTAAAACTTTCAACATCAGATAGTGGAAAGCCAATAGTCTTTGCTAATTCTTCAACTCTCGGTTCAGGTGAGTTGATGAGAATTACTGGCGCAGGTAATGTTGGTATTGGGACTACGAGTCCAGGTGCTATGTTGCAGGTAAACGCTTCTAGTGCTGCTACTAAAGGAATTATTATTAAAGCTGCAGCTTCACAAACTGCACGTCTTACTGAATGGCAAAATAGTTCAGGTACAGCAATAGCAAACGTAAATGAGATAGGAGATATCATAACTACATCTACATTTTATACAAATAATGGATTATCTAATACATCAACAGGAAATAACTCTTATGTCGGTGTTCCTTCAACAGGTCCATATATCACAAGAAATATAGCAGATACAAATCCTGCTTTATATGTAAGACAAGTTCATGCTTCATCAACTGGAGATATTTTGCAATTAAGAAATAGTGCAAATACTTCATTATTTAATGTAAGTTATGATGGAAAAGTAGGTATTGGGACATCTAGCCCTGCCAGTGCTCTTGATGTAGAGGGTGGTGTTGCTATCGGTACTCTGTATGCGGGTACTACAGCAGCCCCAACCAATGGTCTCATAGTTCAGGGGAATATGGGTGTAGGAACTTCTGCTCCTCTTTCAGGATTGAATGTTGAGGGTGCTACTGGTGGAATCCTCACATTGTCTAGTTCAGATATGGGTGTCATTACTGGCGAGAGCGTCGGAGTTATGAATTTCTATGCCACTGGCGATGCTTCAGGGTTGGCTTATAGGACGGTGGCTAGTATCAAGACTATAGCTGATGCAGACTATGCAGGTGCTACTGCTCCGACATCATTGGCTTTTTATACACAAAAGAGTAATGGTTCAGGTGAAGATATCTCCGAAAAGATGAGAATTACAGGTGCAGGGTATGTTGGTATAGGTACAACAACACCAGCAACTAAATTTAGTGTTCTAGGTACTGGTGCTTCTACTCCAACTCCTACTACTTGGATTACATCTGGAACTCCTGTCGCTTCATTCTTCTCAGAAGGAGTAGTAGGCAATGCCGATATGTTGATGGCTCATGCTTCAGATACATCTACCTCAAGACCTGTTGTTATTGGTAGAAAATCAAGAGGAGTTTTGTCTACACCTACAGCATTAGTAAATGGAGACACAATATTCTCATTCCTTTCTTCTGGCTTTAGTGGAGCGTCAGGATTTGTAAATAGTGCTTCTATAAACATGATAGTAGATGGAACTGTGTCTGCTAGCACTGTTCCACAAGCAATTGTTTTTGAAACTGGTACAACTTCAAGAAGTGAAGTAATGCGTATATCTAGTGCAGGTAATGTTGGTATTGGGACGACTAGCCCAAGTGTGATCTTAGATGTACAATCAAATCAAGTTTATGCTCAATTTAAGTCAACTATTTCTACAAATTATGCTTTGTTTAAAATGAATAATGGTGGTGGAGATTTCTATATAGGAAGGGATAATAGTGCAGGAACAGGGTTAACAGGAGCAACAATACCATCATATAGTGCGATTTTGAATGCACAAGGAACAGCACCTTTGATTTTTGCGACAAACAATCAACCTTCTCTGACTATTTTAAATGGCGGTAATATTGGGATTGGAACGACGAGTCCGACAAGTAAATTAAGTGTTGCAGGTGCTGCTGGAACTTCTGCATATAATTCAGCTATTGAGATTGATGACACAACAGTAGGACAACCTTTATCTCGTAACTGGCTTCTTGGAAGTGGAGCAGTGACTTATGGTAATTTAGATTTTGTTGTTGGGGCATCTGCTGGGTCAGCTCCATTATCTGGAGGAAATATAAAAGTAATGACTCTAACAAGTGCTGGCAACGTCGGTATTGGAACTACGAGTCCAGCAGCAAAATTAAACATTGTTGGTAATATTTTAGGTCAAAGTTCCTTGTCAGATGTTACTACAAAAGATTTCACAATTACCTTGGGTCACCACACAAACTCTGAGGAGACTGTTTCTTTGATTTCAGGTATTTCAAACGCTTCGCAGAGTATTATTTACATCGGTGGTGGTTCTGCGTCTAGTAATGCTGCAACAGATATTCGTTTCTTTGCTGCAGGAACAAATACAACCACCACAGGAACAGAGAAGATGAGAATTAATACAGATGGTATTGGTGTCGGAACTATTGCACCTGCTAGTACAATGGAAATCGTAGGTGCTTCTGGTGTTACATCTTTTACTGGGACTGGTAGAGCTGGGTTAGCTGTGGGTGGTGGTGTTGCAAATAGTGACTACTCTGTAATAGATTTCTTGCATGGTTATGGTACTTTTGATACATATCCAAAAGCTAGAATAGCATCAAAATCTGATGCTTTCGGTAGTTATTTGCAATTTGGAACTACTAGTGGTTTTGGTAGTGGTGTTTCAAATACAGCAATGACCATAGATTACAACGGCCGAGTTGGTATTGGAACTACGAGTCCGACGTCTCGCCTTGAGGTAAAAGGAGATGGGACAAACCCCGTAGCTACATTCTTTAATTCAGCAGGTTCTGTGTCAAATAAATTCTATGATACCTCTATGATTGGATTTGGAAATACTAATCCAGTTTATGCTGGTGTATATGGACATAATTCTACCTCTGTTGGAACAGCGACAGTAGCGGCTCTTGGAGTAGGTTTTGTTTCCAATCAAAGTACAACTAACGCTTCTTATGGATTTGCGTTCAAACCAACAAATGGTGGAGGTTCTGCTACTTGGACAACTGGCACAGGTGGATTTACTCAATATGTTTCAGCTGGATTTACTCCATCAGGAGCAGGAAGTGGTAGCTACCGCTGGATGGATATTTCATATTCTCTAAATGGTGCAAATGGTGCTCAGACAGGTACATCAACAGGTATATATCTTAATGCAACAGAAACAACATTGAATGGTATGGCTCATAATTTGATAGATTTAAGAGTTGATGGTACAAGTAAATTCAACGTAGCTAATAATGGTTTGATGACTTCAAGTTATGGAACAATAGCTAGTATAAATTTTGGATTGTATACAGGAAGTGATATCAAGAGAAGTGGTTATGATCACTTGATGGAGATCACACCGTCTGGATTTACTTTTGGAGAAATATATTCATCAGTTCCGACTTATGCTTCTGCTCTAGTTGCTATGGAGAGCACCACCAAAGGTTTCCTTCCTCCTCGTATGACAGGTGCTCAGGTGGAGGCAATACCTACACCTGCTACAGGATTGATTGTCTACGCTACAGATGCAGGTGCTGGAGATATCACAGGAGCAGGATTGTGGATATATGATGGTGCAAATTGGGCAACTACTGGTAGTGGTGGCGGAGGTGGCATGTCTATCGGTGGATCTATCACTTCTGCTACAGCAGGATCATTATTGTTCGCTGGTTCATCTGGAGTTCTCGCACAAGACAATGCCAACTTCTTCTGGAATGACACTAATAATAGATTGGGAATAGGAACTGCAACACCAACATTTGGACTACATCTAATAGGAAGTTATGGGCAAGATAGTGTAAGTGGAGCATTTGCTCGTTATAATATGACACAAGCAAATGCTGACCAAAGATATGGTGCTTGGGATTTTTATACTAACACAGCAGTAGCACCTGACTTCTTTGGAAGAATGGGATTTAAGTTTGAAGGAGGTACATCAGACTCTTTTAAACAATTTCAAATACACATTGCAAACGCTACTACTCCTAAATTTGTAATAAATGGTAGTGGTAACGTAGGTATTGGTACAACAGCACCTGCTTCAAAGTTGCATGTAGGTAGTGCTCCGACAGCTTCTGCAAATTACGGAACTCTGTCTGTTGGAGGAGGGGCCTTTGACGGTTCAACTTCTGGATTCTATGTCGGATCAGCTTCTGGTACATCTGTCGCTGTAAATGAAGTGAGTGGATATGCTGGTGACTTGTTGACTTTAGCTGTCGCTGGAAGTAGTAAATTCAAAATATTATCTAATGGTAATATTGGTATCGGTACAGGATCTTCAAATCCTGGTCAGCCATTGGATATCTGGGGTTCATCTCCAAAAGTCAGATTGAACAACACTGCGACTTCTCAGCCAAACGTATTCATGTTTGCTCGATCTGGTTCTACAAAAGCTACATGGGGTCTAGCTACTGCTTCTAATCAGATCATCACTGGATCTGTAGTAGACGATTCTGTTATCTCTACTGTTGGCAGTATATATCTTGCAGCAGGTAATGTGACATCAGCGTCTCATCTATCTGTGAATACTTCAGGCTATGTAGGTATCGGTACAAATTCTGCAAGTACAAAATTTGAAATAGGTACTTCTGATCTAGGTGATGGTGTCGCTGGTCCAGTTATTACACTAGGTAGGAATAGTAATGTTACAAATACAGGTGCTGGATCTATCAATTTCTTGAGCAAGGGTGGTACAGCAGGATATGTATGGCAAGACGCCGCAGGTAATCTACGCATTCATACATCATCACCAAGCAATGCAAATGATACAGCCGGTACAGTAGTCGGAGCACAGACTTCTACTCGTGAGACAAAGCAGGACATCGCAGATTACACAGATTATAATGCAGCATTGTCTATGATAGTAGATGCACCACTGCATACATTCAAGTACAAGAAGGAGGTTGCTGGTTACGGAGCAGATTCACCACTAGCCAAGACTCGTATCGGATATATCGCAGACGAGGTAGATCCTGCATTCATGGTGGGTAATGTCATCGATCAAGTTTCAGTGAATGGTATTCTCATGGCTTCAGTAAAAGCTATGAACCTAAAAGTTCAAAACTTAGAAGCTCTAATATCTCAAAACAACAATAATGTTTCTTCTCTGATGTCTGATTTCTTTGGTGGTGTAGTCACAGATGTATCCGGTACATTAGCGACAATCAAAGACCTAGCTGTGAGTACGTTAAAAGTAGGTAGTCCAGAAAAGAGAACAGGTATCACCATCTACGACGAAGCGACAGGGGATCCATATTGTATAAAGGTTGTGAATGGTTCTATGCAGACAATCCCTGGTGAATGTGCGGTAGTATCTGCACCGACACCAGAGAGTCAGACTGCCGGAGCAGGGAACTCTACTCCAGAGCCTGCATCAGAAGTCACTCCGGAATCTACCCCAGAAGTAACACCTGAGGTGACACCAGAAGTAGTCCCAGAAGAGATATCTCCTGAACCTACTCCAGAAATAGCTCCCGAGCCTACTCCCGAAGTAGTACCTGAACCTACCCCAAAAATAACCCCCGAGGTTACACCTGAGCCTACTCCAGCCCCAGAATCTACTCCAGAAGCCACAATATAATAAATCTTCCACAGGTCCGACCTGTGGAAGACATGAAATTTATATATGTCAATAAGAAAAACAA
This sequence comes from Minisyncoccota bacterium, assembly GCA_041674285.1. GTDB lineage: Bacteria > Patescibacteriota > Minisyncoccia > Phycocordibacterales > UBA9973 > UBA8515. The sequence goes on from JBAYVZ010000001.1 coordinate 11,568, forward strand.
ATTTAGTATGCAATGAGTTTTATCATATATATAATCGTGGCAATGGTAAGAGTGCGATTTTTTTAGACGATGAAGATTACGATCGTTTTATTAAAATATTATATATTTGTAATTCTGAGAATAATTTTAAATTCAGAGATTCAATTACTAGTCTTGGATTAGATGCTTTCGATTTTGAAAGGGGGAATACTCTTGTCGATATTTTGGGTTGGGTTTTAATGCCGAATCATTTTCATCTAATTTTAATTTCCCACAGGTCCGACCGGTGGGAAAAAGATTATAATCCAATTACAGAATTTATGCGAAAAGTCTCTACTTCATATGCTATGTATTTTAATAAAAAATATAAGCGCACAGGGTCTTTATTTGAAGGTAAATTTAAATCAAGTCACATTAATGAAGAGAATTATTTTAATTATATTTTTTCGTATGTACATTTAAATCCTATTAAATTAATACAAAAGGATTGGAAAGAAAATGGTATAAGAGATAAAAATATAGCAATCAATTATTTAAAAACCTACAAATATTCTAGCTTCTTGGATTATTTTTCTGAGTACAGAAAACAAAGTAAGGTAATAAATAAAATTATATTACCGGAGCATCTAAAAATTAATCATACTAGAGAATTATTTGACTTTTTTAAGAATTATGTTCCCCACAGGTCGGACCTGTGGGGAAAGTAAGATATGTTTGATTGGTTGTTTTTGTTTTATTGTAATATAATTAAGATTATAAAATTGGAATAAATTAAAATATTGATTTAAAGATAAATGAAATTTGGTAATAAAAATTTTTATATTGGTTTTATAAAAAAAACATTTATAGTTTTCGCTATATTGTTTTTCAGTGTGTCTTTTGCTGATTTCTCAAGTTCTAGTTTCAATCTCGAGAATCCTCTGAGTGTCACAGAAGGTGGCCAGGCTACTTCCAGTAGTTTTAAGTACTTTGGGTCTACTGGGCAATTGATAGTGGGAGAGAGTAGTAGTACAAATTTCAAGCAAAATTCTGGATTCATGTATTTCCCATTTGCGACTTCGCCTGTACTGACAGCTACTGCAGGGGATACTACCGTATCGTTATCTTGGACTGCAGCTTCGGGGGTTTTTGCAAATGTCACTAGCTATGAATTGGGTAGTAGTACTTCTGCTGATTCTGGTTTTGTGTACGTGTCTGTCGGTACTAGTACTTCATCTACAAAGAGCTCACTTACAAACGGTACGACTTATTATTTCAAGGTTAGATCTTATGCTGCTGGGATACTAGTCAGTGAATCATCTGTAGTCTCATCTACTCCAGCATCTTCGGATAATGGTGGTTCTGGTGGGGGTGGCGGAGGAGGGGGTGGTGGAAGCAGTAGTGGTGGTACCTCGAATAATGTTAAATTCTCCGGCAGAGCTTATCCTCGCAGTACTGTGGTGCTACTCAAGGATGCCCAAGTTTTAACTTCGACCCTAGCAGGCAATGATGCCAACTTCACTATAAACATCAATAGCATGAATGCTGGTAATTATATTTTCTCTGTGTATTCCGAGGATGACAAGGGCAATAGATCTTCACTCCTTACTTTCCCAGTGTCTATTACTGCAGGTGCCAGTACCGATATAGGAGGTATATTCATAGCACCGACTATCGCTACAGATAAATCAGAGGTAAAGCAGGGTGACAATATAACTTTCTTTGGTCAGTCTACCCCAAATAGTGAGATCACGATTTCTATTCATTCAGAGCAGGAATTATTCGAAAAAACTAATTCAGACAAGGATGGTATATATCTCCGGATGGTAGATTCATCTCCTTTGGAGGTAGGTAGTCACTCTGCAAAATCAAAATCAGCGATAAATGGAGAGATTAGTTCCTATAGTAAGCCTATAGATTTTGCTGTCAGTGATAAAAATATTGAAAATGATTTACTGAAGAAATGCCCTGCAAAAGGAGATCTGAATAATGACTGTAAGGTTAACTTGATTGATTTCTCTATAGCAGCTTTTTGGAATAAAAAAACACTAACTCAGAGTATTTCTGATAAAGAAAAATTAAAGTTGAACGGAGATGGAAAAATAAATCTGATCGACTTTAGTATCATGGCTTATTATTGGACTGGATAATGTGTCGCGCTTTAAAGAATGATTGCGTGACGTGATTTCATTAAATCAATGTATAAAAATTTTACAATTAAATTTATAATATTTTCTTTTTTACTATCTGTATTTACAAACAGTGTTTTTGCTGCAGATATAAGTATCAAATCTGACAGTAGTGATATAAAAATAGGTGATATCTATAAAGTGTCTATATTACTCGATACAAAAAGTGAGTCTGTAAATACTATCGAAGGGGATGTGTCTTACGATAAAGATATGATGGATGTCGTATTCATAGATACATCAGCTTCTTTTGTAAATCTCTGGGTAGAAAAACCGTCCGTATCTGCTCCTGGGCGTATTCATTTTTCTGGCATGACTCCTGGGGGAGTCTCTGTGCCTGCTGGTGTTGTTTTTGATATGGTTTTCAAAGCAAAGAAGATAGGATCTTCTACTGTGTCTTTATCTAATATATCCTTGTATATAAACGATGGATTAGGGTCAAAAGCTCAGTCTAATTTTGATAATTTTACTGTTGTAGTGGGGGAGGGCGATTCTACTCGGGGTGTTTTTGATTTGTTCGATTCAGACAAGGTTTCCCCAGAGATTTTTACCATAGAGAGAACTCGTGATGAATCTATCTTTGATGGAAAATATTTCATTGCTTTCAATGCGATAGACAAAGACTCTGGTATATCCAAGACCAGGTCCTGCGAATTCATGTCTTGTCGTGATGTGGTGAGTCCTACTCTCCTTTCAAATCAAACTCCATTTTATTTTATAAAAGTAATTGCTTTTGATATGAATGGCAATACTACTTCTTCATTCTTAATCGCTGATATCGTTTATGTTGCCTTCTTTTCATTTATTATTTTTATTTTTGGTTTATTTTTATTCTATAAAAGTAAAAAGTTGTAGATATTTATTTTTTAATAAGTTATAATAAATTTATGTCTTTTAAAAATTTTTACAAAATAAATTTAAATAAAAAAATATTATTTTTATTTTTTATTTTTCTGTTTTCTTTTACTCAAAAAGTTTCTGCTGCAGAGTTAAACCTAATCCCATCTTTTTCTTCTTATGAAGTTGGGGATAATATTAAAGTCAGGGTTACATTGTCTAGTTCGACTTCTGTGAATGCTGTGTCTGGAAATATAAAATTTTCTACAGACACTCTGACTATGACATCTGTTACCAAGGGGGGCTCAGTCGTTAGCTTGTGGGCAGTTGAACCTACATATTCAAATGCATCAGGTACTGTAAATTTTGAAGGTGTCATGCTCTCTGGATATACAGGTTCAGGTGGGACTGTATTGACTCTGAATTTCAAAGCTAAATCAGCGGGTACTGCATCAGCTAGCTTTTCTTCGTCTTCTGTTTTAGCTAGTGATGGAGAAGGTACAAATGTTTTGTCTAGATCCGGTAGTACGTCATTTAGGATTAATAAGCCGGCTGAAAAGAAAGTAGAAGAAAAACCAGCTGATAAAACTGATAAAAAAATAGAAACAAAGACTCTCTCTCCAAAAACTGAGACTACAGAGACTTCAAATACAAAAGTTGATTTAGTTTTGCCTACTATTCAAATACAAAAGATATCTGCAGATGATAGTATTGATTCATTTGCTGTATTTAATGTGAACAGTGTGGGGAAGAAATTAAAATCACTATACAAGGTAGAAATCGATGGGGCACCTTATGCATGGGATAATCAGGATGGTGGAGTATTTACTACACCTAAGTTGACAAAGGGGGATCACAGGTTGTCTATATCTATGGACACAGTTAACGGAGATATACTCTCAAGTAGTGTCGCTTTCTCTATCCTCAGTATCCCTGCACCTGTCATCACTGAATATTCTGAGAGTATAAATGAAAATAGTTATATAGTCATTAAAGGTAAGGCTGACCCGGATACAGATGTTATATTGGTATTTGATTACAAATTATCAGACACTGGTGAATCTAAAAAATACGAAGCAGTAGCTCGATCAGATGAATATGGAAACTTCACTTATTTGTCTGAAAAAGTTAAATCCGGATCTTATGATGTGTCAGCATATTACAAAGTAAAGAGTGGGTTTGATAGTGAAAAGAGTGCACCATTAAAATTGAATGTAAATTCAGAAAATAAAGTACTCCTATCAAAGGTTACAAATACTTTCTCTGTGGTTATATTGATTGTCGCACTCATTATATTGCTATTAATTGTTGCTACTTGGGGGTGGTATAAGTTCCTAAATTACAAGGATAAGCACACAAAAAAGTTGTCCGACAGCAAGATAGTTATAGCAAAAAGTTTTGAGATTCTAGATAATGATGTCGATAAACAGATCAAGATATTTAGAAAAATTAAATCTCTCGAGCCTTTGACCAAAGAAGAAAAAGCTTTCTTGAAAGAATTCAAGAGAGACATACGGGCAGCAGAAAAAGTGATATCAGATGAAGTAAAGATTCCCAAGAAGTAAAATATTTACAAGTTAAAATAAAAATGCCCTATTGGTTAAATAGGGTGTTTTTATTTGGTTTTTTTGTGTTTTTGCTGATATAATATGTACATATAGATGAAAAATTTTGGACATAAAATAATTTCTTTGATTCTTTTGGTTGTACTACTGATAACAAGTGGTTTTTTTGTTGATAATATAAAAAAAGCAAAAGCATCTAATTCAAAAACAGTTACAGTTACTTTTCGTACCACTCCAACTACTGCAACCGTTGCAAAAGCTCCACTGAAATATAATAAGGATTTTGCTTTTAGTTTTCAGATGGATGATGGTAGTGCGGACAACTACGAGAATGGTTTCAAATATATGTATGGAGGTACTAGTTCATTATTAGAAGAAAGTTATGGTGGTAAATATTTTACAGATGGATCTGGACGATCTACTGCACTAGCTAGTAAGCCATTTCGTGGTGACTTTGTTTGGAATTCTCGAAACTATAGTTCAAGTTTTGTAGAGCTACACGCAGCCCTAAATACTCTTACTTGGACAAAACTCCTTGATGCGAATACTGCAGGATTTGACGTATTGAACCACAGTTGGTCTCATGCTGCTGTGACTACACTAGGGGATAATTATGTTTATGATTATCCTGCGCCACAAGGTGCTACTACTCTGGAATCTGGTGGTTATGAATATGAACTTAGTCAAAACGAAGACGAGGTGGCTAGTCACGGGGTGACTATGGCACCACTTGCTATGGTTCCTCCGGCAGGAGATCATGGATATATAGATCCTGCTTTTTCTACTGGTTACAAGCTCGTAGCCAGTGAGAGTTCGTCTTTTACTTACTCAGGTGGGACGGTTGCTGTAGATACGGGTGGTATGAATGTGACTTCGAGTGTAGATTTGGACCATCTTTTTGCTTATCGATATTTTTATGAAGATAGTAGATTTACCCCAAACACCGCTACGGCTATCACTACACCCATAGACACACTTGCATCTCGTAGTCGTGGGTCAGATAAATACTGGGCTATTGGTTTTACTCATAGGACGAGTGTGGTCTCTGGTGGCCTATCAGAATCAAATTATGAATCATTGATGGACCATATTGCTAGTACTTATGGCCGTGATGGGGATGATTCTATCTGGATGGCTCCAGCCGAAGAGGTGTATGACTATTTATCCACAAAGCAAAATACAACAGTCTCTACAAACACAGTAGGGAATGTTATGACTATTACACTCGACACATCATCTGTACCAGCGTTGCGACGCGAGGCTCTATCTCTGGTTGTATCTTCTGATGCCGAGATTGAATCTATCGCATATGCTCCCGGAGAATTTACTGCTACTAGTTCAAATATAAATACTGGTCTGATTAATATGGATTGGGGTACTGTATATACAGCCAATGATTTTACCCGTGTAGAAACATTAGTATCCGCTGCTGAATCTAGTCGTGCGCAGTCTGACATCGATATCGCTACTACTTATGTCGCTATGTTGCCAGCAAGTGTTGAGAAAAATAATTTTACTAGTAGGTTAAATAATATTGTTGTTTTAGGTCAGCGATGGTTGATCAATCTGGGTATCAATAGTGCAGGCAAATTACAAGACACAGTAGTGGGTAGTGAGACAGAGAATCTTTGGTGGAATGAGATAAATTTAGTTTCCAATACTGGTTCAAATCAGACATCACCCATACTAGTAGACACTGCAAATGTAAATACTAGTCTTACTGTAGTTTTACCTCAATCTACTACTACAAATTCTTGGGTAAAACCAGGAGCGGGTAGTGAGGGTCAGACTACTGTCACAGACGGTGATGGGGCTTATCCAAATGCTAAAATGCAAAAAGGTCTTTATATCAGTAACGCAACAGAAACTTCACCTGTTGTTCAGATTCATAATCTTGACCCTGTAAAGAAATATAAGGTCACAATTTTTGGTTCTACAAAAAATTTAAATAGCGGAAAAACTACGTCAAATATTGCAGTTCAGGGTGTATCTCAGGGTCCGTATCAGCATTATAATAATACAAGTAATACTTTAATATTTAGTTCCGTTTCTCCTACTGTTAGTGGGGTTATAGAGATTGTTATGACTCCTGTGAATCCAGCTTGGAGCGTGACTCCTATAAATGTCATCGATATCAGTGAGGTCACTCCTGCATTGCCAACTATAACTTTTAATTCTCAATCTCTACGCAGTCAGATTAGTGGGCTTGTTGATTACGGATATACTATTACTGATGACAATAGTGATCCTATTTCCCTTATGAGCTATCAATACTCTGCCACCGGTGCATTTAATGGCGAGGAAGCGACTGCTACTCCAAAATCAAGCGACGGTCTTCATGATGGAATTTCTTCTTTGACTTCTTCTCCTGCGGGTGTTGCTCATGATTTCGTATGGGATGCTATTACTGATTTACTTGGACAAGAGGGAACTTTTTATCTAAGACTCCGACCACAGAATCTATCCTCTGATGGGTCATATTCAATTGCTACTCCAGTCGCTCTCGATTTCAAGAACCCCGTACAGACTAGTATCGGCGCTACGACAACTTCATCTACTGCAAGTATCACTTGGACTACCCAAGAGATCGCGTATGGATTGGTGGAGTATGGTACTACGGATTCATATGGATCAAGTGTAGGATCCTTGTCATCTGGTACAGCGGTATTGAGTCATGATTTTGATTTGACTGGATTAGATGCTTGTACTACTTATCACTACCGTGTGTCTTCTCGAGATAGTGTGGGTAACAATACCGTATCATCTGATCAGACGATGCATACAGCTGGATGCCCTGATCCTGTAGCTAGTCCTGTGGCTGGATTGTATAATGCGACTCAATCAGTGACACTATCTGCTACTGGATCTTCTTCTATTCGCTATTCGACAACTAGTACCCCAGCTGATTGTTCTGCTGGTACTCTGTATAGTGGCGCGATATCTGTAGCATCAGATACTACTATATATGTACGTGCTTGTGATATTTCAAACAATTCAACTACTGGTAGTTTCCTCTATACTATAGATTCCGAAGCCCCATCTACACCAGCTTCATCACCGTCGGATGGTACATACAACAGTACTCAGTCGGTCACACTATCAGCTGCAGGTTCTGATTCTATAAGATATTCTACATCGAGTACCCCAGCTGATTGTTCTGCTGGTACTCTATACAGTGGTGCTATCTCTGTGTCCTCTAATCAGACTATTTATGCTAGAGCATGTGATACCGCAGGTAATTCTTCTACGGCATCTTTTGCTTATGTTATAGATACTAGTGCCCCAGACACTGCGGTTGCTTCACCTAGTGCTGGTACATACAACAGCACTCAATCTGTGACCCTATCATCTTCTGGGTCAGATTCTATCCGCTATTCTACATCAGGCACACCATCTAACTGTTCTGCTGGTACTCTGTATAGTGGCGCGATATCTGTAGCATCAGATGCTACTATATATGTACGTGCTTGTGACGGAGCAGGGAATGCCTCCACGACATCTTTTGCTTATGTGATAGACACTGAAGATCCTAGTATTCCCGTAGCGAGCCCCTCTGCTGGTACTCATGAGGGTACTCAATCAGTGACACTATCTGCTACTGGATCTTCTTCTATCCGCTATTCGACAACTAGTACTCCAGCTGATTGTTCTGCTGATACTCTATATGGTGGAGCGATAACTGTTGCTTCTGATACTACTTTATATGTGCTAGCTTGTGATGAGGCAGGGAATTCATCTACTGCATCTTTTGAATACGTAATAACAATAGATGATACTCCTCCAGCCCCTGTGAATGAATCCAGGAGATATGGTAGCTCATCTTCAAGCTCTTATTCATCTGCAAGTTCAAAAATATATTCACCTGTAATCGCTACCTCAAATGCTAGTGTTTTATCTGGGGTAGTTTCTAGCACGAATAGTCCAGATAATAAATATCCAATAGCTGTATCTATTAATACAGGTACTCCTAATGTTAAAAATAATATAGTTTTTTCTATTGAAAAATTACCAAATATTATTAAGATAAACAACTCAAATCCAAATATCAGATCACTCCAAGAATTTTTAGTCGACTCATCGTCTGGACCCAAAGCTAAAGCTCTAGAGAAGCATGGTCTTACAAAGAATTTTGGATTACTCACAAAAGCCGCCCTTACTGAATGGCAAAAGGCGAATGGCCTAAAAGCTGATGGTATATTCGGACCAAAGACAAAAGCAAAAATAATTGAAATATTAAATAAATAAAAAATACTACATCGTAGTATTTTTTATTACTATGATATAATATTTGAATGAAAAAATATTTGGTGTCATTGTTTTCTTTTTTATTTTTAATTTTATTTGCATCAAATGTGTATGCTTCAATCACTCCTATTATTACTTTGAGTGATACTAGCTTGGTGGCAGGCGAGACTGCTACTGTGACTTTTACTTTCACAGAAAATCCACTTTCTTTTACTGCTGATGATGTCACTGCTTCAAAGGGCATAATTTCTGATTTTACTGTCACGGGAGATCCTCTAGTTTATATTGCGACTTTTACCCCCACTTCTGAGATAATCGATGCATCAAATGTTATAACAATTGCATCAAAAGATACTATAAAAAAGTTTACAGGTCTACCTAGTTATTCTCGCACAGACCTTGCTTTTGATGGTACGAATATGTGGGTTACTTCTTATGTTGCAGAGAATAGTGTATCAAAGGTGGCTCCGGATGGTACTGTTACTACCTATACTGGTACAGGTAGTTGGCCAAAGGGGATTGAATTTGACGGTGTTAATATGTGGACTGCAAACTATCTTAGCCACAATGTATCCAAGATAACCCCAAGTGGTACCATCACAAATTTTTCTGTAGCCGGTAATCCAGATGGTATAGCATTTGATGGCACAAATATGTGGACTGCAAACTATACTGGACATAGTGCTTCCAAGATTGAACCTAATGGCTCTGTTACTACTTATTCAGGTCAGGCAGGTAGTTACCCGTGGGATATTGCATTTGATGGTACAAATATGTGGACTGTAAACTATTATGGTGGCACCGTGACAAAATTCACACCCGAAGGTGTGGCTACTACATATAGTGGTATAGGTGACTGGGCTACTGGAATTGCATTTGACGGTACAAATATGTGGACTGTTAGTAATTATGAAAATCAAGTAGCAAAGATTGATCCCTCTGGTAATGTCACTACTTATTCTACTGGGGGTGGACTAGGTGCTGGTGGTTACGGATTGGTATTTGCAAATGATTATATCTGGGTTGCTGATAATGTTTCTAGTAGATTAATAAAGATGAATACTAGTGGTGTGATAGAGAAGACTTATTCTCTCGGTGTTTCTCCTTATAATGTCATCTCTGTAGATTCGGAGATCTGGATGACTTATAGTAGTGGTGGTATTGCTCGACTAGGTAGTAGTACTTCTGCTAATTCAGAAAATTATGAAATAAATACAAGAACATACACATCATCATCTAGTTCTTCTTCTACCCACTACGGATGCAAGGATGAGTCAGCTATAAACTATGAATACTTTGCCGCGAGTGACCCGTCTCTGTGTAAATATGGAGAAAACCCCATTGTCGTAGCCACCAGCTCTCCTTCGGTATCTATGAATTCAAAAGAATTAATTTTGACTGTTACTAGCGTATTTGAAAATAATATTTCTAAAATTAAAAATATTTTAAAATTTGGTTCGAATAATTCAGAAGTTGAGATGCTCCAGCAATTTTTAATTGATAAAAACATTGGTCCTGCGTCTGCATCTTTAAAAGATCACGGTACTACTTATGAATTTGGCCCTCTGACAAAATCTGCATTAGCTGAATGGCAAAAGGCGAGTGATTTAAAGGCTGATGGTATTCTAGGTCCTCTGACAAAAGCTAAAATGCTGGGATCTCTATAAAATGAAAATATTGTTGCATTTTTAATTATTTTGTGGTATAATATACAGTATGAAAATTGCTACAAATGTTACCCGAGAATATCTGGGTGGAATTACTCGTTCAAATATTAATTTTATGGATTCAATCCATGGAAAATATGAAAATATTGTTGCTATTGAGTTAAATTCAAAAAGATATATTCAGGGTCCTAGGGTGTTCCATCACTTTTCTCCTGACTGGTTCCATCATCATATTGTGAATATACATGATATTCAATTGTTGAAATCTGTAAATTCTTCAAAAAATATAAAAGATTTAGAAAAAAAATATAGACCTGTAATAAATATAATAAAAGACATTCTCAAAAAGGATAGACCTGATGTGATGTTTTTAAATGGCACATATTATATTCCTTGGCTGATGTCTATTGCTGCTCATGAATTAAAAATACCTATTGTTTTGAGATATGCGGGTGTGTACTCTCGTGAGACTGCAAATTTTAAACCCAAAGCTAGAAAAATATTTTCAGAAATTGAAAAATCTTTTCAAAAAAGAGCTAGTCATTTTATTTTTCCATCTCGAATTTGTCTGGATGTTGTAGAAAAAGAAGTAGCGAAAAAGGAAATTAAAAATACTTTTGTTATTCCGAATTCTTTTAGTATTCCAGATCAGAATTTTGTTTTCAATAGTGTCGAGAGGAGGATCGCTGCTGTTGGTAGATGGGATAAAATTAAAAACTTTGAGAAGTTTTTTGAAATACATAAATTGCTTAATAAACAAGGATGGAAACACGAATCTTCTTTTGTGACAGGTGATGCAAAGATTAAGTCGATGCCTAAAACAATAAATAGATTTGCCTCTATGACTCATGGCGAATTGCTTGAATTCTATTCCTCTCAGGGGCTGATTATTTGTCCTTCAATTTTTGAGACATTTGGTAATGTCGCCATGGAGGCTGTGTGCATGGGGGTTCCTGTATTGGTTAGTGATACTATGGGATGTTCTGAAATATTAAAAATTGCCGGATTGGATAGTATGGTTATCTCTTTTGATGACCCACAAAAAGTAGCCGAGAGAGTCAAGAAATTGTGTGGACAGCAAATTCTGCCAAAGCAAATAAATAATCTAAGAAAAATTCTTAGTCCAAAGACTATAAATGCTGAAATAATGTCCGTATTAAGAGATGCGGTGGTAAAGTATTAGTTCGTTTTACTAAATAAACCACACGAGATTGTCTCGTGTGGTTTATTATTTTGAAAATACCCTTATTTCTGATATATTATTGGGATGTCACTATCCATAGGAATCGTAGGCCTACCAAACGTAGGAAAATCAACATTATTCAACGCTCTGACTAAAAAGAGTGTACCCGCAGAAAATTATCCATTCTGTACTATCGACCCATCTGTGGGTGTAGTTCCTGTGCCTGATGATCGTCTATATAAACTTGCAGATTTTTCAAAGACCAATCGTACGATTCCAGCAGTCGTAGAATTCGTAGATATCGCAGGTCTAGTAGAAGGTGCGAGTAAAGGTGAAGGGTTGGGTAATAAATTCCTAGCCAATATCCGCGAGACCGATGCCATACTACATATGGTGCGCCTGTTCCCATTATCTGGTGGGGACAAAGAGATAGCTCATGTCTATGGCAATGTAGATCCAATGCGAGATATAGCAGTGATCAATCTCGAGCTGATCCTCGCTGATTTCGAGACTGTGACCAAGAGACTCAGTAATTTGCAAAAAGATGTAAAGAAAGGAGACAAAGAGGCTGTAATGGAAGATGATGTTCTTCGCCGTGTTGAAAAAGTATTAGAGGCGGGAAAACTCGCAAATAGCTTAGACTATACAGAAGAAGAATTTAAGAAAATCAAAAGTCTAAATCTACTGACTAGCAAGCCGATGATCTATGGATTAAATAAAAAAGCCGGAGTCAAAAATTTGGACGAAGAGAAACCTGAATATTTTAAAGAGATGACGGACGAGATTGTATCCGGTGGATCGCAGTGGATATTGATCGATGCCAAGATTGAAGATGAACTCAAGGATTTTGAAGGTGAGGAAAAAGAGACTTTTCGTCGTGAGCTCGGAGGTGAACATGATGGTATAAATGATCTGATTGGTGGATGCTACAAGCTATTAGGTTTGGATACATATTTTACGACAGGGGTAGAGGAGACTCGTGCATGGACTATCAAGACTGGTAGCACTGCACCAGTAGCGGGTATGGCCATACATACAGATTTCAAAGACAAATTCATCCGTGCTGAGGTAGTATTCTGGCGTGATTTACTAGACGCTGGCTCTATGGGTGAGGCTCGTGCAAAGGGTAAAGTCCGCACAGAAGGCAAGGAATATATAGTAAAAGATGGAGATGTAATGGAGTTTAAGGTATAGCTTATTTAAGAGATAATATATAGTATTACCACTTCTTGCCCCGTAGCAAATTTTATGCATTTGATAAAATTTTGCATTGGGGTAGTAAAAGATGGAGATGTAATGGAGTTCAAGGTATAGTATTGCATTAATTTTTATTTTTGGTATATTAAAAAGATGAGACAAAGTTTCAAAAACACAAACGTCATTTATATTAACCTGCTGAAATACCAGTTAGAGGGTTAATTTTTGTGTTTTTTTAAACTACTATAAAAGAACAAAAAAATGAGCTCTCTAACGATAGCTCATTTTTTTGTTCTTTTATTTTTGTACCTTTAAAATTTATCACAATGGAAACAAATCCATCCACACAAGAAGGAGAGACAACTCCTGTAGAAAAAAATGAAGTTGAATCTTCACAAAGAAAAGGCCCTTACGACTTAGGGAATTTGACTGTCGAAGAGAGCAACGATCTTCCTAAGATTAAAAAGAATATGGAAGAACAAAAAAGAGGTTTTAACCATGATGGTGGTTGTTACTAATTTTTTGAAATTTAGAGATAAGACCCAGTATATATATGCTGGGTCTTTTATGTTATATTTAAAATATGCAAGATTTATTAAACCAAAAATGTGTGCCGTGCGAGGGCGGGGTAGATCCTATTAGCAGGTTTGATGCTGAGCTTATGCTCTCATACCACGTAAAAGACTGGGTGTTGAGCGAAGACTCAAAGAGTATATCCAAGAAATTTGAATTTAAAGATTTTAAACAAGCATTAGATTTTGTAAATAAAGTAGGGGACATAGCCGAGGGCGATGGACATCATCCAGATATCCATCTGACAGATTATAAATTCGTCACTATAAATCTCTCTACTCATGCTATAGGTGGTCTATCTCAGAATGATTTTATTGTCGCTGCAAAGGTTAATAACATAAAATAGCTTCCATAAAAGCTACAAGTAATATGAATGAATGAGTAACAAAATAGTTCTTGAGAAAAGTCTTGCGCAGGAGATTAGAAAATAAATGAGTTTACGAATATTATTTTCTTGATCGACGAGCAGAGCAAATTCTCACTAGAGAATTATGTGTGCTTTTCGAGAGAAGCTATTTGTGAATCATTTAGTCATTAAGAATAATATGAACAAAGATTGGAAAAAAGTTGAAAAGGTTTTGATGGATGGAGGAGTTGCTGTGATTCCTACTGATACTATTTACGGTATCGTGGCGCGAGCTTTCGATAAGAGGGCAGTAGAGCGTGTATATTCTGTGCGTGGGCGTGATGAGAAAAAGCCATGCATAATATTGATATCTGATTTCGACGATTTAAATAAACTAGGTATAAAGGTAAATGTTTTATGCGATGGCATAAAAGCTTTACCTTTTTTAAGGAATAACTGGCCGGGTCAGGTGAGTGTGATACTACCTTGCAATTTAAAGAAATTTGAATATTTACATCGTGGTACAAATACACTAGCCGTGAGAATGATTGGAAGCAGGAATCAGCATCTTTTGAATCTAATTAAAAAAGTGGGGCCAATCATTGCCCCGTCTGCAAATCCCCAAGGTTTGCCACCGGCTCGCAATAGAAAGGAATCTCGAAAATATTTTGGTAATAGAGTAGATGCCTATGTATGCTATGGTACGAGAGAGGGTAGGCCCTCGACTCTCGTGGATCTATCAAAATGTAAAATAGAAATTTTAAGACAAGGTAAAACAAAAATAAAACACCCGTAGGTGTTTTATTTTTTCTTTTTATTCACTAGTTCTGCGTGTTGCTTTTTTAGGTCAGCAATCTCGGTAATTAAAAGTCCGAGAGTCTTTTCTATTTGGGTCAACATCTTGTCGTCATTTGTTTCTTCTTCTGTTTGTTCTTCCATATCTTCTGACATCTCATCCATATCTTTTTCAATTTCTCCGACATCTTCTTGGATTTCTTCGACGTCTTCTTGAATTTCATCTACATCTTTCTGGATTTCATCCACATCTTTTTCAATTTCTCCGACATCCTCCTGAATCTCCTCAACATCCTCTTGAATCTCTTCAACATTTTCTTGAATTTCCTCGATATCTCGAGACACTGCATGGAGCTTGCGAGCTTGTCTATTCACGCTCATCTGGATAAAGATAGAAAGATATATGGCCTCGAGGGATACTATGGTTGTGACTACTAGGAGTATATTGCTTAGGTCAAAACCTATAAAATAAAGCATAAAAGACATCATGAATAGTGCAGTGTGAACTAGAATAGAATTTGTAGAACCTATAGAATGAGTTGCTTTGATAGCAAAACGTTCAATTATATCAGCTTGTCGCTTTTTTAGTTCTCTTAGCATATGGTTTATTACGACGAGTGAGGAGCATGTGAACATGTACTCATGTTCACAATGTCCGAGTCGAAGTCTTATTAAAGGGTTAATACATTCTTTATTATAAACCATATTTTTGCTATAATCTAGTGTATTATGGATAATCAAAATAATCTACAACAAAGTAAGGATTCAAAGCCACACTCTTTTATCAAATTAGCTGTTATTGTCGCTATAGTCATCGTATCTAATTTGTTTTTTAACTACGCTGTATCTCTCATCTTCAATGAGCCTGTAAATGAAGCATACAAGACTGCTCCTCAAGTCGTAGAGCCAATTCTCACAAAAGAAAAGTGTCTATCTGTGGGTGGTCAGTGGACAGAGAGTGTCTATCCAAATGAAAAGGGTAGGACAGAGATTACTGGGTCTTGCTATGCAGAATATTCTAAACAAAAAGTCTACGATGCTGCGATGAAGATTTTTAATCGTAATGTATTTATCACTCTCGTTGTCATAGGTGTACTCATGCTGGTGCTGGGTTCATTTATCGGGGTATCACTATTGTCTATTGCTTTTGCTTGGAGTGGGATACTTTCACTTATTATCGCATCTATGCGTTATTGGTCCGATGCTGACACCTGGGCAAAATTAATCATACTCGGACTTGCCTTGTGCCTACTGATTTGGATTACAATAAAAAGATTTAATAAATAGAAAAAAATGAAAGAATACGATCACAATAAAATTGAAAAGAAATGGCAGAAAGAGTGGAGTGACGGTGATGTGTACAAGACTCTCGATTCAAAAAAAGCTAAAGCAAAAAAGTTAAAGCCTTTTTATGTTCTAGATATGTTCCCTTATCCATCAGGTGCAGGGCTCCATGTTGGTCATCCACGTGGGTATATCGGTAGCGATGTGTATTCTCGAGTAAAGCGTATGCAGGGGTACAATGTCCTACATCCTATGGGTTATGATGCTTTTGGTCTACCTGCAGAGCAGTACGCTATCGAGCACAAGATACACCCAAGAAAAGCTGTAGATATCAATGTCAAAACATTTGAAAAACAACTCTCAATTATAGGTCTGTCATACGACTGGTCTCGCCGTGTAAATACTACAGACCCAGAATACTATCGATGGACTCAGTGGATATTCCTACAACTTTTTAATTCTTATTACGACACAAAGAAAAATAAAGCAGAAAATATAGATAGTTTAGTAAAAGTTTTTGAAAAAAGTGGCAATGCAAAAGTAAATGCGCACCATACATGTAAAATAATCTTCTCTGGCAAAGAGTGGAAAAATTTTGACGCACTAAAGAGGCAGGAGATTCTGATGAATTATAGATTGACGTATGAAGCCGAGAGTGAAGTGAACTGGTGTGAAGGTCTCGGTACAGTGCTTGCCAATGATGAGATTGTAGATGGCAAGGATGGCAAGCAAGTATCCGAGCGTGGAGGTTTCCCCGTAGAAAAAATGATTATCAAGCAATGGTCTATGCGTATCACTGCGTATGCAGATCGTTTGATCAAGGGTCTCGACACATTAGAATGGTCCAGTCACATAAAGGAAATTCAAAAGAACTGGATAGGTGAGAGTGTGGGGAGTGAGATTGAATTTAAAATAAAAGATAACGACGAAAAGATAAAAGTATTCACTACACGTGCCGATACTCTATTTGGTGTGACTTATGTAGTGCTGGCTCCAGAGAGTATTTTGATAGAAAAATTATCTGATCAAATAAAAAATAAAAAAGAAATAGAGAAATATATAAGTGACGTAAAGAATAAGCCAGAAGAGGATAGAAAGAGTGCGGAGAAAGAAAAAACTGGCGTAGTCCTCGAAGGTATATATGCTATCAATCCTGCAAACAATGAAGAGGTTCCTGTGTGGGTGGCTGACTATGTATTGTCTTCATACGGTACAGGTGCAGTGATGGCAGTGCCTATGTATGACGAGAGAGATAATCAGTTTGCTGTTAAATACAACCTTCCTATAATCGACAGGCCTCTTGTAGATATAAAAGAAATTACAGAAATGGTTGGAGGAAAAATAGTCACAAAATATAAGATGCGTGATGCTATTTTTGCACGTCAGAGATACTGGGGTGAGCCGATTCCATTAAGGCGTGATAGAGATGGAATTATTTCGTCTGTAAAAAAGCTACCATTAGAACTTCCAAAAGTCACTTCATATGAACCAACAGGAAAAGCAGAGGGACCACTCGCAGGTGTGAAGGCATGGGTTAAAGATGGCTACGAGACAAATACTATGCCAGGATGGGCAGGGTCTTCTTGGTACTTCCTACGATACATGGATCCAAAGAATGGTAAGAGTTTAGTGGGTGAAAATGAGATAAATTACTGGAAAAATGTAGATGTGTATGTGGGTGGTGCAGAGCATGCTACAGGTCATCTACTATACTCTCGTTTCTGGCATAAATTCCTAAAGGATATAGGAGTTGCCAAGACAGAGGAGCCATTCAAAAAAATGAAGAATCAGGGTATGATTCTGGCCTCAGATAATCGCAAGATGAGTAAAAGATGGGGTAATGTGATCAATCCAGATGAGATAGTAAAGACTTATGGAGCAGACACTCTACGAGTATACGAGATGTTCATGGGACCATTTGACCAGAGTCTTCCTTGGAGTACAGAGAGTATCATAGGCTCACGCAGATTCATCGAGCGTGTGTGGCGCTTGTCAGCAAAAGTATCTAATAGTAAAACAAGTTCAGAATTAGAAAAAGTTCTACACAAGACAATCAAGAAAGTAAATGAAGATATCGAAAATTTTGCTTTCAATACAGCGATTTCGTCTATGATGATTTTTGTAAATGAAGCAGAAAAGAACGAGTGCATCTCTGTATCTGATTTCAAGATGTTCCTGCAGATTTTAGCACCATTTGCTCCGCATTTTACAGATGAATTGTGGCACGAGATGGGGGAGCAGAAGTCTATTCATATCTCTGGCTGGCCAAAATATAACCCAAAGAAAATAATTGAAGATAGTATGAAAATAGTTGTCCAAGTTAATGGCAAAGTTCGCTCCGAGCTCTCTATCTCAATAGATGCCACAGACGATCAAATCAAGGAAATAGCCTTGAAAGACAAGGTTATAATATCTTGGGTGAACGGAGCTGATATAAAGCGAGTAATTTACGTAAAAGGTAGACTCGTGAATATAGTTGTCTAGTATTGTATAGAAAATTAAGTTATAATATATAAATTGCCGACGCAATTATTATAATTATTATTTTATTTATACAATGGAATCAAAAAACGTTAGTCTTATAAACAAGTTATCTTTCTTTTCTTTAGTAGGGTCTTTGTTATTGTCTGTATTCTTTTTTGTGCCGTATTCTTCTGTTACAGCTGATGCTAGTAAGGGGTTTCTTATTTCTATAGGAGTTATTGCTTCTGTTTTTTTCTGGTTGATTGCTAGGCTGATGGATGGTAAATTTTTAATACCAAAAGATAAAATAATGTTATCTGTCTTGTCCTTGCCTGTAATGTTTTTTGTTGCGTCACTTTTTTCATCGTCATTACACACCTCTCTATTCTCTTCTGGATTTGAGGTCGGTACTTTTGGTTTTATTTTGACGATGTCTCTCATTTTCTTTTTGTCTTCTATATATTTTCAAGGAGAAAAGGGTCTGTCTGTTTTCTTTAAATTTCTTTTCCTCGGTGGGGCCATCGCTGCGGGATTGCAATTGATCTATGTATTTTTAGGGAACATAAGTTTTGTAGCAAAATTCTTCTCTGCGATTTCTTCTGGTAATTTTGTAGGGTCTTGGAATGATTTTGTTCTATTCATGGGCCTGATGGTTATCTTGTCTATCTTCACTTTGGAATTCTTGAAATTGAGTAAAAAATATAAGATTTTCCTATATATATTAATGGCTGTAGGTTTGGTGTTTATGATGATTATAAATATCCCATTCGTGTGGTTGCTAGTAGGACTATTTTCTCTTGTTGTTTTTGTATATAGTATTTCTATTCAAAACGTAAAAAAGGGTGATGGTGAAAAAGAAAAGAAGTTACCAGTACCTTCATTGATCGTGATGATCGTCTCTGTTCTATTTTTGATAGGTGGTAGTTTGTTCGGTAGTTTGATATCTAGATATGTCAATTTATATAATCCAGATGTCCGACCATCTCTCTCTGCTACATCTCAAATAGCATGGAAGGCTGTAAAACATAATCCATTCTTTGGTACAGGTCCAAATACTTTTGCTATCGACTGGGCGCTCTGGAAGCCTGAAGTTATAAAGGATACTGCTTATTGGAATTTGGATTTTGTTCAGGGTGTTGGTCTAGTTCCTACCTTCTTGGTTACTACTGGAGTCCTCGGTTTCCTCGCTATTCTTGTATTTATGGGATTGTTTTTATGGAAAGGGGTCAAGTCTTTGAAATTTGCTTTTGGTGATGATCCATCTAACTATTTTATGATGTCATCATTTATCTTGGCCGTATACGGATGGGTGGCTATGCTAATATACACTCCAGGGATATTGATATGTGCACTTACTTTTGCTGCCAGTGGTGTATTTATAGGTGTTCTGGTGAATAAGAAGATCGTACCAGTTTATAATATTTCATTCTTGAATGATCCACGTAATAGTTTCTTTTCAATACTTACTATCGTGGTCTTGATGATTGTAGCTATCTCTGGTGTATATATGTATACACAAAAATTTGTTTCGATCGTGTACTTTTCTAAGGGGGTGAGTGCGACAGATAATTCTGTGGAATCTATGTCCAAGTCAGAGAGAATGCTTTTGAACGCAATAGCATTAGATCAAAATGATTTGTATTACAGAACTTTGTCACAGGTCTATGTAGCTCAGTTGAATTATATTTTGACAGACAAGACTTTATCTGAGGATATTGTAAAGTCTCGTGCTCAAAGTGTCGTAGCAAGTATACAGCAATCAGCAAGCGGTGCTGTGTCTGTCAGTCCAAAGAATTACCAGAACTGGGTTAATCTGGGGAATGTCTATTCTTCATTGGTCACTATGGGAGTAGACAAAGCTTACGAGAACGCAGTGGACTCTTATAGTAAGGCATTGACTTTCGCACCTTCAAATCCATCTATACTTCTCGCTCGTGCTCAACTTGAATTTTTGAAAAAAGATAATGAATCCGCTAAGAAATACATAGAAGAAGCTCTAAAGATGAAGAAAGATTATCTTGATGCTATATTCATGATGGCTCAGATACAAACTAGTGAGGGTAATCTGCCTGGTGCGATAAAACAAGCTGAGTACGCAGCTAGTCTATATCCAAATGATCCATCAGTATTCTTCCAGTTAGGTTTACTAAGATACAATAACAACGAGTTCACAAATGCGGTTAGTGCATTTGAGACAGCTGTTATATTGAATCCATCATATTTCAACGCTAGATATTTCTTAGGTATGTCTTATGCAAAGATAGGAAGGACTGCGGATGCAAAGATTCAATTTGAAATATTAAATAAATACATACCAGACAACGCTGACGTAAAGAAAGAACTAGATAAATTAAACAATCCTAGCTCTGCTGATTCAAAAACAGTAAATAATAAAAATACTGCAAATAAAAATATAAAATTACCTATCCCAGAAAAGAAATAATAATATTTTATTGATATGGTCAGTAAATTATTAAAATTATTGAATAAAGAATTTCATGGTGTAAACGAAGCCGCGCTACTGCTCGGCTTGTTTACGTTTGTGTCTCAGCTACTCGGTTTATATCGAGATAGGATGTTAGCTCATATGATAGGTCCAGGGCCGACTCTCGATGTGTATTATGCGGCATTTAGAATACCTGATTTTCTATATGTTTCTGTGGCGTCTCTCGCATCGATAACAGTACTCATGCCTTTTATGATGTCTCGCTTGAATTTCAAGAATGGGGAGGGGAAACTGATCGCACAGAGGTTTATAAATAATGTATTTAGTGCATATATGATTTTTATGGTTTTTATTTGCGCTATTATATTCATATTGATGCCTTATATTGCACCACATATAGCACCAGGTTTTAATGGTGATCAAGTGAATATGCTGGTCACTACTAGTCGTCTCATGTTACTGTCTCCAGTACTAATCGGACTTTCAAATCTACTAGGTACTATTACTCAGATATTCAAGAATTTCTTTGTCTTTTCTCTGTCTCCTATATTTTATAATTTGGGAATTTTGGCTGGGATATTCTTCTTTTATCCTATTTTTGGGGTCTATGGTTTAGCATTGGGTGTGGCATTGGGTGCAATGTTGCATTTGCTAATACAGATTCCGGTTGTCATAAAACATGAATTTTTCCCATCCTTTACAAAGATAGATTGGGTAGAGATTTATAGTGTAGTAAAAGTATCATTACCCCGAACTTTGACTTTGTCTTTCGGTAGTATTGCATTTCTTTCTCTGGTTGCCATCGCTTCCACTATGAAATCTGGTTCTATCTCATTGTTTAATTTTGCTTTTAATCTACAGTCTGTACCAGTGGGAATCATCGGTATATCATATTCTGTTGCAGCTTTTCCTGTGCTAGTAAAATCATTCTCAAATAAAGATATGAATACTTTTATCAGTCATGTCGTCGGAGCTTCAAAACAGATTATTTTTTGGACGATGCCCGTCATCGCATTATTCATCGTATTGCGTGCCCAAATCGTCCGCGTAGCACTGGGAACCAATACTTTTTCTTGGTCAGATACACGTCTAACTGCAGCAGCGGGGGCTCTATTTATCGTATCGCTGGTGACACAGAGCTTAGTATTATTATTTGTGAGGGGATACTACGCAACAGGTAACACTCGTAAGCCACTATTTGTAAATTTATTCTCTTCTGTATCTATTATTGTTTTTGCTTTATTTTTTATTTATATATTCAAGGTTTATCCGAATACTCTCGATGTATTTGAAAATCTTATGCGCGTCCACGATGTGCCAGGCACGATCATGTTCGCATTGCCTATTGCATACACCCTCGGTTCAATTTTGAATTTCTTTTTGATTTTTTATTTATTCAAAAAAGATTTTTTGAATAATATTGATTGCGGAATATTAAAGGTCTTTTTCCAGTCCTTACTCGCTTCTGTTTCTGTCGGATTTGTGTCTTATTTTATGTTGAATATTCTAGATGACTTATTGCCTCTCGATACTGGAATGGGTATATTCCTCCAAGGTTTCGTGTCTGGTGTGGCTGGTATTTGCGTTGGGGTTCTCGTTCTTTATCTATTTAAAAATCAAGAGTTATTTGATATATACAAGGCACTTCAAAAGAAATTCTGGCGTAGTGCTATGGTTGCCCCAGAGCAGGGAAAGCTATAGTAAAAATGTTTCTTTAAAAAATGCTTTTAAAACAAGCATTTTTTTGTTATCATGTAGAATATGTCATTATTCTCAAGTATTTTAAAATATATTTGGCCACAGATGCGAAAATATAAATTCGCATTCTTTTTGATTTTGTTTATTTTTGCGCTTAGGACTGTTTTGGATGCAGTGGTTCGACCTTTTTTATTTAAAAAAATTATAGATTCAATATCTCTTTCTGGGGTGGATCGGATTTCCTTGACTGAGCCAATAACAAATCTAGTTATCATGATTATATCGGTCGGTTTCTCTCTGTTGATTATCGGGCGTCTTAGCAAGTATATGCATCTTTCTTTTGAAATAAATATGATTAGTGATTTAAGAAATTTTGCATTCAAAAAAATTCAAGGCCACTCCCAGACTTTTTTCTCGAATACTTTTTCGGGGTCCCTGGTTACAAAATCTCGTAGATTCGTGGGTTCTTTTGAATCGATGTATGATATTTTTATATATGAATTCTGGAGTGTTTTTATCGCTCTGATTAGTATCTTTGTGGTTATGTATCATCAGTCGGTATTTCTGACATATATATTCCTAGTCTTCATAGTAGTTTTTGTCAGCTTAGTCTCTTTCTTTGTTGGGAAAAAAGTTAAATATGATTTAGAGGAGGCTCAAGCTGATTCAAAAATTGGGGGAAGATTGGCTGATATTTTTGGTAATATTTTAGCTGTAAAAATATTTTCTTCTGGTAAATCTGAAATTAAAGCATTCGGGGAGATAGTAGAGAATGCCGCTCTCAAGAGTCGTAAGGCTTGGTTTTTTGGTAATAGAATAGACGCGCTACAGGGAACTCTAGTTTTCATCACTCAGAGTAGTATATTGTATTTTATGATTAAATTCTGGCTCGCAGGAGAGATCAGTACAGGAACAGTAGTCTTGATTCAGACTTACATGGTTATCATATTTGATCGACTTTGGAATTTGGGTAATGCACTTACTAAATTCATGAAATATTCTGCTGACATGAAGGAGATGGTTGATATTTTTGAGGTAATTCAAGATGTAACAGATCCAGTAATTCCAGAAAAATTAAAAATGAAAAAAGGTCATCTTGTTTTTAATGATGTGAGTTTTAAATATAAAAATAATGAGGAGATTTTTAATAATTTTAATTTGGATATAAAACCCGGTGAGAGAATCGGTCTCGTAGGTCACTCTGGTGCCGGTAAATCTACTTTTGTAAATTTGATTCTAAGATTTTCTGATGTAAATAGTGGCAGTATCACTATAGACGGGCAGGACGTGCGCAATGTGACTCAGGATGATCTACGTAGTGCTATATCTTATGTGCCCCAGGAATCTGTATTATTTCATCGAACAATACGTGAGAATATATCTTATGGAAAACAAGACGCCACAGACAAAGAAATTATTTCTGCAGCCAAGAAAGCCAGAGCTCATGGATTTGTAGAAAAGCTACCAAATAAATACGAGACATATGTAGGTGAGCGTGGAGTAAAGCTTTCTGGTGGTGAGCGTCAGCGTGTAGCTATCGCTCGGGCGATATTGAAAAATAGTCCGATATTTATCCTCGACGAAGCAACGAGCGCTCTGGATAGTATCTCAGAACAGTATATTCAGGATGCTTTTAATGAAATAATGAAAAACAAGACTACTATCGTCATCGCTCACCGCCTGTCGACCATCCAAAAGATGGACCGAATAATAGTCCTGGAAGACGGTAAAATCGTCGAAGAGGGTACTCATGCTGAACTTCTAGAAAAAGGTGGCCAGTACTCCGATCTCTGGAATCACCAAGTCGGTGGTTTTATCGAATAATACTCCTTTTAATTTAAGTGTTTTTCTGGTAGGATAGGGGAATAATGGACATAAAGCATATAAGAAATTTTAGTATCATCGCTCATATTGATCACGGTAAGAGTACCCTTGCAGACCGCATGTTAGAAGTGACGGGCACTATTGAGGCGCGTAAAATGAAGGATCAAGTTCTAGATTCTATGGAATTGGAGCGCGAGCGAGGTATTACGATCAAGATGCAGCCTGTACGTATGGAGCATAAAGTTGATGGTGAAAAATACATTTTAAACCTCATCGATACACCCGGGCACATCGACTTCTCATATGAGGTATCCCGTGCCCTGAAGGCCGTAGAAGGCTCTATATTGCTCGTAGACTCGACTCAGGGCGTACAGGCTCAGACACTCACTACTCTACAGATGGCTCGCGATTCTGGCCTTGTAATCATCCCTGTATTGTCCAAGATTGATTCACCACTATCTCGTGTAGATGAGGTAAAAATGGAAGTAGCAATACTTCTTGATATTGACCCAGATACTATCATGCTGGTCTCTGGCAAGACTGGTGACGGAGTTGCAGATCTTTTGAATGAGATTGTGAATCGTGTACCGCCTCCGACTTTTGAAGTAGCCACTGATAAGAATACAAATAGTGCTCTTGTGTTTGACTTTAAATACGACAATCATCGTGGGGTCATCGTCTATGTCCGTGTATTTGGTGGATCATTTAAAAAAGGTGACTATCTAAAATTCGCAGTATCAGATGAGCAGTTTATTGCTCTTGAGGTAGGGACATTTTCCCCCGAAGAGAATCCAAAAGATAGTCTAGTAAGTGGAGAGATTGGTTATATCGTCACAGGTATTAAAAAGCCAGGTATAGCATCTGTCGGAGACACTGTCACAAATTCCAAGAACGGTGCGACAGCTCTGCATGGATATATGAATCCTCGTCCTGTAGTATGGGCGTCTGTATATCCTGAATCTGCAGATGATTTTACAAATCTAAAAGCTGCACTCGGCAAGCTGCGTCTTTCTGACTCTGCATTTTCATATGAAGAAGAGACATCTGGTACTCTCGGTCGTGGTTTTCGTTGCGGGTTCCTCGGCATGCTTCACCTTGAGATTATCACAGAGAGATTGTCTCGCGAATTTGACTTGCAGTTGATTGTGACGATGCCATCTATTACATACAAAGTATTATTGAGAAATGGAAAAGAAGAGACTATATATTCACCACACCTTTTCCCAGACGATAGTAGTGTAGTAAAAGTTTTCGAGCCATGGATACACGTAAAGATTATCGCACCACTATCTTATGTAGGAGTGTTGATGCCATTTTTATTTGAACACGAGGCAGATATCAAGATGACTGAGAATTTTGGAGACAACAGAACCCAGGTCACAGTAGATATGCCTCTACGTGAATTGATGAGAAATTTCTTTGATGATCTTAAATCTCTGACTTCAGGATACGGATCTATCTCTTATGAGATGGATGAATACCGTGAGGCAGATGTAGTGCGTCTAGATATCATCGTAGCAGATGAGCCAGTGGTGGCATTCTGTCGTGTTGTGTCTCGTCGTCGTGCCGAAGATGAAGCAAGAGATCAGGTGGAGAGATTAAAGAAGGTAATCCCTCGTCATCAGTTTGCATTTAAAATCCAAGGCAAGGCCCTAGGCCGAATCATCGCATCTGAGTCTGTATCAGCCTACCGTAAAGATGTATTGATGCATGGTAGTAAGGTAGTAGGAGGTGGAGATATTAGTCGCAAAAAGAAACTATTGGAAAAACAAAAGAAGGGTAAGGCTCGCCAAGCTGAAAATGGAAAAGTGAACATAACCCAGGACGTATTCCTAAAAATGATGCGCAGTGGTGGAGGTAAGTAAAAAGAGCCCAAATGGGCTCTTTTTACTTATACAATAAAACGTTATTATAAATTGAATATTGGCATGTAAAGCATTATCATACTTACTATAACTAGTATAGATATTATGGTAAATACCAATCTCATCCTCTTTTGGCTTTTTGCGCTGAAAATCATGTTATAATCATATCAGAAATATGGAAGAATTCAAGAAGAAAAAAATGAATACCTTTTGGCACTCTCCATTATCGCTAATAGTGCTGTTTTTGATTTTTGTAATTTTTGCTTATAATATGGTGGGTTTATTTATAAAAGAAAGAGAAACTGCCAAGACCAAGGCTCTTGTTTTAGATAAAATGAATTCCCTCCAAGAGAGGGAGAAGTCTTTATCAGAATCAATCGAGCAATTAAAAACAGAAAAGGGGTCTGAAGTTTTAATAAGAGATAAATATCAAGTCGTAAGACCTGGCGAAAAAATGCTCGTGATTGTAGACAAAGCAGAATTAGAGACTGAAGAAACTGAAAACACAAAAGAGCACGGTTTTTTAAATTGGTTTAAGAATTTGTTTAAATAAGAATTATTTAAAATAATAATCTGCGGGATTAGTTTAGTGGTAGGACGCGACCTTCCCAAGGTTGAGTCACGGGTTCGATTCCCGTATACCGCACTAGCTTTATAATTAATTTATTTTATATGAATTTACAAGAAGTAAAAAATGAAGATGGAAAGAGTGGTAGTCCGGTATTACCAGCAGGTACGAAGAATTATCTGATTGATATTGACGGAACTGTGTGTGAGGATATACCAAATGAAGAGCCAGAGAGATTCGCTACTGCATATGAGCTACCCGGTGCACGAGATTTTGTGAATAATCTATATGATGCGGGGCATATAGTGACATTCTTTACTTCACGCAAGGAGGATCATCGAGCGCCTACTGAAGAGTGGCTGGATGGTCATGGATTTAAATATCACGGTATAGTATTTGGAAAACCACGAGGAGGGAACTATGTATGGATAGACAATGCAGACTTGGAGGCTATACAGTATAAGGGTGAATTTAAGGACTTGATTTAAGGGTCATTGTGTCAAGTGTTGCGCGAAAATTTTTTATGATATAATAAATTTCCAAACTTATTAATTAATTATGCCTAAACCCTAACGGGTCGGCCGAGAAAAATATATGAGTACAGTTACAGTATATAGCACACCGACATGTCATTTTTGCCACATGGCAAAAGATTACTTCAAGGAGAACAATGTAGCATTTGAAGATTTTAATGTTTCAGAGGATTTAGGCAAAAGACAAGAGATGATCCAAAAGAGTGGTCAGATGGGTGTACCAGTAATCATCATTGATGATAAATTAATCGTAGGATTCAATAAGCCTCAAATAGCAGAGTTGCTAGGAATCAAAGAATAGTAAAATTTTTTATTCTGTAGTATTATAAAAGCGCCTATATAGGCGCTTTTATGCCCTCATAGTTCAATGGATATAACAGTTCCGTCCTAAGGAATAGATGTAGGTTCGATTCCCGCTGAGGGCACAAATTAAAAAATCTCCATTTGGGAGATTTTTTAATTTGTGCCCGAAAGCAATCAAACTGCTTTGATTGCGTGCGGGAATCGAAGACCTTTTCCATATGAGCGTACTCGCGAATGGAAACGGTGTACTGATCCTGTAAGGATCGACATGCCCTAAAGGATTAGTATTTGTATATAATCGCTCTACTCTTATACAAATACTGAACGTACTCGCGGTCAGGGTGAGGGCACACTATCGTTTTTAATTTTATATTTGTTATAATTAAAAAATAATGGAAGATCCACAAATTAAAAAATTATTAGAAGAAAATCTCGAGCTTGCAAAAGAGAATAATGAATTATTGAAAAAAGTTCGCAATACTCAAAAGCTAGCTCAGATATATCGTATCGTTTACTGGGTAGTTATTATAGGTGCTTCATATGGGGCGTACTATTTTGTACAGCCATATATAGGCGGTATCTTAGATGTATATAGTGGCGGAGGATTAGACTCCTTGAATTCAGGGGGGATGAATGGTGTCCCTGACCTAAATAGTCTACAAGGGTTGCTCGAAAGTCTACAAAAATAAAACACCCGTATGGGTGTTTTATCTTATAAAATAGGGAATTGATAAATATTAAAAAATCTGGTAATATCAGATTACGTCTTTTGAGGCATGCCTGGATAGCTCAGTTGTAGCGTCCCCGCAAAGAGCATTGAAGTTGTTACGTTTAATATAAAGAAATACGCCTGGATAGCTGTTTTGGTGGATAACGCAAAATTGTTGTAAAGGTTTAAATAATGCCTGGATAGCTCAGTTGTAGCGTCCCCGCAAAGAGCATTGAAGTTGTTACGTTTAATATAAAGAAATACGCCTGGATAGCTCAGTTGGTAGAGCGCTCCCCTGAAGAGGGATAGGTCCCCAGTTCAAATCTGGGTCCAGGCACAACAACCCGACTTTTGTCGGAAGCAACAAAATTTTCACGGGCGGCGCATAGCGCCGACCAAGGATTTTCGCCTGATTTATATGAAATCCTTCAAAGGTTTTCTTAATTGTAATTTTAGAACAAATTAATTATTGCCCTTGCGATTGTTTTTTGGATAATCTGTAGTATGGACATATTATTTTAATATAGTATAGTCTAACTAATATTTGTTTATTTGAAAAAGTTTAAAGTGTAGTCACAGTAGAGGATTTACCCCCTTTTGTGACCACACTTTAAATAAAATAACTGTTATGAAAACGACCAAAAGAATTGCCAATCCTGGTAGTAAAACACCTCAAGAAATTTTGGATAATATTCAAAAAGGCTTGAGCAGCCAAAAGATGATTATAAAATTTATAAATTTTGATTTTTTATTGAAGAATCAATTCTTTATTAATTTTAGTTTTGAAACATCCACTGGTACAAAAGTAAAGGGCGCACTCGTTGTTTATCTTCAGAAAAGTCTGCTGGAAATTTCAGTTGATTCAGAAGAAACTACAAGGGCTGAATTGATTTTTGGCATTGTAAAAAGTATTATCAGTAGGGCAATAAATGGAAACCCTATTGGAGTGAATTAAATTAAAATCTGATTGCTCAGCGACACAAAAATTGTTCGTTGGGCAATTTTTGTATATTTTTTTGTTTCTATTGATCTAAAAAATAGAAACCTCAACAGTTTTTAGTTGTCTGTTGAAAAAATAGACTACTTGTCATATTTTTACTTACTTAGTGCATGGTTATTAGTAAAAAATATGGTCATGTGTTCACATATACATTAATAACGGATGTTTAATAAGTACGATAAACCGCTAAAGTAGGAGCTTCCTATTTTGGCGGTTTCTATTTGCCAAGCTGGGCGCGGCTTGCATTAAAATTTATATATGTTATATATAAAACATGTTCAGAAGTATCAACAAATCAGTCGTGGTGGTCAACCTTTCATTTGAAGGCTGATTTTTGCGTTGACATTCACTTAAACTAACTCAAAACAAACACCAGCCTTCAAATGAAGCTGGTGTTTGTTTTCGTATCAGTATTCCCAGGGTGTCATGAACCCCTGGGAATGGTGGTCCGAAAGGCCGCTAGAGCAAAAATGCTCTATTCATCTAGGCTATATGCCGAAGATGAACGGGAGTATGAATATACTCACCAAAACAATTCGTAATAAGGTGACAAAGACACCTCTATGCTCTTTGACAAAAGAATAAAAATTTAAAAAATAGAATATGATTACGCAAACTACTGATATATTGCAAATGTTATTACTGAGTTACTTTAATTCGAAATTTTCTCCAAACACTAAGAAATCCTATTTTTTAGGCGAGCTTGAGTTGGACAAGAAAATAGCAATGGCAAAAGGTACAAGGTATAGATCTTGGGCAACGATAGCACCTAACTGGTATGCCAATACTGCCATATCAAGGCCTCACATGGAATTTGTAAACAAACCCAAGAAAACTTATCAAAAATTGGTGAAATTAATTTCTGCTACGACCCAGAAAAACTTGAGAGAAATAGATAAAATATATCGGGAAAAAATAACTAGTTGTGTTGAAATAATTAGAGATATATTCAATGAACCAGACGCTAACGTTATTTTTGAAAGTAATGGAACAATGGCTCTGGCCTTCATAAGGGCACTCTCTGGAGCTGAAGGACAAAAAGTTATTTCAACGAGCGATATGGGCAGAATAGCAGGATTAGCATTACAAGGGCAAGATACCTCTATAGCTAAGGAAGATTTCAAACAACAGATCGGCTTGTTCTCACCGAGCGGAAAATTAGATAAAATAATACATTCTCAATACTTTGAGGTTGATTTATACAATGAAGACCGACCAAAAACAATTGATCAAATTTGTATTGAGTTATTTGAAACAGTAAAGCAGGAAAAACCCAAGCTGGTTATCGTTCCCCAAGTAAGCCGTACAGGAATAAAATTGCCGGTGGAAAAGATCGGAAGATTTATAAAACAAATTAACAGGCAGCAAGGTTTAAGCATTTTTTTTGCAGTTGACGGAGCTCAAGCAATTGGCAGGTCAAATTCTGAAGATCTCAAAAAGCCTCTTAAATATTGTGATGCATATTTTTTTGTAGGGCAAAAAGCACTCGGGTCAATGACACTAGCGGCGATCATGGTGAAGTCAGATTTTGTCAAAAATAATGCGAAAAGTTTAATAAATTCAAGTATTACTCCTCGGTTGTGCTGTTATAAATTTTTTGAACTGCCAACTGAAATAAAAAGTTTTATGCAAAAAAGAGGAGGAAATTTTGCGATATCTCTTCCCGAAATCGAATCGTTGGATCTATCTCTGAGGGCATTTTATCAAAGAGGTGAAGGGGGAACTTTCAAGGAAAGGAGAAAATACCAAATCTCAAGAACTATAAAAATAAATTCCTTTATTGTCTCAGAATTAAGTAAAATAAGAGGAATTAAAGTTTTCACTACTACGGAAGACACTCCTTTAAGTCCAAGTATTATTATCTTTACTGTAATCGAAGGAAATGGAGTAGGTGCAGAAACATTAAGGCAGAAACTTCAAGAACTTCACTCTCCGATTACCTTTGCCCCGATCTACCAGAGACCGATTTTAAGAATTGGCCTTAGTGAACTTCGTGAGCAGGATATAAATTATCTTATTACTTCAATCAAAAAAATTGTACATTGTAAAAAATAAAACCAAAAGCCGAGGAATCTAAATACCTCGGCTTTTCTTGTTTTAGAGTAATCCAGTATTCGCTGTTTACAGTTTGAAGCGAAAATAAAATCTTGAATTTATTGTTCAGAAAAAAATCAAAATCCTCCATATTTTGTTTGGGTTAATTTTTATTTACACAATGAGCACTTTTATCTTAAAGATACCTTTTTCTGTGGATTCAAAAGTGTAATCATTGAATTATCTAATAGAGCCTATCAATTTAATCCACATAAAAAAATTCATTTTGAATATCATCACCTGGTAACATCGAGGTTGACCTAAATTATTAAAAAGCTCTGGGGATCCAATTGTGTATTAAATCCCTCTCTTAAAAAATCATTACAATATCCGTGTTCCATTTTCAACCGACTTGGCTAAATTGAGCAATACAGTTCCAGCTGTACTAGATACTGCCGCCAATACCAAGCATTCTGATTTAACACCAGCTATCTTTTTAGGTGGAAAATTTAAAACCGCAATAATTTGCTTACCGAGTAGGTTTTCAGGAGAATAGTTTTCGGTAATTTGAGCAGAACTCTTTTTTATACCATAAGCACCAAAATCAATTTCTAAAACATAAGCAGGTTTAATTGCTTTCTCATTTAAGCTTACACTTAATATTGTTCCAACATACATACCTATTTTTAAAAAATCAGTAAATTCAATTTGCGAAAGATTTTCCACTTTTATCATAACATTATTATATCCCTAATTTAATGAAATTGAAATATCTCGATACCAAATTAAATTTAGCTCGTAATAGTTATCAAAGGCATCTATAAATAATAAAAAAACCGATGTGAAAACCACATTTATGGTATAATTATATTTATGAATGAAAATAAATTTCCTATACCTCATTTAAACCTTGACGAAAATAAAAAATTACTTGAAAAAGAAGGTGAAGAGAGGTGTGCAGATTGGTTGGCTCGTTTTCCAGAAAAAGTAGTGTCTACAGAAGAAAGACGAGATGCGGAGAAAGAGATTATGGAATTTGAAGGATTTATTATAAATTTTGAGAAAACACATTCTTTATCAGAATTAAATAAGATTATTGACCTTAATCCAGAAGATTCACCAAATCACCCCCTCAGAGAGCCTGCTCGATTAGCACTAATACCTATCGTTACACTGATCAGTACTTTAAAAAATGAAACAGATATATCTGAAGAAAAACTCAAAGAGCTAAAATCTAAATACATGATATTATCTAGGGCTGTTGGAATGATTAATAAAAATAAAGTAGATCATAATAGGTAATTTGGAATGAATTAAATTAAAACTGATTGTTCAGGACAAAAATTGTTCTGAGTAATTTTTGTTTATATTTTATAGTATTCTATTTTTATTTGTTATATAATTTGATGGTGACAGAGATACAAATTACAAATCAAAATAGAAAAAGAGCCCTTATGGTTGTCGATGTTCAAGCAGGGTTTTTAAATGATCAAAATCGTTGGATTATTCCCAATATTCAGAAAGTAGTTCAGAACGGGAAATACAATTTAATTATTGAATCAATTTTTCATGCGGAAGCTGGGTCTTTGTGGGATAGGCAGACAAATTGGACATTTCCACTACAACCAACAGTTCCAGAAATCAAGAATCTTT
This sequence comes from Minisyncoccota bacterium, assembly GCA_041674285.1. GTDB lineage: Bacteria > Patescibacteriota > Minisyncoccia > Phycocordibacterales > UBA9973 > UBA8515. The sequence continues at coordinate 44,503 of JBAYVZ010000001.1, forward strand.
TTAACCAAGATTCTGTTTTAATTACTAAAGAAACGAAATCAGTATTCAAGGGAGATAAAGATTTATTTCAAATACTAAAAGATAAAAACATAGAAGAAGTACATATTGTTGGTCTTGATACTAATGACTGCGTATTTGCCACAGCACAAGAATCCTTTGACCTTGGCTTTTTTACTTATGTCATTGAAGAATGCACCGAATCAAGTCAGAGTTCTGAACTTCGTGACTGTGCATTGAAAATCTTAAGGGAATTAAATATGACTACTAATTTAATTAAATAAGGTGTAATTATTTTTTATGAATTTTACAAATCAAAAAACTGAAGATACTTTAAAGAAAAAAACAATAAAAGCTTTAAATTGGATTGTGAATATTTTGAACGAACACAAAATCGACTACGTTGTCAGTGGAGGATTTTCAGCAAAACTGTATAGTTCAAAGCGTGAATTACATGATATTGATATAGATATTTTTGAAAACAAATTTGATGAATTATTATCAGAAATATCTAAATATATAACCTATGGCCCAGATAGATATAAGGATGGCAAATGGGATATGAATCTGATTACTCTTAATTATGGAGGTCAGGAAATAGATATAGGTGATTTATCGGATGCGTATATAAGCAATAAAGAAAGAACGGCATGGATTAAATTAGAAAATAAACTTGAGCCCGTTAAAATGACTGTGGGAGGAATAGAAGTAAATGTAATTAATCCTCAGGATTTAATAAATTACAAAAAAAATTTGGATGGTGATCATCAATTGGAGGATATTAAGTCGGTGGAAGCATATATTAAAAATATAATGTTATAATTATATTATGTTATATCCATATATTACATGGCTTACAATATTTGTTTTCATCCCCTCAATAATCCTCTGGGTTTTTAATTTTAAATATCTTAAAAAATACAGTAAGGTTATTTTATTTGTAGCCATTGGTGCATTTGTATGGGGATTCTGTTTTGATATTGTTGGAAGTGTCTTTTGGCATACTTGGACATATCACAATACATTCGGACCATGGCTCCTAGGATTACCACTAGAGGAGTATTTGATCTTACTCACTCTTCCTCAAGAACTGACAATCATAGTATTATTAATGAGAAAGAAAATATATGGATAAATATACTTATTTTATTTTAAATACTTTATTTTTCTGTCCAATGATTCTCTTTTTATTACTTAGATATAAAGATATAATTTTTGCTCGAATAAAGTTTATTCTTCTCTCGGGTCTTCTTGGCGGCGTATTGTTTTTTATAATTGACTTACCAGCTACTCGCTGGGGTGCATGGTCTATGAATTATGAAAAAACTATCGGACCCATGTTCGGTGGTAGTGTGGTTGAGGAATTGATCTGGGTTATCCTAGTTATGATAATTATTGCCTCTATGGTTGAGGTATTTTTAGCGAAAATTGACAAAAAATCTCTATAAAGTATTATGAAGAAAAATCTTTAAATATACAGATTATGAGAATAATAATTAAAAAATCAAAAGTTTCTGATTCAAATGAAATTAGGCTCCTTGAGACGAAAATTTGGGGTGAAGAAGTCACTAATAAATATGATATGCCTATGATTATTCGTTTTGGTTATGTTTTTGTTGCTTGTGATGGTAAAAAAATCATAGGTAGTATTTCAAGCTATAGAACAAATAAGAATGAAGTATATGTATGTGATATCGTTGTAGATGAGGAATACAGAGGCAATCGTATAGGTGAAAGACTGTACAACAGGCTTTTAAATGAAGTGTACGGCACGAATGTTGTGTCTTTCTTGGATCCAGACAGGACAGCAACGCTAGAATTGCATAAAAAACTCGGAGCAAAAGTAATCAAAAAAATGAATAATGTTTATTCTTTAGATGGTGAAGATTCTAATTTAGAACAAGGCAAGAGGCTTTTTGTTAGGATTGAGAATAAGTAAAAATAATAAAACCCAGAATTTTAGTTTCTGAGCTTTGTTTTTTAGGTTTAATTTATATATTAAAACGGTTACCGACCCAGATGCCATATTAAGATATTGCTGTATGTATCATGAGATGATATAATATTCTAGAATAGCTGATGCTCAATAGGTTGTTCAAACTTGTCAAAGGCACCCTTTCTTGCTGGTTAGGGTGTCTTTTTTATTTGTACACGTTTTATTTTATGTAAAGAAGGCTATTTTGTAATAAAAAAAATCACCCTTTCGAGTGATTCTTTATTAATTTGGATTCTTCCTTCCTAGCAAAATTTTCAGTTCTGATAATAGATTGAGTAATAAATTAACCTTGGGTTGACATGAGTATGTTTTAGGTGTAATCTAAAAAAGAATTCACCAAATAATACGTAACATTATGGAAATCATTTTAGATGAAAAAAGCATCAAAGCTTCTGGTCGTCCAGGCCAACCAGGAAACACTCCTGCAGCATTAGTTAAGCGCTTCAAGGCTAAACTTTTAAAAATGGGTAATTTTATGGGTGCTGATAAAATTGAGCACCAAGAACGCCACAAAAAAGAGGTGTACATTATTACCAAAGGAGAAAATCGCCTAGTTATAACTGCACATGGTGGCGGTTCTGACGGAGGTTGGCTTGGGGTAGAGTAAAAAGAGAAGGTTGGATCATTTGGTCTAACCTTTTATTTTTTTTCAACGAGTTCATGTTCATTGTTTGACATGTAAGTTTTTTATGATAGGATGTAACTAATCTTATCTTTCAGTAATCAATAGGGTAAGCTTAAAACCAGAGCCTCGGTCATTTCGGTGATCGAGGTTTTTTTGTTTCTGATATGTAGGAGGTAAGAGAGCAACAATAATTGCTATTATTTCTATTGGAGTTATAGTTGGAATTGCTCAAATTTATGCTCAACTATGTTTTTAAGCCACTCTATATATTATACTACAAAACAAGGTAAAATGCAAGTTGAATTGCCTTGCATTATAAGGGTGTTTTGAGATAATACCTGTATGACAGATGGAATAACACCCAACAAAGAAACCCATATTATTGAGTCCTCAAATGAGCCTGTCGTATACTTTAACATAACATAATAATGAACATGAAAAAGAAAAATTATTTATACATTACATCAATTATATTTTTAATTGTGGGTCTCGTGCATTTTTTAAAAATATTAACTGTTTTTGAAATACAGATAGCAGGTCAAGAATATCCACTTTGGCTTAGTTGGATTGAAATGATTATTGCATTGTATTTATCTTTTCTTGGTTTTCATTTGAGTAAAAAATAATAGATTTAAAGGGAGTGTTCTCGCTATTTTAAGAATTTTTAATAAAATAGGTTCGAGCGAAGTCATATAACCACCCACGATAGTTTTTATAAAGTTGGAATCTTTCGACATCCTTAGTCTAGGCATCACGATATAAATAAAACCCCGCAATTGCGGGGTTTTATTTATATAGACTTCACTTTTAGATTTGTTTGTTTGTGCTTGTTTATCTTTGGGAGCTTGATCACGAGTAGGCCGTGCTTTTCTATTGCTTCAGCTTCTTCAGGGTCTACTTCTTCTGGTAGGCTAATTGTTCTTGAAAAGCTTCCCCAGTATAGCTCTCTGACATAGTAATCTCCCTCTTTTATTGATCTATTTTCTTCTCTTTTACCTTTGATAGTCAGAGTGTCTCTTGTGATCATAATAGATAGATTCTCTGGTAGTACACCGGCTATCATACTCTGCACTACGATCTCGCCATTTGTCTGATATAGGTCGATAGTGAGCTCTCCGTCTTGTTCTTCTTCGACTTCTTCTTTGAATTCAACTTCGTGATTTTTCTTCATTAACTTCGGCTCTTCGTCTACGAGAAATTCACTCTCGTCATCGAATTTAATACCACCGGTTAATTTTTCAAAAAAAGATTTCTTTTTTAGCATAGTTTTATATTGTTTGCGCAAAGCGCGGACTCATTCTTCTTAGTTTTTCAAAAATAAGAATATTTATAATCGCGACTACCCACAGGAAACCAAAGACAGACAGAAAGTTTTCACCGCTTCCTTTCATTATAAAGAAATTGAACAGGCTATGCAAGGTAATTGCGAGTAGTAATCCGATAATCGCATATCTTTTTTTAAATCTTTTTATGTAAAATGCCAATCCAAATGCGCTACCTATCATACTACTTGCGATAGCATGCAGTAGTGTCGATCCTAGGAATCGCAAGTTGCCAGTGAGTAGTCCGACAACTGTCCCGTCTACTTGGAGTGGGTTGATCAGAAAGAATACATTTTCAAGTGCAGCGAACCCCAGTGCGGCTGCGATAAAGTACATAGGGTAGTCTATCGGCTGGTCTATATGTCCACTACCAAATACTACTACTATAACTGCTAGCATCTTTAGAATCTCTTCTATCGCTGCAAATGCAATTATCTGCCATGTCTTGTCTAGTATCAATGTGGCAGAATATCTCTGTAGCCATATAGCTAGTAGTACCATCACCCCACCGAGCACAAAAGACATGATTATCAATCCTGTTGGTTCTTTGTCGTCTCCGTCTTCTTGTCTTAGCCAAAACCATAGCCATAGTATGGCTGGTAGTGCTCCTCCTAGTACTGCATATATTAGAGTTTTTGGGTCTGATATAAGATTATCCATTATTTATTGTTGGCCACTTTTCTACCATCAATAGGCCTGTGTCTTTATGAATAATAGACCACAATTCTTCTGTGACGAATGGCATGAATGGGTGGAGTACTGTTGTTATCTTCTCTAGAGTATTCAATAGGAATTGTGCACGAGCCATTTTCGCACTCTCATCATCTCCGTTTAGTATTATTTTGCTTTCCTCAATTATCACATCTGCAAATCGTGTCCATGCATATGCATAGAGCTTTTCTCCGACTAGATAGAATTTGTATTCATCCATTTCTTTTGTGATCTCAGATATCAGATTGTCTCGCTCTTCGATCAAAGTTTTTTCACTATCTGTATATGCGTCAAACTTTGGATCACATGTGATGCCTTCAGTGCTCGATAGGGTAAAGCGCGCGATGTTCCAGAGTTTATTTGCAAAGTGCTTGTATGCTTTTACTTTTTGCATATCAAATTTTGTATCATTACCTGGGCCTACACCTACGACGAGTGCCATGCGTAATGCGTCTGTTCCGTATTCGTTTATCACATCTATTGGGTCTATTCCATTGTTTGCAGACTTGCTGAATTTCTTACCTTTACTATCACGAACTATCCCATGGAAATAAACAGTATCGAATGGAACTTCATTTAATAGATATTGAGACATGAGGACCATACGAGCAACCCAAAATGGCAGGATTTCATATCCCGGCATAACTATTGTAGTAGGATGGTAATTCTTTAAATCTGCAGAATTCATATCTGGCCATCCGAGAGTAGAGAATGTCCATAGTCCTGAAGAGAACCAAGTGTCTAGACTATCAGAGTCTTGTTCCCAGCCTTCACCTTCGGGTGCTTCCATATCGCAATAAACTTCATCACCTCGGTACCATACAGGCACACGGTGTCCGTACCAGATCTGGCGAGATATACACCAGTCGCGAAGATTCGCAATCCAGTGTGAATATATTTTTTCAAATCTATCTGGTAATACTTTTATTTTGCCATCAACAACAGGTTCAAGCATCAGATCCTTTAAGGTCTTGCCAGTATGTCTTTCTATTGGTTTGTTTACATTTATGAACCACTGTAGTTTTGGAATTGGTTCGATGATTGCACCTGTGCGTTCTGCTGTCGATACATTTTGATCAACTTCGACTTCAGATTCCATCAAATTATTATCGCGTAGCCACTGTGCTACTATCTCACGAGCTTCACCTGTCTTCTTTCCCAGAAGATTTTCACCACCTACTGTCATCTTGGCATATTCATTGATAACTGGTTTTACCTCCAAGTTATTCTTTTGAGCCATTTCCCAGTCTATCTGACTATCTGCCGGGGTCACTCCGAGGGCTCCAGTACCAAAATCTTTTTCTACATTGTGGTCTGCGATTATTTTGATTGATAGTGGTACTCCGCAAAAATCAGCCACTTCAAAAGTCTGACCGACATATTGAGTATATCTTTCATCTGCAGGGTTTACAGCTACTGCCATGTCTCCGACTTTTGTCTCTGGTCGAGTCGTAGATATAGAGATAGGGAAGTCTTTTGAATATTTAAATGTGTATAGTTTTGCTTTTCTTTCTTCGTAAACTACTTCGTCATCTGATATTACCGTCTGGCCTTTTGGGTCCCAGTTCACAATACGATACCCACGGTAGATCAGACCTTCGTCGTACATTTTCTTGAATGCAGTGCGTACAGCAAAGTTCCTCTTTTCGTCTAGGGTAAATGCTTCACGAGACCAGTCTATGGATGCACCCATCTTTTTAATCTGAGATACTATAGTGTCGTGACTCTCTTGGGCGAATTTGTCTACGCGTTTTAGGAATTCTTCACGGCCTAGATCTGTCTTTCTTTTTCCTTCTTCTTTTTCTAGAATTTTTTCAACTTTTGATTGTGTGGCGATAGCTGCATGGTCTGTACCAGGGATCCAAAGAGTTTTCTTTCCCTTCATACGATTATACCGAACTAAGACATCTTGCATTGTGTCTTCAAAAGCGTGACCTAGGTGTAGTGTACCTGTCACATTTGGAGGAGGTAGGACGATAGAGAAATGTGGAGCGTCGGGTTTTGTGACTCCTTTTTCTATACAAACATCCGGATTAAAAAATCCACTATCTTGCCATTGCTGGTAAATACGATCCTCAGTATCGGCTGGGTTGTATGGTTGTAATAGCTTTTTATCAATATTTGGTTCTTTGTATTCAGGTTTGTCTTGCATGTATAAAATATAGCATTTTTAAAGCCATCTTTCCAATTATTAAAAACTATTTTGACTTAATTTTAAAAAGTGGTAATCTGTGAAAAAAAGAAACTTTAAAACAAATAATTATGGAAAATCAAAAACCTAAAATCAACGTCTCAAAGACATCTAATGATTCTGATTATTCTCTTGGTAGAGCTCTAAATTTTTGTTATGAATATGACAATTATACTAATTCTCTCCAAGCTAGAGTTGATCGCCTCAAGGCTAAAAAACAAGAAGAAGTTTTTACTGCTTTGATTAATGAAATTAAAAATAAGATGCCTGAAAAATTTAAGAAATTTTTTGAGTTGAATTTTTCTTTTGACTTGCAGTATAACCCTAATGATCCAAAACATAATCTTTTCAAGATGATACGTGATCATATGTATGGATTTATCGGAATTACTTTGTACCGTATCGAGACTATCAGTATTAAAAATTCTGGATTTGTAAATTTAGAAGATTTTTTGAATTCATTGTCACTTTTAAATGATTCACTCGATGGTGTTTTTAAGGTTGGATGTCATCAATCAGATATGTCGAAAGAAGAAATTAAAAGAATGCAAATGATTTCTTTGTCTTTTTGGCTCGATAAGCCAGATTATATTAGAGAAATGAATAGAAAATCTATGGATGATTTATTTAATGCACAAGAAAAACTTAGTAAAAAAAGTTAGGTAATTAAAACCCCAAATTCCCGTTTGCTTTCAGAGATGAAAGTGAACGGGTTTTTTATTTATATTATGCTTTGACTTAATTTTAAAAAGTGGTAATGTAAAAAGAAAAACTTAACAAAAGCCATGGAAATAAAACAAAAGATTTTGAAAGAGCCTGTGCTTATCTCTGGTAAGGATTACTGGGGAAGGTCAGCATGGATTAAATTTTCTCCGTCCGTTCGTTCTGGGTGGTGGTGGAAAACCAAAGATGGGGTGATTCCTATTAATCACAAAATTGCAGAAAAAAGACGCGGGCAAATATCTCTTTGTTCGGGCTCAGAATCTATCGCAGTATGGGAGCATATAGGTGTTTTGAGATTTTTAGGATTTGATTGTGTTGAAGTAGAATCATCGCCTTGGGCTCCGTATGATGGATCCGCGCTTATTTACTACGAACACTTGGAGGGTAAATTTGCTGTTAGTGGCAGCAATATCCCCTGGGTCAGGATAACCGAAGATGTAAAGAGTGCGTATGATCCAAATAAGAGAGATGGTTATGTGAAGATCAGTCCTGTATTGTCTGATGGAAATGAAGTTGCTGATTTATGCTTGAGTGTTGAGGCAGGATGGTCTCCTCTCCCGAGCATAAATAGAACTGTGTTTGCTTCTGATCAGGATTATCTATTAAGTATCTTGGGTGTAAAAGCCCAGGGCTATCCTCATTATCTTTATAATGTTGCAAAAGTTGCATCAAAACTTGGCTACCCTCATTTCAAGGAGCTAACATGGTTGGAAGATCATGGGCCAGAAAAAACCGCTGAACTATTTTTTAGCCATCGTGTTCTGGATTTGTTGGGATGCATGAGTTTGTGTCACCATGAATACTTGCCTGTTGGTCATGTCGAGTCTCGTTTTGCTGGTCACGAAGTAGACCTCAGCGCAGTAAAAAAGTGTTTTGTATATTTATAAAGTCGTTTTAGAGCCCTAAATTCCCGTTTGCTTTCAGAGATGAAAGTGAGCGGGATTTTTTTATTGGTTTTTTAAGATAATTAAAGTATCCTGCGATGGCTATCATCAGGCCGTTGTCAGTAGAAAGTTTTTTTGTAGGGAAGTATACTTTAATTTTTAATTTTTCATTTTTAATTTTTAAACCTACTTTCTCTCTCAATACTTTTTGTAAATGCGTATTTGCAGATACTCCACCACCCACTATCAGCGTCTGGATTTTATATTTTTCTATGGCCTTGATTGTCTTGTATGTCAGGACTTCTACTATTGAATCTTCTACTTCACAAGCTATTTCTTTTTTTTGTTCATCATTTATATCTCCAAGGTCGCGTATCAAATACAGCACTGCAGTCTTGAGTCCAGAGAATGAAAAATCAAAATCTCCAGAGTGTATCATTGGGCGAGGTAATTTAATTTTATTCTCCTCTTGAGGAGTACCCGCCAATGCGGGGGAGGTGGATGTATTTGAATTCTTTCGATGCTCTGCTGCCAATTTAGAAATCTCTGGTCCGCCGGGGTACGGCAGGGATAGCATGCGGGCTACCTTATCAAAAGCTTCACCTGCTGCATCGTCACGAGTTTGACCGATGACTTTGTATTTGCCGAAATCTTTCATGAGGACTAGCTCTGTATGTCCACCAGATACGAGCAGAGAAAGAGCAGGGAACTGTATCTCTGGAATTTTCCCCTCATCTGTCATCAATATAGATAATATATGCCCCTCCATGTGGTTCACAGGTAGTAGTGGGAGATCCCATGCGATAGACAGTGCTTTTGCAAAGCTGATACCTACCCATAGTGCTGGCTCGAGGCCTGGACCTACTGTCACAGCTATGGCATCTATCTTGGGCTTGGCTATCTTAGATATGGAATTTATGAATGTTTCTGGTAAGTCATTTTCTCTTGAGAGTATCTCTTTTATTTTTACCTCATCAATTTTTAATTTTTCATTTTTAATTTTTAATTTAAATAGTCCTGCATCTTTGAGTGCTTTTTCAAAAACGGGTACGATATTCTTGCCGTGCTCGCGCTTTGCCATCATAGGGAATACGCCACCATAGTTCGTATGGATGGGTTGGGATTGTATTGCATTTGCCATCATGTGCAGACAGTGACTACTCTTTCCACGCTTCCGCGCGTCGAGTATCGCTATTCCTGTATCGTCGCAAGATGTTTCTATTGCTAGTATCTTCATAATATTAATTATACTTTGAATTAAAATTTAAATTACCACTTCCCGCCCCGTAGGAAGTACTCTTTCCTTTGGGGTCGCAAGAGGTCTCTATCGCTAGAATCTTCATTTTTAGAATATAGCAAATATAAGCCTTTTTGACTATACTTTATAAATATGTTATTTTAAATAAAAGAAAATTAATTTATCATGAAAAAACATTTAATCACAATTGCGGGGAATAATGGAAGTGGTAAATCAACTACTTCAAAAAAAATAGCAAACACTCTAGGTTATACTCATAAATCAACCGGAGATTTTATGCGATCTATAGCACTAGAAAAAGGTGTGACATTACAAGAATTGGGTAGTATTGCAGAAAAAGATCCAACTATAGACAAAATGTTGGATGATTCAAATCTTGAAATTGGAAAGATGGACAATGTTGTTCTCGATTCACGTTTAGGGTTTTATTTTATACCGGATTCATTTAAAGTTTTTTTGAAGTGTGATTCAAAAATTGCGGCTACTCGATTTCTTAAATCAGCAGTAGAAAATCCAGACAGATTGAATGAAAATTTATCTAAGTCAGAAGATGTATCAGACATAGCTCGCTCATTTGATATCCGTTTGGAGAGTGAGAAAAAAAGATATGATGATTTGTATGGGATAAAAGATCATACAGATACATCAAATTTTGATCTAGTTATTGATACGAGCCTTCCCGAGAACTCAAAAGAAAGAGTTCCACAAATTATTATTGAGGTCTACAATCAGTGGCTTAATAAGTAATTTAAAGAAAAAAAGCTTCCTTTTAGGGGGCTTTTTTTTATTCCACAAAGGGTTTATAGTATATATATGAAGCTACTATCAAATATCATCAAGAACATAGAAGTCCTAGAAACACATGGCAATGTAGATGTATCTATTTCTGCTGTCTCGCTTTCAAATAAAGATATAGTAGAGAATTCACTCTTTGTGGCCATAAAAGGTCATATTACAGATGGGCACAATTTTATAGATGATGTGATATCAAAGGGTGCAAAGGTGATAGTGCACCAGGCGGATTTAGATCAATATAATCATGGAGTGGTTTATGTAAAAGTTCGCGACACAAAGGGGGCAGTCGGTATCATCGCGCACAATTTCTACAATCATCCATCTTTTAAATTAAAATTGGTTGGAGTCACTGGTACAAATGGCAAGACTACCGTAGCTACTCTTTCGCATAATCTATTTTCAAACTTGGGCTATAAGACTGGGCTCATCTCTACTGTCGCTGACAAGATTGGTGATCAAATCATCGATTCCAAGAGAATCATACCTACTACTCCAGATGCGATCACTTTGAATAATATACTATCTACTATGGTGGATGCTGGTTGTGAATATTGTTTTATGGAAGTCTCATCCCATGCAGTAGCTGAAAAGAGAATCGCAGGTCTATCTTTTACTGGGGGTATATTTACAAACCTGACTCACGATCATCTCGATTATCATAAAGATTTTGAGAATTATCTGAATGCAAAAAAAGCTTTTTTCGACGGTCTGCATGATACTGCTTTTGCTCTTGCCAATATCGATGATGGAAGTGGAGAGGCAATGCTCCTAGATACAAAAGCAAAAAAATATTTCTATGGTTTTAAAAAACCGGCATCTTTCGATTCAAAATTGGAATCCAGATTGATTGGCGATTTCAATATGTATAATGTCCTCGCTGTGTATGGTGCGGCATCACTCCTAGGGATAGAGGACGACAGATTAATATCTGAGATAAAAAAGCTAGATCCAGTAGAAGGACGATTTAATTATTTTAAATCAGACAGTGGTGTCACTGGCATCGTAGACTACGCACATACTCCGGATGCACTAGAGAATGCCTTGCAGACGACTCTGCGCCTTGCAGGAGATGAATCTACTGATAGTAGGGTCATCACTGTAGTCGGATGTGGTGGTGAGAGGGACAAGACAAAGCGCCCGATGATGGCTCAGATTGCATATGCGGATAGTGATGTTGTCATTCTGACTTCTGACAATCCACGCAGTGAAAAGATTGAGGATATACTCGCAGATATGCGCGCTGGACTACCCGAGGATGTAGAGGGTGTGTATGTCATATCCGATAGGCACGAGGCTATACAGAAAGCTTGCGAGATGTCTGTACCAGAGGACTATATATTGGTAGCTGGCAAGGGGCATGAAAAATATCAAGAGATAAATGGCGTGAAAAATCATTTTGACGATATGGAAGAATTAAAAAAATATTTAAAGTAATAAAATAGCCGCAGGCGAAAGCCTGCGGTTTTTTTTATTGACATTTTGTTTTTTAAATGTGATGATTGTAAAAAATCCCAAACCTATGCCAAATAAAGAAACAGTTACTCCAGCTGAAAATGGAGATGCCAAGGTTCCTCATACAAAGATGGATGAGGGATATAATGAGAGAACTGAAAACATAGAAACTTGCACTCATCACAATGAAGAAGATGGGGTTCGCGGCGGAAAGTGTTCCGGTCAAGGTCGCCATGGTGGCCAATACCCAAGACAAGGAGATTAACCTCCTCTCAATTTTTTAAAAAAGAACAGCTCCCAGGGCTGTTTTCTTTTTGTTTAAAATACAGGGTTTTTGTGTTATAATGAGCTCTCAATGAAAAACTACAAGAATCTATTTAAGGACAAAAAAATAACGATTATGGGCTTAGGACTACTGGGGCGTGGACTCGGATATACCAAATTCCTAGCAGAGTGCGGTGCGGATTTGATAGTGACTGATCTAAAGAATTCTGATCAATTAGCAACTTCAGTAAAAGTCCTCTCGAAATTCCCAAATATAAAATTCGTATTAGGCGAGCATAGGCTCGAGGATTTTCGTGATAGGGATATGATAATAAAAAATCCAGGTATTCCTATGGATTCTGTATATATTGCAGAGGCGAGGAAGAACAATATCCCGATAGAGATGGATGTATCACTCTTTGCAAAATGCGCACCCGGCGTAGAGATCGTGGGAGTGACTGGTACTCGTGGTAAATCCATGACGACAAACTTGATATATGAGATATTGAAATCTCAAGAGAAATCTTTAAACAAGAGTGTATTCATCGGTGGCAATGTACGCGGTGTAGCGACACTCCCACTCCTTTCAAAAGTAAAAGATGGCGATATTCTTGTAGCAGAGCTTGATTCATGGCAGCTCCAAGGTTTTGGTGATTCAAAATTATCTCCGCATATTTCTGTATTCACTAATTTTATGACTGACCATATGAATTACTATCGGGATAATATGGACCTATACTTTGCCGACAAGGCCAATATTTTTAAATATCAAAAGGCGGGGGATACACTAGTGATCCGTCCGGGTATGAAGAAATTAATACCAAAGGATATAAAGAGTAAGCTCATAGTGGTGAAGCCGAATACTGTAAAAGATTGGAAGTTTGCAGTACCCGGTGTACACCAGATGGAGAATATGGCCTGTGCTGTAGAAGTTGCGAAACTTTTTGGTATACCAGAGTCAAAAATCAAAAAAGCGGTAAAAGATTTTGGGGGTCTCGAAGGGCGACTTGAACTCGTAAAGAATGCTCGTGGTATCAAGATCTATAATGACAACAATGCTACTACACCAGAGGCGACTATTTCTGGGCTGCAAGCTATCGGTGAAAAGAAAAATGTGATTTTGATTTGTGGTGGTAATGATAAGAATATTCCAGTTATAGATTTTGTAAAAGCTATCAATAAATATTGTAAATTGGTAGTGACTATTCCGGGTACTGGCACTGATAAGTTATCAAGTGAAAAGTTGAAAGTTGAAAGTATAAAGACTGAAAATCTAAAGCAGGCATTTGATACTGCTACAAAATCCGCAAAAAGGGGAGACATCATTCTATTCTCTCCAGCCTTTTCTTCTTTTTCTCAATACAACAATGAATACGAGCGTAATGATGAATTTGTAAAATTAGTAAAGAAATTTAAATAAAATGGATGAAGTCAATAAATACGCAAAGATAATATGGGATTATATGCTCATGCATCAAGATTTAAAACCGGTGGATGCTATTTTTGTCTTGGGTTCTACGGATTTACGTGTTGCTGAGAGGGCTGCATATTTATATTTACAAGGTCATGCCCCGTTTATTATTTGTTCTGGTGGTTTTGGTAAAATTTCAAAATTTAATAGACCAGAAGCAGTTGAATTTTCGGATGTTATTATAGAAATGGGGGTACCTGCTGATAAAATATTGATTGAAGATAAGGCTAGTAATACTGGAGAGAATATTTTATTTACTAAAAAAATATTAGAAGAAAAAAACATAAAATTAAACAGTATCATTGCAGTGCAAAAACCTTATATGGAAAGGAGAACTTTTGCTACGATTAAAAAACAGTGGCCAGAAATTGACTTGCTAGTAACATCACCGCTTGTATCATATGAAGAATGGGGTAATCAGGATTTTATTGAAGTGATGGTTGGTGACTTGGAGAGAATTAAAGAGTATCCTAAATTGGGTTTCCAGATTGAACAGGATATTCCAGATGATGTGTGGCAAGCCCATGATGAACTTGTTAAATTAGGCTTTGATAAATATAAATTAAAATAAAATGAAAACAGCAATAATAATACATGGGATGCCAAGTAAAGAAGAGTACTATGACGTAGATCGTCCGGCGTCTTCGAATTGTCATTGGCTACCTTGGATCCAAAAGCAATTTTTGCTAAAGGATATTGTCGCTCAGACACCAGAGATGCCTGTGCCGTATAATCCAGAATATTCTGCATGGAGTGGAATGCTAGAGCGGTTTCCATTGGATCAGGATACTATTTTGATTGGTCACTCTTGCGGAGGTGGATTGATCTTGCGTTATCTTAGTGAAAATAATATAAAAGTAGGCAAGGTTGTCCTCGTCGCTCCATGGATCGATCCTGATAAATTTTTAGATACAGGAATTTTTGATTTTAATCTAGATGAAAATCTTGTAGACAAGACTGACGGTATAACTATTTTTTCTTCTACAAATGATATGAAAGAAGTACAGGACAGTATTGAAATAATAAAATCAAAAGTTAAAAATATAAAGATAGTCGAATTTAAAGACATGGGACATTTCTGTTTTTCAGATATGGGCACAGATAAATTCCCTGAACTTTTAGCAGAATTAGATTTAAAATAATGCAAAACGAAAAGCACATTGTAATATTTTCTCATGGGTTCGGAGTCGCAAAAGATGACCGAGGGTTGCTCTCGGGCCCTATGGGTGTAGCTGAGATGCTACAGGAAAATGGCATTGAAACATTTTTATTTGATTATAATAATGTTGACGTAGTGAACAATACTATTACTGCTACACCTCTGAGTATTCAGGCGCAAATGCTCTCAAAAAATATATCAGAAATTAGGGAGCAGAATCCTGACGCAATTATAGACATTATTGCTCATTCACAAGGTTGTCTAATACCAGCTATGGTTAAGCCTGCCAATATTCGTAAAATTATTTTTCTTGCACCGTCTCTAGATGTTAACAATCAGAGAATGATAGATTTGTTTAAAAATCACCCAGATACAAAGATAAATACTGAAGGGGTTTCAGTTCTTGGTCGTCGAGATGGCACGATAACCTTTGTTCCCAGCCTGTATTGGGGTGAAAGAGAAAAAACAGTACCGATCCCTCTTTACAATGCGCTTGCAGAAAATACAGAAATTACAATTATTAAAGCTAGTGACGATAATGTATTGGGTGATTTGAAAATAGATGGCCTGTCAGATAAGATAAAATTTACAAGCTTGCCTGGAGATCATCAATTCAATGGGGAAAGTCGTGCCGGCCTATTGGAAAAAATTAAAGAAATAATCTTATGAAATTAATTTTAGCTTCAGATTTTAGTTTTCTTTTGAAATACGGTTATGATGCCGTAGGTATTTCAAAGGATCAAATGAAAATCGGCTGGGTCACTACTGCGTCAAAGGGTGAAAAGGATAGTAGTTTTATTGCTTCAACAAGAAATACTTTAGTAAATGAGAAATATAATTTTGAGGAATTTGATATAGAGGGCAAGACAAGTGAGGAGATTAGAAATTTTTTTAAAGATAAAAATGTAGTTCATATAGAAAGTGGTAATACTTTTTATTTATTGAGAGTAATTCGAGAAACTGGTTTTGCGGACATTTTAAAGGAATTAATAAATGAGGGACGTGTGTATATTGGCAGTAGCGCAGGTGCATATATAATGTGTCCAAGTGTTGTAGTGTCTGACTGGAATGATTCGAGTGTGGATCGTTTTGGCGTTACTGATTTTACTGCTCTTGGTTATGTTCCTTTTGTTTTAAGAGTTCATTATAGGGAAAATAGAGAAGATTTTATTCGTGAAAGAATGAAGACTTTAGAGTATCCTTTTAGAATTTTGAGAGATGGACAAGGTATAATAGTCGAAGATGGTAAATATACTTTTATGGGTGATGGTGAAGAAGTAATTTTAAAATAATACCTGTCCCGTAGTAAATTTTTGATTACGGGATATAATGATAAAATTAACAGTTAAAATTTAGTATCGGGATGAACATCGACTTATCAAAAATTAAACATGTGCACTTTATAGGAATAGGCGGGATTGGTATCTCGGCTATTGCTCGTATGATGGTATCTATGGGAAAGAAGGTTTCAGGTCAAGACGTGCACGAGTCAAATATAACAGCTGACTTATCTTCTCTCGGTGCGGATATTGTTCTAGGGCAATCTATGGAAAATATTCCCGCAGATGCAGATCTCGTAGTCTATACCATTGCTATCGAATACTACGATGAAAAGTTTTTCTCTGAATTAAAATTCCAAGATATTCCTATACGTTCATATCCGCAAATGCTAGGCGAGATATCAAGAGATCAGTACACGATAGCCGTCACTGGTACTCATGGCAAGACCACGACTACGGGTATGACCGCCCAGATATTCAGAGACCTGGAGAGGGATCCGACAGTCGTCGTGGGTAGTCTACTGTCTGACGGGACAAATTTTGTATACGGCCACAGTGGGATATTTATCGCAGAGTCTTGCGAGTACCGTCGCTCGTTTTTGAATATGAGTCCAAAGATTTTGGTGATTACAAATGTAGATGAAGATCACCTAGACTACTACCGAGATATCGAAGATATAAAAAGTGCTTTCCATGAGTTGGCTATGAAGGTCCCCGAAGATGGATTTATAGTATGTGATCCAAACGACAACAATATCCCAGATATCATCGCTGATACAAAAGCTACTATTGTAAACTATCAAGATTTTTACGAAGCTGATTTAAAATTGAAAATCCCTGGTATACACAACAAGAAAAATGCAGCATGTGCGGTGGCCGTGGCTACATGCCTGGGTATAACAGAGGATGATGCTAGGGGTGCAGTGGTGAATTTCTCTGGTACATGGAGACGATTCCAATACAAAGGCAAGCTTGATAGTGGTGCTATCGTATACGATGACTACGCCCACCATCCTACAGAGATAAAGGCCAGTCTCCAAGGTTTTCGCGAATTGTATCCTGCAGAGGATGGATACCGTTTGACTATTGTATTCCAGCCACATCTATATAGCCGTACAAAATCATTGCTAGCAGATTTTGCTACGAGTTTTGTATCTGCAGACAATGTGCTCTTCCTGCCTATATATGCAGCTCGTGAGGTAGATGATGGAACTGTATCTTCAAAAATTTTATCAGAAGAGGTAAATAAGCATAAAAATAATTCTGCATCATTCCCTGACTTTGATAGTGCATTCGAGACTCTCAGCATGATGGGGCTACACGACAAGGATATCATCATCACACTAGGTGCAGGGGATGCATTACTGATTGGAGACCGTCTACTCGCGTGATACAATATAAACAATGAAATATAAAATATTTATTTTAATTATTTTTACTTTTTTCTGTGGGCATGTATATGCCGCCGATGTGGCAAATACTGGATTCATTCCTGGGCAGATTTGGTATTCCGAGAATCCTCTCGTAGAGGGTCAGACTGTAAAGATTTATACTGCAGTGTGGAATGGAGACAATTATCCTCTAGAGGCCAATGTAGAATTCTACGACAAGAATGTGATACTCGGCACTAGGACTATATCTGTACCCAAAGATACCATCCAAAATGTATCTATTTCATGGAAGGTGACAGCTGGGGACCACGTCATCTCTGCAAAGATACTATCTTCCAAGATTATCGAATCTGGTAAATCTTCCCCCGTAGTTCTAGAGAGGAATACTACAGAAGAGGATCGTAAATTTGTTTCTAAATTGATAGAGCAGATAGATGGTACTCCTGTATCGAGTACTGATGCATTGAAAAATAAACTCGACGAGACAAAAGCAAACCTGTCTGATATCCTACCAGAATCTTTTGCTACTCCAATATCAAATTCTCTGTCTTCTGTGGATACTTTTCGTGACGAGACTTATACAAAGATAACTGTATCAAAAGACGAGACCCAAAAAGAGATTGATTCTCTTGATAATAAAAACACAGTAAAGGGGACGACTGTTTCTGATAATAAAAAAGCTGAAAAGAAGAGTCTGGGTGGCGCAGACAAGCCCATCGCCTATGTAAAATTATTTTTCTTGGCTATTGCCTCATTTATCTTCGGCACACCTTTTGTATTTTATCTAGTTATCGCTTTTATTGTATTTTTGATAATTAGATCTATATACAGGAAGCTCAGTTTTAGCTAATTTTGGTTAAAACCCCCTTGTGTCGTATAATATCAAAATGCAAAGAGTTGTATTTTCTCTGGTTTTGATTGTGTTATTTTTCCTACTACCTTGGTACTTGGTGGCACTATTCACACTAGCGGGACTATTTTTATTTGATGATTATTATGAATTTTTTTTAATCAGTATACTGATATATAGTATCTACACACCTGTGTATTATTTTATAACACCATTCATATTTTCTATTTCGATTTTGATTATTTTCTTTGGTCTTAATTATTTAAAAAAATATATAATTTTATATCAAAAATGAAATTTAGATTTTATCGCCATAAATACAGAGATATAGAGATCGCCCCAGACGAGATTTTTCTTGATTCAAAAAATTTACCGAATTTCAATACTCAGCAGTTCGAGGGGCGTATTGAAAAGCCAATAAGTAAAAACGTTGTGGTGTTGCTGGGGATATTTTTCCTGTTTTTTGGTGGCACTTTCGTATGGAAGCTAGGAGCACTGCAGATTCATCAGGGTGAAGCCTATTTAAAAAGAAGTGAAAACAATACTCTGTCGAAACAACCAATATTCGCAGACAGAGGTCTGATCTATGACAGAAATGGCAAGTTGCTGGCTTGGAATACCTGGGATATACAGGGCGGTAAATTTGAAGCTCCGACTCGGACTTATATATCTCTATCTGGATTCGCTCATGCGTTAGGTTATGTTAGTGCCCCAGCTAAAGATTCAAAAGGTACCTACTGGCAAGATCGTTTCATTGGTAAGGATGGAGTAGAGAAATTCTATGACATGCGACTCCAAGGTAAAAATGGTGTACGCATAACCGAGACAAATGTAAAAGGTGTAGTTCAATCTGAGAACATAGTCTCTCCTCCTTCGCCTGGGGATGCCCTCTATTTATCTGTGGATGCTGATATACAAAATAAATTATATTCTTATATAGCAGATATGGCCCATAGTGTAGGGTTCTCTGGTGGTGCTGGGGTTTTGATGGATATTAATAGTGGAGAAGTAATAGCTCTGACTAGTTATCCAGAATATAATCCAGCGGTCCTGTCTCTAGGTAAAGACAAGCAAGTGATCAATGGATACCTTACAGATAATCGCAAGGTTTTTCTTAATCGAGCGGTAAATGGATTGTATACTCCGGGTTCAATAGTAAAACCTTTTGTCGGGTACGGTGCTCTCGTTGAAAATGTGATAAGTCCATTCAAAGTCATATTATCCAATGGTTCCATCGAGATACCTAATCCATATTTTCCAGAGAAAAAATCAGTATTTAAAGACCACGGAGTTTTCGGGTATGTGGACATGAAAAAGGCGATAGCCGTATCTTCTGACGTATATTTCTATGCTATCGGTGGCGGATTCAAAGATCAAAAGGGTCTCGGTATAGTAAAGATAGATGATTATACTCAAATGTTTGGAATAGCAAAAAAGACTGGCATAGATTTGTCTAATGAAAAAGAGGGGAGCATACCTACTCCAGAATGGAAGATAAAAACATTCAAGGGTGATCCGTGGAGAGTGGGAGACACATACAATACCTCTATCGGTCAGTATGGATTCCAAGTCACACCTATTCAGATGGTGCGTGCTACTGCTTCGCTCGTGAATGGTGGTAATCTTGTCACTCCACATCTACTGCATAATGACAAAGATATGGAAAATAAAAAAAGCACCATAAAAATAGATGAAGAGAAGATGAAATATATTCGCGAGGGTATGCGTATGGCTGTGACAGAGGGAACTGCTATGTCATTGAATCTTGCAAATGTAAAAGTCGCTGCAAAATCTGGTACAGCCCAGGTCGGTCTAGGCAACACAAATACAAACTCGTGGATCATAGGATTTTTCCCTTATGAGAATCCAAAATACGCTTTTGTTGTGATGATGGAGCGTGGACCAAAAGCTGCCAGTGGCAATGCTACGCGTGTAGCTAGTCAGATGATCGACTATATGTCTGTTTACAAGCCCGAATATTTCAAATAAATTATCTTTACTTATAACCTCTAAAAATGTATAATGACCCAATCATGAATGAAACAAATTATATAACTGAAGACAAAAAAGACTTATTAATAGATGAACTTCACTACCTGAAGACTGTTCGTCGCAAGGAGATATTAGAGGCCCTAGAAGCAGCAAAGGCACTAGGTGACCTATCTGAGAATGCAGAGTATCACCAGGCTCGTGAGGACCAAGGCAAGACTGAAGATCGTATTAATCAGATCGATCATATGCTGAATTCTGCTGTAGTCGTAAAAAAGCATCACAGCAATCAGGTAGAGATCGGCACAACAGTACACGTCAAAAAAGATGGTTCAAAGGATGGAGTGAAATACAGTATCGTAGGAGCAGAAGAAGCTGATATGATGCACAATAAAATCTCAAACAAATCACCACTTGGTGCTGCACTATTTGGCAAGAAAAAGGGTGATGTAGTCACTATCAATACACCAAAAGGAGCTTCCAAATATACTATACTTGATATAGAATAGAATTATGGCTTCAACAGAAGAATTGCGCGCTGCGCGCTTAGCAAAAATTGAATTATTAAAAAAAGCGAATATGGATCCGTTCACAGCGGAGTCTTTTCGTGATTATACAATCGGAGAGGTGATAGATGGTTTCCCTATGTTGTCTGAGAATGGCAAGACCGTCACTATAGGTGGGCGTGTGATGTCTCTACGTGGACAGGGGGCTATTTTATTTTTTAATCTAAATGATGGATCTGGGGTATTTCAAGGTCTATTGAAAAAGGGAGCACTCGCAGACGAGATGTTCTCGCTATTTGTCGATACCGTCGACATGGCGGATTTCATCGAAGTATCTGGAACCCTGTTCACTACAAAGACTGGTCAGGCTACAGTAGAGGTGAATAGCTGGAGGATGCTGACAAAAGCTCTAGCCCCACTACCAGACAAATGGGCAGGTCTTCAGGACGTAGAAGAGAGATTCAGAAAGAGATATCTAGATATCCTAACTACAGACGGACTAGCAGATATGTTCTACAAGAAATCAAAATTCTGGGAAGTAACTCGCAACTTTATGAAAGATCATGGATTCCTAGAGGTAGAGACTCCGACTCTCGAGGTCACTACTGGTGGTGCTGAGGCAAACCCATTCAAGACTCATCACAAAGATTTTGATATTGATGTATTTATGCGTATCTCTGTAGGAGAGCTCTGGCAAAAGCGCCTGATGGCAGCTGGATTCCCAAAGACTTTCGAAATAGGTCGCGTGTATCGCAACGAGGGCACTAGTCCAGAGCATCTACAAGAATTCACAAATATGGAATTCTACTGGGGTTATGCAAACTACAAAGATGGTATGAAGCTCTCTCAGGAGCTATACCAAAAAATAGCTACTGAGGTTTTTGGAACTACAACATTTAGTACTCGTGGGCACTCTTTTGATCTTTCCGGTGATTGGCCAGTGATCGAATACAAGGATGAAGTATTGAAGCAAACAGGTATCGATATCATGTCTGCTAGCGAGTCTGATATGACGAAAAAGCTCGACGAGCTAGGTGTAAAATATGATGGAGAAAACAGGGAGAGATTGATGGATACGCTATGGAAATACTGTCGCAAGAATATCGCAGGTCCCGTATTTCTGATTCACCACCCAAAACTCGTGTCGCCACTGGCAAAAGCTTGCCGTGACAATCCTGATCTGACCGAGCGTTTCCAGATTATCATCGCTGGTTCTGAGGTAGGGAATGGATTCTCTGAACTCAATGATCCTATCGACCAGCGTGCAAGATTTGAACTACAGCAAAAATTGATAGAGAGAGGGGATGATGAGGCGATGATGCCAGAGTGGGAATTCGTAGACATGTTAGAACATGGTATGCCACCTACTTGTGGATTCGGTTTCGGAGAGAGATTGTTCTCATTTATGGTGGACAAGCCAATCCGCGAGACTCAACTATTCCCATTGATGAAGCCAAAAGAGTAATATGCAAAAAAGGAGCCTGACAACGTCGGCTCCTTTTTAATTTTACCAGTCAAATTACCAGTTAAACTCGTAACTCTGTTCTCTGTCCTTTGAGTACTGGAATACGCAAGATTTTACCCATGTTTTAATTGATCCAAATTCCTTAATAATTAGCTTTCTTAGGTCTCTGTTATTCTGAGTCTTCTTTGTTGCTTCGTTATAAAGAAATGAATAGAAATCTTTTAAATCATTTGGGATTCTTCCTCTGCTTTCTGTGATTCGTGTTGCACCAGGTGTTAGCCAGTCAACTAATCGCGATACTTTTTTATGCATATTATTCCTCCTTTTTATTTATTCCCAAAAATTTTTTCGAGTTTTGGACATGTTGAACATCATCCAAAACCCATCCTTTTCGAGGGGTATAATAGTACGCCAAAACCACACTCTAATTAAACGAACAAATCTCGGTAGCTTGTTTTTCATATATCCTCCTTTTTATTTTAATTAAATCAAATATGTGAATATTGTCAATAGTATTTGCAAAAAAGAGCTTTTAATGTTAATATTTGACCCATGAAAACATTAAACGCAACAAAGCGAAGTAAGGCTGAAAAGCTAGCAATCGTACGAAGTAACGGTATGGTTCCAGCTGTAGTCTATGGCGCGAAAGTGGATAATACATCTATTTCCGTACCAAGTATCGATTTTATAAAAGTTTGGAAAGCTGCAGGAGAGTCTAGTACTATCGTACTATCTCTCGAGGGCAAGAACATCGACGTTCTTATCCATGAAGTACAGGTAGATCCAATCAAAGGATTTCCAAAGCACGTAGATTTCCTTGCTGTGGATATGAACAAGCCAGTAGAAGTATCTGTACCTCTTGAATTCGTAGGTGTAGCACCTGCAGAAAAAACAGGTCTAGGTAGTCTAGTAAAAGTTATCCACGAAGTAGAGATAAGTGCTCTTCCAAAGGACATCCCAGCACACATCACTGTAGATATATCTACTCTTGAGACTCTGGAGAATCAAATTCACGTATCAGATCTAGTTCTACCAGCAGGTGTGACTATGATCTCAGACGCAGAAGAGGTGGTAGCATTGGTTGCAGCAGCAAAAGAAGAAGTTGAATCTGCTCCAGTTGACCTATCTTCTATTGAAGTAGAGAAAAAAGGCAAGAAAGAAGAGGAAGCAGCAGCTGAATAATAATCTTAATACTTAAATATATTAAGTTCAGACAAGAAAATATGCTATAATAAAAACTGTATGAAGATACGGTTTTTATTATGCATAGTGCTCGTTTCTTTTTTTGTTTTTGGTCCTACTTTGGTAGTGGCTAGTGATCTTTCCAATGCACAGGCGGATCGTGCCAAATTAGAAGCAGAGCTCGCGAACCTTGAAAAGGATATAGCAGCAAAACAAAAGCAGCTCGACAAACAAAAGGGTAAATCCGCTACTTTGTCTGGTGATATCAAGCTCCTCACTTCTCAGATTGCAAAATCTAAAAAAGAAATTCAGGCAAAAAATTTAACAATTCAAAAATTAGGGGGTGAGATAGTTCAAAAGAATAAAAAAATTCAGACATTGACAGAGAAGATTGAATCTGAAAAGCAGACACTGGCTCAGCTTGTTCGCAAGAGCCGTGAGATAGATGATAAATCTGTTGTTTCTTTTGTATTATCCGGAGAATCTATCTCTGATGTATATGGAGAATTTGATAAATTCATGGCTCTATCTGACTCTATTGGTGATTCAGTAGGTTTGATAAGGCATGCTAGGAATGAGACTGAGTCAGAAAAGAAAAATCTAGAAATTCAAAAAGATAAACAGCTCGATGTAAAAGTAGAGCTCGAGAATACAAAAAAGAAAGTTGAACAGAATGAAAAAGACAAAAAACAACTTCTTTCTATTAGTAAAAACAAAGAAGCTGAATACCAAAAAGTCCTAGCAGAAAAAGCCAAGAGAAAGAATGAGATACTAACTGCACTCTTCGGTCTGCGTGATACTGGTGCTATCCCATTCTCAAAAGCTCTAGAATATGCCAATTTGGCATCAGAGAAGACCGGTGTGCGTGCTGCCTTTGTCCTAGGTATATTGACTCAGGAGAGTAATCTGGGTACTGATCAGGGGTCTTGCTACGTCACAGATATAAATACTGGTACCGGTGTGAGCTCTCGCAGTGGCAAGATTTTCAAGAATGTTATGAAGCCTACCCGTGATGTAAAACCATTCTTTGAGATCACTGCTAGTGTGGGCCGTGATCCTTACAAGACCCTTATATCTTGTCCTATCGGTGGATTTGGTTATGGTGGGGCTATGGGTCCTGCACAATTCATACCTTCTACTTGGATGATGTTAAAGTCTAGAATCGGTAAAGCTCTAGGAATACCAAATCCTGACCCATGGTTTGCTCGAGATGCATTTATGGCTTCTGCTATGTATTTGGCTGATCTAGGGGCAAACAAGGGTGGTTATACAGCAGAGAGGAATGCTGCCTGCAAATACTACTCTGGTAGATCCTGTGGCCTTGTGACTGGGAATACTAGTTATGGGAACAGTGTTATGACCAAAACTGCTAAAATCCAGTCAAATATCGATTTGTTGCAAAATTAATAAAGTCGTGCTAATATAACAAAACTATGAAGAAAGATATTCACCCGAAATACGATAACAATACAAAGGTTACTTGTGCATGTGGAGCTACTTTTGCAGTAGGTTCAACAGCAAAAGAAATCAACGTTGAAATCTGCAGTCAGTGTCACCCATTCTATACTGGAAACGAAAAGGTTCTAGACACAGCAGGACGTGTGGACCGTTTCAAAAAGCGTGCAGCAGCAGTAAAAAAATAGCTTATATAAAAGATCGCTCTTTTTGGGCGGTTTTTTGTTTGCCTTCTGTTATAATATAAGTATAAAATTTTGTAATTTAAAATTTTTAATTTTATAAAAAAATGTTTTAAAAAATTAATTCATTTAGATATTATTTAAAAATTACAAAATTAAAAATTCAAAAATTGTATGTTAGACCTAACTGAATTAAAGAATAATCACAAGACTAGCTATCTCGCACATGAATACGAGCGTCTTTTATCTCTAGAAAAAAATGTAAATGATATGGTTGCCGAGGATGAGAGTATGAAAGACCTGGCCGAAGAAGAACTTCAAAATATTAAATTCCAAAAGGACGGCATCGAGAGACAGGTAGAGGAAATAATGAAATCCGAAAAAGAGGAAGAAGAATTCCCGAATGAGATAATTCTCGAAGTCCGTGCTGGTGCCGGTGGGGACGAGGCGTCACTATTCGCATGGCAGCTAGCCCACATGTACGAGATGTATGCCGAGGATCTAGGCTGGGGCTGGAAGACAAACTACGAATCAGCAAATGATGTCGGTGGGTACAAAGAGGCTTCTTTTGAGGTAAGGGGCAAGGATTGCTACAAGATGCTCCGCTACGAGACAGGAGTCCATCGTGTACAGCGCATACCTGCGACTGAAAAGAATGGCCGAATACACACATCTACAGCATCGGTAGCTGTGCTACCTATTCGTAAAAAGGCAAAGTTTGAAATCAATCCAGCAGACCTAGATATGGAGTACTCTCGATCTGGTGGTGCAGGAGGACAGAATGTGAACAAGGTGGAGACTGCAGTTCGATTGATTCACAAGCCTACAGGTATCGATGTGCGCTGTACCTCAGAGCGTACACAGCTAGGGAACAGGGAGAAGGCCATGTCTATCCTAACTGCAAAACTCGAAGCTATGAAGGAAGAAGAAGAAGCAAAGAAATATTCTGCAGATAGAAAGAATCAGATCGGGACAGGGGACAGAAGTGAGAAAATCCGTACATACAACTTCCCTCAGGATCGTGTGACTGATCACCGCATCCGCCAATCATGGAGTAATATCCCAGGTATAATGGAAGGTAAAATAGAAAAGATTATCGACGCACTAGCATCTGGTGAGACAGGCGACGCTACAGATGAATAGTAAAATACCCGAGAAATCGGGTATTTTACTATTTGCTATGTTTTTATATCTCTGTTATACTTGCCTCCAGTAGTTTGCGTTATGTTTTGGTGAGTTGCATTCTTCGTTGTGGTAAACATTGAGGTATGTAAATGAAATCAGGCTTTTGCGATTACATTTATAAATTAGTTTTATTCAAAGATTAATATTGCAAAGTATTATTCCGAGAATCACATTGTCATATATGGCAAAGAAATTATATGTTGGTGGTCTTCCTTACAAGACTACTAACGACGAGCTAAAAGCTCACTTTGAAGGTGCTGGTGCAGTATCTTCAGCAACAATTATCATGGATAAGATGACAGGCCGATCAAAAGGTTTTGGATTCGTAGAAATGGAAAACGATGCTGATGCTGACAAAGCAATCTCAATGTTTAATGGTCAAGATTTCGATGGTCGAAATCTAACTGTTAATGAGGCTCGCCCAATGGCACCACGCGCATAATATCTATATTATGATGCAAACAAAAATCCCCGCTCCGGCGGGGATTTTTGTTTGACATTTTATAATTTCTGGTGTATTATTTTGAAAACCCAATTTTTGTAATCATGAATAAACCACAAAATGGATTTGAAAGAAAAATCCAAATGGCTTCAGACAAGCCTACAATGTCTAAAAACTTTTTAACTCAATTCCAGTATTTGGATATCATGAGTCATTCAAGTTTGGAAACAGATCGCCGTTTTAATCGTGAGGATTACTACTACGATACCTCAAGTTTTTCACTACTGAAAGATCAGCTTTCTTTTAGAGTTAGAAAGACTGAAATGGGTGTATCGTTGAAATTTATGGATCACCGTGATTATGTAGAGCATCCGTTTAGTGATGAGGAGGTAATCGAATGGGAAAAAAGTAAAAAGACAAAGATCCCGACCTCTGTATTCATCAGTGCACCACTATTGGGTAGAACCAAAAAAATGGATTTGACCTTAGTTGGTATGATTTACTCAATCAGAGCATTGGCATTAGACGGATCTATGGTTTTAGACCACAATTGCTTTAATGGTAGTGAATATGTTAGCTATGAAGTTCGCCTAAAAGAATGCGAGCAAAGTGTTGTAGGTGAATTTGATAAAATCATGAAGACATACGTAGGTACTACTATGACAAACATCATCGAATCAAAATACCAACGCTTGGCTAATGTAATCAGACTTCAAAACCAAAAGAAAGTTGCCCCGGCTGCAGCGAATTAAAAAGAGCCTAAAAAACGATCAGACCTGCGTACTTTGTACCAGGTCTTTTCTTTTGACATTTATAAAATTATGGTGTAATATTTTGAAAAAACATTTTTTAAATTTTGTAATTATATGAGCAACCAACAAACGCGCGGCAACACCGTGGAACCTCGTTACCCATCAGATGCGGTAAGTGCAATGAATTCTGGTAAAAAATCAGGTACTTCAGCAATCCAACATCCTTCAACTTTTAAAACTGAAGGACTAAAACCAGATTTTACGAGAAAAATCAACCCAGAACAGCATATGAAGCTGATTCAGCATTTTTCCGAATCGACACGGAATGCCATTCCTCAAGTTTCTGAAGCAAATGGTGTAAAAGTTAAACACATCAGGGTAAATGTTGAGTACGGTGTAATTCATATTAGTACCTATAAAAATGGGGATAATATAGATTATGAAATTTCAATGTTTGTTGTTGGGGACTTACTTTCGTCCGAAAAATGGTTCTTTAAGATCCTGGACATCAACGGAGTAATGATCCGTTTCGCTAGTTAACACTAAATGGCCTGTCGTATTTTACGGCAGGCCGTTTGTTTGCTTTAAAGTCAATTTTTTGCTATATTTGGTTTGCCTACTATTTGTAGGTTTTGTTTAGTTTTGAATGTTTTTTTATTTTTATATATGAGTGTGTAGTTCAGTGGTAGAACGCTGTCCTGATAAGACAGAGGTCGATGGTCCGATTCCATCCACACTCACCATCCTTCTTTAAATAGAGGGGTATCTGGGGCAATAAGCCTTTTCTTTTTATGGAAAATAATACACAAAAAAAATGGTGGGTAGATGGATTGGGTATAGCTATGAAGATTTCTTCTTGGATTGCTGTTCCTATCATCGTATCACTAGTATTGGGTAAGTTTTTAGATAAAAAATACAATACAGAACCAATAATCTTTATTTCACTTACAATACTCGCTTTTATGATTACGATTTACGGCATTGTGAGATTTTCCATGAGTTATATTAAAGACATAGAAAAAGAAGATACTAAAAATGACAAAAGAAACTAATCACAATGAAATAGATTTAAATACAAACACTTCAGAGGTTGTTGCCGTAGAAGAATCACATGGTGTAACTCACGAGGCTACTTTATATGCCGAGCATATAGGTGATATTGGCCCAATGCCTGTCACGAATGCATTATTCACTAGCTGGATCGTGGTGGGTGTTATAGTAATTTTTGCATTAGTTCTAAAATTTAAAATCAAGCAGGTTCCTCGAGGTATTCAAAATTTCTTTGAGTTCGTTATCGATGGGGCTATGTCTCTGGCTGATCAGGTGACTGGAGACAGGAAGATATCTGAAAAGGCTTTTCCTATGGTTTTCCCTGTATTCATATTTATACTACTTAGTAACTGGATGGGTATATTGCCACTGGGTGGTTTTGGCCTACTGGAACAGACTGATCACGGACAAGCTTTTATCCCCCTTATCCGTAGTGGTACAGCAGATATCAATGGAAACTTGGCTCTAGCTCTCATCTCTATACTGGGTGCGAATATTTTTGGAATCATCTCAATAGGTCTGTGGAAAACAATCAATAAATATGTTAATCTTAATGCTCTTGGTAGTATATTTACCAAGATAAAGAAGGATCCTATAATCATTCTCACTGCACCTATCATGTTTGCAATTGGATTCTTGGAATTGATCGGTGAGTTTGCAAAAATCGCATCACTGTCATTCCGTCTTTTTGGTAACGTATTCGCAGGGGAGGTGTTGCTAGCATCTATGGCAGCAGTTCTCGCATACGCTGTACCTATCCCATTCTTGATTCTTGAAGTTTTTGTTGGAGTTATTCAGGCATTTATCTTTGCCATCCTGACTTTGGTGTACTACACCATCGCATCACAGGATCACGAAGATCACGATGAACATGAAGATCACAGCAAGACAGTTCAGGATGGCGCAGTAGCGCATTAAAATTTGAGGTCAAATATTATTAGTTAATTTATATAAATATTATGGAGACAACAACACATATTCCAGAAATAGCTAAGGCAGCAACTATTGCTATCGGATCAATCGGTCCAGCCCTAGCTATCGGAGCTATCGCATCAAAAGCTATGGAAGCTATTGGCCGTAATCCAGAAGCATCTGGCAAAATATTTGTGCCTATGCTTATCGCATGTGCTTTCGCGGAAGCTATTGCTATTTACGCCCTTGTTATCGCATTCTCAATCAAGTAGTTTTTTGCTACTGACATCTATCTACTAGTTTCTATCATCTAGTAGTTAGGAGTTAGGAGCAAAAATTAATTTTTTAATCTTAACACTTTATAAACTTTAGACTTTATAACTTTCAACTTATTATGGACTCATTTATAACAACATTTCACATAGACCTTAAAATCATCATCGCACAAGTTGTGAACTTTGCTGTGGTTATCGTCGTATTGTACTTTCTTGCTTTAAAGCCTTTGAAAAAGGTTATGACAGAGAGAACTGAGATGATAGAAAAGGGTCTGTCTGATGCAAAGGAAAATGCCACACTAGTAGAAAATACTCAAAAAGACTACGAAGCTACAATCGCTCGAGCAAAAGCCGAGGCTCACGAGCTATTCCAGAGTGGCAAGAAAGAAGCAGAAGCTAAAAAGGCCGAGATGCTAGAATCCGCTGCTATCGAAGTGGAAAACATGGTTGCAAATGGCAAGAAGAGTCTAGAAGCAGAAAAGATCAAGATGGTAGATGAAGCTAAAAAAGAGATAGTATCTCTAGTAGTTTCTGCTACAGAAAAGCTTCTTGCAGATCAGTCTGACAAGAGTACTACAGAAAAGACAATAAAGAATATCAAGAAAGCATAAGAATAAGTATAAAAATTATGAAAATATCACCAAAAACAATTGCAGAGGCTGTATATGCCGGATGTAAAAATAAAGAAGGCAAAGAATTGTCTGCATTTTTGGGTGATACAGTATCATTTCTTGAAAAGAATCGGATGCTCGGTAAATACAAAGAAGTCCTTGATCATTTACAGGTTTTGATAGACAAAAAGGAAAAGAGGCTCAGGGTGGATGTGACTACGGCAGAGAAGCTCACTCCAAAATTACTCGCTGAACTCTCTGATGTCCTAAAGCATAAATACAAGGCCGAGGAGATAGAGATAGACGAACATGAGGATGAGAGTCTGATCGCCGGAGTAAAAGTCAGAATTCGTGATGAAGTTATAGATATGACATTGTCGAACAAATTAAACCAATTAAAAACACATTTAATCAAAAACTAATATGGCAAAAAATACAATTGTAGAAAACTTAAGAAAGCAAATCGAAAAATTCCAAGCTGATCAGAAGGCAGAAAAAGTTGGTCATGTTATTGAGGTGTTCGACGGTATCGCTCGTGTATCAGGTCTCTCAGATCTAAAAGCATCAGAAATGGTGACATTCCCACGTGGAGAGATCGGTGTAGCACTCAACCTTGAAGAAGACACAGTAGGTATCATCATCCTTGGTGATTTCTCAAAGATAGTAGAAGGTGAAGAGGTGAAGCCAACAGGCCGTATTTTGGAAGTAGAGGTAGGCGATGCTATCGTCGGCCGTGTTGTGAATGCTCTAGGAAAGCCAATCGATGGCAAGGGCGCTATCAAGACTACATCTACAAGTGCAGTTGAAAAGGTGGCCTCTGGAGTTATGAGTCGTCAGGGAGTTGATCAGCCAGTTCAGACTGGTATCAAGGGTATCGACGCATTGATCCCGATCGGTCGCGGACAACGCGAGCTCATCATCGGTGACCGTCAGACAGGCAAGACTGCTATCGCTATTGATACAATATTGAACCAAAAGGGTCAGAACATGATCTGTGTGTATGTATCAATCGGACAAAAAGATTCAAAGCTACGTAAACTCCAGACTCGTCTAGAGGAGGGTGGTGCTATGGATTACACAGTTATCGTGTCTGCAAGTGCATCTGAGAGTGCTGCGCTTTCATACATCGCTCCATATACAGGAGTCGCTGTTGCTGAATACTTTATGGACAAGGGTCAAGACGTATTGATCATCTACGATGATCTTTCAAAGCACGCTGTAGCCTACCGTGAGATCTCTCTATTGCTACGTCGTCCACCAGGCCGTGAAGCTTACCCTGGAGATGTGTTCTACCTCCACTCACGTCTACTAGAACGTGCATGTAGAAAGAATAAAGAATACGGTGGTGGTTCTATTACAGCTCTACCGATCATCGAGACTCAAGCTGGTGACGTATCTGCATACATTCCTACAAACGTGATCTCTATTACAGACGGACAAATCTTCCTCGAAACAGACCTTTTCTACAAGGGTATCCGCCCAGCTGTAAACGTGGGTCTATCCGTATCTCGCGTGGGATCATCTGCTCAGATCAAGGCTATGAAAAAGGTGTCTGGTACATTAAAGCTCGACCTTGCTCAATTCCGTGAACTTGAAGCTTTTGCTCAATTCGGTTCAGACCTAGATGAGTCTACAAAGCGTCAGCTAGAGCGTGGAAAGCGTGCAGTAGAAATCCTAAAGCAACCACAGTACTCTCCAGTAGAGACTACTCGCCAAGTGGTGACTCTATATGCTCTTACAAAAGGCTACCTAGATACTGTGCCAGTTGAAAAGTTGAAAGAATTCGAAGCTGAGCTCCTAGATTACACAGAACAAAATGCAAAAGACTTTTACAGTGATGTTCGCAATACAAAAATGTGGACAGATGCAAGTGAAGAATCTTTGAAGAAAGCAATCGCAGATTTTACTGCAGGATTTTTGAAATAAAAATTAAATTATATGGCTGGAACAAAAGAAATTAAAAGAAGAATAAAGAGTGTGAAGAACACAAAGAAGATTACGAAAGCGATGGAGCTCGTAGCGGCTTCAAAGATGAAGCGTGCGGTTTCTTCTGCACTAGCATCTCGCCTCTATGCTTCTTATTCATGGGATGTACTGTCATCACTATCTTCACGTCTAGATGAAGTGTCTCATGCATTTTTCAATGACAATGGCGTAGAGAAAGATTTGGTTATACTCATCACTTCAAATCGTGGACTATGTGGAGCATACAATGCCCAAGTGATAAAAAAGACTATCAAGATGCTCCGTGAAGCTACTGATTCTCGTAGTATAGATCTAGTGACTATCGGTAAAAAGGGCGATGTGGCGATGCATCGCACAGGCCAGAATATAATAGCCACATTCCCAGAGCTTTCCGACAATATAGACCTACGAGAGATATCACCGATCTCTACTATGATTACAAATGAATACAAAAAGGGGACATACGGCAGGATTTATGTAGCCTACACAGACTTTGTATCAGCCCTATCTCAAAAGCCAAATATCAGACAGCTACTACCTATCAGTCGTGCCGAGCTCAAGATAGCCATCGAAGAAGTGGGTGAAGAGCGAGATAGATTGGAAGTAAAAGAAAATACTATCGAATACACATTTGATGGAGACAAGGAATCACTCATCGAATCATTGGCAGAGAAGTTGATCAGAATGCAAGTCTACCAGATGATCCTAGAGTCCCAAGCCAGTGAACAATCTTCCCGTATGATGGCCATGAAGAATGCAAGTGAAGCCGCAGGCGAGATGATAGATGATCTGACATTAGCATTCAACAAAGTTCGTCAGGCAGGTATTACCAGGGAGATATCAGAGATTAGTGCAGGTATGGCAAGTGTGTCATAAAATTTTTAAAATCAAATTTTTAATTTTTAAATAATATTCAAATGTTTAAATTTAAAAATTATAGAATTAAAACATTATTTATAAAATTATTAATTAAAAATTACAAAATTAACTTTATATGAAAACCACAGGAAAAATCAAAAGAATTATTGGACCAGTCGTAGACGTAGAATTTGAAGGAAAACTTCCAGATGTTTACAACGCTCTTACAGTACAGAATGGAGATAAAGTTCTCGTTCTCGAAGTAGAGCAACACGTCGGAGGCGGAGTTGTTAGAACAGTGGCTATGGACACTACAGACGGCTTCTCTCGCGATATGGAGGTAGTCGACACTGGTGCACCGATTTCAGTGCCAGTAGGCAAGGCGACACTAGGTCGCATCTTCAACGTGCTTGGCGATACTATCGACGACGCGGGTCCTGCAGCTACAGAAGACCGTTCACCGATTCACCGTGCAGCACCTAGCTTCACTTCTCAGGCTACAAAGGTTGAGATTCTAGAGACTGGTATCAAAGTTATCGACCTTATTTGTCCAGTTCTAAAAGGAGGAAAGGTTGGTCTATTCGGAGGTGCTGGTGTGGGAAAGACTGTGGTTATTCAGGAGCTCATCCACAACATCGCGTCAAATCACGGAGGTTACTCTGTGTTCGCTGGTGTAGGAGAGCGTACTCGTGAGGGAAATGACCTTTACCACGAGATGAAGGATTCCAAGGTTCTCGACAAGGTTGCCATGGTGTTCGGACAGATGAATGAACCACCTGGTGCTCGTATGCGTGTAGCCCTATCAGGTCTGACTATGGCGGAGCACTTCCGTGACCAAGAAGGTAAAGATGTTCTTTTCTTCGTGGACAATATCTTCCGCTTTACTCAGGCAGGTTCTGAGGTATCATCTCTCCTAGGACGTATCCCATCAGCGGTAGGGTACCAGCCTACACTTGCGACAGAGATGGGAATGATGCAAGAGCGCATCACATCTACAGACAAGGGATCAGTCACATCTGTGCAGGCCGTATACGTGCCAGCCGACGACCTTACAGACCCAGCTCCAGCTACTACTTTTGCTCACCTCGACTCTACTGTGGTGCTAAACCGTTCTCTAACAGAAATAGGTATTTACCCAGCTGTTGATCCACTAGACTCTTCATCTACAATCCTAGATCCAAACATCGTAGGAAAGGATCACTACGAGGTAGCTCGTGAAGTTCAGCGTGTCCTACAGCGCTACAAGGACCTACAAGATATCATTGCGATTCTAGGTATGGAAGAATTGTCAGAGTCTGACAAAGAGCTCGTAGCACGTGCACGTAAAGTTCAGAAATTCCTATCACAGCCATTCTTCGTTGCCGAGCAATTCACTGGTGCACCGGGTACATATGTACCACTAGCCGAGACTATCCGCTCATTTAAAGAAATCCTAGAGGGCAAGCATGATGACAAGGCAGAAAACGAGTTTTACATGAAGGGGGCTATATAAAAATTTTGTAATGTTTAATTTTGTAATTTTTAAATAATGTTCAAATGATTTAATTTTTTAAACATTAATGCATTAAGAAATTATTTATAAAATTAAAAATTTTAAATTAAAAATTTATGAATAAACAATTAAAACTTAAGATAGTCACACCAGAGAGATTGGTTCTAGAGGATACAGTAGACCAAGTTACTATTCCTACGACAGAAGGGGAGATCACAATTCTCGCAGGACATATCCCGCTGATCGCAGGATTGAAATCTGGCGATGTAGTAGCTATGGCATTAGGCGAGTATATCCCGATGGCTGTGACTGGTGGATTCGTTGAGGTCAAGGATGAAGACGGTGTTACTACTGTAGCAGTCCTAGCAGACTTTGCCGAGCATGTAGCTGAACTATCTGATGAAAAGATAGAGGAGGCTCGTACACGTGCTGTCGATCTTAAGAAAAAGATGGACAACAAATCTCATGTCGACTTTGAACACTTCGAGGCAGAACTCGAGAGGTCTCTCAACAGAGTCAAAATCGCCGACAAGTGGAGAACAAGAAAATACAGAAAATAATCAAAAGAGCCCTAGAAATAGGGCTTTTTTGTTGTACCTGTCCTGTTAGAAGCCGCCCCCGATAGTAATCGGGTGCTATGGTCACCTTGGGGCGATCTGCTTCTAATAGGATTGATTTTTTTTTCTATAAGTGGTATAATACACTCAACTAATCTTAAAAATATGGACCAATCAAAAAATTTGTTGATCAAATCAGTTATTTGTTCAACACATGAGAGATTTATTTCTTGTTTTATTGAATTGTTTATGTTTCGTGAACGTGGACAAATCAAGGAGGTAACCTATTTAGATATTGTAAATTACGCTATCATGACCGATGACACACGATGTCAAAGAGTTGCTCTTTTTCGAAAGGCAGTTGACTATTTGTATCGTAAATTATGGGACGCCGGGTACAAAAGTGAGGCTTCAGAATTGATGCGTTTGATGTAAAGTTATTAAAGTAAAAAAGTACAACAGCAACGTTGTGCTTTTTTTGTTATAATAGACTCATGTCAAAAAAAGTCATCGTGCATGACAAGATGCAGAAAAATTATGAATACGAGATCACCGAGCCGATGGGTAAAAATTTTCATCCGGATTTTCGACCTGATCTGACCCCAAAACAAATGTTGGAATTGGGTGTATTTGGTGGTATCTATATGCGCGATTGTACAGATGAATTCCCGAGTGATTGGTTCACCTATGCAAAATTTGCCACTGGGGACAAGCGTGATCCTGATCTGAATTTCTTCAAGGTGAATGCTAGTCAGTCATTAGGTGAATGGATCCGCAAGGGGTGGATTCATCGCCGGGAGGATCCAAGAGGGTGGTTCCAGTGGTATTGCCGCTATTATATGGGCCGTAGACTACCTAGGGAGGATGATCGCCAGATCTCCCGATGGCGTGCTATACGTCGTCACGCAGGGGCTATATCTGCGAATTGCAGGCCGGGAGATCTGCATTGCCGTCCTCGCCAGCGCCAGGCACTACTGCACTGGGCATATGATAGTAGGAAGATATAAAAAAGACCGTGGCGAGTAGTTATCTCGCAACGGTTTTTTTAATTCTTTTTAATTAAGGATTCACTTACTCCAGCAGTTAAATATCCTTTTTTTAGATAATTTATTTCTGGATTATCGGGGAGCTTAGATTCATCTATCTGATTAATCAGATTCTCTTTTTCAACAATAGTCATGACGCATTGGTTGTCTTTCTTCTCAACCCATTCGTAGCCCTCTTTTTTACTCATGATAGAAACACAATTAGGAAAAAATTCATCTTCGGATTCTTCATTTTCATCATCATTTTTTTCTTTTAAATAGTTAAAATAGATGTTTCCGTATAAATTTCTACCCTCACCAAATACTTTTAAAAATGGAATTGATGGTGCTTCTGCGAGCACCTTGCTTATTTCCATGTCGCTAATTGAGAAGTATACCTCAGAGATAAAATCGCATTCATCATAGTATCTATCTGTGTCTTCTTCTTCGGATTTTTTGTATCCTTTGGGAAAATTTGGCAAGAACGTCTCGATTAAGTTTTCTAATAAAGAAATAGAGTTATCTTCACTGATATCAAGATCGTCTATCACTTGGTTTATTTTATCAAATAGATTTAACCTGTTATCAAAATGTTCAGATTCATAAGTACCATCTGTTTTCCAGATAAAACATTTACCAAAATGGTCAACTTCGATTGTGTAGTCATTTGTATTTTCCATGATATTAAAGATTTAGAGGTTTTTCTAAATTCTATACCTAAAAACTATGCTTTGCAAATTTTATATTTCCCATGAAATCTGGTATATTATCTAGACTTATGAATTCAAAACACACAATACTTTTATATTATAAATACGTGCACATCGATGATCCCCAGGCATTTCGTGAAGAGCATTTTGCTCTCTGCAAGGCCTTGGGACTGAAGGGTCGCATCATCATAGCCACAGAGGGTATCAATGGTACGGTAGAGGGTACAGATGAATCTTGCTGTGAATACCAGCGTATCCTAGTATCCGACTCACGCTTTGCCGATATTCACTGGAAGGTGAGTGCGGGTACGGATGGTGGTACTGCCTTCCCCAGGCTCTCTGTAAAAGTGAGAAAGGAAATAGTCTCACTGCACCTAGCTGATGACGACGAAGATATAGACCCAAATCAAATGACTGGAGTACATCTAAAGCCAGAAGAATTACGTAAATGGTATGAGGAAGGAAAAGAATTCCATATCGTAGACATGAGAAATGGTTACGAACTAGAAGTCGGCAAATTCGAAGGTACAGTATTCCCCGAGCTCGACAATTTTCGTGATTTGAAAAAGAATTTAAAAAAGATTGAGGACCTAAAGGGCAAGACTGTGCTGACTGTGTGTACTGGTGGCGTACGCTGTGAAAAGGCTTCTGGTTTGCTCGTCCGTGAAGGCTTTCAGGATGTGTATCAGCTTGATGGTGGCATGGTCACATATATGGAAAAGTATCCTGGCCAGGATTTCAAAGGTTCACTCTACGTATTCGACAAGCGTCTAACTTTGAATTTCACTGACCCCAAAAAGCATGAGATTATTGGACGATGCAAGAGGTGTCACAAGCTCAGCGAGCACTATGTGAACTGCGCGAATCTCCGTTGTCACGATCACTTTATCTGCTGTATAGATTGTCTCGAGGAGAATCCTCCAGATCATCCATCTGGTGGTATAGCGTAC
Source organism: Minisyncoccota bacterium (assembly GCA_041674285.1). Taxonomy (GTDB): domain Bacteria; phylum Patescibacteriota; class Minisyncoccia; order Phycocordibacterales; family UBA9973; genus UBA8515. The sequence goes on from JBAYVZ010000001.1 coordinate 82,435, forward strand.
TGTGATATGTGGTGCAAAGCAAAAGACAAGATAAATAAATTCAAAAGAGCATTAGTCTAATATTTTATTTTTGATATAATAAAATTATTAGTAATAAAATTTATTTTGTTTTTTATCTAAAAGCATATCGCTAATAGCTAAAAGCAATCAATCATTATGGCAAAAGGGGTAGGACATCAAAAAGAAAAGAAGAAGCCAAAAGCTGCAAAGAAAAAGTAATTATAAAAATACCCCCACCTCCTAGGAGGTGGGGGTATTTTTATTTTTTATAGTATAATATATTTATGTCACCGAGTATCAAAATTTTTGTTTTTATTGTTGGATTCATGCAGGTTATATTGTTGCTCGCGCACTATGTATTGTATCGATTTGGGATAGGCACTTTTTCTGTACTAGAAAAAAATAGATACATTTTTGGTGTTGTTATGATACTGCTATCTCTGTCTTTTACCGTCGGTATGATGCTGGTCCAGAAATTTGAAAATACTCTCACTGGTTATATTTATTATTTTGCTTCTGTATGGCTAGGGACTATCTTTTGGCTATTTCTAGCCGTGATCATATCTGTCGTTGTACGATATTTTATCCCTATAGAGAGCGGTATGTATGTATTTATCCCTGGTATCTTGGTAGCTATGGCTTTTGCTGTATCTGCATATGGTGTATATCATGGATCTGACTCTGTATTTGTGAAGAGGGATATCTCAGTAAAAAATCTACCGGATTCTTGGCAGGGTAGGACGGCTGTCTTTATGGCAGATACACATTATGGCAATATTCACGGCAAGGCAAAAGCCGAGAGAGATTTAGCCATCATTCGATCAGTGAATCCAGACATATTATTTGTATCCGGAGATTTTTTCGACGGTCCAAAGAAGGATCTCCATGTTTTTTCAGATGTATATAAAGATTTCAATCCTCCGTATGGAAAGTATTTTGCTAGTGGTAATCACGAGGAGTACGCCGGTATGTCTGCTAGTATCGATGCACTCAAGTCCGCAGGATTTATTATCCTAGACAATCAGAATATTGATGTAGGCGGTGTGCAGCTCCTAGGTGTGCCGTACACGACCAATGCAAAGAGTGATGCGGATGCTACTGCTACTACGGGAGTACTGAGTGGTTTTATGTACGATCACGATTCTCCTAGTATTCTCTTGAAGCATATTCCGATAAATACTGATATAATAAAAGATGCAGGTGTATCATTTGCATTCTTCGGTCATACTCATCGTGGACAGGCATGGCCCATGACTCTAATCGTAAAAAAGATTTATGGCGAGCATGCTTATGGGTTTGTACAGAAGGATGATACTTTATTTTATACTACGAGTGGGCTAGGTGGCTGGGGTCCACCACAGCGCATCGGCTCGGATAGTGAATTATTATTAGCAACATTTAACAAAAAATAATATATGGAAATATTCCCAATTTTTATAACAATCGTAGGTTTTATTATCGGTCTAGGTGCAGTAATCGTTATTGATCTGCATGGTTTTCTCGGTCGTACATCAGCGTACTGGACCGAGGCTACTATCCGTGCACACAAGGTGACAAAGCCTCTTATCTGGATAGGTATCGCACTGGTGACTATAGGTGCGCTCTTCATGAAGAATGCCTATATCATATCTCTTGCAGAGTATTCTATCTGGATGAATGTGATCATTATCTTGATCGCGAATGGTATGTTCCTATCTTTCATCATCAGCCCAAAGTTGATCCACAGAGAAAAGATGGGTCTATCCCAGGAGCTTCTACCAAAGAAGATGCAGCATCAGGTCATGGGCAGTTTTATACTCTCATTCATCGGCTGGTGGTCTCTAGTATTCTTGTTCATAAACGTGATTAGATAATAAAAAAAGTCGGAACCATAGGGTTCCGACTTTTTTGTTTTTTTAGTTTGTTTTTTAGATTAGGCCTATTAGGCCTGTCTGCAAATCCATCTCCCTACTTTCTTTGATTTGATCTCCGTGTAGATATACGATTGATTTATTGAGTTCAGGTATAAGCTTAGTGATCTTTGTAAAATCAGGATAATCTATCACAACTGTGATTTCTTTTTCCTCTGGTATTACATAATGATTTTTCTTTAGCTTATCTGAAAACTTGAGTTTCCATAGTATCTCTTCTTGGAGAGAGAGGTGGATTTTTTGCAAAATCCAATTAACGATCTTCTTCTTCATGGTTTTGAAATTTTAGGTATTATATCACAATATATGTCAATAGTCAAATATATTAATTATCTCAAGATGCTATAATAGGGTTATGAATCCCGTTAGAGATTAATCATGTTCTATACTTACGTACTCAAAAGTAAAAAAGATGGTAAACTTTACACAGGAAGTACAAATGACCTACGGAAGCGCCTTATTCAACACAACACTGGTAAATCTACATCTACGAAAGGACGCGGCCCATTTGTCATTATTTATTACGAAGCATGTTTAGATGAGCACAAAGCTCGGTCGAGAGAATTATTTTTAAAAACGGGAATGGGCAAGCGTTATCTTAAAAATAGATTAGGCGCTTCCTATCTCTAAACGGGATGAAAAAAATTATTGGGAAAATACAACACGTGATCGGTAGTAACAAGCTTAGTCAAAAAGTTTCTGAATTGATTAAAAACCCTCCTACTTTCAAGACAAAGAACAAGAGAGCGAAATAAGAAAAAGCCCGGCGCCTAGGCGCCGGGCTTTTTCTTTTGGTGTATAATGTAGGGATGGATCCCGTTAGAGATAAATTATGTTCTATACTTACGTACTTAAAAGTAAAAAAGATGGTAAATTATACACGGGGTACACAAATGACCTACGGAAGCGCCTTATTCAACACAACACTGGTAAATCTACATCTACGAAAGGACGCGGCCCATTTGTCATTATTTATTACGAAGCATGTTTAGATGAGCATAAAGCTCGGTCGAGAGAATTATATTTAAAAACGGGAATGGGCAAGCGTTATCTCAAGAACAGACTTGGCGCTTCCTATCTCTAAACGGGATGGATAAAAAAGCATATTTTGCCGGGGGATGTTTTTGGGGGCTGGAGGAGCTTTTCCGTACTCAACCTGGGATTATAAATATCACAGCGGGGTATACCGGTGGCGAGAATGATCATCCTACATACGAGGATCACAGGGGTCATGCCGAGGCACTCGAGATCGTATACGACCCATCTATCACAAGCTATAGAAAGCTATTGGACTTCTTCTTTCAGGTTCACAATCCGACTACATTGAATCAGAAAGGCAATGATAGGGGTACCTCGTACCGCTCTGCGATATTTTATCAGGATGATGAGGAATTAAATGAAGCAAAAGACTTTATCGACATCGTAAATAAATCTGGTCGCTGGCCCAATCCAGTCGTCACCACACTCGAACCATTCACCATATTCTGGCGCGCCGAGGAATATCATCAGGACTATCTACAAAAAAATCCGGGTGGCTACACCTGCCATGCGATATATTTTGATAGTTACCTAAAATAATAATTATATGAACGATATACATTTAAACGAACTAACAGAAGAAGAAAAGAGGGTGATAGTAGGCAAAGGGACCGAGGCACCTTTTGTGGGTGAGTATACGAATACTAAATCCACTGGTGTGTATGTCTGCCTACAATGCAATGCACCGCTATATGCCTCTAAAGACAAATTCGAGAGTACTTGTGGCTGGCCTAGCTTTGATCAGGAGATAGAGGGTGCAGTGCGGAGGACTCTAGATGCCGATGGTAGTAGGATCGAGATCACCTGTGCCCATTGCGGTGGCCACCTGGGTCACGTATTCGAGGGTGAGGGCCTGACTGATCGGAATATCCGTCACTGCGTGAATTCAATATCAATGAAATTTATAGAAGGGAAATAGTATGCGCTACTGGCTCATAAAAAGTGAAGGGGATTGCTACTCGATAGATGATCTCAAAAAAGACAAGAAGATTGCCTGGACTGGTATTCGCAATTATCAGTCCCGCAATTTTATGATGAATGATATGTCCGTAGGTGATATAGCCCTCTTTTACCATTCCAATGGCACTACTGAGGCACCCACTGGCGTATACGGCATAGCCCGCGTAGCCTCGGCATCGCACCCGGACGAGACCCAGTTTGCAAAGGATGATGAACACTACGATCCCAAGGCGACAAAGGAGAGGCCCATCTGGCACTGCGTAGGCATGGCCTTTGTCCGTAAATTCCGGAATCCTGTGACTCTAGCCGAGATCAAGATTGACCCCGCTCTCGAGGGCATGCTGGTCCGCACCCGCGGCTCCCGCCTGTCCATCCAACCCGTCTCCCAAAAGCATTTTGAGTATATTGTGGGGTTGACTGACAATTAATTATGATATAATTTATTTATGAAATTAAAACAACTTCAAAAAGTTGATTTACCTCGTGAGAAATTGGCAAAGTATGGTGTTGATAAGTTAAAGGACTATGAGCTATTAGCTCTACTTTTAGGTTCAGGCATTAAGGGGTTGAATGTATTAGAACTTTCGAAAAGAATTTTAATCTTAGTAAAGAAGGATGGAATAGGAAATATTACCTTAAAAAATCTATTAGAAATAAAAGGTCTAGGTAAAGCAAAAGCATCCCAAGTTCTCTCTGCTCTGGAACTTAGCAAAAGGTTGAATACTGAAAATCAGATAGAAATACTTTCCTCTTTGGATGTTTGGAATTTCTGTTCTGATATAAGATCTACAAAAAGAGAGCATTTTATTGCTTTTTATTTAGATACTCAAAATAGACTAATAGAACGTCAGATTATTTCTATTGGTACATTAAATGCATCACTGGTCCATCCTAGAGAGGTTTTTGAGCCTGCTCTGACTTTGCATGCCTCTAGTATTCTTATTGCTCACAACCATCCATCAGGAGAGCTTAATCCATCTGCAGATGATATAGAAGTGACCAGGAGGCTTGTTCAGTCTGGTAAAATAATCGGTGTGGAGATTGTAGATCATATAATAGTCACAAAAAATAGTTATCTAAGCTTTCAGCAGAAAAATCTACTTTAGTTTCTGTATTTTTAGGGTTAGAAAGACTTATTTTAAGGCCTAGTAAAAGAAGAATTTATAGCATATAATTAGATTTAATGGACAAAAAATCACTAACAGAACAAGATATTTGCTCAAAATATATACTACCGGCCATTACAGATAGTGGTTGGGATTTAAAGCATCAAATCCGTGAACAGGTTACTTTTACTGCCGGCAAGATTACCGTACGTGGCAAGACTGTTTCTCGTGGAGATCAAAAGCGTGCTGATATTATCTTGTATTACAAAAATGATTTACCGATAGCTATCATTGAAGCTAAAGACAATAATCATGGAGTAGGTGCTGGTATGGAGCAGGGTCTTGGTTATGCTGAAGCTCTGGATATTCCTTTTGTTTTTAGTTCCAATGGGGATGCTTTTATTGAACATGATCGATTTGTGGCAGAGGGGGTTAAAGAAAGAGAAATATCTTTAGATAAATTCCCGTCACCTGAGGAGTTATTTGAAAGATATAAAACAGCTAAAGGGATAGATAATAATATCGAAAATATAATTTCTGAAGAATATTTTCAGGAGCTTAAAGGTAAATCTCCTAGATATTTTCAAAGAGTAGCAATAAATAGAACAGTAGAAGCTGTAGCAAAAGCCCAAAAGCGTATTCTTTTGGTGATGGCTACGGGTACAGGTAAGACGTATACTGCATTTCAGATTATTTGGCGTTTATGGAAGTCAAAATCTAAAAAAAGAATATTATTTCTTGTTGATAGAAATATATTAGCTGACCAGACTATGATCAATGATTTCAAGCATTTTGGAGACAAAATGACGAAAATAGAAAACCGAAATGTTGATAAATCTTACGAAGTTTATCTTGCTCTATATCAGGGGATTACTGGAAACGAAGAGGAGAAGAATATTTTTAAACAATTTTCTCCAGACTTTTTTGATTTGATCATTGTGGACGAGTGTCACCGTGGTAGTGCAAAAGACGACTCCGCTTGGCGTGAAGTTTTGGATTATTATTCAAATGCTACACAGATCGGCCTTACCGCTACACCAAAAGAAACAAAAGATATCTCTACTCAGTCATATTTTGGAGAGCCTATTTATACTTATTCATTAAAACAGGGTATAGATGATGGTTTTCTTGCTCCGTACAAGGTTATTCGAATTATTATCGATCGTGATGTGGAGGGGTATAGACCAGAGGCCGGCAAGACAGATAAATACGGCAATGAGATTCCTGATCGTGTTTATAATACAAAAGATTTTGATCGTGATTTAGTTATAGACGAGCGCACAGAAATTGTAGCTAGAAAAATTACTGAATATATGAAAGAAACAGATCGTATGCAAAAAACGATTGTTTTCTGTGTGGATATAGATCATGCTGTTCGCATGCGTCAAGCATTAGCAAATGAAAATGCTGATATGGTTGCCGAAAATCGCAAATATGTTGTACGTATTACCGGAGACAATGAAGAGGGTAAGAGAGAATTGGATAATTTTATTGACCCAGAAAATCCCTATCCGGTTATAGCAGTCACTTCAAAACTCATGACTACAGGAGTGGACGCTCAAACTTGTAGATTGATCGTTCTTGATCAAAATATTGGATCTATGACTGAATTCAAGCAAATAATCGGTCGTGGTACTCGTGTCCGAGAGGATTACAATAAAATGTATTTTACTATTATGGATTTCAGGAGTGTCACAGAGCTTTTTGCTGACCCAGATTTTGATGGTGACCCTGTTGTCGTGTATGAACCAAAAGGTGATGACCCTCTGAGTCCACCTGAAGATATTATTGATCCAGTAGAACCAGAACCTGTTATATATCAAAAACCAAAGATAAACATCGGTGGTATTACTATTGGAGAGCCTCGTACAAAATTTTATGTAAATGGTATCGATGTAAAAGTTATAAATGAGCGTGTTCAATATATAGGCGAAGATGGTAAATTAATCACTGAATCCTTGAAAGATTATTCAAAGAAAAATATTTTAAATGAGTATTCATCTCTGGATTCTTTTTTGAATGCCTGGAATCAGAGTGACAAAAAAGAAATAATAATAGAAGAATTAAAAAAGCAGGGTGTATTTTTTGAAGAATTAGAAAAAGAAGTTGGTAAAAATCTGGATCCATTTGATCTTGTTTGTCACATAGCTTATGGCAAGAAGCCTCTTACTCGCAAAGAGCGCGCAGAGAATGTCAGAAGGAATGATTACTTTGCAAAATACGAGGGCAAAGCCCGAGAGGTGATAGATGCTCTTTTGGAAAAATATGCAGATACAGGTATTACCGCTATAGATGATATTGGTGATTTGCAGGTATCTCCTTTTACAAATTTTGGTACACCAGTGGAGATCGTAAACGAAATTTTCGGGGGGAGAGAAAAATATTTAGAAGTTATTAGAAATATACAAAATAGCATTTATTTATGTTAGTTTGTATGTATATTGACAATACAAACGAAAAGGTATAAAATGTTAGTATCTATCGTATGAATACAAACAATAAAAAAACATATTCAATAGGAACTTATAGACCAGAAAAGGATGGGCTTAAAACATTCTTGCCAAATGCTTTTCCTGGTGATTTTGAGTTTTCTGGGAAGCTTTATAAGAAACAAAGTGAAGCATCTCATTATTTAGGTAAACTTGATGGTATTACAAAACTTTTACCCGATAAAGACTTTTTCTTGTTAATGTTTATTAAGAAAGACGCTACTTATTCTAGCCAGATCGAAGGTACTCAAGCGACATTTCAGGATGCTGTAGCCGTAGGTGCTTCTTCAGAGTATGGAGCTGTTGATGGTAGTGATGTTCATGATATTGTTTATTACATCAAAGCTGTTAATTATGCTATGAAAAGAATTGTAGATTTTCCTCTTTCATTACGACTAGTTAGAGAAATTCATGAAAAATTAATGAAAGGTGCTCGCTCAACACAACATGCTTATCCTGGAGAGTTTAGAAATTCTCAGAATTGGATCGGCGCACGACTTCCCAAGGATGCAAGTTTTATCCCACCAAATGTTTCTGATATGAAAAATGCATTAGATGAGCTTGAAAAATTTATTCATGCGAAAGATGATTTTCCAGCACTCATAAAAGCAGGTCTTTTACATGCTCAATTTGAAACCATACATCCATTTACTGATGGTAATGGTCGTACTGGTAGAATGTTGATAACTCTTTATTTGCATAAAGCAGGACTTTTGGAATTACCTGTTTTATATCTTTCAAGTTACTTTAAAAAATATCAAAAACTTTATTATTCAAAATTGGCAAGTTATCATGATGAAGAGAGTGATATTGAGGGTTGGCTTAATTTCTTTTTAGATGGGGTTGTAGATACAGCACAGTCTTCAATAGAAACATGCGAAAAGATTATTGCACTTAGAGAAAAGGATCATGCAAAAATTCAGACACTTGGAGTCAAAACAGCATCTAAAACATTTGAGGTTTTGCAACAGTTATACAAGCAACCAATAGTGGGTATCGCGGACATAGAAAAATGGACAAATTATACACAGCCAGGTGCCTACAAGATGATTCAGAGATTGATTGATTTAGATATTTTAGAACCATTGGGGGATGTAAAGTATGGCCAAAAATATGTTTATACAAAGTATTACAAGATATTCGATTCTGATTTTATAAATAAAAAATAACATGGCCATACAATCTATAATAAAAAATATTCAAGACATCATGCGCAAAGACGCGGGCGTAGATGGTGATGCACAACGCCTTTCTCAGCTCGTATGGCTTTTGTTCTTAAAAATTTTCGACGACAAGGAAAAGGAATACGAGCTCGTTGATACAAAATACATTTCTCCTATTCCAGAGGATCTTCGCTGGCGTAATTGGGCGAGTAATGCCGAAGGCATCACTGGCGATGAGATGCTAGATTTCATAAACAATAAACTTTTCAAGCAACTCAAGGATCTAAAATTCAATAGCAGTGATGATCCTCGAGGTATGATAGTCAAAGAGGTTTTTGAGGATACTTACAACTATATGAAGTCTGGCACCTTGATTCGTCAGGTAGTAAATAAAATAAATGAGATAGATTTCAATAGCAAGGATGACCGCCATCATTTCAATGAGATATACGAACATTTATTAAAGCAGCTTCAAAATGCGGGCAACGCTGGTGAATATTACACTCCTCGTCCGCTGACAAATTTTATTGTAAATACCCTTGATCCAAAATTAGGTGAAGATATTCTTGATCCCGCATGTGGTACTGGCGGATTTCTAATCAGTGCACTAGAATACATTCGTAATAGTGGAGAAATCAAAACTAAAAAAGACGAGACTAAACTTCAAAACCAAATTCATGGTGTAGAACTCAAACCACTCCCACACTTACTCGCTATTACAAATATGATTCTTCATGGAGTAGAGATTCCACAGCAGATAAAGCGTGGGGACATGCTCTCGCATCCACTTCGTGAATATGGTCCGAAAGATCGCGTGGATATTATAATCGCAAATCCTCCCTTCGGTGGTAGCGTAAAAGATGGCACTGAGGCAAACTTCCCAGCAGATTTTCGCACAAAGGAAACAGCTGATCTTTTTCTTGTATTATTTATGGCATTATTGAAGCCTGGTGGCCGAGTCGGTATTGTCCTCCCAGACGGCTCACTCTTTGGTGAAGGGGTAAAATCTCGCATTAAAGAAAAGCTCCTTGAAGACTGCAACCTTCACACTATCATCCGCCTACCAGCAGGAGTATTCCAACCATATGCAGGGGTGAATACAAATCTAGTATTCTTTACAAAGGGTCAGCCTACAAAGGATGTCTGGTATTACCAGATGCCTCTACCAGCAGGAATGAAGCAGTATACAAAGAATCGTGGCATCACAGATGCAGAATTTGAAACTGTGGCAAAATGGTTCAAGAATAAAAAGGCAGGTGACAATGCATGGAAAGTATCTATCGCTGACATAAAAGCCCGCAATTTTAATCTTGATTTCAAGAACCCAAAGGGTGGGGAAGTTGAGGAAGAATTGAGTTCAAAGGAGTTGATTAAGAGAATTCAATCTGTCGAAGGTCAAATTACAAATACTTTTAGTGATATTTTGAAGAATATATGAAACTGCATTCAATTCAAATAAAAAATTATAGAAGCATAGAAGATATTTCTTTTGAGATTATTCAATTAGATGATAAAAGTTTTACATATGGTCTGATTGGAGTTAATGAGGCTGGTAAATCGAGCATACTTAAAGCATTGTCATTAAAAGATGGATTAGTTCAGACTCAACAAAAAGATTTTCGTGATAAATCAAAGCCTGTTGAGGTCATTTATTCTTATGAACTTACTATTGAAGAGAGTAATGAATGTAAATCTATTTTGGAGCCAATACCTGATAATTTAATTTTTACTGATATTTCACTGAAAGCATATTTTTTAATCCAAAATCCAACACAAATAAATCTAGAATTTGATTTATTAAATATAACAAACGAGGAAAAAGCAAAAATCCAAGAAAAATTACAACAGTTGTTCTTATCTAAAATTCATAAGTCTGTTTTTTGGACAGCGGAAGATAAGTATTTAATTTCACAGCCAATAGATCTTAACGCTTTTGCTAATTCACCTGAAAATGTTTCGATTCCACTTAAAAATTGTTTTTATCTTGCTGGTATTTTAAATATCCAAGATAGAATAAGTTCTGTTGGTGTTGATTCTACTGAAATTGAGCAGCTTCAAACTGAACTCGGGGAAAAAGTAACAGATCATATTAAAACTGTTTGGCCAAATCATCCTATAGATATAACTTTTTTAATAAATAATGGCCAAATTAATTTTCATATAAAAGATGAGGGTGTTTCTGGTAAGGCAAAAACAGCAGATCAGAGAAGTGATGGTTTTAAGCAATTCGTATCTTTTCTTCTTACTGTTTCTGCTCAAAATAAAAATGATGAACTTGCTAACTCAATTTTATTGCTTGATGAGCCTGAAACTCATCTACACCCACAAGCACAAGAATATTTACTAGGAGAATTCATAAAGATTTCTTTAAATAATAGAAATAATATTGTATTTTTTGCTACCCATTCAAATTACATGATTGATAAGGGAGATTTAAGTAGAAACTATAGGATTAAAAAAGAAAGTGGTAAGACAGAAAAAAATAAATTTGATAAAAAAAATTCCACATATGCGAGTGTAACTTATGAAGTTTTTGACATTCCAAGCACTGATTATCATAATGAGATTTATGGAAAATTGCATGATAGATATCAAGATGCAGATATTTCTGATGAAAAAAGATCTGGAGTGTTAAATTTTGATACTGGATTTTTGTATTCCGAAAAAGGGATTAAAAAAGATAAACCATGGAAGGGAAATATTAACCAAGCAACCCTACCTACATATATTAGGAATTGCATTCACCATCCTGATAATGGAGATAAATATAAAGATGTGGAATTAAGAAAATCTATAGAGTTGCTACGTTCTTATTTATGAAAAATAAACACCAAACCTCAAAAATAAATTTAATCAAAGATTTTAAAATTGCTTTAAAGGATATGGAGCCATATGTAAAAAATCCAGACTATCTTATTAAAGGTAGAGAGTTTTCTAATTTTTCGTTAAGACCTAGAGAGGCTTGGGCGAATTGGTTGCTCTGTGTTGTTTTGAGAAAACTACATGGTGATAATATAACTTTTGCAGAGGATCCCAATGGTGATGGTTTTATTGTTGATAAAAATACAGAAGAAATGATACAAACAGAGCATGTTTCAGCGCTGGAAAACCCTCTTAATCCTCAGCCAAAAGGAGAAAATAGAATTATAGATGCAATCAATTTAAAAATTATAAAAGGACCCGCATACGCTACTGGTAAATGGTTGGTGGTGTTTTTTGATGGGGCTTAAGAATTTTTCAGAAATAAAATAAGAGAAAACATAAAAGGTAGACATAATTTTGATGCTGTTTATTGCGTTGGTCTATTGACTGTGGATATAAATAGATACTCTTATATAGTTTCAGAATTTAAGGACTCTAGTGGAGAAAAATCTATATCTTTTAAAATAGATATTAATAATGATTTTACAGATTGGAACATTAATCAAATTCTTCAATAATATGAAAAATAATTGGCAAACAAAAAAAGTCGGGGATTGTTTAGAAAAAATACCTAGTTTGGGTAGTGTATTTAGTAGTCAAAATTTACAAATTGGAAATTTTCCAATTATAGATCAGGGTCAAGATTTCATCACTGGGTATACAAATGATAAATCTTTAGTTTTTTCAGATTGTTTACCAGTGATTATTTTTGGAGACCACACACGAGCTTTGAAATTTATTGATTTTCCTTTTGCTGTTGGGGCAGATGGAACTAAAATACTAAAACCAAAAGCTGAATTTGATCCAAGATTTTTCTATTACATGTTGTTATCTTTGGATTTAGGAAGTCGTGGATATGCTCGTCATTTTAAATTGCTAAAAGAATCAGAAATTCCACTCCCACCTCTAAAAACCCAAAAGGAAATTGTTGCGAAGTTGGGTGAGAAGATGGGGAAGATTAAAGAAGCGAAAAAATTACGGGAAGTGGCTATTGCTGACACTGAAAAAATCCTCTCCCAAACCCTCCGCGAAATTTTTGAAGAAGGAAAAGAGAAAGGGTGGGAGGAAGTTTTCTTGAGAGATGTTTCTGAGGTTGTTGGTGGTGGAACTCCAAGTACTTCAGTAAAGGGTTATTGGGACCAAACTTACGCATGGGCAACACCTAAAGACTTAGGAAGACTAAATTCGGTTTATATAAATAAGACAGACAAAACAATATCAGAATTAGGTTTAAAAAATTCTTCAGCAAAACTTCTGCCTATTGGGTCAATTGTTTTTTCGTCACGTGCGCCAATCGGGTATTTGGCTATTAATACTGTTCCTATGGCTACTAATCAAGGTTGTAGAAATTTTGTGTGTTCAGATAAAATAATTAATAAATTTCTCTATTACTCTTTAGTTTTTAATAGAGAATATATTAAGTCCCTAGGCTCAGGGTCAACATTTGCTGAAATATCAGGTTCAAAGCTAAAAGAAATTATAATATTTATTCCATCTCTTTCTGAACAAAAGAAAATTGTTACTAGGCTTGATGCACTTTCGGAAAAGATTCGCAAGGCGGTTGAGCTTCAAAAATCCCAGCTAGAGGATTTGAAAAAACTAGAAAAAGCCTATTTACGAGAAGCATTTAATGGGGAATTAATTTAAAATAATTTATGTCAAAAAATAAAATTTCAGGAGATATGGGTGAGCAGGAGATTGTAGATTTGATCGCTTGTCCTAATTGCAAGAAGAAGTTGATGTTATTACCTAAAAACTACCCATTATTCGATGTGCAGTGTGAGGGGTGTAGTTTTCGTGCTCAGGTGAAGACAAACAACACAAAGCCAAAGTCTATAATCTTTGGAGCTGGCTGGGATATTATGGAAAAAGTTTTAAAATCTGGATACATGGTTCCACCGCTGATAACAAATTTTAAGTGGAGTGATAAGGGTGTGGATCATCAAGAGATTCGATTTTATCCTTTTGTACCGAAGATAAATTTAAAGATGCATCAGCTTTCTGGGGAGGCAAGACGCGCAAATTATAAAATGTTTAATTACATAGGAATAGACAAGCTTCCTTATTTTGAATTGTTTAAAAAATAAAAATTATGAAAAAAGATATTTTTGAGCAAATAACAGAAGATTATTTTAGAAAATTGGGTTATTTTACTGTCGGAAATGAAAGATATAAGCCTGCTGGGGTAGGAGTTAATTCTGATATTGATGTTTTAGCTATGCATCCACTCAGTAATGATCTTGTGGTTGTAAGTTGTAAAGGGTGGCAATCTGGGATTAATATAAGAGAAATATTAGAAACTCTTAAAACAAATCCAGATAAAATTATTCGTGGTGGGACCTTCAGAAAAAGACTCAGAGAAATAGCAGACGAAGACTCAGCCAAGGAGTTAAAAAAGAAAGTTTATTCTTTAACAGGCAAAGACTCCTTTACTTTTTATTTGTCAGTTGTTGATTATAAAGGCAATAAAGATGATTTTGAAAATTTCTATTTGTTCAAGAAAAACTTACCTAATTGTGATATAAAAATTATCACCTTTAGGAATATGATTGAATTTCTAGATTTAAATAAAACCACAACTCCATCACATAGCGATATAATACACATATTGCAGTTATTAAAAGCAGCGAAAGGTGAAATTATTTTTAAAGAAATAATACAGCCATGACCCAAAGCCCTGTCTGAGGGGTTTTTGAGCTATTTGCATCCTTTTTTAAAAGGGATATTATGAGAGTATATGAAGATTAAGGATATATTCCATAAAATCAAATCCCGTGTTTCTAGGACCCAATTGGGCTTATTTGTGTTTGCAATTTTGTTTGCTGGTATTGCATTTTTTCTTATATCTGAGAATAGGGATGGAGAATGTTCGCCAGAGTATAAAATACAGAGAAAGTATCTTAATAAAGATATGTCGTCTTTGGAATTTAATTTTGATAAATACAAGACCAAAAATTCAAGACCCGAAACACTAAAATCTCTAGATTTAAATTATAGTAAGACAGCTAAAGAATTCAGAACTAGTATAATTTATCAGCTAAAAGATGAAATTGATTTTGACGGCAAATATACAGTGGTGGGTACTGGCATGACTGGATGGGATGGTCCAGTATGGATAGTCGACAGATCAAATGGTAAAGCTTATGAATTCCCATATCATCACTATCGTTTTTCTCTTGATTATAGTAAAGATAGTAACCTGATTGTAGTAAATTCAAAAGAAAGAATAAAAGAAATGCATGAAATTCACGGTTGTTCCTATTTAAACATTATGGAAGATATAGTGAGAGGAGCCTACGATTTAAGGCCTCATTATTTTGTCTGGGAGGACGGAGAATTTAAATATCTAGGACCCCAGAGCTATACTCCTAATAAAAATCCTTTTTGGGGAGATTATTTTAATAATAATTAAATATTTCTGATGATTCTTAAAAAAATACAAGAAAATTATTATAAAGATTTAAGGAAAGAATATGTTCCGAATAAAATTGACACGGTTTTTATTTTGGAATCTGTTCCAAGTGCAGATTCATATTTTTATAATATAGAAACTTCAAATAGGACTGTTATTAATACGTTTGCTAGACTATTGAATATAGAAAATCCAAAAGAATTTACACCCTCTTATATTTTAGATAAATTTGTTAATAAAAATTATATTATTCTTGATGCATTATATGAACCAATTGATAAATTATCTAGCAAAGAAAGAAGACAAAAAATAAAGGATAATAAACTTGAAATCAAAAAAGAACTTACTAATTTAGTTAAAGATAAAAATATAAAAATTATTCTTGTTAGTAAGTATGTTTATGAGGAGTTAGCAGGTGCACTCAGAGAAGATGGGTGGAATATTTTAAATAAAGAAAAAGGGGGAATGGTCCCTTTCCCTGGTAATGGATGGCAAAAAAAATTTATTAGAATAGTTTTAGCATTATTGCAGTCAGGCCCTAGGGTTCTGACTGGTAAGCAAGGACGGTGATCACTTAAATCTGTAATTAATAATATGCTCACTTTTACTCAAAAGGTTTTAAATGTTGTACGGAAGATTCCGAGCGGAAAGACTATGACGTATGGCGAGGTGGCGAGGCGCGCTGGCAGCCCGCGCGGGGCGCGGGCGGTGGGGACGATTATGAAAAATAATTTCCTGCCGGATGTGCCGTGTCATCGTGTCGTTCCCACTACGCCTCTGGCTACGCGGGACAGAGCCCTGAGTGTAAAAACCGTCGGCGCGTACAATCGCGGCGGCCCGGAGGCGAAATACGCTTTACTTAAAAAGGAGGGTGCTATTTGATATAATAAAAACATATGAAAAAATATTATATTACAGGAATGGCGGGCAGTGGAAAATCTACAATAGCTAGAATGCTGACTCAAAATAATATTAGAGCTATAGATATTGATGATCATGATTTATCTCGATGGGTCAATAAAGAAACTGGAGAGGTTGTGCAGAGGCAGCCCGGTGCGGATAAATATTTTTTCAAGAATAATGCTTCTGCTCTAGATATCGAAAGACTATTTAAAATGATAGAGGAGATGGAGGGTCCTGTCTTTGTAGTAGGGTTAGCAGACAATCAAAAAGACTTTATAAATAAATTTGATAAAGTATTTTTGCTCAGATGTCATCCGAGTGCACTTATTCAGAGGATCAATAGTAGGAATGACAATAGTTTTGGCAAGGACGAAGAAGCTAGAAATATGATAATACGTGGAAATGAGAAATTTGAAAATAAGATGATGGATCTGGGTGCTATACCCATAGACACATCTATGCCCATAGATAAGGTATATGAGGAATTGATGTCTCAGACGAAATAATAATATGCCAGAAAAATTACACAAAATTCCAAAAGATTTGAAAGAGAAAATATTCAATACCAAGGGTGTTCTGGATCTGTGGGGCGATCTCACGCCGTTGGCTCGTAATGAGTGGATCTGCTTTGTAGAATCTGCAAAGAAGGACGAGACTCGTCAAAAGAGAATCAATCGAGTGTGTGGCGATCTATCCGCTGGCAAGCGCAGGCCCTGCTGTTGGGCCGGATGTCCACATAGAAAATAAAATAGCCCGAGGCATACGCCTCGGGCTATTTTATTTATGCTTTCTTTATGAATTCTGTGCGCAGTACGATGCCCTTCATTCCATCAATATTGCACTCTACTAGCTCCTCGTCATCTGTCAGGCGGATATTCTTGGCCTTGGTGCCTTTCTTGATCACAGTAGAGCTGCCTTTTATTTTTAAGTCTTTTATCAGGGTGATACTGTCGCCATGGGCTAGTATCGTACCGTTCGCATCGCGAACTATTACCTCGTCTTCATTTTCTGTATCCATATAGCCATAGTATACACGATTTTATAATTCCCGCATTATGTATTGTATAATAATCTTGTTATGAAGAAATTCTCGGAAAAAGTAAAATTGTGGCGATGGCCTGGGGATGGGGCTTGGCATTTTGTGACTCTGGATAAAAAGCTATATGAAAAGATCCGCGCGAAATACGGCAAGGGCATGCTACGCATAAGTGCACAGGTAGGCAAGACAAAATTCGAGACATCACTACTGCCTCACAATATGTCCCAGAGCTATCTGATCGCTATTAAGAAGTCTGTCCGTCAGAGCGAGGGGCTACTCGACGGCGATTCATTCACAGTCAAATTTGAAATAAAATGATATAATACCCATATGATATATATCGATGTTAGAACAAAGGGGGAATATGATAGTGGACATGTAGACGGGGCGATAAATTGCGACATCATGGATATGATGTATGGCAAGTTCCCCGATGTGCCAAAGGATGCAGAGATCACGCTATACTGCGAGTCAGGCAATCGCTCTATGATGGCGAAAACTATGATGGAGCAAAATGGTTGGTCCAAAGTTGTCGATGGTGGTAGTATCGACAACTTTATGAATAATGATTAAAAGTAAAAAATATTTTGTATATATAGTAGAGTGTGCCGACGGCACACTCTACACTGGTATCACGACGGATCTAAAGAGGCGAGTGGAGGAGCATAATGCGGGTCCCGTGGGTGCCCGGTATACCAGCGCCCGTCGGCCTGTGTCCCTCGTGTATTCTCGGAAATTCAAAGACCGCTCATCTGCATCCATAGAGGAGGCTAGGATAAAGAAGCTTTCAAAAGCAGGTAAACTAGCACTAATTGGGTAAAAAAATACCCCATACAATATCATATATATTGACGAGGTGTTTTTGCTCACTTGCGTGAACGATTTGTTTTAAAATTTTCTGTGGTGTATAACCATGGACATTTGCCATTCCATATCAGCACAATCTTGTCCAAACTCATTTTTTCTGTCTATTGAGTCTGAAATCTTTTGAATAATTTTTTCTAAATTTTCATTTTTATGAATTAATTTAGCTCTCGGATGTTGAAATGTTTTTTCAATTTTTTCTTTTGGTTCATAAATAAATGTTACCGGCGAAAAGATTGTATCCATTTCAATTTCTTCTGCATTTTTTGTTCTAATAAATGCATAATCTCCAAGATTTTGGGAAGGGGAAATTAAAAACCCTTTTGAAGTCTCAATGTACTTTTCCATAATTAACCGATTTAGTGGTTCGATAATAGTATAGCATATTTATGTATAAAAGTCAAGTATGTAGAATATGTTGATATTTAAATATAGTATAATGTCCTCAGCCCAAGGCCTTGCCTTGGGCTGAGGATTTGCATGATATACTACTGTCTATGCAAAAGATCGTGTCGATAGATGGCGTAGATATGCCATATACAATCAAATCCAATTCTAAATCCAGGAAGATCAGCCTCCGTATACAGCAGGGTGGTCATATCTTAGTGACAAAGCCTACGCGTGTATCTGTGCGATATATCGAGGGCGTAGTAGATAGTAAAAAGGACTGGATCGCGGAGCAGATAAACAAGCTGGGTAGCAAGCCGGCAAAATTACTCGCACACTATTCAGCCAAAGATTTAGAGGTGTATCGCGACGAGGCATACAATCTAGTAGATGCGAAAATCGCTCATTTCAATAAATTTTACAAGTTCGAGATAGAGCGTGTCACGATTCGCAATCAGTCTACCCGCTGGGGTAGCTGCTCACGGCAAAAGAATCTTAATTTTAATTACAAGATAGTCTTGCTCCCATCAAAACTCCAGGACTATATCATCGTGCATGAATTATGCCACTTGAGTGAGATGAATCACGGCAAAAAATTTTGGGATCTTGTTTCTCTGCAAATTCCGGATTATAAAGATTGTGTTAAATCTCTAAAGGATTATTAGGATATATCTATCTATGGGCAAATCTTCGGTGCATTATTTTGCTATCTTTTAAATAAATTGTGTGGTATAGTACCTGTGTATATAGATACATAAGGCGCAGTCGAAGCTCTAAGAAAAATAACATAAAAAATCATATGAAAGGAATAATCAAAACTCTTACAGAAAAAGGATTCGGATTCATCTCTCGTGAAGGCGAGACAAAGGACCTATTCTTCCACTCTAAAGAATTATCTGGTGTCACATACGAAGATCTACGCGAAGGTGACGAAGTTACTTTTGAAGTAGTAAACGGTGAAAAAGGCCCAGCTGCTGTAAACGTGCAACGCGCATAATACACAAAACAAAAATACACTCGAGAGAGTGTATTTTTGTTTTGTGTGCTAGTATGTCTGTATGGCAAAGATTACATCAGTAAAATTCATCACAGGCATAGTGGACGACCATGCGATACTATCTGACGGCATACCTCAGATAGCTTTTATCGGGCGCTCCAATGTGGGTAAATCTACATTGATCAATACTCTCACAGCTAGTGGTGTATCTCGTACTAGTTCATTCCCTGGGCGTACTCAGGAGATAAATATCTTCCTCGTGAACAAAGAGTTCTATTTTGTCGACCTACCTGGATATGGCTTTGCTCGTGCAGATGGCGCCGGCCGTGAGAAGATCAGCGAGCTCATCGACTCGTATCTATTCAGCTCTGTGAATGGCCAGAAGAAGGTGGTGATGATCGTCGATGTGAATGTCGGTATGACTGAAAAAGATCTCCTCATGCTCGAGCACCTAGAGAGTCATGACAAAGATTTCATCATCGTGGCGAACAAGACAGACCGCGCCAGCCAATCCGAGCTACATCACAATCTAAATGCAATCAGAAAAATAGCAGGGGATCACAAAGTGATACCTTTCTCATCAAAGAAAAGAACAGGCCTAGATGCACTACTAGAAGAAATACTAAAATAGTTCCTATTAAATAAAAAAATATCTTTCAAATGAAAGATATTTTTTTATTTAATAGTTATCCACAGTTTTTTAGTTGACTGTGAACGCTCGTTCACATATAATATAAATATAAGTAATTAATAGTAACAGCCTAAACCAAATGGTCGGCAAAGAATAATATGAGTAAAGAACAATACATCAAATTAATAGAGAGAGAGTTGAACAACATAAACAAGCGCATCGATATGAAGATCCTCGCTGGGCAGGAGTATCACAAGGAGGCTCAGGACCACAAGCTCCTCCGTCGCAAAATTCTCCAGCACTCACGCCGTGCATACTTCAATAGATTCTTTCCGATGATTCTAAAATTCTAGTATAATAGATATATGTACAACGAATACAAAAACAAATTACTATCTTTCTACCAAAGAGAAAATCGTATGCCGACATACACAGAGATGATGTCTCTCTTTGGATTCAAATCCAAGAATGCCGTAGCCAGACTCGTAGATAAATTCATCGAGGCTGGTCTCGTGGCAAAAGACCATCTGGGTCGCTTGGTACCGGAATCATCTTTTTCTGATATTCCACTCCTCGGTTCTGTAAAAGCTGGACTACCTGCAGATGTAGCAGAGCAGTCCTACGACACGGTGAATCTAGACAATTATCTAGTGAACAAAAAAGGCAACACTTTTATGCTCGAAGTAGACGGCGAAAGTATGATCGATGCGCATATTGCAGACGGTGATATGGTCCTAGTCGAGCGTACAGACAAGGCTCGCGATGGGGACATCGTAGTGGCAGATGTAGATGGTGAATTCACAATGAAATATTTTAAAAAGAAGGGGGACAAAGTCTGGCTCGAGCCAGCCAATCGGGATTTCAAGCCTATCTATCCCGAGCAGTATCTCCATATCAACGGCGTAGTAAAAGCCGTTATTCGCAAGTATTAGAATCAGCACTTGCTTTTTTAACTTAAAAATGCTATATTGTCAATATATTCGCAAAACCTATTCGAAATAGGTATTTAACTGTAATAATAAAAAAATTTATGGGAGATTTTAATAGAGGTGGTTTCGGTGGTAATCGCGGCGGTGACCGTGGTGGTTTCCAAAAGAAAAGTTTTGGTGGTGGTAATCGTGGTGGTGGATTTGGTGGTGGTCGCGGTGGCGACCGTGGTCCAGTATCTATGCACAAGGCAGTATGTGATGAATGTCAAAAGAACTGTGAAGTTCCTTTCCGTCCATCAGGCGACAAGCCAATATACTGTTCTGACTGTTTCGGAGGCAAGAAGGAGGGTGGTGATCGCGCCCCAAGAAAAGATTTCGGAAATCGTGACGCTCGTCCATCATTTGGTGACCGTGCTCCACGCGCTGAATTTTCAAAGCCAGCAGCTCCTGCAAACGACAATACAGCAAAGCAACTATCAGAGATCAGTGCAAAGCTTGACCGTCTAGTAAGTTCAATCGAAAAATTGACTGCTACTCCAAAAGTTGAATCTAATTTTGTAAAAGTTGCCCCTGTGGTATCTGCTCCAAAAGTAGAAGCAAAGAAGGTAGAAGCTAAAAAGGCAGCTCCAACTGCCAAGGCACCTGCAAAGAAAGCCGCACCAGCAAAAGCAGCTCTCAAGGCCCCTGCAAAAAAGGTTGTCGCAAAGAAAAAGAAATAATTTTTTCACCTAAAAAAGTCCCCATCTGGGGACTTTTTTGTTTATTTTGAATTTTTAAAAAAATGATATAATATCACTCATGAGTCCCGTTAGAAGTCATACATGTTATTTTTGACTACGGGGTTTATTTTAAAAAAGTATACATATTCGATATTATTAGTTAAATTATGTACGATAATCTAAAGATTATCTACTTCTAACGGGATGAGTAATAAAATAATTATAGGTATAGTTATTGTATTAGTGGTTTTGGGTGTTGGTTTTTCTATGTTTAAAAAGAGTGCTTCGAATAATGATTTGAATTCTGGTTCAACATTTTCAAATACACAAGTGACAGAGGAAAAGCAGGCCCCAGAAGAGGCTGATATAAAATTAGTAGATAATAAAGATAAAAAATTTATGAAAGCAGTAATGGAGACAAACAAGGGTACTATCGAGATCGAATTTAGTACGGCTACACCAAAGACCGTAGAGAATTTTATTAAATTAGCAAAAGAAGGTTTTTATGATGGAGTAAAGTTTCACCGCGTGATAAAGGGATTCATGGTTCAAGGTGGCGATCCGCTGACAAAGGATGACTCACAGGCAGCCATGTGGGGCACAGGAGGTCCAGGATACAAATTTGCTGATGAGATCACATCTACAAACAAGAATGATGTAGGTACGATATCTATGGCAAACTCTGGTCCAAATACAAATGGTAGTCAATTCTTTATCAATGTAAATGCAAACAATTTCCTAGATACAAAGCACACAGTATTTGGAAAAGTTGTAAAAGGTATGGACGTAGTGACTGCTATCGAGAATACAAAGACAGGAGCAGGTGATAGACCAGTGGAAGCAGTAGTGATAAAAGGTATCACACTAGAATAAAATAGTTAATATAAAATCTCCCCTAAGCCTTGCCTAGGGGAGATTTTATATTGTTATCTTTTGTGTTCGCGCCAATTATAATTGTCGTCTTCCTCTTCTTTGTCTTTCTTGTCGAGTATCATAGGTGTACCGCAAGCCTGGCATTCATCACCTAGGACTCTTCGCCCGCATCTCATACAAGTCGGATCATTCTTTGCTTCTTCTTCGTCTTCCATATTTTTTATTTAAATTTTGTCGCGTATTTATTTTTACGTGACACCTTAACTTTTAATTATTCTTTCCACTTTGGAATAAAGAATCCAAATGTGTGGTATAAGATTTTTGTTGATCTGCTGGAAATATTAAAGAATACTCCGATTGTAAATATTGCTAGTGCTACGGTAGTATTCAATGGTGCTACTGCCATGGCCACGAGTGCAGATACGATAGGGAACATGATACGGGCCCGGGCATGTCGGTGCTCCTTTTTTGTAACGTGACTATTCTCTATATTATGTGAATTCTTTGCGTATGTCCTCATCCATAGTGTAGTTAAGGCCAATAGTACGATGTGTATAGCGAATATGTCGATGACCAGTACAGAGTGGCTGTATAGGCCTAGTAGGTGAGATGTGAATGGTAGTAGGGCAACGATAAATAGGAATACGGCATTTATATTTATGAACCTCGTGTCTACATTCTGCGCAAATACAGATGTGATAAAGTGATGACTCCGCCAGTAAGAGAATAGTACTGTGAATGCTAGTAGGTATGATAGTAGGGGATTTGTCAGTGTCAGTAGTGATCGAGCGATCTCTGGATCTGTAGACAATACATTTAAATCTGCTGGTAATTTAATCTCTAGGACTAATAAAGTCATGACGATAGCAAATATACCGTCGGCTAATTGCTCTAATCTTTGTTGTTTCATTTTTTTATTATAACATATCTCGTATATTGGTATATTTGACAAATTCTATTTTTTATATATAATATTTAAAACTTTGTAATCAACAATATCTAACTATGGGAGCAACTAATCCGCATGAGCAGCAAAAGATTTTGAGACATGAAGAAGAATTAAAGAAAAAAACTATTTCCAACCAACTAAAACAGGCTGGCAATTTTTTTACCAATCATTTTTCTGTATTATCCCCCAAATTTAGTTTGGCTGGGCAGTACGAAGAAAAACTGGATCTTTGTTTTCCAAATCATGTTCCACCAAATCTAACTCTTCTAATCAAAAGTGAAATCTTGCAACAAGGTAAATTTATCATCAATCATTATGAAGAGAAAAATACCTTTCGCATTACGATTCCAGAAGATCATCTTTCTACATTTAAAGGTAAAAAATTTAATTTCAATCAGCCTAAATTCAAGCTAGACACAACTGTCACAATTGAAAAAGCTGAAGAAGTAAAAACTGAATTACCTTTAAATGAAGAGTTAAACAATCCTACGTCTCAAGCCGAGGCAACAATTTCAAATCAAAACACAAATCAAAACACAAATCAAACAACAAACAACACAAACCAAGACAACGACATGGCAAAAAATGATTTAATTGAAGCTCGCAAGGGCATCCTAGTTTTATTTAAGGAAAAAGGAATTACCACAAAGAACTATTGGAAGATTGAGCCTGCATCAGATGGAATTTCATTAGTGATTAATTGTAAGTCAACTGAAGATGCCGAAAACATCAATAAGTTGCTTGTTGAAGCTAATTACTCTTCAAAGCGTAAAAAAGGCAAGATGACTGTATGGAGTGATGTTTATGCTGGTAAGGTACCACCGAAGAAAAGAACATCAAAGAAAACTGCTGCCAAAAAAGTTACCAAGAAAGTTGCAGTAAAAAAAGCTAAAAAAACCGCAGGAAAAGTATCAGTTAAAAAATCTGGATACACGAGCGACAATGTTTCAGCTCAATTGAGGATGATTGCAGACCAGCTTGAAAAACAAAAATTCAGTAATCCTGAAGCCTTGTTTACAAGATTGGTGGGTGACGGCGAGCTTATTGTACGTACAAAAAACAAAAAGGGGAGTGAAGTGCTGACAAATATTAGCAAAGAAGCATTCCTCGCCTGTTTTAAATAGGCAAAAGAAAAAACAAAGAGAGCAGGCCGTACAAAATACGGCCTGTTTTTTATTTGACAAAAGTTGTATTTATAGGTATTGTAAAGAAAAAATATAAAACATGAAAAATAAAAAAGTACTGATTACAGGAGCGACCTCTGGTTTGGGGAAGCTTTTAGCAAGAGAGCTCGCGACTAAAGAGTATTCTTTGATTATTACAGGCAGAGATTCTAATGAATTAAAGTCTTTAGTGGAAGAATTAAATGAATATACTCAAGTTGTGGCATATCCTGCCGATTTATTACAGGCTCACCATTTATATATGCTTGCCTCTATTTATTGTGAAGATGTTTCTGTTGTTATTAATTGCGCTGCGGATTTTGGCCCAGTAAAGAATTTATTGGATGTATCAGCCAAAGAGATTATGGATGCCTTTAAGGTGAATGTTATGGCTCCAATTTCATTAGTTCAACACGCACTGCCATATATGCTGAAGAGTGGATATGGCCGGATTATTAACATCGGATCAACTGGTGGTTTGACTGGGTATCCATTACGTACGCCTTATTGTTTAAGTAAAAGTGCTCTGGTGGCTTTTACAAAAACATTGAATGGGGAAATTCTTTCCGGTGAATACGGAGACAAGGATGTAAATGTAAAAGCTTTTTGTATTTGTCCTGGTCCTTTTGAGGGTAAAAGATTGGAAACTCAGATCCGTGAGAGAGCCAAGTACAAAAAAGTCTCACCAAAAAAAATTCGTGAAAAATACGAATCAATCCAAGGGGGGATTATTGACCCTAATAAAATCGTGAGTATGGTTATTGCTACAATTGATCCTAGTGTCACCTGGCACGACCACCACGATGTAATCACATTTTAAAAAAAAGACAACTCACAGAAATGACAAAAAGCTCATTCTGTGAGTTTTTTGTTTTACATTTGACATTTTTATTAAAAAATGCTATTCTATAGAAGTTGAAATACTCCTTTGTGCGTTAGTGTTTCAATCCCAATTTGCAACATAGTTTTGCAAACATTAGTATTGAAGCACTGAAAATTATATATATGGCTTATAAACCAAATTCTGGAAGAACTCGGAGTTCTTCCTCTGATAGCGTAGGTGGCGATAGTCGCCCATCGCTCCGATCAAGTGGTAGTCGTGGTGGATCTTCTCATGGAGGCCCGTCTCGATCATCACATAGTAATAGTAGTAGTCCTGCACGTGCAGCCCGTCCTTCACATGGAGGTCCAGCTCGCTCATCAGCACCTTATTCAGGTGGTGGTGGATCCCGTGGTGGCCGTGGCAATTTTTCTGGAAACAGAAAGGGCCGTGGTGGCTCAGGTGGTGGAGGCGGATCACGTGGTGGTTCATCTCGTGCCGGTGGCCGTGGCAAGGGTAATTTCGAGAGGATAGATTTCTCACGATTTATCAACAAAGCTACAATCACAGAAAAAGAGGAGATTTACTTACCGACTCATACATTCTCTGATTTTAAAGTAGATGAATCTTTAAAGAGAGCTATCGCAAATAAAAATTACATATATCCGAGTCCTATTCAGGACAAGGCTATTCCTCATGCTCTAGAGGGTCGCGATATCGTAGGTATTGCGAATACTGGTACAGGTAAAACTGCAGCATTCCTAATCCCACTTATCAACAAGATATTGAATAACAAAAATGAAAAGGTGATAATCCTTGCTCCTACACGAGAGCTCGCAATTCAGATTGAAAAAGAATTGTTTGAATTCGTAAAGGGTATGAGTATCTTCTCTGTAGTATGCGTAGGAGGCGCACCGATATATCCGCAAATCAAGACATTACGAAGACGTTGCGACTTTATCATCGGTACACCCGGACGTATCATGGACCTAGTAGATCGAAAAGAAATAAACCTCTCGACTGTGAACAATATAGTTCTCGATGAGGCTGATCGTATGCTAGACATGGGATTCGTAGATGATATGACAAAGATATTGCGTGCTATGCCCGAGCAGAAGCAAGCCTTCCTCTTCTCAGCGACTCTTCCAAAAGAAGTAGAAAAGCTAGTAGAGAGATTCACAAAGGATCCAGTGCGTGTGATGGTAAAGACTCGCGATACATCAAAGAACGTAGAGCAAGATATCGTCCGCATATCACGTGGTACAGAAAAGATGGATGTCCTAGAAGATCTCCTTTCTACAGCAGAATTCGACAAAGTTATAATCTTTGCAGAGATGAAGCACACAGTAGAAAAGATTTCAGTGGAGTTGATAAAGCGCGGTTTCCGTGCAGGATCAATCCACGGCGACAAACGTCACAACGAGAGACAGAGAACACTGACACAATTTAAAGATGGAACTCTTAGTATTCTCGTAGCGACAGACGTCGCAGCTCGAGGACTAGATATCCCAAATGTATCTCACGTGATCAACTATGAAGTACCTCAGACTTATGATACCTATGTTCACCGTATCGGCCGTACAGGCCGTGCCAGTGCAAAGGGTACAGCTCTGACATTCGTAGCAGGTTAAAATTAAATAACCCTAGCAAGACCCGTTCTTGCTTAAAAACAAAAAAACTTACAAGCTTACGCTATCGCGCAAAGTTGTAAGTTTTTTTGTTTGCACTCATTAATTTTTTATTTTATAATTTATTCATAATGAAAAACATATTGCATTTCGCAATAGTGTTTGTATTCATAACTATTTTTAATATAGGAATATTTCCTAGTTTTGCTTTTGCAGATACTGTCGTAGTAGGAGATATAAATGAAGATACTGTGTGGAGTTACGGAGACGGACCTTATATCCTGCAAGGTAATGTGTATGTGGATAGTGGAGTAAATTTAATTATCGAGAGCGGTACGATTGTAAAATTTGAGTTAGGATCTAGCCTCATTATCCAAGGCAATGTAGATATGCGTGGGTCTGAGGGTGATGAGATTTATTTTACTTCTATTTTAGATGATAGTATCGGTGGAGATACAAATTTTGATGAGGACGCCACCTCTCCTAGTCTTGGTGATTGGAGGTTTATATTATTTGATTCTGGGTCCGTTTCTGGCATTTTAAATAATGTAATTTCACGGTACTCAGAGCAGGGCCTCGTTGTTTTTGATGCTTATCTGAGTGTAGATGGTTTTACGTCAGATCAGGATATATATTTTTTAAATTCCAACGGAAGTCATTTATCCAGGATAAATATACCCAGTATGTCATTTTTTGATCATAGTAGCGCCTCCATCTCCGACAGTACCATCTCTGGTCCAGACAATACACCTATCTTGGTCCTTTATGAGGGGAATACTGTAAATATATTAAATACTACGATATCTTGTATTTCTTTTTGCGGGAATGTAGTTAGTGTTTATAATTCATCAGTTTTGAATATAGAATCATCTGGTATATCTAGCGATTCCGGTGGTGTTTATGTTTTTGATTCTACTTTAAATGTCACAGATTCAGTTATTGATAATAGGAATAATGGGATATCTATATATGATTCATCTTTGTCTATATCAGATTCTACTATCAAGAATTCTCAAAATTTTGGTATCGGTGTATATAATTTTTCTTTACAAAATATAGAGATTACAAATAATGAGATAAAAAATAATGGCATAGGGATAGCTTCATATGGAGAAGCGTTTTCAGTTCATGAAAATAGTATCCATGGGAATATTGTTGGTGTATCCAATGAAGCTATTTATATGGGGGACCTAATTATGGACTCAAATTGGTGGGGGAGCAAAACGGGCCCATATCATGACACTCTGAATATCTACGGATTGGGTGATAGTGCCACTGACGGAGTATCCTACTATCCTTGGCTACCTTATGACCCACTCAGTAGCGAGATGTCCAACGTGCTATTTATTCCTGGTTTTCAAGGTAGCAGATTGTATAAACAAAAAACATTGCCAATCATTGGTAATGTGGAAGATAAACTCTGGGAGCCGAATACCAATAGTGATATCACAGATATGATGATGGATAATTTTGGCATTAGCCTAGATGAAAATATCTATACTAGAGATATTGTAGATAAAAAGAGTGCTCTATTTTTTACTAGCGATATCATCTATGAATCTTTTATGAATGATATGGAAGCTCTAGTTAGTTCAAATACTATGGCGGATTGGGCGGCGACTCCTTATGACTGGAGGTATGACCCTATGTATGTAGTAGAACATGGTAGCGTGGATATAAATGGAAATATTTTTTATGAAAATGAATTATTTGGATCCGAAGATTCATATATAGTAAAACAGGTAGAGAGCCTGATTGGTACATCAAAAAGTGGGAGGATCACACTAGTAGCTCATTCAAATGGAGGCCTGGTTTTAAAAGCTCTAATGGTAAAGCTGGAGCAAATGAAAGCTGATGGTCTGAATGATTATGTGGATTATATAGATAAAGTTATCATGGTCGCTACGCCACAGGTCGGTACACCCAAAGCTGTAGCTTCTATCCTGCATGGCTATGACCAGGAATTGTATTCCGGTGTGATTATGAAGCAATCGGTAGCTCGCAATTTTGCGATTAGGTTACCTGGGGCTTATGGATTGCTCCCGACTTCAAAATATTTTTATAACGTAGTGGATTCGCCAGTTGTCTTTGATCAGAGTTTAAATAAGATAAATAATTTTTATAAGATTTTTGGAGAAAAAATATCTAATTATGAAGATTTTGTAGATTTCTTATTAGCAAAAAAGAAAGACCGTACGACTCCAGCTGTCTCCATGCTCGAAACACCAGCGATATTATTCCCAGGGATTTTTAATGATTCGGTAGATATTCACGAACAGCTTGATAATTATACTTTCCCAAGTAAAACAAAAGTCTACCAGCTCGCAGGTTGGGGCTTGCCGACATTGAAGGCTGTGCGATATTTCTCTCGAGCTGACTGCATACCTATCTCTATTTTTAGCAAAAAATGCAAGATAGAAAATAATCTAGACGTAGAGCCTGTATTTACTGATGATGGGGACGAGACCGTAGTAACGCCTAGTGCTAATTATATTTCAGGCAATAATTATTATTTAAATTTATATAAATATAATAAAGATATGGGTTATGAGAATGAAGAAGTTTTTGATCACGCTCGTATACTTGACATTCTTTATACAAGATCATGGATTATAAATATTTTAAGAAATAATTCTGTATTACCAGATTATGTGACTAAGACAAAACCTCCAAGTAATCAAAATTTAGTTATGTATATACATACAACACCAGGTATGGACAAGAACGTATCGATTACAGACAAGGATGGCAACAATATGGGTATCAGGCTAGGTGTACCGTCAGACCCAGAAACTACAGATTTTATACCGTATATCCAAGAGATTCCCGGAGGGTTTTATTCTATGATGGGGAGGAATCATTATGTATATCTGAGCTATTCAGGATCCGATAGTTATAGGGTGAATATCACCCCAGCCGAGAATTCGGGTGGGGATACGAGCTCTGGTAGTGTCACTATCCGCCAAGATGTAGTCATTGGTGATACGATAGAGAGCTCCGTGACTGTGCCTAGCATCCCTGTATCTCCTGATACTATTATTTCCACGGACATAGGTCCAGATGGGTCTATAGACGATGTGGAGGTGGACAATGAAGGTGATGGCAATGTGGACTATATAGTGCCATCTATCCCCACAGAGGATCCACAGTCCCCAGTACAAGATGATGACAATATGAACTCCGAGATTATTCCAGATCTAGAGATTTCAAAATCTTATGGATCTAATGCTGTTGTCCCCGATGAGAGAGGTGTCGTCGTGATAAGGGAAGGTATTGAAGTTAGATTAAATAAGACAGATACTCAGATAGAAGGCGATCCAGTTTTGATACCTAATACTAAAATAGAAATTATAGATTCCGATATAGGTAATAAAGAGGTTGCGTCTGTGTTTGATGAATACATCTATTCTGGGTCCAATCTGTCTGC
The DNA here is from genome assembly GCA_041674285.1 of Minisyncoccota bacterium. Taxonomy (GTDB): domain Bacteria; phylum Patescibacteriota; class Minisyncoccia; order Phycocordibacterales; family UBA9973; genus UBA8515. Next base: position 112,764 of record JBAYVZ010000001.1, read on the forward strand.
ATCTGTCCTGGAGTCTGAGATAGAAATCCCTTGGTTAAAAATTTTAAATACAATTCTGATTGCTATTATTATATCTCTTGTATTGTATAAATTTATGTATAAGGTAAAATAAAAATATGAATTGGCAAAAAATTACAATTTGGACTTTAATTCTATCTGTTATTATTTATCTGCTTTTTTATTACATTGCTAGTCATACAGATAAATTTTGTTATGAAGATCACTGGGACTGTTATTTAAAATTAAGATTTGCGATATCTTTTTCCTTTATAAATCTTTTCGAGTATATAATTCCAATCTTACTAATTGTTGCGTCTTTGCCAAGTCGCTATCAAAGAAAAATGTATATAAGTTTTATTTTTGTTTCTGTATTGGTTTTTATTTTTGTGTTTATTTTGTTGCCATATGAGTGTACTGGTTATATGTGCTTTGATAAGGCTAGTGGAGCCAAGTTTGCCCGAAATCTATACCCCCTAGTCCTAATCCCAATACTTGTGATCAATTTCTTCCGCTTCCGCAAACAAGACAAAAAAGCTTCAATTATTTTAAGCAAATAAAACTTACAAACTTACGCTATCGCGCAAAGTTGTAAGTTTCAGTGGTGTATTATTAATAATAATTAACCTATGAGCATTGAAACAGAAATATTGTCCTACTTGGCAAATCAAAAAAGAGAAAAGCCACTAAAATACAAAGGTCTTAGGGTTGGCCTGTTCGGCTTGCCAGATTTTGAACATTATAAATACCAGACAATGGCTGCAAGATTATCCGGTCTCAAAACAAAGGGGTATATAGATGAGAAAAATGGAGCATACTTTATTACAAAAAAGGGTAGAGATTTTCTTTTAAAAAGTAAATCTATCCTTCAAAAATTTTCGACAAATAAAACGAGTACAGATCCGAAGGATCTTTTGATTGTATATGACATACCCGAGGGTAATAAGAAGCAGAGAGATTGGTTTCGTCGGCAGTTGGTATCTATGCATTTTGTGATGATACAGAGGAGTGTCTGGGTAGGTCCAGCTCCATTATCCGATGAATTTCTTGCATATTTAAAATCTTTAAAACTTAATGATAATTTTAAAACATTCAGATTAGCAAAGGGGTATGATACTCGTAAGTAAGAGTATTATGAATAAATAATTTAAAATTTAGTATAAAATATTAAACTTACAACTTTGCGCTATCGCGCAAAGTTGTAAGTTTTTTGTTTTTTTGAGTATATTTGTGCTATTTACAAAAAACTTCATATATTGTAGTCTAAAAGAAAACCCTTAATTTTATATTCATGAAAACTAAAAAAATTAGTATCTTCGCACAAATTACCATTATTGCGGTCATTCTCGTGTTGTTGTTTCTATTCAAAGATTATTTGATAGATTCAGTTTTCCTTTCACTTTTTGCTGTATTTTCAGCTTTACTCCTAGTGTCTATCTTTAATTTTATTGATCATATTTATGTAAAAAAAGGTGAAATGACCAAGGAAAAAATATTGGAAGTTGTCAGTAAGTCTCGAGCTAAGTTTCAAAAATTTGGCTATCTTCCTTTGGAATTTGAAGAAAAATATCATAGTACGTCGGTGCCCGATAAGGATCAGGATATAAGGCATTGTATCTGGATGCTCGATCAAATTGAAAAGCAAATCAATGATAATGATTTTGAGATTGGAAGGATAAACAGATGGCTCGGTTTTGTACAGCATTGTTTATGGGCATATGGATTCTATTCACTCGAAGAGATGAGAGATCAAAATCGACCAACAAAATAATTGACTAAACATCAAAAAATCCCTAGAACTTTCGTTCGAGGGATTTTTTAATGCGTCTATGTATATAGATTATGCAGTTGCTTTTTTGTCGTCTAGGAATACTAGAGTCATTCTCTGGTCTTTTGGTTCAAATAGTGTCACTTGGAAATTGTATGTCTTACCCATCTCTAGTGTCTTCTTTAGTTTTTCCTCAGATCCAAATCCTGAATTGTGTACTAGTCCTGCTACTCCTTGCTTGATAGATACCAATGCGCCGTGTTTGTTGAACTTGATTACTACTCCAGATACGATATCACCCTTCTTCAATGTAGTCTCGAATTCCTTCCATGGGTTTTCTTTTAGAGCTTTGATTGAAAGAGAGATTTTACCTTCTTTGATTTCGATTATCTTTGCCTTGATCTTGTCGCCGATCTTGAATAGGGCACGTGGATCTTCTACTAGACCCCAATCAAGCTCAGAGATGTGTACTAGACCTTCTAGACCCTCTTCTACCTTTAGGAATACTCCGAAGTCTACGATACCAGCTACTGTACAATCGATAGCATCACCTACAGTGTATTTGCCTACTACTGCCTGGCGTTCTTCTGGATTGTTGTCTTTTTCAGAGAAGATTAATTTACCTTCTTTTGGAAGAGCTGAGATCATGATCACATTGATGCGCTTGCCTACGAGCTTCTTCAATTCCTTTAGAATCTTGTCCTTGTCAGAATCTTCAACCCTCGGATAGTGCTCACTTGAAAGCTGTGATGCTGGTAGGAATCCTGCGATACCCTGCCATTCAAGGATTAGTCCACCCTTGTTTGCCTCCTTTACTGTGATTTCAAGTAATGTCTTTGACTTGATTGCCTTGTCAGCTTCACTCCAGATTAGAGCTTGTTTTGCTTCCTTTAGAGAAAGTTCGATGTAACCATCGTCATTGCCTGCTGATACAACCTTTGCCTTTACTACGTCACCAATGTTTACTTTCTTGATGATGTCTTTTGCATTGATGAATTCACGTCCATATATGATACCTGTACCGTATGGTGCAAGGTCGATATATACAGATGATTTCATGATCATGATCACTGGACCCTCGACTAGAGTATCCACAACTGGTGGAAGTTCTGTCTTTTCAAGCATCTTGCCGACACTTGAGAGTTCAGCTTTAGCATGTTCTACAACACTGTCTAAAACTTCTTTTTCGTCTTTTTTCATAATTTAAAAATTAAAAAACCGCCCGTTCCTGTGATTTACCAATGGTAAAAGGGAACAGCGGCACAATATATGGGTCTTTTTGATGCGGTTAAGTAAATTGCACCATCAAGGGATATCCACATACTGGGCTAGTAATACGTAAAAGATACCATAAAATAAGGGCTTTTGCAAGCTTGACTAGTGTAGGCAATGGGTGGTATAATATACGAAAATTAAACCCGAAAAAAATGAACAAAATTTTATTAGCTAAATCAAGGATGAATCATCCTCTTAGCTCTATTTGCACGTTGTCAAACGGAAAACAGGTGGATGGTGAGAAATTTATTGTGGATTTGCCTGTGGAGTATCTCAGTATTGTGGATGAAAAACCTACAATGGTTATACCCATCAAGCAGCATTTTTTAAAGCTGAATGAGGCTGATCAGAAGAAAAAATTAGAATCATTTATCTTCCATTCAAATGAAAAATCTAAAAATTTTGATTTTGCGATCTTGGTATTGCCTATGAGATCTCCGCGATCTCTTCATTTGATGGTTTCTAACTTTTGTTTAAAAAATGAATATGCATTTGCAGATTCATCAAATTCACAAGAGAAAAAAGAATTATTAATTAGCTTACCTGTACCTAAAAACCCTGAGATCGATTTAGTGTCAATGTTCCATTTGGGAATTCACAATGAATCTGGTTATCAGAATCGTTTGGCTATTGCCAAAGTTTAATCAAACTAAAGAAGTTCGACCTGTCAGATTTAATCTGGTGGGTCTTCTTTTTTTATATATATTTGATATAATACTCCTATGATTATCACATACCTCGGAAAGCAATTTTTTAAAATTCAGCAAGGCGATCTAGTCGTCGCATTTAACCCTATTAGTAAAGAATCAAAATGGGATGGTAAGATATCTCGTTTTGGTTCAGATATAGCACTATCTACTACAAATCACCCAGATTACAATGGCTTTGACACTGTATCTCACGGAGACACTGTTCCTTTTTCTGTATCTGGTGCTGGTGACTATGAAATAAGGGGTATTTTTATAAAGGGTGTGGGTACCGAGGCTAGTATCGGTGGTAAAAAATATGTGAATACTATCTATTCTATGTCTATCGAAGGTATAACTCTTGGAATACTGGGTCCTGTGGCTAGTGGAGCTATGACATCTCCAGTAAAGGCAGAATTTGAATCTCCTGATATTCTTTTTGTTCCAATCGGAGGCGGAGATACGCTGGAGGTAGCCGAGGCATACAAAATGGCTCTCTCTATGGAGTCCAAGATTATAATTCCAATGGGCTATGACGAAAAATCACTAAAGGCGTTCTTAAAAGAAGGAGGTCAGGAAAATACAAAGTCAATAGAAAAGCTAACCATCAAAGCAAAAGAGCTCGCTGGACGAGAGGGCGAGATTGTCGTTCTGGATTATTAATATACAATAAGGATATGAATCCCGTTAGAGATGTGTTTGTTTTATTTTTAAAGTGGGATGAATATTAAATTAAGTCGTATTTTTTTACTAAACATTAATAAGATACGGTAATGTAAACATTACCTATCTCTAACGGGATGAAAGATTATATCTATAAATTGCGCTCAAAGCCAGAAGAAATAAGGAAACAGTATATGTTTTTCTTTATTGCTATCTTTATGACTGTCGTAGGTGGAGTGTGGGTTTATAGTCTGACCAATACATTTTTTAAATCTTCTGCGAGTCCCGAGGTTGGTCTAAGTGAAGATGTTAAGCCATTTGCACTGTTCGCAAATACAATAAAGGATACTTATACAAATGTAAAAGCAAGCGCAGTTGACCCATTCACAAAAGATAAAGAAGAGATAAAAGACGTGATTCCGGTTGAGAATCAGAAGATGATACCACTTACAGTAATAGATAACCAATAATACAATGGCAAAAAAAGAAGAAAACAATGAAATAGTAAAAGAGCATGTAAACGTAGTCTCTGTAAATATTAGTCGTGAGATGAAAGACTCATTTATCGACTATGCCATGTCTGTGATCACAGATCGCGCTCTACCTGATGTGCGTGATGGATTAAAGCCAGTTCACCGTCGTATCCTATACGCTATGAATGAGATGGGATTGACCCATTCTTCTCGTTTTCGTAAGTCTGCTGCAGTAGTCGGAGACGTGCTCGGAAAGTACCACCCACACGGAGATGTGGCTGTTTATGATTCTATGGTGGGTATGGCTCAGGATTTCTCTTATCGTTATCCTCTGATATTCGGGCAGGGTAACTTTGGTTCTATCGACGGGGACAATGCAGCTGCTATGCGTTATACAGAGGCAAAAATGGCAAAGATCTCATCAGTCCTTCTCCTTGATCTAGAAAAAGAAACAGTAGATTTTCGACCAAACTACGACCAGACTCGCAAGGAGCCTATCGTGCTACCTACTGCTGTCCCATCACTATTGCTAAACGGTACTCTAGGTATCGCTGTGGGTATGGCTACAAATATCCCACCACACAATCTAGGTGAGGTAGTAGACGCTACAATCGAGCTAATTGATAATAAGGACGCAACTACGGAGGATCTGATGAAGCATATCAAGGGTCCAGACTTTCCAATCGGTGGTATCGTATACGGTCAGGCAGATATGCTACATGCATATTCTACTGGACGTGGTGGAGTAGTGACTCGTGGCGAGGCAGAGATAGTAGAGCAAAAGAGTGGCACATTTCAGATCATCATCACATCTATCCCGTACCGTGTGAATAAATCAGCTCTTATTGAGGCTATAGCGGCCCTAGTGCAAGAGAAAAAGCTAGAAGGTATCAAAGGCCTACGTGATGAATCAGCAAAAGATATCCGTATCGCTATTGATCTAAAATCAGGTGTTCACCCACAAAAAGTACTGAACTATATCTACAAGCATACACAGCTCGAGCAGTCTTTCAATTTTAACATCGTGGCCCTAGTAGATGGTGTACCTCAGACATTGTCACTCAAGAGTCTGCTCTCTGAATTCATAACTCACAGGCAGGTTGTGGTAAAGCGTCGCACAGAATACGACCTACGTAAGGCAAAAGAACGCGAGCATATATTGCTCGGCTTGAAAAAAGCTCTCGACCATATCGACAAAGTAATCTCTGTGATCCGTGCTTCAAAGGATACAGCTACAGCAAAGGTAAATTTGATGAAGGAATTCAAATTCTCTGATCTGCAGGCTACAGCTATTCTTGAGATGCGTCTGCAAAAGCTAGCAGGACTCGAGAGAAAGAATGTAGAATTGGAACTTGCAGAAAAGCAGGCACTTATCAAAGAGCTCGAGGCACTGCTCTCATCTCCAAAGAAAATGCTAAAAGTAATCGCTGATGAATTGATTGCTATCAAGGAAAAGTATGCAGACGAGCGCCGTACTCGTATCATCAAGGGTGGAGTAAAGGCTATCAACGAAGAAGATCTTATCCCAGAAAAAGAATCTGTACTAGTATTCACAAAAGGTGGATATGTAAAGCGTACTGATCCAGGTGAATACCGTGCTCAAAAGCGTGGAGGTGTGGGGGTAGTCGATATCGAGACAAAGGATGAAGACTTTGTGACAATGCTCGTATCAGCAAATACACACAGTGACCTACTATTCTTTACAAACCGTGGAAAGGCATACCAGATCAAGATGTATGACATACCAGAGGGCAAGCGTGCTACAAAGGGTAAGTCTGTCATGAACTTTATCTCACTCGATGATGGAGAGAAGGTGACTTCAATTTTACCGATAGACAAAGAGACAAAGAAGACAGTAGAGAGTCTGATGCTCGTAACAGCCCAAGGTGTAGCCAAGAAAGTGTCTGCAGAGGGATTCAAAGATGTGCGCCGTTCAGGGCTCATCGCTATCACTCTTGATAAAGGTGACGAGCTCGTATCTGTACTACCAATCACAAAGGGTGATAGTGTGATGCTCGCGACAGCCCAAGGTCAATCTATCCGATTCGAAGAAGATGATGTCCGCGAGATGGGACGTGCAGCAGCAGGTGTACGCGGTATCAAGCTAGGCAAGAATGACAGCGTCATCGGTGTGGACCGTGTAGCAAAGGGGGATAAAGAGAGCTCTCTTTTGATTCTCAGTGAGCACGGCCTCGGAAAGAAGACTGGTATCAAGGAATACAAAGTCCAAAAGCGTGGAGGATCTGGTATCAAGACTGCAAAAGTGACTACAAAGACTGGAAAGCTAATTGTGGCAAAGATAGTAGGTGATGAGAATGAAATCATCGCTGTCTCACAAAAAGGCCAAGTGATCCGCGTAGATTTGAAATCTATCCCTTCATCTGGACGCCAGACTCAAGGTGTGACAATCATGAAGCTCCGCGCAGGCGATTCAATAGCATCTATTACTTGTTTGTAAAATTTAAATATAAAAAAGTCCGGAATTTACTTTCGGACTTTTTTATATGTGATATAATTAAAACATGTTTGCAAATCCACAAAGTAATGTAGCTCAATTTAATCTACGCGAGGGTATGCGTGTCGCTGATTTTGGTGCAGGGAGTGGTGGGTATGTACGTGCTATCTCTGATCGTGTCGGTCATACTGGCAAGGTCTATGCCATCGATGTACAGAACTCTCTATTCCTAAAACTAACAGAAGACGTAAAAAAATATCCACTCCAAAATGTAGAGTGTATTCTCGGTGATGTAGAGAAAAAGGGTGGGTCAAAACTCGCAGATAAATCCATGGATGCAATCATAGCTTCCAATGTATTATTCCAGATAGAGGATAAATTAGGCCTGATAGATGAGATTAAAAGAGTTTTAAAGCCAAAAGGGCGAGTACTGGTCATAGATTGGTCAGATTCTTTTGGTGGTATGGGTCCAGCACCTATGTACGTAGTGCCCAAGATAAAAGCAGAACATCTATTTATCGATAGAGGTTTTAGAGTTATCGAAAATATAGGAGCGGGGAGTCATCATTATGGTATAATATTTATATATGAGTCCCGTTAGAAACCGCGATCGCAATTTAAATAAAAATATTATTATAAAAATTATGCAATATATAAAAATTAACAATCTAATTAATCAGAATCACGACTTGATCGCGATCTGTTTCTAACGGGATGAGTAATTTTCAAACAATTTTTACTGCTATTTTTTTAGCCTTCTTTGTTTTTGGTGTTTTGGTTTTTGCTGGGCTAATACCTCTAGGAAAATCTTCAAATTCAAATTCTCCTGTGGGTAATGTGGTGATATGGGGGACATTTCCTTCTTTGTCTATGTCAAAGATTATTGAAGAAATAAATTCTTCAAATCAAGACCTCATTATTAAGTACGCACAAAAGCCAAAGGGCACATACCAACAGGATATATTAGAAGCTATGGCTTCTAGTTCTGGGCCAGACTTGTTTTTTGTAACTCCAGATATGGTGATAAAAAACAAAAAATTTATTTATCCTATGCCTTATTCAAATTATCCAGAAAAGTCATTTAACTCAACCTTTATTGAAGGTTCTAACGTTTTTTTGGCAAAAGAAGGAGTGCTGGCCTTTCCTGTAGTTGCTGATCCTCTGGTTCTTTATTACAACAAAGAATTGCTTACAAATGCAGGCATTGCAAAACCTCCGGTTTATTGGGATGAATTATTTGAGATGAATTCGTTACTGACAAGAAAGAATAATGACGGTGTGGTATCTCAATCCATGATTGCATTGGGTGGTTTTGATAATATTAATAATGCAAAAGATATAATGACTCTACTCTTGATTGGTAGTGGCGATTCTATTATCCAAAACGATCGCTCTGATGGGACTATGTCTGTGGTAGTGAATGACAAGACTCCGTTCACATTGTCGCCAGTAGAGACAGCCATAGGATTCTTTAATGAATTTTCAAATGTGAATAACCAGGCTTATTCATGGAATAGATCTCTCCCGAATTCAAAAGATATGTTTACAAACGGTAAATTGGCTTTTTATATTGGTCGCGCGAGTGAACTTTTTGAGATTGAGTCCATAAATCCAAATCTTAGTTTTGATGTAACAAATGTTCTCCAGACCCGCAGTACAAATCTAAAGAGGACAAATGGTCCAATCTACGCATTGGCTACTAGTAGTCGTTCTACAAATGTGGCTGGTTCATTGGGTGTAGCTGGCCTGATGTCTAGTCCTGATATTGCAAGGGAGATATCTTCGGCATTGTCTATCCCACCAGCACAGAAGGATTTATTGAATGAAAATCCGACAGATCCATATATATATACTTTCTATAAATCAGCAATCTATCTGTACCCATGGTTGGATCCAGATACAAAGATCACAGATACAATATTTAGGGATCTATATCAGAATCTAATATCAAATAAACTAAGTTCTGCCGATGCTGTGAATAAACTTCAGAGTCAGTTGGACTTATTAATTAAAAAATAATATATGAAAAAAATACTTGCAATATTTATATTGGTAGCAACGCTAGCACCTACGATGTCGTTTGCTGGCGGTTTTGATGAGCCACCTTTTGCAGATATATACAACCCTGATTCAAAATGCTGGAGAGGTGTGATGCATCTAAAGGGGCCTAGCGAGCAATTGCTACGTCAAAATATGCCTGTTAAGATGCGAGAGTCCTATGCGACTGCAGTGGGTGTGGATATTTCTGCTGTACCTTCATTTGCTCCTTTTATAATTGAAACATCTAATACTTCTCTCTATGATTCTGAAAAGAAAGAATATCACTTCTATGCAGCTGCAGTGTATCCACTACCAGGTGTAGATGATGACTGTATAAAAGCGGTCCCACCATCAAATCCAAATACTACTGTGACTACTGAGGGTAAGGACATAATAGGAAAATCTACAGTTGGCCTGGCTGCTGCTAGAGCTGCTGTGGGTGGTGCTGGGTCTATCGGTCTCGGTGGTATCGCAGGTGTTGTGGCAGGGTCAAATCCTAATCCTGATACTCCAGGGGATATAAAGGGTACTCCTTTATACTCAGGTTCAACATCTGGTAATAGTGAGATTAATTATAATCCTGGTCCGAGTGGTCTAGCTGTGGACTGTAACCGAGGAGAACCTGTAGTTCAGTATAGTACAGGCAAAAATGGTCAGAGAATAACCGAAGTGGTATTTCAGAATAATTGTGGTTTTGATGATTTGATGACTCTAATCAACAAGATTATTAATTTTCTTTTGTTTGTCATTGCTACACCCCTAGTCGCTATCGGTGTGTGTTATGCGGGATTCCTGTATCTTACATCTGGTGGTAGCTCTGAGAAGACTGGTCAGGCAAAAAGTATACTCATGAATCTAGTTATCGGTTATATAGTCGCATTGCTAGCTTGGGTAGTAGTGAAAACGATAATGGTATCGTTAGGGTTCAATGCTACTGGTATATTCCTAGAGATTTAATGTTGTGTTTAATTATAATTAATTTTAAAATAATAAGATGAATAAAATTACGTTTTTCATGTTACGAAATAAAAAGATTTTGACTGTCGCGTATCTCCTTGTTTTAATGATTTTGCCTTTTGCTTTCTCTCATGCAGTTGATCCTGCTGGTGTGAATCTGGATGTGAGGATAAAGAACCCTCTGGATAGTAGTATAAATACACTCCCAAAGTTCATAGAAGAGGCTTTGAAAATTGTACTGCAGATCGGTGTGCCGGTGGTGACATTGGCTATCATATACAGTGGTTTTCTTTTTGTAATGGCAAGAGGGAATAGTGAAAAGCTAGGCGAGGCCAAGAATACACTGATGTACACACTCATAGGAGCGGCATTGCTACTAGGATCATGGGTCATAGCGCAGGCTATACAAGGTACAATATCAGACATTAAAAGCACAACATAATTAAAATAAAAATATATGCAATGTTCAAATTCAATTAAAAGTATTACAGATTTTATAAATCTAGGGAGCTGTATATTGATAAAGTCTGTGGTTCCTCTACTATTCTCTATCGCTACTGTTGGTTTTATATGGGGTATCATCCAGTATTTTATAAATCCTGATAATGAAGAGAAGCGTAGTGCAGGTAAATCTTATATGATATGGGGATTGATTGGGTTATTCGTGATGGTATCTATCTGGGGGCTAGTAGGGGTATTCTCTTCTACTTTAGGGATCAATAATAAGCTGATCGTTCCTCAGGTATATACAAAATAAAAACTTGCGTATTGTATATCATTTTGTGATATAATATAAGTATCATTATTAGGGTTTAGTCGTTAATTATTATTTAAAAATAAAACATGAAAAAAATTATTTCATCAAGTTTGGTTTTGTCACTGCTCCCTGTTTTTGTTTCTGCTGCGTCTGTTGATGCTTATTCAATAATCGCAACAATTGGAAGACTTTTGAATTTGGTTATCCCTGTTCTTATTGCGTTTGCTGTAGTTTACTTTATCTGGGGAGTTATCCAGTACACAATCTCAGGTAATGACGAGGCAAAAGAAAAGGCTCGTACAAGTATCATCCAAGGTCTTATCGGTCTATTCGTGATCGTAGCTTTCTGGGGTATCATCGGTATCATCACAAATACATTTGGAGTCGGATCAACTAGCTTCTCAGCTAACAACCAGCTTCCTTGTATCCCAACATCTGGAAATCCTTGCTAATAAAATAAATATATGTTTTTTGAACTTATACCAGTAGCAGAGGCGAGTGTGGCGACATTGATGCAGAGCATTAATAGGGTTATTATTAACCCTATTATAATACTGATGTTCTCTGCTGCCATAGTTTACTTTCTGTATGGCGTAGTTCAGTATCTCATTTCTCCGGATGACGAGGAGTTGAGGACTACCAGTAAATCCCATATGCTCTATGGGATTATTGGTATTTTTATCATGATGTCGGTTTTTGGTATTATGCGTGTGATTCTAAACTCACTGGGAGAGAATCATATAAAGATTACAGACACAGGAGAAGTAAATATCGCACCGAGGGACGGCTCTGGTTTTAACAATATTGGTGACTCGATAATAGATAAATCAATATTTACTCCGGTAAATAATAAATTTGAAAAACCAGTAGATACCTCTTGGGTAGATACAAACATAACAACAAAGAAAGACCTAAATAAGACCATATATATAGATCCAAACTCTGTTTCAACAAAATCTACTTCAGGTACCTCAAGCGGTGTCGGAACAGGTGGTTCTACTGGTGGTCTGCCTGAGATCAAGAACGAGAGTAATCTGCCATCTTTAGATGCAGGTGTCGCAAAGATTGTTCAAGATATGAAAGATGCCTACAAGACAGATAGCAAGAATTACAAGGTCGTAGCTTCTGGGTTATCTAACTCTGAACAATCTGCAAAAGAACAAACTATCATGAATGCTCGTATTATGGTTGCCAAAGAAAAAAATGTGACCAATCTGGACAGTGTTTATAATGGAGGTATCCTGTATGAGAAAAATTGGAAAGTCGGTGAGACCTACCACTACTGGGTAGCTATGAGCTCTCCTAAATAACCTAACTTAAAAACCACCGAAAGGTGGTTTTTATTTTGTTTGGTCATTATACCCTTAAAACATGAGCTAGATGTGCTTGACAAAAAAGTTGAAAAAGAGTATAATATGTAAATAAGGTTAGTTCTTTGAAATGGCAGGGATTTTGGTTTGTTTACTAGAGCGGATATATAATTATCACTTCTGGCAAACAAACCAATATAAAACATACAACAACATGAAAAAGCCAATGCTTTTAGTAGTTGCAATCATCATCATGATGTTAGCGACAACGGTTAACTCTACCGCACAACAAAAAATGAGTAAAAATAGTAGTATCGCAGGTGGGAGTGTTGATTCTTTGGTTCTCGTTCAAAAAATCATTGATGATGCCATTACTGCTCGAGAAGAGGTTTCTGGGATGGTAATGATCGTGGAGCAATTTATTAGCTTAGAACAACATGAGTTTGACAGTCTATATCTTGAATTCCGGAAATTGAATCCGGATTCCGCGGTGAGTATTTATGAGGGTGCCTCGGTTTCGAAAGAACAAGAATTGGAATTCGAGAATTACATGGCGATGTCGGAAGAGAGATCACATCTTATTATAAGTCAAATGGAAAAGGTCTCATCAGAAAAAGAGATTTTACTTGACCGGTTCATGAATCTACAGACTAAATATCTTGAACTAACAGATTTGCTCCTCAAAAACTACGACATTTTGGTCCGCCTTCTTAGATGTAAAGAAGAAAACAAAAATTAACGCCTTCCTCCTGCCGAAAACAAAAATCCTTTTCTTTCGAAAGGGATTTTTAATTTTATAGACGTTTATTTGCTTATTAATAATATTTGTTGTTCCAGTTTTTTGTATAATTTTTGGGCCATAGATTTACATATGCTATTTAACTATAAAACTTACAAACTTACGCTATCGCGCAAAGTTGTAAGTTTTTTTGTTTAATTAAAATGCGTTTAATTTGGTTTAATTAAGTAATATTTAATCTCTTTGTAGTATTAATTATTTAGAGTTTTTTTGAGAATTTCCAAAGTAAAACGAGACCTGTCATCTCTATTGCTATCTTCTGGATCTGCAAGATCTTCTATTTTCTTTATCAATTCATCTGCTGTTTTCCAAACTAGTTCAGACCCCTGCTCATAATCCTCTGTTGGTGCTGGAGCCACCGGTTCACCTTGTAATTTGGCTGTACAAATAATACTTTTAAAACATCTCATTGTTGGGTTGTCGTATGAGCCAAAGCTGCCTACGGGCTTGATATCTGTGATGTTGCATCCTACTTCTTCCTTTGCTTCACGGATAAGTCCATCTATCCATTCCTCTCCATCTTCTACACCACCACCTGGCAATGGATACATACGTCCAATTTCATCTCTGTACTTTATGGATGCTATATTATTTTTGTCATCAATTAATATAAAACCGAAATCTTCTGCTTCAAAATGATTTGCTGGGTATGGGTAAGATATTTCCATGGGTATATTATAGCATTGATAAAAGGTTGGATGCACCAGGACCTGCAGTATCCTTTCCCGGACGCATGTGACGCAGGTCGCATGCTTAGGGTTACACAAGAAAAAAGCTCTCTTTTGCGAGACATTTTTCTAAATGTGACCCTACCGGGAATCGAACCCGGATTAACGGCTTGAAAAGCCGGCGTCCTAACCGTTAGACGATAGGGCCAAAAAACATAGAATGAGTATAGCAATTTTTAGAAAAAAAGACAAATTTATATAGATGTTTTGTAATATGCTTTGACTAAATACCTCAAATATAGTATTTTAAAGAAAAATCTACAAAATCTGTTTGCCATGAAAAATTCAAAAACTTCGATCCTCGTAGGGCTTGCGATATTGTTCTGCCACGAGATTTACAAATTCCACATTAAATTCAATAGTGGATTCACCATGGAATTCCTGAATGCCTCTGCTTACATCTTTCTCCCGGCCTTGTTATTTTTCTTGATGAGCAAGGTTGTTCTTCCGAGTAAAAAGAAAGAAGCTTTCTCAGAATTTTTTGACTTTATTTGGTTTATTTCGGCTATCTTATCACTCGGAGTGCTCTTTAAAAGCTTGTTGCTCTCATTTAATATCCACCCTGGAATCCTGATTAACTCAGTCATTTGGGTTACTTCATTTTTTACTGTAACCATTCTTTATTTAAAAAGCCATAAGGATGATGACCAGGAAAAGAAAAGGAAGGAAATTGAAGCCAAGCGGATAGAGCATGGAATTTTCTCTTGATTAGAAATTGAAAAAGCGCATGACGAGATACTCGGCATGTGCTTTTTTGTAGGTAGAATTTATAATGTCTATATGCTATAATCCCCAAATAGGTTTTTAACGTTTGCTTGATATTGTTTAGAGTTTAAAGTCGTTTGCGCGGTTAGCTGTCTTGGTAGATAACAAGTAAATACATGCGCGGTTATGCTGTCTTGGTAGATAACAAGTAAATACATGCGCGGTTAGCTCAGTTGGTAGAGCGCGTCATTGACGTTGACGATGTCACAGGTTCGACTCCTGTATCGCGCACAAAGTAAGCGATAGCAAGTAAACTACTTTACTTGCGTACGGGAGGCGAAAAGCTTTTCCTTATGAGTTTACGAATGGAAAAGGTGTACTGATTCTGTAAGAATCGACATTCCTGTATTGTTCACATTTATTTTTTTAAATTTATTTTATGAAAACACAAGTTATTATTTTAGCGGCAGGCCATGGTAAGAGAATGCAATCTGATATACCAAAGGCTCTGACATCGCTACACGGTAAGCCATTTATCAAATATGTTTTAGATTCTGTCGCATCCTCTGGTGTATGCCCATCACCAATACTAGTAATAGGACAGAAGGGTGACCAGGTCAGAGATACTCTGGGTGATAGTTATGCATATGTAGTTCAGACCGAGCAGCTAGGCACAGGGCATGCTGTCATGTGTGCAAAAGAGGCTTCTGGCGATGCAGAGAATGTGCTCATACTATATGCAGATCAGCCACTAGTGAGTGCGGAGACGATAAAAAAACTAGCAGATGAGCATATAAAAGACGATACTATACTATCTATGGCTACAGTAAAAGTGGATGATTTCGATGATTGGCGTGCTGGATTTTCAAATTTTAGTCGCGTGATACGCGATGAGGATGGCAAGCTACTACGTACTGTAGAGATGAAAGATGCTACAGAAGAAGAAAAGAAAATCACAGAGATCAATCCATGCTATCTAGTATTCAAAGCCCCATGGATGTGGGAGAAACTGCAAGGGTTGAAGAATAACAATGCCCAAGGTGAATACTATCTGACGGATTTGATCGCTCTGGCTTGTGAATTAGATAAAGATATCACCACTATACAGATAGATCCCAAAGAGGCTCTGGGTGTAAATACAAAAGAGCAGTTAGAACAACTAGAGAAAATATTCTAAATAAAAAACCAGCTAGGCAAGACCTAGCTGTTTTTTTATTTTATTATTTATTTCTCTGAATCCACATATATATGTCTTCTAGGGCTTTGACTGCATCTCCTGTTGCTATATTGTTCTGGTGGTATTTACCATTTGTACAATCTCCGGCTGCCCATACTCCCGGGACTTGGGATGCTTGGGTCATAGGATCTACTATGATCTTGTTTATCTCGTCTAGCGGTACTACTCCTTTTACAAAATCTGTGTTTGGTATCTGGCCTATCTCTACAAATATTCCAGAAGCGGGGATAGAATGCTCTTCATTTGTACTCGTATCTCTGTATGTCAGTGTCGATACGAATTGCTCACCATCTACTCTAGTAGTTACAGCATTTTTGATAACCTTCATATTTGGATTTGCTAGTACTTTTTCTACTGTTATCTCGTCTGCACGAAATGTCTCACTACGATTGATGAGGGTGACACTCTTGCAGTATGCCAGTAGCTGAGCCGCACTCTCGAATCCGGCATTGCCTCCACCTATCACTACTACATCCATGCCAGAGAATAGTGGGCCGTCACAAGATGCGCAATATGTGATGCCTTTGTTTTCATATACATCTGCATTCATTGCTTCGAGCTTTCTCCTGCCTGATCCCGTAGTTATGAGTACTGTGAGTGCATTGTATTCTTTGCCGTCGTCACTCTTGATAGTAAAACCTTTTTCATTCTTGACTATTCCTACTGCTTTCTCTCCCTCTACGATATCTAGGAATGGACCCTTGTAATACATAATATGCTTTTTAAGGTTTGCCCCTAGTTCAGCTCCACCTATCTCTGGTGTGCCTATCCAGTTGTAGATAGTCTCGGATACTGTAGACTGACCTCCAAATTCTGGTGTGATAAGTATGCTTTTAAGTTGTTTTCTTGCGGCGTATACGGCACCTGCTGCTGCAGCTGGCCCTCCACCGATAATGATTAAATCGTACATAGGATTAGGTTCTAGGAGCTAGGTTCTAGCGACTAGTTGAATTAAAAATAACTACAAAATTAACATTTTGTAGTTAGATTATAATATATTTATACATAAAACAAAAATCACCCATAATGGGTGATTTTTACTAGAATCTAGTCACTAGAAACTAGTACCTAATTCTACTTCTTTCTACGTAGAAATGCTGGAACTGTACTCCAATCATCATTTGCTGTGTCATCGATAAACATGTCGTCATCTTCGATTTTTACAGGTTCTGGTTTTTTGAAGTATGCAGTCTCTGGCTCCTTTGCTGCTTCTTTGATTACAGGTTCTGGCTTCTTAATTATAGAGAATATATCTTCTTTTTGTGCTGACTGTATTGCTGGTTGCTCAGTCGTATTGTGATCTCTTGAAGAAGAGAATAGTGAGCGCTTTGGCATATCAGTAGGGAAGCCAGTAGCAATAACTGTGACTTTCATTTCTCCTTTCTTTAGCTTCTCGTCCTTGATTGTTCCAAAGATAACTTTTGCGTCCTTGTCGATAGATTCTGTGATGATCTTGGCTGCTTCTTGGATCTCATGGATAGTTAGATCGTCTCCACCAGAGATTGCAAATAGTACACCATGAGCACCAGAAATAGATAGATCAAGTAGTGGGAATTGATAGCTTGGAGAGCTGCCTTTTCAGAACGTCCTTCACCTGCCGCTATACCTACACCCATGAGGGCTGATCCAGCATCTGACATGACTGCCTTGATATCAGCAAAGTCCACATTGATAGTACCAGGGGTCGTAATGAGCTCTGAGATGCCCTCTACAGCTTGTTTTAGTACTTCATCACACATTGCAAAGGCTTGTCTAAATCCTACGTCCTTGCCTGATATTACGAGCAGTCTGTCATTTGGAATCACTAGAATTGCATCCACTTCTTTTTCAAGCTCAGCTAGACCCATCTCTGCTAATTTCATTCTCTGGTTTCCTTCGAATGAGAATGGCTTTGTGACTACGGCTACAGTTAGTATCCCTTGCTCTTTTGCAGCTTGGGCTACTATAGGAGCAGCACCTGTTCCAGTACCTCCACCCATACCACCAGCGATGAATACCATATCTGCACCTTTGATTACATCTTGGATTTCAGCTTTTGTTTCTTCTGCTGCACGACGACCCACTTCTGGATTCATACCAGCACCTAGACCTTTTGTAAGGTTTTTCCCAAGGTGAACTTTTTTCTCTGCAAGAGAATTATGGAGATCTTGAGTATCAGTGTTCATCACGATGAATTCAACACCTTTAACTTTTGAGTTGATCATGTGGTTAAGTGCATTTTTACCTGAACCACCGACTCCGATGACCTTGATACGAGCAAATGATTCTACTTCTGGATTTATTTTAGCCATTTAAATATAAAATAATGTTTATAATGTATGAATTTCTGTATGTGCTCCTGGACACCGGAAGACACTACTAGTACCTACTATAGTATCAGGGATAACATAAAAAGCAAACTTTTGACAGTTTGCTTTTTTATGGTAAAAGTTGAGATAAAATTGATTTAAAAAATCCTTTTACTTGTTTTATATTTCCTTGAAGAGGGTTCAATTCTTCGTTGAAATTATTGTTTTTTGAGTAGAGTGCTAGCCCTAGAGATGTATACCATGATGCATCTTTTACTTTGTATTTTGAATTGATAGATATATCTGTTGGTCCTATACGAGATGGCAATCTTAGGTCTCTTTTTGCTATCTCATCGATTCTCTGTATGTACGATCCACCTCCGACTATTATCACACCAGCTGGGAGTAGGCCATTCTTCTTTATCCTTCTTAGGTGATTCTCTACGAGCTCAAATATATCTCCGAGTCGAGCCTCGACGATCTCGTCTATTTTCTTTTTAGGAAAATTCCCCAGTAGACTACCGATCTTTACATTCTCTGCTTCTTCTAAGTCTATACGGAAACCAAGGGCTACATCTTTTGTTATATCCATTCCTC
Organism: Minisyncoccota bacterium; assembly: GCA_041674285.1. Classification (GTDB taxonomy): domain Bacteria; phylum Patescibacteriota; class Minisyncoccia; order Phycocordibacterales; family UBA9973; genus UBA8515. The sequence continues at coordinate 131,499 of JBAYVZ010000001.1, forward strand.
CGATGGGGAATGTGATCATTGATGTCGGCATATTATTTTCAAATACTGCCATAGATACTGTCTCTGCTCCAATGTCTAACAATGCACTGCCTGCCATCTTTTGCTTCTCGGACAATGTAGCCATACCGGTAGCTATCTGAGATGGTATGATATCTATGATTTCAATATTTGATTCAGCAAAAGCTGTGACCAGGTCCTCTATATTTTGCTTTAGACAAGTTATATACAGAGCTTTTACTTCGAGCTTGATACCACGCATACCTTCGGGGTGACCGTGTATCTCCTTGCCGTCTAGCTTGTACGCTAGTGGGTAGCTCTGTATTATTTTGCGATTTGGGATGTCTAGATTTTCTTCACTATTTGCGAGAGCTTTTGTTACATCTAGATTTGTAATCTCTCCATCAGCTTTACTAATGATGGCACTACCGATAGATGCGACAGAGAGTAGGCTGATGCCACCGATAGATACATAAGCTTTTTTGATTTTTATATCTCCGCAGTTTTTCTCTGCATTTCGAACTGCACGGCGAATACTATCAGATACTTGTTTTATGTTTATGATATAACCCATCTTTACCCCAGAAGTAGAAGAAGAACCAATACCCAAAAATGATGGGTATTCTTCGCCATTTACATGTTCTAGTACTGTGACACGAGTAGTGTGTGTACCGATATCTATACCGACTGAGATTTTTTTTGCCATTTAGAAAAAGAAGATTTATTTAAATATTTTTAGATATTTTTTTTCTTCTCTCTCCATTGTACTACCATGTTCGAAACCTTTCAAATGTAGGAATCCGTGGATAACTAAAAACTTCAAAAAATTTGGGTAATCCATGTCAAAAAGAGGGGCATCTTCTTTGATTTTCTCAAGCTCTAGCACGATCTCTCCAGATGTATCAGACAGAGGGAATGAGAGAATATTTGTCGGGTAGTCTTTGCCTCGCCACTTTTTATTTAACTTGCGAGACTCACTTGGAGACACGCATACTACAGAGAGTTCAAAATCCTCTCCGCAGATACGGTCCTTCATCGCCACAAAAGGCAAGCTTGGTAGCTTGCCTTTTGTTTTGTTTTTAAATTCAAACTTATTGTCTTGCATAATTAGCGACGACGTCCACGAACGATCTTTACTACCTTGCCGAGCTTTACGAGCTTTTCATGCTCTTTGCGGCGGGCTAGGCGCTTTAGTGTTCCTTCTTTTGTTGCAAGTTTTGAGATTTTGCGCTCGTTGTAACGATTGCCTTTAACCTTTTGTATTATTCCAGTCTCTTGCACTTTGCGAGTGAAGCGACGGATGAGGTTTGTACTACTCTCATTTGCATTTTTCTTTACTTCTACAACTGTAATCATATTTGGAGAATATATCACATATTAACTTTTACAGCAAGTCCTCGGGCTCTATATTGAGGGTAAAAGTACTAGAAACAGCCCGGAGTCTCTTGTATAGGTCACTATCTGCCTGGGTATCTTTGTTCAGTGGTACTGGCCAAAGCTTTGGGTCTATCTTTATCACAGTATTGGTCACGTATTCACCTCGGACCTTGCCGACAAAAGCTGAAAAGATCTGTGGGTCATAGGCTCCGAGGGTTTTATTTATATATTCACGAGCTTTTTCACCCTGAGCTGCGGTCCCTGTGAATGTTATCTTTATTAGTTTTTTAAATGGTGGATATCCGAACATTTTTCTCTCCTCGAGGTCTTCTCTATACAGAGGGAGTACATTCCCAGACAATATATTTCGTAATACTTTATTTTCCGCCATTCTAGTTTGGATTAGGATGCCGTTGATTGTGATGGCCTGGAGTTTTTCGATGATATGCAGTATCTTTTGATTCATGTTGAAACTCGGTATGGAGAATAGTCCGTCCACGGATATGATAGCACTCGCATATACGTCGTCTTTGAGATATGAAAATGCCATCTCTGTGCCGATTAGGATACTTCCTTTTTCTTTATAGAAAGATGCGATAGCTGCGCGAGCTTCGGTGTCGGTGCTAGTAGTCTCCTTGTCTATCTGTACTACATTTATGTCTGGGAAATATTTTTTTACTTCTGCATAGACCCGGTCCGTACCTATTCCTAGTGGATTTAGATTCCAGCTAGTACATATTGGGCATCTAGTCTCGGTCTTTTCTTTATAACCGCATTTATTGCACATGAATACACGACCACCCTCGTCTTTGGTGGCTGATCTCTGCTTGTTCCCATATAGGACTACAGGTGAAGTACAATTTGGGCAGAGTAGTGTGTGTCCGCAATCATTACACACTGTGACTCCGGCAAGACCCTTGCGCACAGAAAAAAGAAATACAGATTCACCGTACTCGTGACAGTACTCGATCATCTTTTTTACATCGCTAGACAATACAGAAAAACTCTTTTTGCCGAGCTCGTCCGTCTCATTTTTCATATCGATGATTACTTGTTTTTCTGCATTGGTAAATCTGAATAGTGGGGGAGCCACCTCTGCGAATTCTGCTTGTTGATGTCTGTATAGTGTCTCGGGGCGAAGTATCGTATCACCCAGGATTAATTTTGATTTGTTTATCGAGGCATATATCTCTACAAATGTACGAGTGTCGATAAATGGTCTGACGAATTGTTTGTATGAGTCGGAACTCTCGTGTTCGAGGATGATAGTCTTGATATCTGTTCGTGGAATAGAGAGGAACATCCCTGTACCTATTATAAGAATAGGATGCTTTTCCTCTTTGCACTTATTGTAATTTGTCACCATTGTCTTCTTGTTCATGTCATGGGAGAAGGTATATACATAGTGTTCGATGCCCTTGGATAACATGTTTTTGAATTTCTCTGTGTCATATCTGGTCGGTACACATATAAATACTGATTCCTTTTTAGAAAAAGATTCACGTATCAGTGTCCTGTACCATCCGATACGATCCACCCAAGTAGCCTGGAATATAAGTTTTTCCTGTTTTATGTCTGCTGTGTTTTCTGTTGATGCTGATTTTGCGCTCTCTGCATCTTCAATCTCTTCTTTATTTTTTTCTAAAATAATATTTTTATCTAGGAATGCACTAGGGAGCATCGTATCTATGATCGCGCCCGTACTACCTAGTGTGTATTCTCGCAACCGTAGGCAACTTTCAAAAAAAGCATCGCCAAATGGTGCAGCCCCACGAACTTTTATTATTTTCTTTAATTGGAATTTTGCGTCTTTGAGTTCTTGTTTTAGATTTTCTGCGGGCTCAATACCGATGACTAATGCATCGATCTCGCGAGATCGTACAGGGACGACGACAAGAGTACCCAGCTTGATTTCTTGGGCGGAAAAATAAGTAAGGTATTCTTTTTTGATACCTTTGTCGATCGGAATAACTGTCAGTATGTACATCACGTACGAAATAGGAAATCTTTAGATTTCCGTATTTTAATAACCTTGTAATAGCTTCGACTCAGTATTTGCATAATCAATTTATCGTTTAAAATTAAACAGCACATTTCGTACGTGATACATACCTACATCCTAGCATATTTTAGAGTCTTGTAATTTCCCCAAGGAGACTCCTTGGGAATATTGACACAGTTATATTTTAGTTATATTCTGGGTAAAAATGTCTAACTTTTAATTTTAATGATTATGGAAATTATTTATTGCTTAATCTGTGTAGCTGCTGGTGCAGCATCTTTTGCTATCTTGTATTTTTCTTTTAGAAAATCCGCCTATCAGGAATTTGATTATTTGCCAAAAGGTAGATATAAAATTTTGGCTTCCGTTCCAAAGAATGCGAGCAGCGAGTATGTAACTATTATTCCTGTTGATGGGGCTAATAAAATTAAAAGGGGTGAAAGGCCATTTTTTGTTATTATGACAAAGAACGACATTAAATCTTACGGAAATACTGTAGGTTGTGTTTTAAATACTGTCGAGGGTCTCTTCAGTAAGGTTGATTGATTGCTAAAATATTACCAGTTAGTCAGATATATTCTGCCTAGCTGGTTTTTGTTCTGTATGCTATTGCATACTTTAGGTTAGTTTGTTATAATACACTTATCACTACGAAAGAGACCCTTATGCAGATCCGTCTGCATCGGGGGCTTTTTTATTTTAAGCTAGAAAACTTATGATAATGTTGATTTAAAAATGTTACTTCAGTATTTTTATTTTTCAATAATATTGAGCATTTTTTCTCATCGGGAGCAATAATGCAATTAATAACATTATTCTTTTGCAAGAATTCAACTAGACACCCAAAGTCTCCATCACCAGTTATTAAAATAAAAGAATTTGTTGCATTTGTATAAAAATCAGAAACAGCTTTAAGTACTAATTCTGCATCACAATTTCCTTTAACAACTCCGCCTACAGATACTGTTTGTTTGAAAATTAGAATGAATCCACATTCTTGCAGGTGTTCGTAGAATTTTACACGACTAGGGACGAGTCCAATAAACAAGTATATGTTTTTAGATTTATATTTTTGATTCAGCCATCCTCTAAATTTCTTGTAATCTATTTCAAAATTAAGTTCTTTAGCTGATCTGTATAAATTATTTCCATCAATATAGATGTTTATTTTATCCATATTTATATTTTAACATACAGGTTTTATTTATCTATTTTTATGCTATAATCGGCACACAAATGGCAATATTCAACAAGAAATTAGGAATAGATCTCGGCACAGCGAATACTCTCGTGTATTTGCCTGGTAAAGGTATCGTCCTAAATGAGCCATCCGTCGTCGCTGTATCTGAACAGGACAACACTATTCTGGCTATCGGCCTTGAAGCAAAGGAGATGATCGGTAAAACTCCTGAAAATATTATCGTATATCGCCCTATGAAGGACGGTGTCATCGCTGACTATCGTGTGACCGAGGCAATGCTACGATACTTCATCACAAAAGCTCTCGGTAAATACAACCTAATAAAGCCCGATGTGATGGTATCTGTACCTGCAGGTATCACATCTACAGAGCGCCGTGCCGTAGTAGAGGCAGCAGTCCGTGCAGGAGCTCGCAATGCGTATGTAGTAAAGGAGCCTATTCTCGCTGCTATCGGTGCTGGTGTACCTATACATGAATCAAAAGGGCATATGATCATGGATATCGGTGGTGGTACTACCGATGTGGCTGTGATTGCACTCGGAGGAATCGTGGCTTCTACTTCTGTAAAATGTGCAGGGGACAAGATCGACCTAGCGATAGCTGATTACATCAAAAAAACTTTTAACCTAGCGATAGGAGACAGAACTGCCGAGCAGATCAAGATAAAGATTGGTGCAGCTGTACCACTGGAAGAAGAACTCACTATCACTATCAAAGGGCGCGACTTTATCCAAGGGTTGCCTCGTACTGCACAGATTTCTACAAATGAGATAGTGCATGCCATAGACAAAGAGCTCAAGACTATGATCGGAGCTATCAAGAGCGTATTATCCGAGACTCCACCGGAGCTCGCAGCAGATATCATAGACGAGGGTATCATCATGACTGGAGGTACTTCTTCATTACGCAATCTAGGTGAATTGGTATATAGAAAAACTGGAGTAAAAGCTCGTCTTGCAGATGAGCCACTATTTTGTGTTGCCAATGGTACAGGAGAAGCACTGAACCATCTCGAGACTTACAAAAAAACTATAATTAGCAAAAAATAATATGGATAAAAGTAAGAAAGTACTAAACATTATTTATACTGTTTTTTTGTATATATTTGCCTTTATAGGCTTCATTTTTGTGTGCGTATTGATCGCAATGCAATTTGGATGGCTCAATGTTAAAGGTGCATCTTCATCTCGCAACAAATATTTCCAAATGCCGGCTAGTGCTATCCTATCTGTTACTAATAGTGATTCTGTAAAATCAGAGTGGATGAGTACCGATCAGTGGAATCTAATGAAATATGTTTTCACTCGTGATCAGGAAATTATAAAGAGGGCTGCAAATGATGCGGGTGTATCTCCGCGCTTACTACTAGGTGGCGTGATGGGTGAGCAATTCCGCTTTTTCAATAATAGAAGAGAGTCATTCAAGAATTATTTTGAACCGATGAAGATACTGGCATCACTGTCGAATACTTCTTTTGGTATCGCAGGTATAAAACCAAAAACAGTAGGGCAGATCGAAGATGGCCTAAAAAATCCATCATCTCCTTTTTATCTGGGCCCTGAAATGGAAAATATTATAACCTATGATCCATCTATGACTGACATAGAATCTGTGCGCATGGACCGCATCACAAATACAAAGGATCCCTACTACTCATATCTATATGTGGGACTATATATGAGGCAGATTGAAGCTCAATGGTCAAAAGCTGGCTATGACATACACAATCAAGCTGGAATAATGGCTACTCTATACAACCTCGGCTTTTATTATTCAAAACCAAATGCAAATCCTGCCATTGGTGGATCACTGATAAATATAGAAGGCGTAGATTATACTTTTGGTGATATTGCTCATGAATTTTATAATTCAGATGAGCTATTGGATATATATCCACGTGATGTACAATAGAGATATGTTTGAAGATTTATTTCCTACAAAACTTTATCATAGCTATATCGTAGAGGGAGATCCTACTACTACACCTATCGAACTGAGAGATTATTTAATCTCTTCTGGTCGCATTACTTCAGATAGTCCGGATGTATTCTTTGAATTATATGAAGCTCTAGATATGGAACAGAGTCATGGTATCAGAGAGTGGCATACACTAGCATCATCTTCTGGTGGCTCTCGTATGTGTATCATCGGTGCAAAAAATATTAATCGTGAAGCAGAGCAGTCACTATTGAAAATGCTCGAGGAGCCGGGTGAGAATACTCATTTTTTCCTCGTGATCCCAGATAAGTCAAATGTGTTGCCGACTATTCTATCCCGATGTCATGTGGTTCAGGCTGAGAAAAAAGATAAATACGGGCCATGGGTTGATAAATTTATCTCTGCTAGTATAAAAGACCGATTGGACATGGTAGCTCTAGTAGTAAAATCCGCAGAAGATGCCGATACTAGCGCTACACTAAGACATGAAGCATTAAATATCCTCAATTCATTAGAAGGAAAGATATTTAAAAAATACAAACAAGATACTGTTAAAAATAAAAGTTTAGAATGGGTCGTGGGCGAAATTATCAAGTCAAAAAAATATTTGCGCAATCCGGGTTCCTCGGTCAAGATGCTCTTGGAGCATATAGCGCTTGTGATATAATTAATAAATATGAGTTACAATACAACACAATTCAAGACAGAATTAAAAAAGATAGAAACATGGCTATCAGGAGAATACGGATCTGTACACACAGGCCGTGCTACTCCTATGGTCCTCGATAATATTATGGTGGAGAGTTATGGGCAGTATATGCCGATAAAGAATATCGCATCTGTGTCTGTAGAGGATCCAAAGACGCTACGCATCGCCCCATGGGATAAAGTCATGATAAAAGAAATCGAGAAAGCTATTCAGACTGCAGATATAGGACTCTCAGTTCTTTCGGATAGTGATGGAGTGCGTGCGATATTTCCGATGCTCACTACCGAGACTCGTACAAAATTGGTAAAAGTTCTCAAAGAAAAACTAGAAGACGCTCGTATCTCTGTACGCAAGGCCCGCGGAGATGAGATATCACTACTAGATGACCTAACTGAAGATGAACAAAAGAGAGGTAAAGAAGATATTCAAAAGGCAGTAGACGAATCGAATAAAAATCTCGAAGCAATTTTCGACAAAAAAGAAGTAGAAGTAATGAGTTAGTAACATAAAACACCTATTGTCTAAATAGGTGTTTTATGTTATTGTATGTAAAAATAATTCCATAAAACCCTTAATTACAGACAGTTATGAACACAGAAAGCACAGAGCCAAACTCAAAAAAAGATCAAGAAGAAAATTCATTGCCACAAGACAAACAAGGCGCAGGAACACAAAATGTAAATGGATCCAAGGATGCAAAGGTTGAAAAACCATTTGTAGAAAAGAAATCAATGCCAGGGGATGAGTTCCTCAGTAAGCATGAGTAAAATTAAACAGGTTAAAAACCTGAAAAACATCCGCGATATTTATTGCGGATTTTTTTATACCCAATTGTGCTATAATCTCTACATGAATATTTTGATTTTTATAGTAATACTTTTAGTTTTAGTTGTTTCTCATGAATTTGGGCATTTTATTGTTGCAAAAAAGAGTGGTATCCGAGTAGATGAATTCGCTTTTGGTTTTCCACCTAGAATTTTTGGTAAAAAAATAGGGGAGACTACTTATAGTCTCAATGCCTTGCCACTCGGTGGCTATGTAAAGATTTTTGGAGAAAATCCAGATGAGGATTCAATGAATGGTCCCGACCGCGATCGTAGCTTTGTAAATAAACCAAGATATATCCAAGCCGCAGTTCTTTCTGCAGGTGTAGTCATGAATTTCTTAGTTGCTTGGTTACTCATATCTATTGGTTTTATGAGTGGTATGCCTACTTCTGTGGCATCACTATCTCATGGTCAAACTCTGACAAATCAAGCTATCACTATCACTTCTGTATTGCCTGGATCTCCTGCAGAAATTTCTGGATTACGAGCTGGGGATGTCCTAGTATCTATGAAGACAAAAACAGACGTGACCGATACACCTTCTACTGATAGCGTATCTTATTTTATAAAAAAGCACGGTTCTGAATCTATAGATATCACATACAAGCGTGGACCGGATGTACTGAATACTTCTTTGACACCTAGTATTAAAAAAGAAGGAGGAGCTCCTACTGTCGGTATATCTATGGATATGATCGGCATGTTAAAGCTCGCACCACTCCCTGCTATATGGGAAGGACTAAAACTATCGGCTGACCTTTTTGTAGCTACAGCTGTTGGATTCTTTACTCTCATACATGATGCTGTTCTAGGTCAAGCTGATATGTCTACTCTGACTGGTCCAGTGGGTATCGTCGGTGTAGTGGGTGATGCTGCAAAATTCGGATTTATATACCTACTATCATTCACAGCACTCATCTCTATAAACTTGGCAGTGATAAACTTGATACCATTCCCAGCGCTCGATGGCGGTAGACTAATATTTCTATTGATTGAAAAGATAAAAGGTAGCAAGATCAGTCCAAATATAGCCAATTGGACAAATACTATCGGTTTCGGACTCCTGATGCTACTGATGGTAATCATCACATATCACGATATAGTAAAGTTGATAAAATAATATAAGAAAAATCCGCACAGGTACGACCTGTGCGGATTTTTATTTTGTTTGACATATATCGCTTATATAGTAGTATTTAGAAAAACATTTCAAAAAAAATATGAATAAAAAAGAAAGAGTTCCCTTTTTAGGGAAGTTGTTCCGTCTGCCGGGTCAGATAGGACCAGTTGTTATGGGTAAAGTACGAGATATTTATGATCTTGAAAATATCTTGGTGTTTGTCGTTAGCGACAGAATTTCTGCTTTTGATAAAAATTTACCCTTTGATGTAAAAAACAAGGGTACAATTTTAAATCAAATTGCGTGTTTAAATATGGAGCAAACAAAGGATATTATTCCCAATTCTTTGCTTTATTTTAATTCACGAATTGCTGTAATGGAAAAATGCGAGCCGTTCAAAGTTGAGTTTGTTTGGAGGCGTTACATGGAAGGTTCATACCACAGAGATATCTATTCAAAAGGTCAAAAAGATCCTTGGGGGTACGAATTATCTAAAGGAATTAGGTACCAGGAAAAATTGCCTGAATTAATGTTCACTCCAACGACAAAATCTCCTGATGGAACTCACGATTTACCAATTTCTCTTGCTGAAATCCTTGAGCAAAAACTGATGAAAGAAGAGGAATACATTTATCTAAAAGAAAAATCAAGAAAATTATTCATTAGAGGTGAGGAATTGGCTGACAAACAAGGTTTGATTCTTGTAGATACCAAGTATGAATTCGGCAAGAATCCAAAGGGTCATTTAAAGTTAATTGATGAGATCCACACACCAGATTCCAGTCGGTATTTTTACAAAGAAGGGTATGAGGCAAGATTCGCCGCCAGGGAAGATCAGAAACAATTATCAAAAGAATTTGTAAGGCAACATCTTATTTCATTGGGTTATCAGGGTGAAGAAGATCAAATTATGCCAGAATTTGATGGCGCCTTTATCCAGTCAGTAGAAGACAGATATCTATTGCTCTACAGAGAGTACACAGGCAATGATTTATTTGATAATAATGCCATGGATAAGGAATCCGTTGCTAGGCAAATTTATAGATCTCTTGCTGATTACTATGCTACTACCAGAGAGGTTGAAATCGGTATCATTATGGGAAGTGAGAGTGACTTACCTATTATGGAAAAAGCCGCAATGATTCTACTTGAAGCAGGGATACCATTTAAAGTTGACATTGTTTCTGCGCATAGAACACCGCTCGACCTGAAACCTTATACAAAATATGCTGAAAAGAATGAATTTAAGGTAATTATAGCTGGTGCTGGTGGAGCTTCACATTTAGCTGGTATGGCCAAAGCTAATACGATTATTCCCGTTATCGGTGTACCAATTCAATCACCTAGCAATCAGCTTCAAGGTGACTCTCTTTCTTCTACTGTACAAATGCCTGAAGGCGTACCTGTTGCCACCGTTGCAATTAATGGAGCGGGGAATGCTGGAATATTGGCTCTTGAAATTTTAGCTACCAGCGATGATGGTGTGAAAAGTTACATGAAGAAATACAAGAAATCATTAATCAAAAAAGTTACCGGGATGCGTTCTCGGGTAAGAGAATTCTGGCCTTCTGTTTTTTCTAAATAAAAAAGAATTTTAATAATTCAAAAGGCGTGCCTCGTTTAATTACGAGCTGCACGCCTTTTTTCTTTGTCATAAATAATTTTTATGTTATCTTGTGTTTAAAATTCCAAAAAAAATAAATGAATAAATTCAAAAAAACAGGCGTACTGCTATCGGGAGTGTTAGCGGTATTATTATTTTCATCATTAGGTTTGTCTGCTCAAAATACAAAAAGCAAGCAAAGTATCTCAGTTGATTATTCTGTTAAAGATTCCGTTGAAGCTTTAGAGAAAATCAGGGTTTCTATAAAAGAACACGAAAAGACAATAAATCTTTTAGAGTCAGAGTCTCAATCTCAAAATCTAAGACTACGGGATTACAATCTAAGGCGAGATTCAATAGGGATTCTTATCTCTGTATTGTCTACTCTGGACTCATCTTCTATGGATTTCAAAGTATTAGAAGCTGAAACTACTTATTTAATGTTGATGCTAGATTCTGAGCTTCTGCAGTTTGCCGAAGAAAAGATGGTGTTGAATAAAAAGATCGTTGTTGCAAATAATAGAACAATGTATCTATCTGGTAGAGAAAAGGCGCTTGTTGAGCATATTGATAAGTTCAAAAAGAAATAATTGTTCCTTCTAATCGTCTAAACGCACCTCGTACTCCGAGCTCTGCGTTTTTTCTTTTGCCTTATATCCAATATTTTGCCAAAATTAAAAATTTATGATATAGTACATGTATTAGTTCGCCATGAGGCGATTTTATTTTTAATTAATTACTTAAATAGTACGAAACAATATATGGAGATCAGAAATATAGCGATTATAGCCCATGTGGACCATGGAAAAACAACCCTTACTGACGAGCTGATGAAGCAATGCGGTATGAATAACGAGGGTACTTCTATGGACTCAAATGCTCTCGAGCAAGAACGTGGAATCACTATCTACTCTAAAAATACCTCTGTAAACTACAAGGGTACAAAGATAAACATCGTGGACACACCAGGCCACGCGGACTTCGGATCTGAAGTTGAGCGTGTTCTTCGTGCTATCGACTCTGTTCTCCTTCTAGTTGATGCCCAAGAGGGTCCTATGCCACAGACTCGTTTCGTGTTGAAAAAGTCTCTAGAGCTAGGGTTAAAGCCTATCGTAGTGATCAACAAGATCGACAAACCAGCAGCCAATCCAGATCGTGTGCATGAAGAAGTACTAGAGCTTTTCCTAGAATTGGGTGCAAATGAAGAACAAATTGATTTCCATACTATATACGCTATCGGTCGCCAAGGAATAGCCAAGAAAAATCTGACAGATGATTCAAAGGATCTTACTCCACTATTGGATTTGATATTAGAGACTGTACCAGAAGCTTCAAAGAACGCTGAACTACCTTTTCAGGCTCAGGTATTTAATCTTGGCTATGATAACTTCCTAGGACGTCTAGCTATCGTACGTGCATACTCTGGTTCTATTAAAACTGGATCAAATATCTATGTAAAAAAAGAAGATGGACATGTTCGAACAACAAGAATAACAAAAATGTTCACATTTGAAGGAATCGTTCGAAAAGAAGCTGCAGAATTCTCAACTGGAGACATCGCTATTATCGCTGGTATCCCTGATGTATTCATCGGTGAGACTATTACTTTCGAGCCAGGTACAGAAGCCCTACCATCTATCCAGATCGATGAACCTACAATCTCTCTGAACTTCCTCGTGAACGATTCACCATTTGCAGGTAAAGAAGGTAAATTTGTGACAAGTCGTCAAATTCGCGAACGCCTTGAAAAAGAATTGGAAATAAACGTCGGTCTAAAAGTAGACTGGGAGCGATCAGCAGAGCTAGATCGTGAAGGATTTACTGTGTACGGACGCGGAGAGTTACACATCGCTGTGCTCCTAGAAAATATGCGCCGTGAAGGATTTGAACTACAGGTCTCACAGCCACACGTAATCATCAAAGAAGAGAATGGTATGAAAGTAGAACCTTATGAAGAGGTGACTATCGATGTGCGTAATGAATTCTCTGGATCAGTTATCGAAAAGCTTACAGCTCGTCGTGGTCTGATTACTCATATGCATGAAAAAGAAGGTATAACTCGTATATTGTTAGAAATACCTACTCGTGGAATTCTCGGTTACCGTGGACAGTTCGTTGTCGACACAAAAGGTGAGGGAATCCTCGCATCACGATTTATCGGATTCAAGGAATACGCAGGCGAGATAAAGAAGCGTGACGTAGGATCAATGACATCTATGGTAGCAGGTAAAGTAGTAGCATTCTCACTATGGACTCTACAGGAACGAGGAATACTATATGTTGAGCACGGAGATGAAGTGTATGAAGGTATGGTTGTCGGTAACGTCACAAAGGGTGATGAGATGGCAGTCAATCCTACAAAGGGTAAACAGCTTTCAAACATGCGTGCATCTGGTACTGACGAAGCAGTGAATGTAAAACCACCATTTAAGCTATCTATCGAGAGAGGTTTGGAGACTATGTCAGACGATGAATACCTTGAAATTACACCTAAAAATGTTCGTTTGCGCAAGAAGTTTTTGACAGAACAAGACAGAATGAGAGCTAAAACAGCAGCTACAAAGAAATAAAAGACTTATAATACAAGGCTTTTGACAAATATTTGACTTTGTTTACTAATGATGATACTATAAATTTATAAATAAATTAAAATTAATTTTTAGATAGCGTCCCGTCTTTAAAGGACAATTACGTGACGTGATTCTGAGGAATCAACATGGCACAACCTATTACATTTAAACCAAAACAAGTTACAAAGCGTATGCTTTCTAATCTTCCTGATCGTGCATACGAAGTAGTCGTAAACCGTTTTGGTCTTACTGATGAAGCAGAAAGAAAGACACTAGAAGCAATCGGCAAGAAATACGGTATCACTCGTGAGCGAGTAAGACAGATTGAAAATTCTGCTCTTTCTATGATCCGAAAAGGTGATGCTTTCAAAAATGAAAATGCTGTCTTTGATGAGCTGAAAGTTTTGGTTCATGCGCTGGGTGCTATAGTGTCTGAAGATGAATTACTGGGTCATGTATCAAAAGATAAATTGACTCAAAACCACATACACCTTTACCTTACGCTAGGAGATGCTTTTACAAAGCACAAAGAAGACGATCATTTCAAGGCCCGCTGGAGTGTAGATGACGCTGTTGCTAACAAGGTTCACCAGGCTATCCGAGATATCTATTCAAATCTTTCAGATAAAGATTTAGTTACAGAAGGTGATCTAGTATCAAAATTCCTAGACAACCTAAAGGACCTCTCAGAACAATACAAGAATGAAGAGATAGCTCGTCGCTGGATAAACATTTCAAAGCATATAGGCAAGAATCCTCTAGGTGAATGGGGTAAATCAAATTCTTCAGGCATCAAGACTCGTGGAATCAAAGATTATGCATTCCTAATGATGAGAAAGCATGGTTCACCTATGCACTTCCGCGAAGTAGCAAAATCAATAGCTGATACTTTTAGTAAAAAATGTCATACAGCTACTTGTCACAATGAATTGATTAAAGATGACCGTTTTGTTCTTGTTGGACGTGGAATCTACGCTCTAAAAGAGTGGGGTTACAAGACTGGAGTTGTCCGTGATGTAATCCGTGAGCTCCTAAAAAAGAACGGCCCGATGACAAAAGAAGATATTGTAGACCAAGTTATGAAGGAGAGGTATCTAAAGAAAAATACAATCCTAGTAAATCTTCAAAATTCAAAATATTTTAAGAAAAACAAACAAGGTTTATATACCGTAGCATAATAAATACCCTCACCATTTTGGTGGGGGTGTTTTGTTGTAGGAATATGTTATAATAATTTTATGTATCAAAAAGGTTTTACTACAATTATTATAATTATTGTTGGGATAGTTTTGGCTCTTGTTTTGATTGGTTATTATACTACACCAAAACTAGATACAGATTCATCTTACTTAGAATCAGTATCATAATGTCATGCTTGAAACATTTTTAGCTACTCACAATTTTAGTGTAATTCAATTCTTGCTCGTCGGTATCGGGTATCTGATGCCTTTTCCTCTAGCTTTTGCTGCCTTTCATCTTTGGCATCACTATAGACAAGAAAAATTTATCTCAGGTATCAAATGGATATTGCTCGAAGTCCAGGTTCCTCGCGAGATAAACAAAACCCCAGCTGCTATGGAGCTTATATTTTCAAATGCAATGTATCACCAGAGTATGAAAGGTTTCTGGGAAGAGTTCATCATAGGTGCGCCATGGCTATGGTTTTCACTCGAGATCGCATCTATCGATGGTCAGGTGCATTTCTTTGTTCGTACTCCTTCTCGTATTCGCAATCTAGTAGAGACTCAGATATACGGTCAATATCCTCAAGCTAAAGTCATCGAAGTCGATGATTATGTATTCCACGTGGATCAGTATAAAAAAGATGGTGATTGGTATATGTGGGGTTGTGAATTCATGAAAAAGCGTGAAGATTTTTTGCCCATCAAGACATGGAAGGATTTTGGGGATGATATGAAGACTGGTCAAAAAGAAGAATTCAAAATAGATCCCATCACTCCTACTATCGAATACCTTGGGTCACTTAAAAAAGGTCAGCAGTTATGGATGCAGATAATTATCCGTCAGAATATCAAGAAGTATCACAGTCATGTTACGGGGAAGCATGTGGGTTTCCAGGAGGCTTCTATCGAATTTATTCACGAAATGCTAAAACCTTATACTAGAGCCCAGCAAAATGAAAAAGCTGATGGTAGCAAGGGTGACCTAGGTGCCGATGTGCGTACTCCAGACTTTTTAAAGCCTACAGTCAAGTCAATATCTGATGCTATGGTTCAGTTGCATTTCGATACGGGTATCCGTGTAGTCTGCTTGTCTCGTAAAGATTTGATCTCTGAGGATGAATTCAATAATCTTCGTCGTAATGTTCGTCTTATATTCCGTCAGTTTTCCCAACCTGGTATAAATGAGCTGTGGCGTGTGAATTCTACTCAATTTGACGCACCATGGTCCGACCCTACAGGTTTGGCTTTGACCAAGATGAAGAAAAGAATGCTTGATTACTATCGTTTGCGTATTATGTTCCACCCACCGATACAATATGCTTTTGAGTATCCAAAATTGTTGAGCATATTCTTTCCCTCATATAGCCCCAAGGTCTTTGTTATGTCAGTACAAGAGCTATCTACTATATTCCACTTCCCAGGCATGGTATCGGAGACTCCTTCATTCAAGCGCATCGAATCAAAGATCGCAAAGCCGCCGGCAAATCTTCCTTTATAATTCTTTATGGATATTACACCACCAGTACATCCAAATATAAAAATAAAATCAAAAATAAGAGCATATATAATTATATGCCTTATTTTTGTTTTTACTTTTACACTTTTTAGCCTAATATCTGCACCGTTTGGGTATATTCCGACAATAGTGCACATTAATCGCGGGGCGAATCTGAAATCAATCACAGAAGAATTTAAGGATAAAAAGATTGTCAGATCTGCCTCAATGCTCCAGACTTTTGTATTGTTATTTCAGTCTGGTAAAGCGATACCTGTCGGGGACTACTATTTCAATGGTGAGCCAGTCTGGAGAGTCGGATACATGCTAGCACGTGGCGATCATCATATCGTACCTATACGAGTAACTTTCCCTGAGGGTTTGACCAACGAAGAGATGGCAAATGTATTGTCAAAAAAGATACCGTCTTTTGACACAGAAGAGTTTATTAGAATAACAAACGGGCAACAAGGTTACCTTTTCCCCGATACTTATTTCTTTTATCCAAAGACTACACCAGATGAAGTAGTGGAGTCATTGCAGTCTAATTTTTCTAAAAAAATCAAGACAGTAGAATCAGAAATTGAAAAATCTGGGTACACAAAAAAACAAATACTCACTATGGCGTCCATACTAGAGGGTGAGGCTCGTGGGGAAAATGATATAGATATGATATCTGGTATTTTGTGGAAAAGACTAAAAAGTGGTATGTTACTCCAAGTTGATGTAGATAGGGGTACATACAGCAAAAAGGGATTACCTGCGTCACCGATTTCGAACCCTGGGATGTCTGCTATAAAATCAGCACTGAATCCAGTCAGTAGTTCCTACTTGTATTATTTACATGACAAAGAGGGTCAGGTGCACTATGCGGTGACATACACAGAGCATAAAAATAATATAAAGAAATATTTAAAATGATAATAATAAATCAAAAACAAAAAGATTATGAATTGGTGGATAGTGGCGGAGGTGAAAAACTCGAGCGATTTGGTGGTATCGTGATATCTCGCCCTGATCCCGAGGCTATCTGGAACAAGACTGATGAGCGCATTTGGGATGATGCACATCTTTACTATACTCGCCGTGGCAATAGCGGTCAGTGGCAGGTTGGCCGTGGCAAGACTGTGCCTAATTCTTGGAATATCGAATACGGAGATTTTACTTTTATAATCAAGCCTACATCATTCAAGCATATCGGTATTTTCCCTGAACAAAAAGCCCAATGGGAATGGATAAAAGATAAGTTGAAAGTAGAAAGTGAAAAGCTGAAAGATGATAAAAAGAAAGTCTTGAATCTTTTTGCATATACTGGTGGGGCTACACTTGCAGCTGCACGTGCAGGGGCCGAAGTTGTCCATGTGGATGCATCAAAGTCTGCCGTATCATGGGCTCGTGAGAATGCAGAGGTGTCAGGCCTCGCGGATGCACCTGTACGATGGATCGTGGACGATTGTATTGCATTCCTACGAAGAGAGATAAAGAGAGGAAATAGATATGATTGTATAATCATGGACCCCCCAGCTTTTGGTCATGGTCCAAAGGATGAACTCTGGAAGATCGAGGAGCACTTTGCGGAGCTAATAGATCTGTGTCAGCAAGTACTATCTGAAAATCCAATAGCGATAATACTCAATGGTTATACAGCAGGGTACTCTGCTATCGCATATGCGAATATCTTGAAGGATATGATGGCAAATTATGATGGAAAGATAGAGAGTGGAGAACTAGCTATAGCCGAATCTGGCAGTGATAAGTTATTGCCTTGTGGTATTTTTGCAAGATGGGAGAGATCGAATTCGAAATAGCTCCTTTCAAAAAGCACGAATATTTTTTTGGTAAAAAATTTCTCTGCTCGTCGATCAAGAAAATAATATTCATAAACTCATTTATTTTCTAATCTCCTGTGCAAGACTTTTTTCAAGGACTATTTTAAATTCGATTTATTATTATGAACAAACAAAAAACAGTATTTGTCGGTGTGAGTGGTGGGGTAGATAGCTCTGTATCTGCAGCATTACTAAAAGACCAAGGCTACAACGTAGTCGGGGTATTTATTCGTACATGGCAACCTGATTTTATAGAGTGTACTTGGCGAGATGAGCGCCGGGATGCTATGCGTGTATGTGCACATCTAGATATTCCGTTCCTGGAATGCGACGGTGAGGAGGCCTATAAAAAGGGTGTAGCAGATTATATGATCTCTGAATACAAACTAGGCAGAACTCCAAATCCAGATGTGATGTGCAATCGTGAAGTAAAATTCGGCGTATTTTGGGATTTTGCAAAAGCTCATGGTGCAGACTTTATCGCTACTGGTCACTATGCGCAGAATATAAATAATAAATTAGTAAAAGGGAATGATGAATCCAAAGATCAGTCGTATTTCCTCTGGACTCTAAATAGTGATGATCTAGAGCACACACTTTTCCCAATTGGTCATCTCCCAAAAACTGAAGTTCGTAAACTAGCTCTAAAATACAAGCTACCTACTGCAGTAAAAAAAGATTCTCAGGGTGTATGTTTCCTGGGGCCACTTGATATGAAGGATTTCCTGTCTCACTATATCGAACCCAAGAAGGGTGAGGTTTTAAATGAAGACGGAGATATTATTGGGCACCACGATGGTGCAGTGTTCTTTACCCTTGGAGAGCGCCACGGTTTTCACATCACTGAAAAGGGAACAACAGATACACCATACTACGTGATCTCAAAAGACATTGACAAAAATACAATCTGTGTCAACCCCAAGCCGGACTTGGGACTGGAAAGTTCTACTGATAACAAAGAATATATTTTAATTAATTCTAATATTTTGAAAGAAAGTATTGGTCAGGATAAAAAATATACAGCGCAGATTAGATATCATGGAGAATTTTTGAATTGTAGTGTTATGTTTGATGATGTTAATCCAAAAATAACATTTGATAATCCTATCCTGGTATCGCCAGGTCAATCAATCGTAGTATATGACGGAGATATTTGTCTCGGTGGTGGAATCGTGAAATAAAAATAGACGAATCAATATAAATAATAGTATAATAACAATATGTTAGAACAATTTTTTGATGCACAGACGATGGAAATCGTCACTAGATTAACAGTGGCTTTATTTTTGGGGATGATCATTGGTATGGAGCGTGTATGGGCACATAAGACTGCAGGTATGCGTACATACGCACTCGTATCTATGGGGGCTGCATTATTCGTTGTGATCTCAGACCAGATGGTTCAAGCTTATTATATGCTACCGGGCACAAACCCACTTTTTATTGTCGGTAATATTCTAGTCGGAGTAGGATTTATCGGTACTGGTCTAATAGTGACAAAGGATTCTAAGCTTATGGGTCTGACTACTGCTACTGGACTATGGGTTTCTGCAGGTATCGGTATGGCGGCAGGTTTTGGTCTAGAGAAGCTCGCTATAATATCTACTTTCCTCACATTATTTATATTTATTGTTATCTGGTTCATAGAGCAACAACTAAAAAAGACAAAGTTTTTCCAAGACGATTCATTCAACGATGCAAATTAATTAAAACACCCCCCACCATTAATGGCGGGGGTGTTTTAATTTGTCCTTATTTTTGCTATATTAGTAAAATGACTTCAAATGAAATTCGCTCACGTTTCCTGGCCTTTTTTGAAAAAAGAGGCCATAAAATAATACCTAGTGCATCACTCGTACCTGAGAATGACCCCTCAGTCCTCTTCAATACAGCCGGAATGCAACCTCTCGTGCCATACCTCCTCGGCCAAGAGCACCCAATGGGTAAGAGAATCGCTGATATTCAGAAATGTGTCCGAACAGGAGACCTTGAAGACATTGGGGACAATCGTCACTTTTCATTCTTTGAAATGATGGGGAACTGGTCACTAGGAGATTATTTTAAAGATGAAGCTATCGCTTGGTCTTATGAATTCCTGACTTCAAAAGAAGAAGGTCTAGGACTAGATAAAAGTCGCCTGTATGTGACTATCTTTGAAGGTGATGAGAATGCTCCTTACGACCAAGAATCAAAAGATATCTGGATGAAGATGGGTATACCAGAGAATCGTATTTATGCACTTCCAGCTGATGATAACTGGTGGAGTCCTGGAGACAATGGTCCATGTGGCCCTTGCTCTGAGATGTTCTACGATATGGTGGGCAATACTGGTGACCTTGATCACGAAGGATTTTTATCTGCAGTAAAAAAGGAGACTGTTATCGAAATATGGAACGATGTATTCATGGAATATGAAAAGAAGGACGGAAAAGTAATTGGTAAATTAAAGCAAAAGAATGTAGACACAGGAGCAGGGTTGGAAAGAATATCTGCAGTAATGCAAGGTCAGAAAACTGGCTACGAAACAGATATGTTGAAACCAGTTATGGATATGATACGTGAAAATGCTAAGCACCTAGATGATCTTTCTGCTCGCATTGTAGTAGATCATGTGCGTGCATCAACAATGCTTATTTCTGATGGAGTTATTCCTGCGAACAAAAGTCAGGGTTACGTTTTACGTCGTTTAATTCGCCGTTCTGTTTTTTATATGAAGAAATTAGGTCTTGATGACGGTATCGCAAATGAAATAATTAATTATTTCATTAATTTTTACTCAAATACATATCCAAGTGTTGCAGTTGTTGATATTGTTACTATATTTAAAACCGAAGAACAAAAATTCTCTACAACTTTAAATGATGGTAAAAAAGAATTTGAAAAAGGTACAGATCCTTTTGTTCTTGCGACTACTTATGGATTCCCAATAGAGCTTACTCTTGAATTGGCATCTGAAAAAGGTCAAAATATTGACCTAGAAGATTTTAAAATAAAAATGGCTGAACATCAGAAATTATCTCAGACTGCATCTGCAGGAATGTTCAAAGGGGGACTCGCGAATCATAATGAAAAGACAATCCGTCTTCACACCGCACACCACTTACTACTCGCTGCACTCCAGGAAGTATTAGGAGTAGAGGTAAAACAGCGTGGTAGTAATATCACTGAAGAGAGACTCCGTATCGACTTTACTTTTGATCGCAAAATGACAGATGAAGAAAAGAAGAAGGCAGAAGATATCGTAAATGAAAAGATAAATGCGGGATTGAATGTGATCCGTCGCGAACTACCTCGTGAGGAAGCAGAGAAAATCGGTGCACAGATGGAATTCGGGGCAAAATACCCAGATATGGTATCTGTATACTTCATCGAAGATGAGGATGGCAATCAATTCTCAAAAGAATTCTGTGGCGGTCCACATGTGACCAATACAAAAGAAATAGGTCACTTTAAACTCCAAAAAGAAGAAGCGTCATCTGCAGGTGTACGCAGAATAAAAGGAATTCTGGAGTAGGTTCTAGTTTCTAGTGATTAGTTTCTAGCAATTTAGTAACCTATTTTATTTCTAGTCACTAGAACCTAGCCACTAGAACCTAATTTGTAGTATAATAAAACTACAATATGCAATTTCCATTTATAAATAATTCAAAGAAAATCGTAGCTATTTTTGATGTAGGGTCTGATTCTATTGGTGTAGCCATCGTGCAATACCTATCTCCCAATGATCCACCTAAAATATTAAAATCATTTAGAGAGGAGATTATGTTCAGAGAACAGCTTGATTTTATGATTTTTATGGATGATATGGTCAAGACACTAAAGAGTGTCGCTTTAAATGTGGCATCTTCTGGTGTAGGTGCTATATCAGATGTACATATAGTCCTATCCTCGCCCTGGTATGTGTCTGAAAATAGGCACATTGTAGTCTCAGAGAAAACTCCTTTTGTTTTTACAGAGAAAATATCTGACAATTTGGTAAAAAATGAAATTGAAAAATTAAAAAAAATCCACCACGAAAAGTATGGGGGCAACCTTGATGATTTCAATATTATCGAGCAGGAGATAGTGCAGATTGCCTTGAACGGATACCCAGTGACGAATCCTATTGGGAAAAAGGCATTGAGCGCAGAGATGAATCTAATAGTCATATTGTCATCCAGTACATGCATGAACCTGGTCAAGGACTGCATATCTTCTGTATTTCATCATGTAGATACATATTTTCACTCAAATATGTCCGCCCTGTTCATTGTAATCCGAGAAAAGTACATGAAGATGGATTCATATTTAATCCTGGATCTTGGTGGGGAGATTACAGATGTATTCATCGTAGATGGTGGAATACCTAAAAATATAATATCTTTCCCATACGGTAGACAGAATCTGTATCGAGACCTAAAGAAAGAGCTAATCAAGAACAGGGCCGAGGTGATGTCTCTATTTTCTCTATACCTAGATGGGTCATTGGAGGAAAGTCAGAAAATTAAGATGGAAAAGGCTTTGCATAACATACAAAGATCATGGGCTCGTGAATTTGAGCTAGCATTGATGAGTATTCCTGAGCCTCGCATGATACCAAACTCAGTTTTTTTGGTTATGAACAAGGACGTTCACCCTATGTTTTTCCAGATGTTTGCAGAAAAGAATGATTTTATTTACAAGATATTCAAGAATGAGTGCAATGTCTTGGGGCTAAATGGTCCAGACTTCTTGGGTCTATGTAGGGTAGATGATGGCATGTGTGATCCGATGCTCATGATACAAGCATTATCTGTTAAGAGAAAATATATTAAATAATATATGGTAAAAAAAGTTGTACAAGATATAAATATCAAAAAACCAAAACTATTAAGATTCGAAGAATCTAGAGTTTTAGATGAATCAAGCACTCTAGACCCACAGGACAAATTTGCAAAAATTACACAAATGCAAAAAAACAGGAGATATATACCTCGTACACCTCAACTCAAAAAAAAGAAGCTTCTTTCTAGGGCAATTTTAATCTTGCTAATATTGGCAATAGCAGTATCTCTAGTCTATATCTCATACTCCTTTTTCCAGAAAGCTACTATTTCAGTAAACACAAAGAAGCAGGATTTTAGCTTCAAAGAAGAGTTATTTACATCATATAAGCAAGACGAGAAGAAGCCTCACTTTGAGATCATGATATTGAACGATGTGTACAGTCGTAAGATGTCTTTTTCTGACCCCAAGGATGTTTCTATAAAAGCTAAGGGTATTGTTTTTATAAAAAATGAATACAGCGTAAAGCCACAGAAAGTACCAGTTAACACTAAAATAATAGATGATTACGGTAAAGTCTACACAACAGACAGTACGATTACGGTACCCGGGTTTACAAAATCTAAAGACAAGATAACTCCAGGATCTATCGCTGTAAAAGTAACAGCCATATCTCCAGGAGAAGAATACAATACTTCTTCAAAAAATTTCCTACTGCCTTCTCTTGAGAAAACAGATAAATATACAAAAATTTACGGTGTATCATCAAACCCTATATCAGGTGGAGCATTAGGTAAGCTATACAGCCTAGGCCCCGTAGAACTAGGGACTTTGAACGCTGAGGCGAATACGATATTCAAGGAGCAGATTATGAGGAAATTGGCAGCTCAGATTCCTCCAGGATATGTATACTACCCCGGAGGTACAAATTTCTCTTACTCTCTAGACGAGGATTCAAGATCAAAGGAAAGTATTGGTGATGTTGAAATTCTAGGTACAGTAAATGCTGTGATTTTCAAAAAAGACGACCTTGAGGATGTTTTTATCAGAAAAGCTGGGCCGACTATCCCATTAGTTGAATATGATGAGATTCATGTGGCTGATATGAGTAAATTCACACTGAAGCTTGCGGATAAAAATAAGCTAATTTCAAAAGACCTGAATGAACTAACCTTTGTAATTACAGGTAGCAGTACATTGCAGTGGAGCCCAGATTTGGAAGATTTAAAAAGATCTGTTTTGGGCATAGCTAAATCTGATCTAAACAATACTACTAGAATAGATCCCGGAATACTGAATGCGACAGTGGATTTCCTTCTTCCGTTCCAAAACAAAATACCCAATAAGCCCAATATGGTAGATATAAAAACATATTAATTTGACTGGAAAAGATATTTAAAGTATAATGGCAGTACATACATGAACGAAATTAAAACTGATGAAAATACAAAGGTAGGAGTCGTAATTGAATCTCTACCCAATACATTGTTCCGAGTAGATCTAGGTGATGACAAAGTTCTGATATCTTATCTGTCTGGAAAGATGCGTATGAACAGAATAAAGGTCCTAGTGGGGGATAAAGTTGAGGTTTTGATCGATCCATACGGTGGTAAGGGTCGCATAACAAAGAGACTTTAAAATCCACACATTGTACGCCCGTATAAGGGCTTGCAATTTTTATTAATATAGTGTAGTATTACCCGATATACGCTTACAAGAAAAAGTACAGGGTTTTGGCCCTTGATTTTGTCTGTCGTTTGAATAAATTTATGAAAATCAAAGCATCAATTAAGAAAATTTGTGCAAAATGCAAAATGGTTAAGCGTGAAGGACATCTACGCGTTATTTGTTCAAATCCAAAGCATAAACAAAAGCAGTAAAATTAATAGTTAATACCTATCCTCCTCGGAGGAGAAAAACGATTGAGTTATGAGAATTCTAGGAATTACAATACCAAATAACAAGAGACTTGATATCGGCCTTACCGCACTATACGGTATTGGTCTTTCTCGTTCAAAGAAGATTTTAAAAGAAGCAGGAGTAGACGCAAGTGCAAAGGGTGATACTCTAACAGTTGACCAAGAGAATGCAATCCGTAAAGTTATAGAGTCTATGACTATCGAGGGAGCACTAAAGCGTGAAATAGCTTCAAACATAAAGCGCCTAAAAGATATCAAATCACACAGAGGAGTTCGTCATATGAAGAGACTTCCAGTATATGGACAGAGAACAAAGACAAATTCTCGTACAGTACGCGGAAATGTAAGAAAGACAATGGCTAGTGGTCGCCGAAAGGAAAGTAAGACATAAGATCACTAGATAACTAATTCAAATTATATGGCAACAACAAAAACAACTAACAAAAAAACAGAAGGAGCAAAGACAGTAAAAGTACCAAAGAAAAAGGTAGTTGCTGGTACTCTGCACGTAGAAGCTACTTTTAACAATACAAAGGTAGTTCTTTCTGATAAAGAAGGCAACACTATATTCTGGACTTCAGCAGGAGCACTAGGATTCAAGGGCGCAAAGAAGGGTACACCATTTGCTGCAGGTAAGGCTGGCTCAGTTCTAGGAGAAAAAGCAAAAGCTCTAGGCATAAAAGAGGTTGATGTTATTGTAAAAGGTGTAGGTAGTGGTCGTGAACCAACAATCAGATCATTTATGGCTTATGATATCGAGATATCAGCTATAAAGGATATGACACCTGTACCGCACAACGGTCCAAAACCTAAGAAACCACGAAGAGTATAAAATATATGAAAACAGCTCAAAAATATAAAATTTGCAGAAGACTAGGATCAGGAGTGTTTGAAAAATGTCAAACACCTAAATTCGTCGCATCTGAGGCTCGCCACGCAAAGAACAAGAAGGACAAGCGTCCAAAAGCTCTTTCGGGTTATGCTCTACAATTCATCGAAAAGCAAAAGGTTCGTTTTACTTACGGCCTTTCTGAAAAGCAATTTGCTAACTACATCAAAGAGACAGTATCACACAAGGGAACTCCCGCTACAGAATACCTATTTGAACTTATGGAGCGTCGTTTGGACAATGTAGTCTACCGTCTAGGTCTAGCACACACACGCAGACTATCTCGCCAAATGGTATCTCATGGCCACATCACAGTTAACGGCAAGAAATCAACAGTAGCATCTCAACGTGTTAATGTAGGTGATATTATCGCTGTTCGTGAGGGAAGTAAAAAGAGTGTACTATTCGCTAACTATGCAAAGAAATTAGAAGAATACACAATGCCTAACTGGTTGACATTTAAAGCAGATACTCTATCTGGAACTGTACAAGGTAAACCAAAGAATGTAGACGCATATTTGGATTTGAACACTGTGCTTGAGTTTTATAGTCGTTAGTTTTTATTAATAGCGTATGAGTTATTTTTTAATAAATAATTAATATATTGCGGGGTAACTCGCGCAAATCATATGTCTGATTTAAATATCATATTACCATCAAAAATGAATGTAGTTTCAGAAGGTGCAACAAAAGGCACTTATGAAATTGACGGACTTTATCCTGGGTACGGACATACCCTAGGTAATTCACTACGTCGCATTATCCTATCGTCACTTCCTGGTGCTGCAATAACATCACTTCGAATCAACGGAGTGGATCATGAATTTTCAGTTCTAGATGGCGTAAAAGAAGACGTTATCACAATACTGCTACACCTAAAGCAGATTCGTTTTCGTCTACTAACAGACGAGGCTCAGACAGTAACTCTAACAGCAAAGGGTCCAAAGATCGTAACAGCAGCTGACATAAAATGCTCTGGACAGATTGAAGTTCTAAATGGTGATCTTTATATAACAGAACTAACAGGAAAAGAAACTCTAACGATCGAGATGACAGTAGAAAAAGGTCTTGGTTTTATCCCAAAGGATGTACACCAGAAGACAAAGATGGAAGTAGGAGCTATCGCTCTTGATGCAATCTTTACTCCAATCCGCCGAGTTTCTTATGAAGTAGAAGACATGCGCGTAGGAGACAAGACAAACCACAATCGTCTACGTGTGACTATCGAGACAGACGGATCACTAACTCCAAGAGAATCTCTAGAGAAAGCGATCGTAATCATGGTAGAACAACTACAGTCAATCGTAGGATTCACGGTAGAAAAGAAGACACCAGCTATTGCAAGTGAAGTATCAGGAGATAAAGAAGAAGGCGAGACAACTGGCGGAGAAGGAACAGGTAGTGAATTCACAGACATCCTAAAGACAAGAATCGACACACTAGACCTATCTACTCGTACTCTAAATGCTCTAACAGAAGCAAACATTAGAACAATCGGAGGAATCGCAAGAAAGAAAAAGGAGGATCTACTCGAGATCGAAGGTATCGGTGAGAAAGGTATCAACGAGATCAAGAAGGCACTGGCAAATTATAGCATTACACTAAAAGAATAATTAATAGCATTAGAATTTATTTATGAGACACGGAAATCACAATAGAAAATTTGGAAGAGTGAAGAGCCAACGATCAGCATTGTTGAAGGGTCTTGTGCTATCTTTGATAAAACACGGACGCATTGAGACTACAGAAGCAAAAGCAAAGGAACTTCGCCCATACATGGAAAAGCTAGTCACAAAGGCAAACGAACAGACTCTACACTCACACAGACAGATCGTGTCTCGTTTATATGGACGTACAGCAGAGGCAAAGACACTTATAGAAAAGATTGCTCCAAAGTACAAGGGTCGCACTGGAGGTTATACTCGTATTACAAAGCTTGGTGAGAGAGCAGGTGATGCAAGTAAAATGTCTGTTATTGAATTTGTATAATTTTTAAATATATGGCAACTATCACACACAAAATCGACGCAGAAGGCAAGACACTAGGAAGAGTGGCTTCTGTTGCTGCACACGCACTCCTAGGAAAGAACGAGAGTGATTTCACAAAGAACAACGTAGCAGATGTACTCGTATACATCACAAATGCGAGCAAGACAAAGATGTCAGAAAAGAGAATGCTTGAGACTCTACACGAGACTTATTCTGGTCGCCCAGGTGGCTTGAAGTTCAAGACAAATGCTAAGATCATTTCTCAAAAAGGAAAAGGTTTTATCGAGCTTTACCGTCTTGCTGTTTACAATATGCTTCCAAACAACAAGCTTCGCCCTCGTATGATGAAGCGTTTAACAATAACTGATTAATTATATGAGTGAAAAGAAATCTACAAAAGAATACATTCGCGCAATTGGTCGCCGCAAGACAGCTACAGCTGTAGTGCGTCTATACAAAGCAGCAAAGACATCTTACTCTATCAATGGCAAGGAACTAGCAGTTTACTTTCCAACAGCAGAGCTAAAGAAGATCGTTACTGGTGCATTTGAGACTGCAGCGTCAACAGAAAAGTTTGAAATGGTTGCTACTACAAAGGGTGGTGGAAGTCATGCTCAAGCAGAAGCTGTACGTCATGGAATCTCTCGTGCTCTAGTAGAGACAGACCCAGAACTACGCGTAGTTTTGAAGAAGGCAAAGATGTTGAAGCGTGATCCTCGTGTCGTTGAACGTAAAAAGTTCGGACTCAAGAAAGCTCGCAAATCACCACAGTGGTCAAAACGTTAGTGTTAAAAAATACTTCCTTCGGGAAGTATTTTTTATTCTCCTCTTGAGGAGTACCCGTAGGGGGAGGTGGACGTATTTGAATTCCTCCACCCCGTCCTTTGATTACAAATTCCACCCCTCAAGAGGGGAATTCAGACTCCCAAATTTAAATTTTTATGATATAATCTACTCGCTATGAATGAAGATGAAATAAAACAAGAAAATATAGAAGAAGTTGTAGATGATATGACTTTTGTGGAAAGCACTGAGGATGGTGATGAACTGCCCACAAAAGATATTGTTAAAAAACTTCGCGAAGAGGTAAAGACTCTACGTAAAGAAAAAGAAGAGTATCTGACTGGATGGCAGAGATCCAAGGCTGATTATGCAAATGCCCAGAAAGACACAGACAACAAACTAAAAGAACTCCGAGGTTTTATCACAGCAGGATTGATAGAGGACTTGCTACCAGCACTAGATGCATTTGATATGGCGATATCAAACAAAGAAGTCTGGGAAAAGGTAGACTCAAACTGGCGCAATGGTATGGAGTACGTATACCAGCAATTCCACCGGACTATCGAATCATACGGACTATCCAAGATAGATGCAGTAAATGTACCATTTGATCACAATATCCATGAAGCCATGGAGAATGTAGATACAGAAGACACAGCAAAGGATCACACAGTGGCACAGGTAATCCAATCAGGATACAAGATGGGGGACAAGGTAGTCCGCCCAGCCCGAGTCAAAGTATATATTGCTAAATAGACCATATAAAAACACTACAATATAGATATTGTAGTGTTTTTACTTGATTTAATAGAGATATTGACATTTACAGTTAATAATGTTATTATATATGTAAGAACAATACCGTTCCAATTAAAAACCATATATATGAACTTCACAGAATCATTGAACTTGTTACTAAAGGCAACACCAGATTCAGTAGTATCCCAACTACACGAATTACACAGATCTATTCAATCTGCAAACAAAGAAGAGATCTTGGCTATCTACTACACACTCAGCACTATTAGAGCTGGATTTCATGAATTTAAAGTTACGACAGACATGGAAGCCGAAAGTAAGGTTTCTCAAATTGATGAAATTTGCAATGCCACAATATCAAGAATGGCGGTACTGGTTTCTAGAGAAAAAGAATCCGAAAGGCAAAAGCTTTACGATCTTTTTTCAACTACTACAGGCTATAACTTAGAACTTGGTGCAATGTGTGCAAACTTGGATGTTCATTAAATAGTGGACTACACTACAAAATACCACCACCCCAGGAATCTGGAGCAGGTGGTATTTTTTTGTTTTTATATCAACTTTAAGAATTCTTTCTCTGTATCTTCATCTATCCGGTCTGTGACTATGACCATCATCTCTGTAGTTAAATTCAAATCCTTTTTTATATTCGTAAACAGATTCTCAAATGGGAGCATAGATATCCATACTGAATTCTTTGCACAAATGAAGCCTGCTTTTTTTAGTAGATATCTTAGGGCTTCACGTTCGCTCTTGCGATCCTCGGGGATATCCAGGATGACCATCCTCCAATACCCATCCCAAGATGTATCGATAATCGCCCCATCTCCATCTAGCTTTTGACTATGTGCCTTCTTCTTGCCTTCTTTTGTCAGACGGGCGAAAAATCCCTGACCCCCAGACACCATTTCTACAAATCCAGCATCTTTTAGTCCCTTTAGTGACCTAGTAACCGCGTATTTATTCTCCCCGAGTCCTTGCCCAGGGGAAGTGATGTCTTCTATAGGTATTGCTTGCTTTTGGCTAAGCATTTTGATGATTTTCTTTGAAAAATCTTGTTTCTTCATCCCATTAGAAAATTTTAATAATAATATTCAGTGATTTTCCCGTTTTTTGTCGATTTTCTAACGGGACAGGCATATTGACATTCTATCATATCTAAATATAATATCAACATAGTTTTAGTGGTCGCTAAATACTTGTCAAAAATATTTAGTTAGGATATACTGGGTACACAATTCTTAATTTTGTAATTTTTAATTTTATAAATAAGGCTAAATGTCTTAATTTTAAAAATTAATAATTTTGAATTAAAAATTTTATTATAATTAATTATATATAATCATTATGTCAAAAATAATAGGTATAGACTTAGGAACAACAAATAGTGCAGTGGCTATCATCGAAGGTGGTCAGCCAAAAATAATAGAAAACATAGAGGGTGCTCGTACGACTCCATCTATCGTAGCGGTCGCAAAGAATGGTGATCGTCTTGTCGGATTACTAGCAAAGCGTCAGGCTGTGACAAATCCATCAAATACAGTTTACGGAATCAAGCGCTTTATGGGTCACAATTTCGACGATCCAGAAATACAAAAGACAGTGCGAACTGCATCTTTCAAGACCACAAAAGGTAAAGATAACGGTGTAGAAGTCACACTAGCAAATGAAGCAAAGCGCCCAGAAGAAATCTCAGCTATGATCCTATCAAAGATCAAGGCAGATGTAGAGATGAAGCTCGGAGAGAAAATCACTCAGGCTATCATCACAGTACCTGCATATTTCAATGATGCACAGAGAAAGGCTACAAAAGACGCAGGTGCAATCGCAGGACTAGAGGTAATGCGTATTATCAACGAGCCGACAGCAGCCGCTCTAGCATACGGATTCAACACAAAGAAAGATGAGAAAATCGTGGTTTATGACTTTGGAGGTGGTACATTCGACGTATCAGTACTCGAAGTATCAAATGATGTGATCGAAGTGAAATCTACAGACGGAGACTCTCATATGGGAGGTCGTGATATCGATCAAAAGATAATCTCATGGCTAGCAGATGGATTCAAGGCAAAGACAGGTATCGATATATCAAAGGATCCTCTTGCTCTACAGCGTCTAGATGAAGCTGCAGAAAAGGCAAAGATAGAACTATCTACAACATTTGAGACAGAGATAAATATCCCATTCATCACTTCTGGCGCCTCAGGTCCAGAGCACCTTGTAGAAAAGATGACTCGTGCTACTCTCGAATCTCTAGCAGATGAGTATGTAAAGCGCTCTATCGAGATCACAAAGCGCGCAATGGAAGCCTCACCATTCAATATGAATGAGATCAATGAGATCATCATGGTAGGAGGTCAGACAAGAATGCCAGCAATAGTAGAAGCGGTAAAAGCCCTATTCGGAAAAGAACCAAATCGTAGTATCAACCCAGACGAAGTAGTAGCCCTAGGTGCTGCTGTGCAGGCTGGTGTACTACAGGGTGATGTAAAAGATGTGCTCCTTCTTGATGTTATCCCACTATCTCTCGGTATCGAGACACTAGGCGGAGTATCTACAAAGCTAGTAGAGAGAAATACTACAATCCCATCGTCAAAATCACAGACATTTTCAACTGCAGCAGACAATCAGACTAGTGTAGAGATCCACATCACTCAGGGAGAGCGCTCAATGGCTAGTGACAACAAATCTCTAGGACGATTTATCCTAGAAGGTATCCCACCAGCACCCCGAGGTATGCCTCAGGTAGAAGTGACATTCGATGTAGATGCGAACGGTATCTTGAATGTAAAAGCTAAAGACAAGTCTTCAGGAAAAGAGCAATCTATCCGTATCGAAGCTTCTTCAGGTCTAACAAAGGAGGATATAACAAAGATGCAGGCAGAAGCCGAGACTCATGCAGAAGAAGACAAGAAAAAGAAGGAAGTTGTAGATATGAAAAACACAGCTGAGATGATGATCTTTACTGCAGAAAAATCTCTAAAGGATTATGGAGATAAAATCTCAAGTGACCTAAAGTCACGAGTAGAAGGTGTCATTGAAAATGTAAAGAAAGCAAAAGAGGGTACTGATATGGAAGCTATTAAAAATGCTACGGAGATGCTATCTGCTGAGATGTCAAAAATCGGTGAAGAGATGCAAAAAGCAGGAGCAGAGCAAGCTCCAGCTAGTGCACCAGAAGCTCAGCCAGATGAGATCAAAGACGCAGAAGTAAAAGAAAACCCAGAACAGAAATAATATGATAGAATAAATCTATGGCTAAACTTGAAATAATTAAAAAAATAGAAGAAAATAGAGGGTCAAAAGTTATAACGTATGTTACAAACGACAGACCTGGTCCAATGAACGGTAGAGTTGCCATGGATATTATTCCTATAGTTAATGAGCAGTTAAATAAAATAGGTAAAGTAGATAAAATTGACCTATTTCTATACACAACAGGAGGAGACACTATGGTGCCTTGGCGCCTAGTATCAATGATTCGTGAACACTGTAATACTTTTTCAGTATTAATACCGTACAAAGCCCACAGCGCTGGCTCAATGATAGCTCTTGGCGCAGATGAAATAGTTATGACCAATTTATCAGAGATTTCACCAATTGATCCATCTACTTCTAATATATTTAACCCATCAGATCCAACAAACCCACAAAACAAAATCCCAATTTCAGTTGAGGATGTTATCGCTTATTTTGATTTAGCAAAAAATAAATTTGGTATTAAAAATGACGAAGATTTGACTAAGATTTTTAACAAATTTGTAGAAGCAAACCCACAAATACACCCTCTTTCTCTTGGCAACATAAACCGAACCCACAACCTCATAAGATTGATAGCAAAAAGACTCTTAAAAAGTCACAAGAATAAAATGCGAGAAGGAGAGATAGATAAAATTGTTGAATTTTTTACTGAAAAATTATATTCTCATACTTATTTTATTGGAAGAAGGGAAGCAAAGGAGGAGCTTGGTGTAAAATCTGTTGTTGAGGCAGATGAAGATTTAACAAAATTGATTTCTGAATTATTCTCTGAATATTATTCAGAAATGAACCTGGGGAATTCAGTGTGGAACCCTGATGGAGAACTAGGCGCCAGTAATCAAAAGAAACAAAACGATTACAAGGTTGCTTTTGTTGAAAGTCTAGAAAATCAAAAATATTATAATTTATCCATAGAATTTACTCGTCAGCAGGTAACAGTAAATAATGGTAGTGTTCAAACTCCACAAAATCAAGTCGGATTTCGTGTTATAAATCAAGGTTGGAAATAATTTATGAAAGATAAAATTCTAATTAATTTTTTTCTTATATCTGAGTCTTTTTTAATTGAAAATGTATCCAACAACCTGTCATTGATTGGTGTATTTGAAAATATTAATAGCCCAATTATACCTATTGCGTACCCGAAGTTTTCTGCTTCAGTAAACTTTACTGTTTTGGAACCAGCAAACCTAAAATGTTCTGTTGTAATATATGATCCTGATGGAATTGAGATTGCTCGAACTCAGGAATTTTCAACCCAGACCATCAATAAAAATCAAAAAGTCCAATTATTAAACAGTTTTGTTAATACGGTTTTTAATAAGCTAGGTAATTATTCTGTTAATTTAATTGTAAATGATGAGAAAATTTCTTTATCTAATTTAACAATCAAGAAAATATAATTACCTTATGGAATCCAATAATAGTTTAATAACACAACAAGGAAGCGTAACTGCAAATATCTCAAAGGGGGAATTTGATGCTTTGTCTAGTAAGCAAAAAAATGATAATAAATTATTACTTAATATTATGATTGCAGTTGTAATTTTTGTAGTGATTACTTTTTGGATTGAATTATCTTCAATGCATAGAAATTACGAGCAAGATAAGTCATTAATGTTACAGAACAATGAACTCAACAAAGACTATTTTGATAAGGTCCTTTTATTAAATAATGAGATTCAGGACATTAAAACTAATTTAGAAGTTTTAAAAGCAAAAAATTCATATTTAAAACAATAATATGGCAAAAGATTACTACGAAACATTGGGAATAAAAAAAGACGCATCAAAGGATGAGGTCAAAAAAGCCTTTCATAAGATGGCGCATAAATATCATCCTGATAAAAACAAGGGTGATGATTCTAAATTCAAAGAGGTGAATGAAGCGTATCAAACTCTATCTCACGATCAAAAGCGTGCTCAATACGACAGATTTGGATCCGAGGGCCCAGCTGGTTTTGGTGGTGGCCAAGGAGGAGGATTCGGAGGAGGTCAAGGTTTTGGTGGATTTGATTTCTCTGGATTTGCTCAGGGTCAGGGTGGAATGGAATTCGACATGGGTGATCTAGGTGAAATGTTTGGAGACATGTTCGGAGGTGGCCGTAGAGGGGCCCAGAATCGCCGTGGACGCGATTTATCTACAGAAATAGACATGAGTTTCGAAGAGTCTATTTTTGGTGCTGACAAGGCTGTGAAGCTCTCAAAACAATCTTCTTGTGCTATCTGTAAAGGTACTGGTGCCAAGGTGGGAACAAAGATGGACGAGTGTAAAACATGTAATGGTCAGGGGCAAATCAGAGAGATAAAAAGATCAATTCTCGGCTCATTCCAAAGTGTAAAATCTTGCGACACTTGTACAGGTACAGGAAAAATTCCTCATGAGAAATGTAGTGAATGTAGTGGCAAGGGTGTCTTACACAAGCAAGAGAATATCAATGTAGCCATCCCAGCTGGACTGCATAACGGTGAGACTATCAGGATGACCGGATATGGCGAGGCGATGAAGGGTGCGCCATCTGGCGACCTATACATCAGACTAAATGTAAAACCACACAAGACATACAGGAGAGACGGGAATAATCTGATGACAGATATCCATATCAAGCTCACAGATGCTATGCTAGGTACTGAATACAAATTAGAGACATTGGATGGCAATCTGGATATAAAGATCCCTGCAGGAGTAAATCACGGAGAACTATTACGCGTAAAAGGCAAGGGTGTACCAAATGGCTCACACAGAGGGGATATAATAATCCGCATTCAGGTAAAGATGCCTAGCAAGCTATCCAAAAAAGCTCACGAGGCAGTAGAAAAATTAAAAGAAGAGGGGATATAAGAATATTTTTATATAAAAAAACAGCTCATATCAGTGAGCTGTTTTTTGACTTAATCTATTATATATGTTAAAAATTAAGAAAATCCAATACATATGAAAAAAGATATTAAAATCGCAAACTATTCAGATCTAAAACCTATTAAGGTTATAGAGTCTGCCGAGAAAATGGTAAACATCTCACAGTTACTAAAGGATTGTATTTGTGTGTACTTACCACAGTCAAACGACATGATTAATTATGTCGGGAATGATTTGTGGCTGAGAGAGAGCGTGGCTTTAAAAATTGAAAGAATTTCTATTCAATTAAGATTAAAATATCCAACGTACAGACTAAAGATTGTATACGGATATCGTCATCTAGAAATTCAAACTAAACGTTTTTATTTAAGGAGAGACAAATTAAAAGAATCAAATCCTGAAATGAACGAAGAAGATTTACTAGAGCTCGCAAATACAATGGTAGCAAATCCGGAAACAGCAGGCCATCCTACGGGTGGAGCTGTAGACTTAACTATTACTACGCCCGATGGAGACTTAGATATGGGTACAGAGTATGCTGATTTTTCAATGCCAGAAGAAATAAAAATGTATTGCCCTCATTTAACTGAAACACAGAAAAGCAACAGGAAATTACTTTGCGATCTTATGATCACAGAAGAATTTGCACCTTTTTATGGTGAGTGGTGGCATTATTCTTATGGTGACAGAGAATGGGCCTGGTTTTACAACAAACCAAATGCCATTTACAGTCAAATCGAATTTAGAAATATTTTCTAAAAAAAGCCCCAATCATAAAGATTGGGGCTTTTTTAATAATATCCAACTATTTACATTTGTAAATATTTTGATACTATTCTAAAATAGATTGCACACATTAAATATATGATAAAAAAACCAACAAAAAAAATAGGAATACTAGGAGGCGCAGGACCAGCGGCAACTGCAAACTTTTTCAATGACATAGTCACAATTTCTCAGACTAAATACGGAGCAGAGCAAGATACCGAATTCCCTGAAGTTATTCTGTATAACATGCCAATGGAAGGGTTCAATGAGACTGGTTTTGCTGATCCTGAATCAGTAAAAGGTCAACTAATATCAGGTGTTCAGAAGCTTGAGTCTTGGGGTGCTGATTTTATAGCACTACCTTGCAATACTATCCACCACTTCACAAAAGAAATGCGTGATTCTATAAAAATTCCAATAATAAGCATTATTGAATCCACAGTAGATAGTGTAAAGAAAAATGAGATAAAGAGTGTAGGAATATTATCATCTAGAAGCACTCGAGAATTATCACTATATAAAAATGCACTTGAAAATGAGGGAATTAATGTATTCGAAGCTGACGAAAATGAGCAACAACACCTCGACAACATAGTACTAAAGGTTATGTCTGGAACTCAAGGAGAAAAAGAAATGAAAGAAATGAATGCTATGGTAGACAGGATGAGTGAACTAGGAGTCCAGGGTGTTATTTTAGGCTGTACAGAGCTACCACTAGCAATAAATCAATCTGATTCCGGTACAAAGCTTTTTAATACGATCAAGATCCTGGCTGAATATTCTGTAGACGAAGCATACAAATAGAAACAAAAAATCCCTGTACTAGAACAGTACAAGGATTTTTATCTTTAAGCCGATTGATGTATCGGAATGGATTCATGGTGAACATGACTCTGTGGCGGATAATGATCAACCTGATGAAAGCTACCATCTTTTTCAAAAAGGATAATTGAGAAGTTTAAATCTTTTAGATTTAGCTTACCTAAAATCTTAATGAGATGCTCTTGTTCTGTCCCGTAATACGAAGGTAGTATATTTATAATATTTTTATACCCTAATTCATATTTATAGACAGTTAAAGCTGCATCAAGGAGTACACATAGAGGAATTCCGCTACTATTAGTAATAGGAAAACCTGAAATATAATACTTTCCATCTTTTTGGTTTAGGTGAGCTCTTTTCTTTTTTTGTTCTAAATTCAACAATTTTTCCAAGATCTCCTTTGCTTTGTCTACCATCTTTGATTCAAAAACCAAAATATCAGGATCAAATAATAGTTCGACAACATCCTCACTTTTTTCAAAATGAGAAACATTGGCCAGAGGGTGGAAATCATCAACAAAGAGCATTGTTTTGTCGGAGGGCTGTCTTACTTTATTTAGTATTTCAACACCAGTAGTAGACCAGATCGTTGGTCCATAAGCTGAATAATAATGTCCAGCTTCGATAATACGTATTACTTTATCCATAGTTCAAATTGTTTGTTTTTTAGAATTAAACCATATTTCAAATAAAAAGGAAATACCAATAGGTATATATTTACATTTTGTCAAATTCGTGTATAATTATCAGTATTATTATTTATCTCAGGTTGGTTAAGAGCCCGCTTGTCATAAAGAGATGAACAAAAATGTATCCGCTTCTAAGAAGCTTTGGAAGCTCGGAATGAAAGAGTTTAATACTCAATATTTTGATTATAGTAAAGAGGGTGATCTGATTATCAAAGAAGGTCACAATATTTACAACGTACGATACCTTGCAGAAAAATTCGGAACATCACTAGAGATACTGATGCCTTTTGTTGTTGAAGAGAGATTGGAGGACTTCCTAGACCTAGCAGAGAGTATGTCTAAAAAGGTGGGATACAAAGGTAAATTCTTTTACCACTATCCTATGAAAGTGAATCAGAACAAAGAGGTAGTTATGTCTATCGTGGGCGAAGGTGCGCACCTAGAGACTTCATCATTTAATGACCTGTATTTGATAAAGAAGATGCTCGAGCAAGAGACCTTCAACCCAAACATCCGTATTCTTTGTTCAGGACCTAAAACAGACAAATACATAAATCTTATCGATGATCTACAGCACAAAGGAATCAAGATATTCCCACTAATCGAGGGCCCAAATGAGCTCAAATTCCTACAGCACTCAAAATATGATGTGGGTATTCGCCTAGATATGCCAGTAAAGGCAGATTCGTACTGGAACAAGCCGATTGACCGTTTTGGTTTTTCTGCAAAAGAAATACTAGAGATGGGTAGCTTCAAAAATCTAAAGATTGTTCACTACCACATTGGCTCACAAATTGAAAAATTGTCTGACGTCCTGGGTCCTATAAAGTATGCATTGGATGTGTACTTTAAACTCAAGGAAAAGAATCCGTCTCTAGATACATTAGATATCGGTGGAGGTATGCCTATTCCATATACTCGCACAAAGAGTTATCCTATAGACAAGCTAATGGAAAAGGTTTTCGAATTGATCAAGAAAGAATCTGAAAAGCATGAGATGCCTCAGCCAAACCTAGTATGTGAATGGGGTCGCTATATAGTAGCTCCTGCACAGATCACAGTTTTCAAGATTATCGATACAAAAACAATAAACCACAAAAAAGCTGCTGCAAAGAAATGGTATGTGATAGACGGTAGCTTTATGAATGACCTCCTAGACACTTGGGCAATAGGTCAAAAATGGTCTATAGCTCCAGTCTCAGCCAAGAGAGATCATAAATTAAACGACGTATGGCTAGCAGGATCGTCTTGTGATTCCGATGACATATACACTGGGGTAAATGGCACAGTTTCATTGCCAGATTATGATTCCAATGAAGGTGGAGACCCTATGTACATAGCAGTATTCGATACTGGTGCATACCAGGATCCTCTAGCGGCGCACCATTGTATGCTATCCTCACCAGCAAAGATCATAATAGAGAATGGTCACGTAGTAATAGCTCGTAAGAGAGAAACTCCCGAAGATGTAGGTAAAGACTTTGGTTGGTAGAGAGAAATCCCTCGTTTCAATATCGAAAGATGTTGACGAGGGATTTTTGTTGTGTAATATGCTCAATGTTATATAATATATATATATTAGTAGTTAGTTTAATCTTGGCAGATTATCTGCCAACAAATTTAATTATGCAAAATAAATTTATTAAAAAGTACGCACCATTGTTAATGTTTGGAGTAATATTTTACTCTGGATCAGTCAATGCTGAAGAAAATTTGACTATTTCCAACACATCAAGTGATGACTCACTAAAAACTTCAGTAGAAGTAGAACACGAAGAAAATGAGGGTATGGATGACAAAAATGATGATCGCCTTAGATTCGGAGCAAAAGATGAAGAAAGAAAGCTAAAACTAGACCAGAAGATGGAAGATCGTAAGATAAAGATCGAGGATCGTAAAATCAAAATGGAAGAAAATAAAGCTGATTTTGAAAAAAGAATAGAAGACAAAAAGATTAAATTCGAAGAAAAAAAGGAAGGGAAGAAGGTAGAGATAGAAGCAAAGAGGGAAGAGATGTTGAAAAATGTCCTAGAGAAGAGAAAGGAATTTGAATTAAAAAAAGAAGCTTTAAAAACAGAAATGAAATCAAAAGCTGACGCAGCAAAAGAAGCTTTAAAAAAGACTCTTGGGATAATGAAAGATGAGAAGAAAAAGGCATCAGTTGAAAATATCGCAAATATCATAGATAATGCAAACAAAAATACTGGCACACGATTTACAAATACTGTCAATAGTGTTGAAAATGTATTAGTTTCTATAAAGTCTAGATCAGAGAAAGTTGGAGCTACAGGAGCAGATACAACAGCAGTTCTAGCTGAGATATCAAAAGCAGAAGCTCTTATCACAGAAGCCCGAACAGCTATTTCTACTCAGTCAGCAAAAGTTTATACTATAGATGTAACAGATTCTACAAAAGTTAAAGAAGCTATGAAGGCTACTCGCGATCTATTCAATGCAGACATAAAAGCTGTTCAAGAAAAGGTAAAGCTAGCTCGTGATGGCGTCAAAAAAGCAGCCGATGTCCTAAAGAAGACAACACCAAAGCCAGCTCCAGCAGCAACACCAGTCACAACAGAAGCTAATGTAGAAGCTACAGTAAATACAACAAATTAATTAAATTATTAAAATAATATAAATAAATATGGACAAAAATAAATTAACTATTGGCGCTATTGTATTGATAATATTGATTGCCCTGGGTGCATACTACGCATCTACTAGCCAGGAAAGAGAGATGCAAAAAGAAGAAGTAAACAGTCTAGACCAAGCTACTGAGGCTGATACAACAGAATCTATCGATGAATCTCTAAAAAATATAGATATCGAGTCAGGAACAGAAGCAGACATTAATTCAATAGACCAAGAGCTAAAAGTTCTATAATGTGTTATATTTAAAAGGCATCCTTATGGGTGCCTTTTAAATATATGAGTATGAACAATAATCTAGATTTTGATGTGATAGTTGTCGGTGGTGGCGCCTCAGGAATGATGGCGGCTATTACAGCTGCACGTGCAGGACGCAAAGTATGTATAATCGAAAAGAATAAGAAGCTTGGGGAGAAATTAAAGATTACGGGTGGTGGTAGATGCAATGTGACGAATGCCGAAGAAGACATCCACAAGCTACTATCTATATACGGAGACGCAAAAGACTTTTTATACTCTCCATTTTCTCAATTTAGCAACTTAGATACTTTTAAATTCTTTGAAGATTTAGGATTGCCTCTAGTCGTCCAGGCGCGCAAGCGTGCTTTTCCTCATACAGAGAAAGCGGTAGATGTATTGAATGTAATGGAAAAAGAAGTAAAGAAGCTCAACATTCATATGGTTATGGGTAATGCTGTTCGCAATATAATCCACACAGAATCTAGAATAAAAAAAGTAGAGACGGCAAAAGGTTCATATAGCGCGGAATCTTTTATTATTTCTACCGGAGGATTATCTCACCCAGAGACCGGATCTACTGGTGATGGATTCAATTTCCTTCGGGATCTAGGTCATAAAGTAAAGAATCCGACACCTACGATAGTACCACTAGCTGTAGCTGACAATTGGGTCAAAGAGCTCGCTGGAGTATCTGTAGACCTCATGAAGATTACATTTTATCTTGAAGGTAAAAAATATTTTTCAAAAAAAGGGAAGATACTCTTTACTCATTTTGGGCTCTCTGGACCACTGATATTGAACTCTTCAGCTCAAGTCCAAGAATTATTATACGATGGCATAGTAACTGCAAAGATAGACCTATACCCAGATCACGACATAGCAATGCTAGACAAAAAAATTCTAAAAATATTTGATGAGAA
Organism: Minisyncoccota bacterium; assembly: GCA_041674285.1. Lineage (GTDB taxonomy): Bacteria > Patescibacteriota > Minisyncoccia > Phycocordibacterales > UBA9973 > UBA8515. Next base: position 172,639 of record JBAYVZ010000001.1, read on the forward strand.
TAAAAATAAAAACTTTGGAACTATTTTTAAATTAATAGTACCTGAGGGGATGCATAAATCTCTCCACACATTTTTTACTGATATAGATTTTGATACAAAGGTGCATAGCATATCCAAGGAAAACCGCAGAAAGATAATAGACATATTAAAGGCGTTACCTATTGAGATAGAGGGCCTGATGGGCTACGAGCGCGCTGTGGTGGCCGATGGAGGCGTCACTCTGACCGAGATAGATATGAAAACCATGAATTCAAAAATCATAAAAAATCTATATGTGACAGGGGACTTGCTGGATATAAACAAGCGTTCAGGAGGATTTCCACTCCAGTTATGCTGGACTACAGGATATGTAGCTGGTAAAAATGCATAGAAATAGCCAACAGTACGATAGTACTGTTGGCTATTTTAAAACTTGGACAGAATGCAGATTCATATCTGTATCTAGATACATTCTGTAATGAATCTTGATATCATCTTCATCTTTTACAAAGAAAAAAATATCGTGATTCATGGGTACCTCTATGAGCATATAAGGAGCTCCTGGGTCCTGATAAATGATTAATTTATGTTTCAAATTAACGCTATTCTTGTGTTTAAACAAGACTATTGCTGTGTTAATCTTGGGAACTTTTGATTTACACAAAAAAGTACGTCCTAGATTTGAGTCGTAATAAAAATCTAAATCATAGATCATATCATCTTTTATGTCAGGAGGGGAACTGCGACTCAAATATCTTCGAACAGCAATGGGGGGATACGAGCTATTACTCAATCTGATATAGTAGTCGTTATTTTCAGCCTTGTAGACGGGTATACCTATGGATACCAGGTCATTCTTCACAGTGAATGTTTTCATCTTAATATTTGTTTTATTTTTAATATAACCAATACACAATAAAAGTCAAAATACTGCGAATCATATATGATATTGACTATGTGTGGTTTTATGTATTATAATACAAAAAAATTTCACATTATGAATACACCCAAAAACCAAGGTCCGCTACAGGATCTTTTAGGCAAATTGTTTTCTGGATATGTTAAGAGTCCGCTCTCTGGAATCTGCTTTGAATTTACAAAAGATAAAGATGATGAATTGAGAGTCTTTACAATGAAAAAACAAATAGACCAGGACAAATTAATATCTTATGAGTCCAACGAGATTGACCCAACATTAGGAAAATTTCACATACCCAACAGAGGTATCGTAAAAAAAGAAGATGAAAATACCAGTAGAATTTACCATCCAAATAAATTTTTATTACTAGTAGAACCATCCAAGAAATTCAAGACAATGCTAGAATCAGTATCAGAGATTGAACACACAGTACTGATAAGCGAACTAGTAAAGCACCACTGGTTGTACCACTCTGAAGTATTTCCTCAAAGACAAGAAGGTCCGATTGAGCTCTCTGTGCAATTCAAGTCTCTTAAATTTTCATATGGATACATAGGTGATTATCCATACACTATGAAAAATGAAAAGGACCAGAAAATTTACCTTAGCATCTATGAGGGGATTGAAGTATTCAAAGAATTAGATCCAGACTATGACAGGATTCCATTAATAGGAAAACAGTCTAAGTAGAAATCAGATACTCGACGCGGGTGCAGGATTATATATCTTGCTCCGCGTTGTTTTTTATATTCAATGTCGTAAAAGATATATTGTGCGACACTCACATATAAAAAACACCTATGAAAAAAGGGCTTTTCAGCCCTTCCCTCAATATATTATTTTAAGAATCTAGACCATTAATACATGCATTGAATTTAATTACCTGCATATTATAATCTTCGATCTGGGATTTTAATTTCTGGAGCAGTGAATTATAAGAGGACGCTAGGGAATTGTAATCATTAATTTGCTCATTTGTGGTTTTACCCCCATACACTCCCCCGCTATCTATATTATTCTTTTGGATATCCAATTCTTTTTGATAATTATCTATTTTTTTCTGATTTAAACTGATCGCAGTATCTAGTACTTTGTCTATACTAGGACACAGGCTCTTTGGTGTACCAAAATGTTGTACTGCCATCCACACATTGCGACCATTGTATTTACCTTGACCCACGGCTATACCGATCTCTGTATATTTAGAATTGAGGATGTTTGCTCTGTGTCCGGGGCTATCCATCCATGCTTTAACTAGATCATAATTATCTTTGAAATTTCCGAGAGCTAGATTTTCGCCAATCACTATGTACTCATATCCTACCTGATTACCCAGATCTCCCACTCCTTTACCTCCAGGAGAATTGTGTTCGAAATACTGCTTCTCGAACATGTCTTTTACTTTAATCTCAGCAGAAGTATTTAATTTTCTATTTAGAGAAAGTGGGAGTAGATCTGAGGTGTCTTTTCTAAATACATTTGTAGAATTTAATATGCCGTCTACGGTCAGAGATTGATTGTTGATTGTTCCGGTGATTAGTGGATCTATGACCCGGAGAGGCTCTGGTTCATTTACAATCTTTTTGATGATGTCTATCTTTGACTGAGGCTCTGGATTTAGGTCAAATACAGGGCTAGTATCAGATTTTAAATCAGCATTATTCTCATCGATAAAAGAGAGGGTATGCACATACAAGTCTTTTATCTCTACCCTATATGAGTAAAAAAGCATAGAAACCAATACTATTATGATTATATTTGAAAGTGTACGCATTTGATTTATATTATAAATATACTATATATTTTAGCATTTTTAGGGATATTTCCCATATAAAACAAGGCCCCATCTACCCCTTGATTTTATCAGAGAATTCAGGTATACTAATACAAGTTTAATTATAAGGTATTTATCAAAAGTTTTCTAGGCTTTATGGCCCTGAAAACAGATGTTTTAACATTATGGCACATAGGAAAGCTGGCGGTAGCGCTAAAAACTTAACAGATTCAAATCCAAAGTATCTAGGTACTAAGCTTTATGCTGGTCAAACTGCAAAAGCTGGTTCAATCATCATTCGTCAGCGTGGTACAAAAATCTTAGCTGGTACAAATGTTGATACAGGAAAAGATCATACCCTTTTTGCACTCAAAGAAGGTAAAATTAAATTTACAACAAAAAGAAAAATAAACTTTAACGGAACTACTTCAGTTAAAAAAGTTGTAAACGTAATATAATAAAAAACCTCTCACACGAGAGGTTTTTTTAATATCTATTTGTTTATTATTTGAATTTTGCACTCCCCTATTTCGTCACCTTTTTTAATCTTGAAAGAATGACTTCCCAATTCTTTTATTGGATTCGGTATGACTATAGAATGATCGTCTACAATATTCCCAGTTTTTTCTTTGATTAATTTTACAATATCTTTTGGAGATACAGCAGAGAAAAGATGCCCTTTTTCATTTGCTTTTATAGTCAGTGATAGTGATTCATTATTTATCCTGTCTACCATACTATAAAATATAGCTACTTCTTCATCGTGCTTTTTTTGCATGGACTTTTTCTTGCTCTCTACTACTGCTATTGCATTGGGAGTAGCCAGTTCAGCTAATCCTTTTGCTATTAGAACATTGCGAGCATATCCATCTGCAAATTCTTTAATGTCGTATTTTTTACCAATCTTTTGTATGTCTGCCAATAATATAACTTTCATCCCATTAGAAGTAGATAATCTTTAGATTATCGTACATTATTTAACTAATAATATCGAATATAAATAATTTTTTTAAATAGACCCCGTGTTAAAACAACATATATGACTTCTAACGGGATTCATATATAGAATATAACACTATAAAATACCTCATGCAAATACCAATACAAAAGGCCCCCAAGGGGCCTTTTGTATATTAATTACCTTTTAATATCTCTACTGCTTTATCTAGCTGGGGATCTTTTTTTTCTAGAATATCTTTAGCTGTGATAGGAACCACATGATCAGGAGTAAGACCCTTCTCAGATATAGAGTCACCATTAGGGGTGAGCCATCGAGCTATTGTGACTTTTAATGATGTATCTTTTGTTATCTCGACGACCTCCTGCACAGAGCCTTTTCCGAAAGTTTTTTCTCCTACGATAACAGCCACACCATTTTGCTGCAAAGCCCCAGCGAGTATCTCAGACGCAGAAGCGGAGCCTCCATCTACAATAATAGCCAATTTTAATTCATCAGTAAAAACTTTTGGTCCACGACTTTTTATTACATCAGGCTTTCTCTTTTCTCCATAATCCTCCGTAACAATAACCTTACCAGCATCTAAAAACCAATTAGAGATATTTACAGCAGAATCTAGATATCCACCAGGGTTACCTCGCAAGTCTACAACTAGCTTGTCGTATTTAGTCTTGCTAAATTCTAGTAATGCTTGACGGAATAATTCTGCAGAATTTTCAGAGAAACTATATAGACTTATAATGAACACTCCATCTTCGCGAGCTTCTGTATCTATCGTAGGTATCTCTATCGTGTCACGAGTGATAGACACATCCCTAGGAGACTTCTCACCCTTGCGATAAATGTTTAAGACAACATCAGTACCCTTTTCCCCTCGTATCAAACTTATAGCCTTGTCTACTGTCATATCGGTTGTATCAACTTTATCTATTTTAAGTATTTTATCTCCAGATTTCAATCCTACCTTAAAAGCAGGAGTATCCCTCAGCGGTGCTACTATTGTCAGAATTTTGTCTTTTATACCAATCTCTGCTCCGATACCACCAAATGATCCATGTATGCTATCACTAAATAGCTTGCTCTCTTCTGGTGGAAAGAAAACAGTATAGGGGTCGCCTAGTGACGAGGCTAAGCCTTGCACTGCACCCCATACTTTTTCTTGGTCTGTCTTCTTGTTTGCATATATAGATTTTTCATTTATCTTTTGCCATACTTTCCAAAAAGGCGCAAAATCTGCATTTGTAGACACAGTGGAATCTGTAGTATTAGAAATATTTATTACTGGTAAAATTTCTGGCTGTTGTTTTTTACCAAAGAAATATCCTCCCCAGAATACACCGACTACTAACACGAAAGAAGCTATTGTGAAAAAATATTTCGAATTTAATTTTATTTGTTTCATTGAATTTTATTAATTTTGTAGCTTGAGAGCTTTTGGTGTATAGACATTCTTGGGATCCCATAACATCCAAGAAGTGACCCCTATCTTTTCTGAACTATCTATTTGAGCTCGAACTAGACTCTCTGTATATGTAGCACCCATATCAAAGTCTTGTAACCAAGGACGAATTTTTGATTTTGGTAGGCCCATAGCTTCTGTTTTCTTTATGGCACCTAGTATTGAATTGTTTATTACAGTACCAGGATTGGCTGCAGGATTTTTCAATCCATATTGACCTGCTGGATAATGAGATGGGTACACCATAGGGGCTATGTAGTCGAAGTGTGGTATTATCTTTTCCCATATCTGACCTATGCCCATATCATCTTTTGCCTCAGTAGTCAGACCAAATACATCAGCGGAGGTGATTATATTATTTTCTTTTTTGACTTCAGAATTTAGGCTGGAGAAAAATTTCTCTAGGTTGTCAGAGCGAGTAGTACCTTCTTTTAATTTATAATTTATATCTTTCATATTTCCATCAGAAGGATATCTAATATAATCAAAATTTATCTCATCAAATCCTATAGCATACGAAGCCTTTGCTATTGCTACTGTATAATGCAGTACTTCTTCTTGGGCAGGATCTAGAAACGATAAACCCTTTCTATCTTTCCACACTTTACCATCACTCTTGCGAGTTATAGCCCACTCTGGTTTTTTGGAAGTTAAGTATGAATCTTGAAATACAGATACACGACCAATTACGTATATATTTTTCTTATGCAAATCTTCTATAAATGTATCCATATCTCGCACACGATTCTCCACGGAGCCTAATTCCGTAATAAATGGGTCAGCTGTTTTAAAAGACACACGACCAGTAGCATCTTTTATATCTATAACTACAGCATTCAGTTCTGTTGTGTCTATTATGTCGACGAGCTTTGACCTACGACTAGGAACTCCAGCTATCCAACTGGACATATAAAGAGCTTTTACTTGATCTGGGGTAGAGATATGAGTAGCGATCCTAGGCACTACCTCATCAGACAATACAGATACAGGATCTAAGCCTGGAGCGGACTCTGAATTCGAGGCAATATTTAGGTTATCATTGAGATTACTAGGTGAATCTTTCTTACTAAAAACAAAAAGATACAAGAAAAAACAAACCAGCACAAAAACAAACATCATGATGAAATTTCTAAAATGTTTTTTCTTGATTATTATTGTCATATTTTATTGATTAGGATTGTTGCTATCTACAAATGGCTGCATGTTGTTTTCTTCTGAATATATTCTCCTTTTTGCATTTCGGTAAAAATGGTAACCAACAAAAGAAACAAGTAAACCCAAAATGCTTATTAATAGTGACCTAAAAAAACTAGGGATTCCCATGTAAGGCAAAATAGCGATTAATATTCCTACGATTAAAAGTATGCGTTCTTTTCTCATCCCGTTAGAAGTAGATAATCTTTAGATTATCGTACATAAATTAAATAATAATATCGAATATAAATATTTTCTTAAAACAAAATCCGTAGCTTGAATGACATATATGACTTCGCACGGGACTCATTATTTGATTATAAACTATTTAAGAACGAGCTACAATGACAACAAATTCTCCACGGACTTTATCTGTATTTTTTGTAAAGTAGTCAAGGGTATAAGAGGCGTCACCTTTGACAAATTGCTCGAAAGTCTTGGTCAATTCACGGCAAACAACAACTGTACGCTTTTCATCGAGCACACTCGATAGTGATTCCAGAGTCTTCATTATTCTATGACTTGATTCATAGAATACATAAGTACGATCATTCCCCGCGATTTCCTTGAATAGAGTCTCTCTCCCCTTTTTATGAGGCAAAAATCCGAGAAAGATAAAATCGGCAGCAGATACACCAGAAGCTGATATGGCAGATACGAGAGCACTAGCACCTGGTATAGGTACCACGCGAGCTTCGGAGCCAAATGATTCATATACTTGGGCGACTAGCATGACACCTGGGTCTGAGATACATGGAGTACCCGCATCGGATACTAGTGCGAGATTTTTACCCTCTTCGAGCATTTGAATAATTACATTTTCTTTATTCTTTGTACTGTGGGCGTGGTAACTCACACATTTTGTATGTATATCGTATTTATTGAGGAGTACGCGTGTAGTGCGAGTATCCTCGCAGAGTATCGTATCTACCTCTCCTAGTATGCGAATAGCCCGGAGAGTCATATCCTCGAGGTTGCCGATCGGTGTCGCTACTATGTATAGTGTGCCTTTTTCCATATGTGGATTATATAGCAAAAAGGCATAAAAACCAATCGTAAGCATAAATAAAAACCAGTCCCAAGCACGACTTAGGACTGGTTTTAAATTGAGAAACTTAAATTACAGGAACATAAGAAGTGCACCAATGAGGGCAACGTTCTTCATAAATGCGATTTGATCATTCATCTTCGCTTGAGCATCTTTTTCTTCCCAGAAATTGTGCATCATGAATGTAGTAGGCACCATGAACAATGTCAAAATCAATGCTGAAGCATTAGTATAAGCAGGACTTATAGCGAGCAAAATACCTGCACCTCCGACTACTAGCATCACACCAGTGATGAGAACTGCCAATTCTGGCATAGGCACCTTCTTGAATTTTGCATAACCAGCAAGACTCTTTTGATTTCTAAAATGATTAATACCTGAATAAAGAAAATACGCCCCAAACAAAACACGCCCTAATATTGCTAATGCCATCATAATGATTTTGATTCTGCGGAATCACTTCGCACACGCGATGCTATCCGATTAACTGTTAATATGCACATAGTATACCATACACATACTTGCATTCAACAAACATAAAAACCTCAGTAATTCTGAGGTTTTTATTGTAAAACTATTTAGATTTAAGCGAGGAGTTCCTTTAGAATCTTTTGGACTAGAGCTGGGTTAGCTGATCCTTTAGTTTCTTTCATAATCTGTCCTACTAGTGACATCAGTGCATTCTCCTTGCCACCTTTGTACGTAGCGACGACTTGAGGATTCGCATCGATGATCTTTTGTGCGATTTCCTTTAATGCACCTTCATCATTCTTCTGTATCAAATCTTTTTCTGTAGCAATCTTCATCGGTGATTCATCTGCGATTACAATCATAGCTAGGATATCCTTTGCTGCGCGAGATGAGATAAGACCATCTGTAGTCATACGAATCAATTCTGCAAAGTGCTCGTTGTTCGGTAGATTTATCTCTGGATTGGATTTCTTCAGTCCTAGGTAGTCTGAGGTGATATAGTTTGAAGCAGTCTTGATCTGCTCAGGGCCATTTAGTTTTGCCGCCACTCCTTCGAACCATTCAGCCAATTTCATATCTCCTACATAACTCTCAATATCTTCATCTTTGATGCCATAGTCCTTTTGATATCGAGCACGCTTTGCACTCGGTAGCTCTGGTAGATCATCGCGTAGTTCTTGCATATTGAACATCTTGCTCAGATAGAATTTTGGGATATCTGGATCTGGGAAATATCTGTAGTCATCGGCAGTCTCCTTTCTACGCTGAGAGAAAGTCTTTTGCTTTGCATCATCCCATCCACGAGTCTCTTTTACTATCTCTTCAATCTTGCCTGCTTCTATTAGGTCTATCATGCGCTTTTGTTCGTAGATAGCAGCACGTTCAGCTGATTTGAATGAAGCAATATTTTTCACTTCTACTGGTATACCGAATAAATCCTTCTCAGTAGATACAGAGATATTCACCTCGACACGCATCTGACCTTTTTCCATATTTGCATCTGACACACCGAGATATCGTAGTAGCATCTGTAGCTCTTTTGCAAAATTTCCGATCTGCTCAATGTCATGTATCACAGGCTCGGTCACTAGCTCCATGAGCGGCACTCCAGCACGATTGAAATCTACCAGAGATCCATCTGCACTGTGGGATGATGTCGCTGTATCCTCCTCGAGGTGTACACGAGTGATATCCACCCCTGCCAATTTACCACCTTTGACTATTGGGTATTTATATTGTGAAATCTGATATGCTTTTGGAATATCTGGATAAAAGTAGTTTTTACGGTCAAATTCAGTGAAATCGGAAACTTCCCCATCTATAGCCATTCCTACGCGTACGACGCTCTCTATGGCCTTTTTATTACATACTGGGAGGGTTCCTGGGTGGGCCATACATACTGGGCATACGTTGTAATTTGGGTGATTTTCCTCGGGATCGTTCTTGCACCCGCAAAACATCTTGGAGACTGTATTCAGCTCCGCATGAATTTCAAGACCTATTGTTGTGTAGTATTTCTGTGACATAAAGAGATTATAGCAAAAAAAACACCCATACTCTAGTGTGGGTGTTTTTAAAACTTACAGGATGTCTCTTAGTGAAGAATCTACATTTTGATTTTGATTCATCATTTTGATGTTAGCTTTTTCTCTAGCTTTCACCAATGACTGCAAAGCGATTGAAGCCATTATCCCTATGATAGCTATAATAATGAGAGTGATAATGATAGTAGCTATGACGCTTCTCTTGTTTGATTTTTTTAATTCAACCCAATCAATTGATTTTACATTTTCAGCAGTATATTCATCGGGAACTACAGTTGTTTTTGCCCATTTATCATGCCAACCAAAAGGATTCTTGTTATTCAGAAAACTAAGAACTTCAAAAGGAACAAATCGACTCAGAGATCTAATTAAAATTTGCTTTTGAGTCGGTGTACTACCATCTAGACTTACAACCTTTGTTTTTGTAATCCATTTACCTGGTGTTTTCTGCCAAAGACTTTCAAATATAAAATAAAAAACTATTGTAGAGAATATAACCAAAAGATTTGATACCAAACCATATGTCGTAATAAATATACTCATTATTATGATTAATACATAAGTACAAACATAATCAACAACATGATTGATTAGTCGCTTCTTAAAGTGCACAGGCTTATAACCCACTACTACACTGTCTTTGCTTTCTGTCATGAAATTTAAAATAAATATGTACAAATTTTGACTAAAAATTCTCTATATACATAATGAATATTATAAACATATTATACAACATAATGCTCAAAATATATAAAATTACATTTAACATATCAAACAAAATGTGATAATATCTATCCATTGCCCAAGTGGGTAATATGTAAGCCCGAGTGGCGGAATTGGTATACGCGCACGACTTAAAATCGTGTCTCGCAAGGGATGCGGGTTCGACCCCCGCCTCGGGCACAAGTAAAAAAGACCTCGCAAGAGGTTCTTTTTTATTTGTGCCCGAGAGAAAATGAACTGCTTCATTTTCATGCGGGGCGTCGAAAAGCTTTTCCTTGTGAACGAAGTTCAAGGAAAAGGTATACTGCCCCTGTAAGGGGAGACCACCCCGCCTCATACTTGTGACCAGTACCCAACTTTGCAAATCTAAAAGTACCCACCCCATAGGACGAGACCGCCCCGCCTCATATTATAGATTTTCTCTCATCCTGTTAACTAGCTGTAAGAGTATTTGAGATCTCTCAGCCAATGAATTCATCGCGTATCTTAATTCTTTAATCTTATCCTCCATTTCCGGGTCTTCGATTTCTATTGATAATTTACTTGCATCCTCTTGTAGTGAGTTTGAAAAACGTCTAACTCCATAAGCAAGTTTTTCTAAATTTTCACTGCTTTCTTTAAATGAAGATCCTCTTAATATCTGAATTTCCTCAAACATAACAGCCAATCTATTGATCTGATTTGTAAGACTAGATACGGATTCTGGACCAAAAGCTGAATCAAAATTTTGCAATTTTTTAATACCAGAGACCATCATATGAAATCTGTCGCTATCCTGTATTTGAGTTAGACCTTGTTGTTGTCTTTCGTAGAGAGCATCCAGCATTGTCTTAGAATTTAGAGATATATCTTCTGTGGCGTCTTTTAATTTATTTTCAATAATTTTATTTTCTTCATTCTTTCTAGATTCTTTAAATTCTAAGACCTTTGCATCCAAGCTTTCTTTTACTTGTTTCAATTTTTCAATGGAGTCCATTTCCGTCTTGACTGATGGAGGTAATTCATCAGAAACAGGCAATCCCAATTCAATTCGAACTTGATTTAATTTATCCTGAGTATCTTTAACTACTTCACTTTTTCTTTCAATCCCCTGATCTGTCTTTTCTGTCTTTGTCGCAAGATAAGCCAAAAAACTAGCTCTATCTTCATCTTCGTTTTTTATTTCTTGCTTTTCAGGACTTACATTTTCAACTTCAACTTTTTTGCTAGAAAAAGTATCATCAAAACCACCATCTTTTTCAAAAGTTTTTTCATCGTTTGATTTTTCAGATTGATCAGCTACTCTCTCTGCTCCACCAGAAGGTCTCCCCCGAAACATTTCATTATTTGCCATATTTACATTTTAACACATAAACATTGTACAAAAAAACCGACCAGGCAGGACCTGGTCGGTTTTACGCTCTTAATTTGAAGTTTTACTTAAATTAAAATTACTCTTTAGTTCTTCAGGTATTTCACCTTTATTCAGTTTATCTATTGTATTTTGATTTACACCTAGACTGTCTACTTGAGTCTTTAGGCTGTTCACAGTAGGGTCGACGACAAGGGTTTTAAAAACCATAGTGGGGATAGAACGGAGGTATGCCATATTTTCTTTAAACTGAGGAGATTCGAAAATACTTTTTAGATTATACTGAGTGACCAAAATCAGACCGATTATGACTATAAATAGAAACAGTACACTTCCCTTTTGTTTATTCTGTTGCATATATAGATAATACCATTATGATTATTTTTTGACCATTGCAGAAGTAATTTTTGGTAGGTACAACATCGGATCCAGGTATGCACTAGTAGGAGCGATAGGCATTATAAATGTCTTGCCGGCACAAGATATACTAGGCACAGTATCGACTCGCGCACCCTGAGATGCGTATACAGTCACATGCAAATGTGGACCCGTAGAGTGACCGGTATTCCCACTATACCCTACGATGTCACCTGTACTCACCTCATCTCCAGCTTTTGCGGTATAAGACGAAAGGTGTCCGTATGTAGTAGATAGACCATTGTCATACTTTATAAATACCCACTTTCCAAAAGATGCTTTCTTGCAATATAGATCTGTGTCTCCTACACCCATCACAACACCATTGGCCATAGATTTCACGGGTGTACCGATCGGGGCACGAAAATCCACGCCAGAGTGAGATCCAGATGCATATAGACGCCCAGAAGCAGAAGTCTTGCCGAATAATTGAGTGATGAATACCTTATCCAATGGCCAAGAAAATACCTCGGAACCAGCAGATGGTATCAGCTTTGGGTTCAACAAGAACTTTAATTTTGATTCATAATCTCTGATATCTTTTTCAAATTGATCACGAATCTTGATCTGCTCGGCTAATATCTTTTTGTATTCAGCTTCTTTATTCTTAGTCTCCTGCAAAAGATTGTCTTTTTCTGATTTTGTAATCTCGATTGTTTTCTGTTTTTGGACTAGGGTATTCTTGAGAGTTTTCAAATTTTTCTCCTCTATTTCTTTTTTGGTTTTAGATACGAGAAGTTGATCTTTGTCATCTGATAATTCTTCGATGGATTTATCGAGCTTTGTACTCACAGACATCACAGAATTGTAATTAAAAGAAGCATCACTAAGATCCTCGGATGATAGTATCCTCTCTAACTGTGTGATACTTTCATTTTGATATTGTTCGTATAGTAATTTTGCTATAACCCTACGACTGACATCTATATCACTCTGCGTCTCTTTTATGTCACTATTCAATGTACCGATTACGAGACCTGTCTTTTTGATTTGTTTTTCAATTTTTTGTTTTTCTGCGAGCAGTTTAGATCTAGTCAAAGTCAGCTCTTTTATGATACTCGCTAGAGTTGTTTTCTCTGAAGAAGTCACATCTATCATACCCTGATATCTAGCTATCTCGCGGTCAATCTTGGCTATCTCAGCACTAGCACTATCTATGCGCTCCCTCATCTGCTCTGCAGTCTCGGCATTCACGTCAAAAGAAAAGAAGGACATATAAATGCCTATGGTTAAAAAAACAAATAGAGGTAAAAATTTTATTTTCACCTCTACAGTATACTACTATTTTGTTAAAATTTGAATTGCTGACTTCAATCTCTCTATTGTTTCCTTTTTACCCAATATTTCCATCAGCATAAATGGGTCTGGGGATTTATCTCTACCTGATAGAGCATATCGTATAGGCCAGAGAATATCGCCTCTACCCACTTCCTCGGCGTATGGCCAGATAGATTCCTTTATAAAGTCTTTATTGAAATTCTCTTCTAGGATCCCGTCTACGATAATTATAGATTTATCAAGATATGATGCTAGTATTTCATATTTATTCTCTTGTGGAATTTTTGATGATTTAAAGAATAATACATCTTTTTCGTATACAGGCTTACCAAAATAGTAGACGAGCTCTCCAGCGAGAGCCATCGTCTCCACATCTAGGCCTTTGCTCACTCTATCTATAACTACAGGAGTTATATTGTGGACTATTTCATTTGAAAAACCAGGTAGACCCTTGATAGACTCTGGTATAAATTTCAAAATATACTCCTCTTGATCTTCATAAGAAAGTTTTTTCAAATACTCTTTATTTAGCCAATCCAATTTTTCATCATTGAATTGTGCTCCAGATTTCTGAATACGTGAGATATCAAATTCATTGGCTATTTCAGATGCGGACATCACCTCTCTATCGTCACCAGGATTCCACCCTAGGAATGCCAAGAAGTTCACCATAGTCTCTGGCAAGTATCCCTCTTTTCGGTAGTCTAATATATCTTTGGCTCCGTCTCTCTTACCGAGCTTTTTATTTCCACCAGTGGCCATGATGGGTGGCAGTGTAGCAAAAATAGGTGGCACGATATCGAGTCCTTCATATATAGACAGGAATTTGGGAGTAGAAGATATGAATTCTTGGCCACGCATGACATGAGTCACACCCATCTCTATATCGTCTACTATGTGTGCAAAGTTATATGTAGGATATCCATCCCCTTTGATTAGTATGATATCGTCGAGTGCTTCCTCTCCAGCAGAAAGATCACCAAATACTAGATCGTACCATTCATACCTCTTTATATTTGGGACTTTGAATCGTAGAGGTGCCCTGCCGTCCCACTCTTTATCGTGGTCTGGTCTATGCTCTCTATACAGGAATGGTCTCTTTTCTTCTTCAGCTTTTTGGCGAAATACAGCTACCTCTTCCTCTGTATAAGGATCAGGGTAGGCTAGACCTTTTTCTAGTAATTTCATCGCATATTTTTTATACAAATCCAATCTTTGTGATTGTATATATGGAGCATGTGGACCATCTATACCAGGACCCTCATCCCAATCTATACCTAGCCATTTTAGAGATTCAAAAATATGCTCGATTGAACCTGATACTTCTCGCTCTTTGTCTGTATCCTCGATGCGCAGGATAAAAGTACCATTGTTCCTCTTTGCCCATAGATAGGCGAACAATGCGGTACGAACATTTCCCACATGCATAAAACCTGTAGGTGAAGGAGCAAAACGTGTAACTATTTTTTTATTATCTGTATTCATCCCGTTAGAGATAGGAAATGTTTACATTTCCGTATATTTTTAATTTTAGTAAATAATACGACTTATGTTTATATAATACTTAATGTTAGAGATAAAACAAACAAATCTCTAACGGGAGACCTATATTTTATTAAGCTTCATGAGCAAGTGCCATATCTATGGCTTCTTGGGCTATCTTTGTAGCTGCGTCTGGAGTAGAGAAAGCTTTCGCTTTTTCTTTCATCTGATTCAATCTATCTGTATTATTCATAAGTTTATCGATCTCTGCTACGAGTACATGTGGTGTCAGATTTGCCTCTTCTAGTACATCGCAAGCTCCAGCTCGAGCATAAGAGAATGCATTCTTTCTCTGATGGTCACCATTTGAATTTGTGATCGGTATGATGATAGATGGCACACCCCAAGCTGCAATCTCGAATATCGTAGACCCTGCACGAGAGATGACTAGTGTCGCTGCGCCTGCAGCCATCTTTGTAGTTAGATTGTTTAGGTACGGATATGCCAAGTAACGAGCCTTGTATGGATTCTTTTCTAGCATCAAATCAGAGCGCAATTTTACTTCTTCAAAATTCTTTGGACCAGCCTGATGTATAATCTGATATTTTGATATTAGATCAGGTAGCGCCTCGATCAATGTACTGTTTATGATTTCTGCACCCTGTGACCCGCCTACTACAAATATAGTCTGCACATCACGACTGAGTTTAAAGAATTCAAACATGCCAGTAGTAGCGGCAGCAGATACTTCGCGTCGAACAGGCTGACCTACCCATGCAGTTTTATCTTTTGGAAACTGCTCACCTGCTTCTGGGTATGACACAGCGATACGTTTTGCAAATTTTGAAGCCCAAAGATTCAATCGTCCAGCACTAGAATCTGATTCATGGACGATCACTGGTATACGCAAAATCTTTGCTGCGAATACAGCTGGGAATGAGGCATATCCGCCCTTTGATATAACTACATCAGGATATATAGAGAAGAGTCTAATCAAGCCATAGAATAGGCCGGTAGCAGTTTTGAATAAATCCAAGAAATTTAAGATAGATGAGTATGTGCGCATCTTGCCTGCAGGCACACCCACAAATTCGATATTATTCTCAAAAAGCATCCTTTTATCATAAGGTGCATCTGACATATAATATAACTTTACATCTAGTATTTTCTCTTTATCTACAAGCTTATTTATCTCTTCGGCAATAGCGATAAGTGGATAAAAATGACCACCAGTACCACCTCCTGTCAACAATATTTTCATAGTATTAGTATAGCTTATTTTTAAAAATTTGAAAAATAACAAACAAAAACTGCTTAAAGCAATTTTTGTTTGCTTTAAGCAGTTAATAATCTTTCCCAAAGTCAGGTTGTGTACCGTATGTCGGATAGGAATTATGTCTTTCCTGTTCTTCCCTACTACTATAGAGTAAATCTCTAAATTCATCGGCTTGTTCACTACGCCTTACTTTGTGTTCTTCTTCCATTTTAAATTTCTCTTCCTTCATCCACAAAAGTGCACCTTTGAGTAATTTATACTCTGAATGTTTTTTGTTCTCAAAAAAATCTCGATGGATCATATACTCATTTAGATTTTCAGCAGAAACAAATGCTTTCTGGAAAAGTTTAAAATTCCTCCAACAATAAATCATAGCCAGAATCTTTACAGTAATAACTTCGGGGATAGGGCAATTATTTTCTTTTAAATAATTGAACACAATATCTTTGTTATGTTCTATGGGGTAGATACTCATCCTACCGTACATATCATCCATAACAACTTTATTCAAATGTTCAACATTAAAATCAAATCTACCTATTTTTAAAATTTGGTTTTCATTTTTCATGTCTTTATATTTTTAAGACATAGTACAATTTACACCCCCGATTAGTCAATTATTTAAATATTTACACTCCAAACCTTAAGGTTTAGGGTGTAATTTTGATTACTTGATTGTATACCCTTTTGCTAGTTTAAAAGTTTTAAAATTCTCATTCAATTTTATCTCTTTTACGTATTTCTTAAAATCCTCTGGAAGTGGAGATGGACCCACCCATACACTACGTTGGATCATAATAAAATGAAATTGTCTCAGTTCCCTTCGGAACCAATTCCTAGCTGAAGTTTGATTGTCTGGTATGTCATAAATGATCAACAAGTCTTTAGGATCTTTATCTGTTTTTTCTGTTGAAAATTTTTTAAAAACAATCTTTTCTTTTGATTTTAAAAACTTCTCGCCCAGCTGTGTTATAGAATATACACCGTTTAACTCTTTTATGTATCCTTTACTCTTTAGGCCAGAGCACCTACTAGCCAGAGTTTGATGTTTATAATATTTAAAATCAGGTAAACCCAAAAACCCTGTCTTGACGCCTTTATAACTAACAAATTTTTTGTTTTTATTTTTACTTAAATATTTTAGAATTTCTCTCTCTATACTCATAATAAAATTTTAGCACACTTTACATTTCAATCCGTAAGGTTTCAGGTGTAAATCGATAATAGATAGTAATTTTTTAAAATTAAGCAGTTTTCTTTTGTTCTCGTGAGATGTTCAATATGATACCGATGATACCTGTAGCTAGGAGCAGATTCGTACCACCATGAGATACAAATTCTAACGGCACCCCCGTGAGCGGGAATACTCCGATGATAGATGCGATATTCATAAATGATTGAGCCGTGAACAGAGTGATGATACCGATAGTAAATATCTTACTGAATGAGTCTGGCGAATAATATGCTATCTTGTACCCTCGCAAAGCAAAAGCTACAAAAAGGAATATGAGTAAAGTCGAACCGATGAATCCTACTTCTTCACCGATGACTGCGAAAATTGAGTCCCCTTGTGGTTCTGGAAGGTAATTGAATTTCTGTATACTCTGACCTAGTCCTCTACCAGCCACACCACCCGATCCCAGGGCGATCAGAGACTGCTGGAGCTGATAGGATGATCCTGATGGATCATATGATGGGTCCATAAAAGTTTTTACACGCTCGAGAAGATATGGCTTTGTCATGACTAGTCCACCAAAAGCTAGCATCGCCACCATAATCATCATCAGTATATATTTCCATGGCATACCAGACACGAATAGCATGACCAATGCGGTCGCAGACATGAGGATCAGACTCTTTGTATCAGGCTGATTGATCAGGATAGTAGCGATCAGCCCGAGTAGTACCACTAGTGGCAGCACGCTCCACCTCCAATCAGAAACCTTTGTCTTCACCCAAGACAGCCAAGCAGCAAAATACAGAACAAAAGCAATCTTAAGAAATTCCACAGGCTGGAAAGACAATCCAAATACATTGATCCACCTCTTTGCACCTCCATGAGAGAATCCGACATGTGGCACAAAGACCAGACAAGTCAGCACGATAGCTCCAATAAATATATATAGCGAGTATGCCCTCCAGAATTTATACGGAATCTTCATCGTAAAAAACATAGCCACCAATCCACCAAGTAGCCCAAAGACAAATTGATTGAACATCACTCCGTAGAATTTCGCTTCATTCTTGGCAAGTATCCCCAGAGATGAAGAGGTAAACATAACAGCCCCTACTACTATGAGAGCCACAACTATACCAAAAAATACTTTGTCGATGTGTTTTGTTTTCATCCCGTTAGAGATAGGAAATGTTTACATTTCCGTATATTTTTAATTTCTAGTAAATAATACGACTTTATTTTTTAAACAACCGTAGTTAGAGATAAAACAAACGCATCTCTAACGGGATTCATGCTAACTCACGATGTAGAGGATTACACCCAAGATAGAAGTAATAATGCTCACTACCCAGTATCTCATAACAACTTTGTATTTAGACCAACCCATAGCTTCAAAATGATGGTGCAATGGGGCAAATAAGAAAACCTTTTTACCATTTCTAAATTTACGAGAAAACATCTGAATCAAAACAGACAGAGATGTGATAAATAGAGGAAATGCAATTATAGGTAGCAAGAGTACAGTATCAGTTAGAAAGGCCAACACCGATATAGTAACAGTCAGACCCATCATGCCAGTCTCCCCCATATAAAAACGAGCCGGCGGAATATTGAACCAGAGAAATACGAGTATTCCTCCGGTTATCACAGCACAAAATGCTGCTAAATCTATCTGCCCATTAAAGAATGAGATAAAAGTATAAGCGGCAAATATAGATGCCAGAACTCCACCAGCTAGACCGTCGACACCATCGATAACACTACCTGACCATACAGCTAACATGACTAGTATGAAAGCTGGAATAAATAAAAATCCTAATTCAACAAATCCATAACTAGGTATGTAGATAGAGCTGATCCCCAGCTTGCTATAGAACCACCAGCTGATCAGTACTCCGAGAACCAATATGATAGATAATTTTATAAAACGTAAAACCATAGGATCTCTCCTCCACATACCAGTACCAAAAATCTGTATCAGATCATCTCCCAGTCCGATAATAGAAGCCAATATCAATGTGAACAATGGCAATATTGTCTGTCCGCGAGATATGAAATACATCTTTTCTGTCCAAGCAGAATTATAAGAAATATTTAAAATAAGAAAAATAAAAATAGTAAAGAGTGCAGACATCCACACCACCGTACCCCCGACACGAGGAGTAGACACCTCAGCCACCCCGTCATGAATCTTTTCAAAATCCCCCTTCACTACATTTTCATTGCGAGAAGTACTCTTCCACATCTTATATTTATAAAAATAATGAGTCAGAATTGGAGTCAGGAAAATACCTGAAATAAAAGAGACTGCTGCTGGTAATAATATTTTTATTGCATTAGTCATTGTTTTGATTGTTGATTGTATTGTTTAATCGAGCGACCACATTCTCATAATCAGGTAGATCCTCTATCTTTGTCACGCCCATATATGACAGAGTTTCGATTGTAGGCTTGTACAGAATTCTCCTAGTGTCTTTTGAGTCAGATTCTTTTGCTACTAATCCTCGGACTAGCAAATTACGGAGAATAAAACTAGAATTCACTCCACGGATATAATCTATCTCACTACGAGTCACGCCATTTTTATACAGGACGATGGACAGTGTCTCTAGTGTCGCCTTGGATAATTCCTTTGTTATCTCATCTTTGCGTAGTGACTCTATTACAGGAGATAGCTCTTTTGATACAGACATCATAACTTCATCGCCATTGCGAACCAGGGCCACACCACGAGAAGATAGTGATTCAGAAAGAGAATTGCAGGCATTATCTACCTCCTCCATAGACACAGATAAAATATCGGCGATTTTCTTTATCGTCATACTCTCGCCTTTATAAAAAAGTAATCCTTCTATTTTTTGTTCTAATTGCATAAAATTAATTAAGTGAATTAATTCACCCCCCCTTAAGGAACGATTTGTTTACTAATACTCATATCTTCAAAATGATTGTTCTGCATCACGTCTATCAACCCTTCTCTGACTAATTCTAACATAGCGAGAAATGAAACGATAACATGGACCTTGACCTCACGATGATCCCCTCCTCCATGACTCTTTGCAAAATCTCGGAAAGATAAATTCATCGCATTTTGTATCCTGTCTGTCAGATTATTTATCATCTCATCCATGCTTATCACCTTTTTTATCTCTACTTCGGGTAATGGTTCGGCTTTCTTTGGAATATTTTGCAGTACTTCATTTACCAGACTTGCCATATTGGCGATAGTGATATTTTTATCCGGAGAAAAAATAACTTCATTGAAATTCCTATCCAGTGGTGCATGGAAAATCTGCTGACCAAAATTCTCACGGACTTTTACACTCACATCTTTTACTATCTTGTACAGAGACAATCTAGATTCTAGATCCACAATCTTTTCCTCTTCATCTTTTGATAGTGCTAGATTTGGCAACAATGATTTTGATTTGATTAAAATCAGAGTAGAAGCAATAAGAATAAAATAAGACACATCCGATACACTCTTTTCAGTCGGAATATCAGACATACTTTTAACATAAGAGATATAATCATTCGTCACATCAGATAGCGATATCTCGTTAACAAAAAGCTTCCTACTCTCTATAAGAGAAAGTAGGAGCTCTAGTGGCCCTTCAAATGAACCTGCTTTTACTTTGTAAAATGTAGCAGTTTCTTCCATATTATTTTAATATCCTTCGCCTTCACCGCTTAGTCGTTCATCGATTCTATTCATATCGCGCGGGAACATACAAGCTTCACGCACATTTTTAAGTCCGAGCAATTGCATGGTGATACGCTCTGCACCAAATGCGAATCCACCTTCGGGTGGGACACCGTACTTGAATGCTTCTAGGAACATTTTTACCTTTGCTGGATCCATACCCCAAGTCTTTACATTTTCCATAAGTTGATCGTATTTATTTACACGACGTCCACCAGATAGCCACTCGAGACCACGACACAATAGGTCCATACCTTCATTGTATTCTGGCTCTTCAGGATTTGCATAGACATAAAAAGGTTTTTGACGAGTTGGGAAACCATACACAAAGACAAAGTCTGAGCCTGTCTCATTTTTTACTATCTCACATATTTCTCTCTCATCTTGAGCATTCAAATCCTTTTCACCGCGAACATCACGAGCATAGACATCAAATATTTTTTGTTGAACTTCACGAAGTGAATATGTAGGAGTTTTCTCTATCATCACAGGCAAAGTAGCATCGAGCAATTTTAAGTGCTCTGCATTTTTCTCTTCTACTTGCTTCAATATATATCTCACAGTATCTTCGGCCATATCACGTACATCTTCCCAAGAATCGATAAATCCCATCTCAGCATCGAGTGACACTATCTCTGTAAGGTGACGAGTTGTAGAGGATGGCTCTGCACGAAAAACTTTGTTCACAGAAAAACATCGCTCAAAAGCAGACATTACTATTTGCTTGTAGAGCTGTGGAGATTGTGAAAGGTATGCCTTTTTACCAAAGTAATCCAATTGAAAAACTTCTGCACCACCCTCAGCAGTAGCAGGGACCATAGACGGAGCCTGGAATTCAAAGAACATATTCTGCTTCATAAATTCACGGAATGAATCGATGATAGTCTCACTCACTTTGAATACTGCTTGGATTTTAGGCTGGCGTAGAACAAGAGCACGATTGTCTAGCTCTGTAGTCAGCTCTAGATTATAACCAGTCAAAGACATATCAAAAGGTAGAGTCTCGGCTTCTGCTAGAACCTCTATACCCTGTATCTCAAGCTCGAGTTCACCATTGAGTACTCCAGCTTTTACATTTCTCTCTGGACGAGGATTTACCTTGCCTTTTACTTTTACTACGAATTCACCACGTAGAGTTTTCCCCACTTCTAGGGCCTCTGTATAATTTGGCAGTATCACACCTTGTACTCGGCCAGTCATATCGCGGAAATCTAGGAATATCATCTTGCCTTGATCACGGCGAACATCTACCCATCCAGCGATAGTCACCTCTTCACCCATCTTCTTATTTAAATCTTTTATGTATGTTCTGTTTTTCTTCCCATTAGAGATAGGAAATGTTCACATTTCCGTATATTTTTAATTTCTATTAATAATACGACTTAATTTTTTAAAACAATTTACGTTAGACATCTTACAAGCACATCTCTAACGGGACTAGTGTATATATTGAGGAATCTGTTCACATGGATACCCTATCATAAAAGTCAGACCTACTAGTATCCAATAAAATGGGGCAAAAGCAAAATAGATCACTTTGTCATTTTTCCACATTGGTAGATACCATTTTTGGACTTTCATAAATAGCATAGACAAAGGTATGTTTATGACATTTAAAAGTATGAGTACAATACTAAGGAAGAATTTCATCCCGCTTAGAAGCAGATCGCGATCAGCTCGCTTTTTTGCTTGATTATATTAATAATATTTTTAAAGCTTTTTTCCATATTTTTGTTTTTTAAATTGCGATCGCGGCTTCTAACGGGATTCATATAATTAAAAGTCTACTCCAACTTTTGTACGAACATCCTGCATCTTTTTCAATACCTGATTTCGAGCCTTATCACGACCATCTTGTAATATCTTCTTTACTTCGTCGATATTGTCTTCGTAGTATTTTCTCTTGTCTCTCATCGGACCTATGAATGCGATCACATCTGACAGTAGTGCCTCTTTTAGATCTTTGTATTTACCTTCATGCTTTGCATATAAATCAGCTAGATACGCTTCGTCGCGGAATAGTTTATGTATAGCATATACATTCTCAGGTCTCTTGCCGGTAGAATCTGTGACGATACCCATCACAGCCTTCTTTATCTCCTCGTCTGTTCCGAATAGTGGTATGACATTGTCGTAGCTCTTGCTCATCTTTCGTCCATCGATACCTGGTACGACTGCTACATTGTCCATGATTAGTGGCTCTGGCAATTTGAAAGTCTCGCCGTATGCATTGTTGAATTTCTGTGCGATATCGCGTGCGTATTCGATATGCTGTTTTTGATCTTGCCCTACTGGTACAATATCTGAATCTTGGATCAGGATATCTGCCGCCATGAGAACTGGATAGTCGAATAGTCCTACACTAGCCTCCTTGCCCTTTGCCTCAGTATCCTTGTATGCATGTGCACGCTCGAGGAATGGCACAGTGACCAGACAATTGAAATACCAACATAGCTCTGTGACCTCTGCTATGTCTGATTGCTTGAATAAGCAAACCTTCTTTGGGTCCAGCCCGCACGCCAGGTAGTCCATAGTGATATTTAGTATTGATTTTGATAGCTTTTCCTTGTCTTGTACTGTAGTGATAGCGTGGAGGTCAGCTATAAATATAGATGTCTCGTATTGGTCCTGCAGGTCCACAAACTGACGAATAGCCCCAAAATAATTACCAAGATGCATGTCCCCAGTAGGTTTTATACCTGAAAGTAAAACTTTTTTCATATATATGAATAATAGCAAAAAACCAAAACTTTTGCACATTTAGTCCACAGTTTTATCCCATTTTGTCTGTTTGCGATATTTTGACGGATTGATAGAATACATAACATGGTCCCGTTAGAAGTCATATATGTCATTCAAGCTACGGAGACTGTTTAAATAAATTATTTATATTCGATATTATTAGTTAAATTATGTACGATGATCTAAAGATTATCTACTTCTAACGGGATGGCTATCAAAAAAGAAAATCTCAGAGTCCCTCCACAGAGTGTGGATTCAGAAAAAGCAGTCCTCGGATCTATCATGCTCCGACCTGGTGCAATACACGAAATCACAGATATTATAAACAGTGATTCTTTTTATGCTGGCAAACATGCTCAGATCTGGAATATCATGAATGAGCTCTCTGCAAAGGGTGATCCTATCGACCTAATCTCTGTATCACACAGACTAGGCGAAAAAGGCATGATTGATCAGGTGGGTGGTATCGGGTATTTATCTGAATTGACTAATGCAGTCCCCGCTTCTACAAACATCCGCCACTATGCAGATATAGTAAATAAAAAACATGTACTCCGAAAAGTTATTGAAGCTGGATCAGATATTTCTGAACTCGGTTTCAAAGAAGACATTGAAGATATCCTAGATGTAGTGAATCAGGCGGAGAAGCGCATCATGGGTGTGGGCGGATTCTCAAAAGGCAAAACATTCCAATCTCTAAAAGAATCCCTACCCGAGGCTTGGGAGCGCCTAGAAAAGCTCCACGAGAACAAGGGTATGCTCCGCGGTGTTCCTACAGGATTCCGAGATCTCGACAATCTACTATCTGGTTTTCAAAAGTCTGACCTAGTCATCCTCGCTGCCCGTCCATCTGTCGGTAAGACAGCCTTTGCTCTGAACATCGCTCGTCATGCAGCGTCCAAGCACCAGATACCTACAGTCATTTTCTCACTAGAAATGGGAACTCAGCAGCTAGTAGACAGAATGCTCGCCGCTGATGCCAATGTGAATGCTTGGAATTTGCGAACTGGAAATATCTCTGCAGAGAGTGAATTTTCAAAGATTCGCGACTCCCTAGACAAACTAGCCAAGGCTCCGATCTTTATCGATGATATCGCCGGAAATACTATCGGCCGTATGCGCTCTGTATGCCGTCGTGTGCACGCCGAGCATGGTATAGGATTAATATTAGTCGACTACCTACAGCTGATGTCTACAGCAAAGAGTTATGATAATATGGTGAACCAAGTAACTGAAATATCTCACTCTCTCAAGGCTCTAGCCAAAGAGTTCGACGTGCCAGTCATCGCCCTATCTCAGCTATCTCGTGCTGTGGAGCAGCGTGGGGGCAAGCCTCGATTATCTGACCTCCGTGACTCTGGATCTATCGAGCAGGACGCCGACGTCGTGATGTTCATCCACCGAGAAGACAAAGGTAAAGATGAGAGTGAGCGTACAAATATCGCCGAGATACTAGTGGAAAAGCACAGAAATGGACCAGTGGGTCATGTACAGCTATACTTTGATGATAAACTAGGTGCATTCCTAGACCTTGAAAAAGGCAACCTAAATGGCTTTGCGGCAATGGCAAATTCCCAAATATCATCCCCTCAAAATGGATTGGATGGATTTTAATTATGAATCCCGTTAGAGATGTGCTTGTCATATTTCTAGTATTGGGTAACATATAAAGATTAAGTCGTATTATTTACTAAAAAATTAAAATATACGGTAATGTAAACATTACCTATCTCTAACGGGATGAATCAAATAGAAATACTCGCACAACTTTTCAAGGAATTTCCAGGTATTGGTGAAAGACAAGCCAAGCGTTTTGTGTATTTCCTACTCCACAAAAATCCTACATACATCCGCGAGCTCAGTGATGCGATAGTCGCAGTCAAAAATACAATAAAGCAATGTCCCTCATGCTACCTATTCTTTCAGTCTGAGCGCGACAGTCTATGTGATACATGTCGTGATTCTAAGACAGACCATACTTCCCTATTGATTATCGAAAAAGATGCAGATTACGAGAGTATTAAAAAGAGTAAGAATTATAGTGGGATGTATTTCATCCTAGGCGGATTGA
This sequence comes from Minisyncoccota bacterium, assembly GCA_041674285.1. Taxonomy (GTDB): domain Bacteria; phylum Patescibacteriota; class Minisyncoccia; order Phycocordibacterales; family UBA9973; genus UBA8515. The sequence continues at coordinate 198,205 of JBAYVZ010000001.1, forward strand.
TACCTATAGTCACAAAAGATACACCCAATTTTGTCCGAGTAAATGAATTGATGAGAGTGATTGAGAATAGATTTAAAAATGAAGGACTAAAAGAAATAATTATTGCCCTATCGCTGAATCCTCAAGGAGAAAACACTGACACATATATCCGTGAATTACTAAATAGTTATGATGGCAAGATCAAGATATCGAGCCTAGGCCGTGGACTATCCACAGGTTCAGAGCTCGAATACGCCGACAGTGAGACAATAAAAAACGCCCTTAGGAATAGGTCATAAGAAATACCCCAATAGTCAAAGACTCTTGGGGTATTTACGTAGTAGTTTTCTCTCATCATAATGTAAACTTTTTATGATCAGCAATGACAGAATACTGAAGTCCAACAAAGAACTCCAATTTCCCTTCATAAACCTGACCTGTTCCTAACATTAGTATTGAGTGCCATTTTGGATACTCTACACCACCTTGAAACAATAAAAAATCATGTCCATTACGAATTCTACCTGATGATTGGAATACTATTCCAAAATTCTTGTTAATCCACATGGGATGAGTCAAAAGCATATAAGATACTTCCACACCACCGACACGATGCTCGGCTGTACCATAAGTAGAATAATTTAAACCTACATTACAATTCAAGAATGGCTTTGTAAACCACTCAATTTCTTGCATATAGAATTTAATCCCTGTTTGAAAGTGATTTTTTTCAGGATGAATCCCGAATAGATCATTTTCAAAAGAAAAAGAAAGGTGTAATGGACCATAAATCTTAGGGTCCAAGGAGACAGAATAATCTTGAAAACCATTTGTGAGATTGTACTCATAAAACCAAGTTGCCTTGATATGATTAAATCCCACCAATCCATTTGTATTCACCATAAATTGATGTTCATGGGGTGAATAAGCAGCTTCAACTTCAGCTACTTTCAAAGGATTGTGATTTTCATCAGAATGTTGAGAGTTTGCATCTAGTGCTCCGAGCACTAGCACTGCAAAGAGTAGATTTTTAAGGTGCATAAATATTAAGTTAATATAGTCGTTTGGTTTTATAGAACCTCATGGGTTCATCAGATCTAGTAAAACCAAACGACTCTCCGTTTGACAACTTAACTTTTCTGTATTATAACATAATCCTACAGAAAAAGCAAGCCCCCACCGGATGGTGGGGGCTTTGCCTTGTGAGTGTGATTATTTTATTGCTGAGATCTTTACTTCGACAAAAAGCTGACGATGACCATTTCTCTTCAAATATCGGCTCTTTTGCTTGTATTTTACAACCTTTACTGTCTTTCCGCGTCCTGATCTCTGGAATAGTGATTCTACAGTAGCGCCTTTTATATAAGGTTCACCGATTGTAGTATCTGTACCGTTATCTACTAATAGCACCTTGTCAAAAACTATCTTGTCGCCAAGAGTAAAATCCCTTGCAAGTTTCTCAACTTTCAAGACATCGCCTACTGCGACTTTATATTGCTTTCCACCTGTTTCAATAACTGCAAATTCCATAGTGGATATATAATACACAAAAGTTTTGAAAATTGCAAGGGGGGCGGTATAATATCCATATGATTTCAAAATACACCTATAAAGGACTCACTTGGATAGACTTGGAAAACCCTACAAAGGGCGAGGTCGACCATATAGATGAAGACTATAGCATCCCCTCTTCTTTTGCTACAGAACTACTAAATAATGACCCAGATATAGGTATCAGTGGCCAAGAAGACACCGTCTGCGCAGTATTGAATTTTCCTAAAATCAAAAACAACAAAAATACTATAATAAATCAAAAAGTCACGTTCCTAGTCGGACGAGATTTTATCATTACATCCCACGATCACAAGATAGATACGATATCGGAGTTCTCCAAGAAGCTAGAAATAAAACTTTCTCTAGAACAACCACTCCCAGTATCCAATGCGAGCCTGGTGTACTTCTCTATGGTAAAGACTCTGATAAATAGCAATATGGAAAATCAAAAAGAGATAGAGATTCAGATTGAGAATATCGAGAAAAAGCATCGCAAGAATTCAAAAAAGATAGTCAGCCAGATTATGAATCTAAAAAAGATCTTGATAGATTTCAAGTACAATACAGAAATCCAGCGGAGTATGCTACCGTATTTTGATTACTACGCAGAGAGCTTTTTCAAGATAGACACTCGAAGACATACAAATGAGATGGTCATAGAGTGTGCAAGATTAGAGAGTGTACTACATATGCAGTCAGGCACATTGGACAATATCTCAAATATGATAAATATAATCATAGACAAGAGAATCCACCGATTGATATTTGTCTTCTCATTCTTTGCTATACTTGCTCTATCCGCTATATTAATCCTACGAATAACCAATATTAACTTCTAAACATATGCCCCTTATACTCAAAAATACATTAACTAGAACAGAAGAAGTTTTCGAGCCTACCAATAAAGACTCTGTATCTTTGTATACCTGTGGGCCTACTGTCTACAACTATCCCCACATAGGCAATTACCGTGCATATGTATTTGGCGATATCCTAAAGCGTACTCTCTCCTATCTTGGATACAATGTGAAGCACATCATGAATATCACAGACATAGACGACAAGACTATTCGTGACTCTATTGCTGGGGGCAAGACTCTAGCAGAATTTACAGAATTCTACACACAGGAATTTTACAAAGATATCGAAGCACTCCATATCGTACGTGCAGAAAAATACACAAAGGCTACAGACTACATAGATGAGATGGTGAAGATGATAGAGACTTTAATAGAGAAAGGTTTTGCATATAGAGGTGATGATGGCTCTGTTTATTTTGATATTGCAAAAGACAAAAATTATGGACAACTCGTAAAACTTGAGAATAAGATTGATGTAAATTCTGACTGTGCCCTCGCTAATCAAGAAAAAAAGTATAATCGTATAAATAATGATGAATATGATAAAGAGAACATTTCTGATTTCGCATTATGGAAAGCTTGGGATGAGAATGATGGTGAAGTATTCTGGGAGACCAGTCTAGGAAAAGGACGCCCTGGCTGGCACATAGAATGCTCTGCGATGAGTATAGCCGAGCTCGGTGACCATATCGACATCCACACTGGAGGAGTCGACAATATGTTCCCTCACCATGAGAATGAGATCGCCCAATCCGAATGCGCCACAGGACACCAATTTGTAAAATACTGGATGCACAATGAGCACCTGATGGTAGATGGCAAGAAGATGTCCAAGTCAGCGGGTAATTTCTATACCCTCCGAGATATCGAGAAACTAGGAATCACTCCGTTGGCATACCGTTATTGGCTCTATACGGGCAATTACGACACGAAAGTGAACTTTACGATTGATGCTGTGTCTGGTGCACAAACAGCCCTAGAACGCCTCTATACTGCATATAGAGATTTAGGAAACAATCTGGAAGTCGGACTTCCAGATATGAGATACAAGACAAAATTCACTGAATTTATCAGTGACAATCTAAATACTCCAAAAGCCCTAGCCCTTGTGTGGGAATTGGTAAAGGATGACAGTGTATCCCCTGCAGATAAAAAAGCGACTCTCCTTGATTTAGACAATGTTCTTGGTTTTGGTTTCGAGAATCTAAAAGAAGAGACTGATATAGAGATCCCAGCTGAAGTATTAAAATTGGCAGATGCTCGTACAGTGGCTCGCAATGAAAAGAATTGGTCCGAGAGCGACAAACTCCGCGACCAGATCAAAGATCTCGGCTACGAGATCAAAGACACAGATACCGGACATAAAATCTCTAGAATATAAAAATCTCCCACAGGTCCGACCTGTGGGAGATTTTTATATTGTATTATGCTAGCACCTAGAATCTAACTACTAGAACCTAATTCACTGCTTCGAGTTCAATAAAGAAAGTAGAACCTTTACCCATACCTTCTGAATTCACTCCTACATGACCCTTGTGTGCATCTACTATTTCTTTTGCTAGATATAGACCGAGTCCTGATCCGCTAGTGTTCATACGGGCACCTTCACCACGAGCGAATTTCTGGAATAGCGTAGCCTTGATCTCTGGAGATACACCCATACCAGTATCTTTTATCTCTACGAGAACCTTATTGTCTTTATTAGATAAAGTTACTTCAATACTACCCTGTTTTGTGTATTTTATAGAATTGTCTATCAGGTTTAGGACCACTTGGCGGAGCTTTTCTTTATCTCCGTGAACCTTGTGATTCCCTGCATCTTCTGAGTAGGTTAGCTTTAATCCTTTTTTATTTGCAGTGATAGATAAATCTTCAGATGTGGTCTTTACTATCTCTGTCATACTGAAATCCACCATCACATACTTCATTCCACCAGATTCAATTTTGGGCACATTGAGCAAGTCCTCTACGACAAGGGTCAGATTTTGACTAGATTGAAATATTCTTTCCACAGCTTCTTTTGCTTTTGGTCCAATCTCTCCAAAGTCACCCTCGACTACCATAGATGCATAACCCTTTATAGCCGTGAGCGGTGATCGGAGCTGATGTGAAGCCAGTGAAAGGAACTCTGTTTTTAACTTATCAACATTTATCAATTTCGCATTTGATTCTTCGAGCTTGATATTTGATTCTTCTAATCTCATTTTTGAAGATTCCAAATCTACAGACAATTGCTCGATACGTACACGCTGATCACTCTCCCTCTTTAGATTTCTGTATAGGATAATAGAGAGTCCTAGTGTCAGAGCTACAGTCACAATAGTCAGCAATGTATCTGCCCCTCCATTGATAAAGAATAATTGCCCACCCATGAGTATAACCAATCCTCCGACCAGATAGTGGGTACCTAGCATGTTGAAGTGGAATATATCTAGCTCAAATACAGCATAGATAATAGCTATGAGGAAAAGAGGCATGGCAAACAAACTATACAGATTGTATTCATATACACCTGTCACAGATGCTATGTATTCTGTAATTCCAAAAACAGACAAGAATAAAAATATAGACCCTAGAACGATCAAATCTGCCTTTTTATCTTCCGGAGGTTGCTCGATAAAAAATGCTCTGATTATATACCCCAATATTGTAAGACCGATGATACCCTCAATTACAAGCTTGTAGATATCTAAAGTATTATTATTTAATGCTTCGCAAAATGAATGATCAAAACCAATAACGGAATTATTTGTAATTGTAATCACAAAAGGAACAACAAGAGCTAGTATAAATAATATTTTTATATAATTATTTATATCTCTTTCATAGATAAACGTAAGTACAAAATAGAGAGACAAAAGAAAGAAAACAATCTCGATATAAGGCAAAACAGACCAGAAAGAATAAACAAGGTCGTAATTTGTTGATGTCCAAATAACAACATCGCCAATTAGCCAAACACAGAAAGACAAAATAAACGATAAAAATAGTTTAGAAAATAAGTTAAATTTAGATTTAAATAAAATAAACAAAGACAATACCAATGATAGCAACATTGGAACTATGTGTGAGTATTTTGCCAAAAGTTCAAGACTTCCCCCAGTCACGCTTGTGCAAGTATTAATTATTTCATTCATATTTTATTTAATATTATTTTTAATTAAAGAGAGGTGCGAATACCAAAAATCTTCAGTTTCAATATCCATGGGTGGAATAGGGACGATCAGAGGTTTAAGACCTGTCAAATTTATAACTTTTTCCAACGCAGGCAAAACAACTTCCTTAGTAAAATCACCTTCACTGTCAGTAGAAACTAGAAAATTTTCAAATAATATACCGTGGCAAACAAAAAATAAAAAAAAGTTAAAATAAACAAAATGTATAGAATCAGCATTGTTTTCTTTATACCAACTTGATTCATCATGAAAATAAATATCACTTAAACCATACAATCCAAACAACTTATGATGAAAATCTATAAGTGATTCGTCCCATTTAGTTTTAATTTCTTTAATTTTTTTACCGTTATAAATATTAAAGTCTACTATATTTATTTTTTCAACAATATCATCTCCCTTTTTATCTAAACCGTCACTGACATGAATTTGACCCAATGAATGCTTATACTTATTGTTTGATGTAAATTTATCATCATAATACTCAAAAAATATAGGCTTCAAATTGTTTTCACGCGCCAAACCAACAAAAGCTCTACACTCGTGATTGGGTGTAGCTAACTGCCTAGCAATAACAGCACAATTTTTGTCATTTAAAATTTCAGGTATTTCTCCAGCAAAAAGATCTTTGATCTTATTAACCAAATCAACATCTTTTTGCCTTTCTTCAAGTAGTCTTAGCGCATCAGATAAAGGAGTATACACTACTTGATTAAAGATATTGTGATCCGACATTATAGTATTGTAATCGCCGATTGAAGACATATATTATTTCTTTTTATTAACCTTTACTTCTTCGACTACAGGAATAACTATTTCTTCTTCTGCAGGCTCCGGGACCACGCATACCTCGCCTGCGATATCTTCTTCTGTACACTCAGTCTTTTCCGCCTGTATCGCTCCGGACTCTATAGCTGAAGTACAATCTTCATTTACACAAGCAGAAAAATCACGAGCTTTGATCGTGTATTGATTATAATAAGACAAATTATTTGGAGGACATTCTCCGTCTATGGAGCAGTCTCGATAGAAGCAAGTTTCTTTTGTATTATCACAAGCAGTATCGACTATAAAATTATAGTCTTTTTTGAAATAGAAAAAATAAAAAGAAGTAGCGATAACAACAGCACAACTTATTAATAATATATAGAGAAATACATTATGACTTTTTGGTTCTTCTTCAGGCATGTATTTATTTTACCATAGAATGCAAAACAAAAACATACAACTGGGTTATAAACTGAATAATAAGTGTTATAATGTTTACATGGAACAGAACAATTTTACAGGTAAAAACATAAATGAAAATTCGATAAATAATGCTCAAAAAAAATTAGATAATGCGCAAGAACATCAAGCGATTGAAAATAGTAATTCATACAGAGAACCCACAGAGCATGAAGTATTACTGATAAGTAAATCTAAGGAGGTAGTCAGAAAAGAATTATCAAGATTAGGGGTTGAGGCTAGATTAGATGAATATAAAATTAAATTTTTAGACAAGAACAAGGGTACAGGTAGCTACAATTCAGACTCAAGAATCATAGAAATAGACAGTAAATATAAACCTGATACTATTCTAAATACCAAATATTATCTATTTAGAATACTCTCTAAATTAAACCCGGAGTCGAAAACGATAAGTAATTTTAAAACAATAATCCATGAAATGATACATGCAAAATCATTTCATAAATACAAGATTGAGAATAATGAAGTATCTTCTTACAGGAATGGATATTTAACAAAGAATGATAAGGGTGCATACTTCCGAGGACTAAATGAAGCTATAACAGAAAAAACTGTTTTAGATATTTTAAACGATGAAAATAAAAAAATTAAAATTAATTTAAATATACTAGAAACAAAATACAGAGTAGAATTAAAAATTATAGAAAATATAGTAAAAAAGATCGCAAAAAAAGAAGGAAAGGAAGAAAAAGAAATCTGGGATATCTTTAAAGAAGGTCATTTTTCGGGTAACATGATGCATTTAAGAAAAATTGAAGAAAATTTTGGAGAGGGGTCACTCAGAATATTGGCAAAAATGGGCTCAAATGAAAAACTAACGAGTAAAGAAAATTTGCTTTGCTATATATATTTTTCAACAAATTCTATCTTTATTAAAAAGACAATATTAAATAAATTTAAAAATGAATAATAATCTTAAAATATACAAAGTAAAAAACAAGGAATACAAGAACTATTTTGTACCAAAAGAAAAAAGAGCTCCTGCTTTCGGTCAAGCATTTCCATATGAAAAAAAAGGAGGATACGCTGAAGTCAGAAATGACTTAAATCCGATAGTGAAGAGGTTTGTCACAGAGCATGAGTTGTATCACCTCACAGACAACTCAAAATGGCTTGGAAGATTAGGAATGGAAATTAGGGCAAATATTATTCCAGGCATAAAAAATCCGATTGGTTTTATATATACTATTATTTATACAATATTTTCAAAAGAGAGAATAAAATTATACTACGAGATGATATTTAAAAAGTCGCACATGAAATAAATTATCATGTACGACTTATCATCAGAAAAAATTAATTTTATTTAGTCAGCTTAATTCCATTAATCTTGATGAACCAATTGATCGCTTTTTTAGCGATTGGTTTTAAAAATGGAGCAATTTCTAAAATAGAAGCACCAGGCCTCCCTAAGAAACTGTAATAAGCACGAATAAACAAAATTTTACCTTTTTCGGTTCCTTGGGCCAAAATTTTATCTCTCCAAACTCTCAATGAATCTGTAATATAATCATCCTGCCCGTAACAAGCAGTAACTACAAAACATTTAAAATTTGGACTAAAATTAGGTCCATCATTAGAAACTAAAGGTTTTTTTTGTTTTTCAACCTCTTTCATGTCTTTTTCTCCTTTCTAGATTTTTGTATTATTCTTTAAGCAATTAAAAGAACCTTAATCTTTAAAAAGTATACTACATAAAAATTTAAAAGTCAATATGAAGGATATTAAAGATTATATTTCCATCCTGGTTGCCATTCCCATGGAGTCTTTATGTATTCCTCTAACTCTACGCCATTTATAAAATGCTCTAGACCTAGTTGAGTTGCGCGATGGCCGATGATTACAATATTTTCATAATTAGATTTTTTTAAATCGGCGATAAAACTTTCCATACGAGCCATTGCATCTTTAACACTCTCACCATTCATGTATGGAGTATCAATATGATCAATCAGACTACCAAACACTAGTTTTTTATCTCCGCCCTCTAGGTCTCCGTAATTGTATTCTCGAAGTCTTGAATCAGAAAAAGTAGGAATATTACGTTCACCAAAGATTAATTCTGCTGTATCTATAGCTCTCTGTGAGTCAGAAGTAAAAACCGCATCGAATAAAACATCAGCGTACCGAGTACGATCATTAATCCCCTGTTCTCTACCTTTTTCAGATAAAGGAGAGTTCCTCCATCCAGAAGCCAGTCCAGATTCATTGTCTACACTAGTTTTATGTGATTCAAATATAATTTTCATATTTACATTAGCAAGAACACACTTCCTACTATCATCACCACGATGGCGATGATTTTTGGGATTAGGACTTTTTTGGTGATGTTCTCGTTCACTATATGTGGGAAGAATTTTGTCCCGATGATAGTCAAGAATAGTACTATAGCAGGCTGGAATGTACCTACGAGATATACCATAGTCACAGGTGCTAGCAATAGTGCAAAGTTTGTTAAAAGATTACCAGAGATAGTAGCCAGTTCACTCACTGTATTTACGATAAAAATCTTTACACCACCCTTGTGGTTCATATTCATAAATTCTTCTCTGTATTTAGGCACGAATAGATATATTATGAGGCCAGATATTCCGAGGCCAATATATTCCCAGAATGATGACACCCAGAAGTCCCCTTCGATGGTCACATATTTAAATATAATCCCAGATAGAGCTACTAGCACGCAAGCGATGAGCATATAGAATACTGGCTTTCTCTTTACTTGTCTCTTTTCTGTACTAAAATCAATAGATAGGAATACTAATCCTAGGAGCATGATGACAGTACCTAGGATCTGATTATTATTGAGTGTCTCCCCAAGGAATAGATAGCCAAATATGTAGCCAAACATGGGAACAGTCAGGAACCATGGGGCCACATTTGATACATCTTCAATCTCCAATGCATATAGATACAATACTATCCATACGATAGTGATGAATCCAGTGAGTCCGAGTAGCAATGCATCTGTTATCGATATCTCAAATAATCCTCGCACAAAAAATGCGATAAAGAATGCAATGAAGAATCCTATGAGACTAGAGAACAGTACTAGCCCTCCAGAACTGTGTTCCTTTTCCCTATCTGAATATTTAGCTATTAGATATTGATCGGCTATATTGACCAATGCCCATAAAAATGGAGCCCCCAATGCAATTAAAAACCAATTCATATGAGTATATTATATCACACAAATAAAATACTATAATTTTGACAAAAAAATATTTCAGGATATAATGCGCAAAAACCCACAATTTAATATAAAAAACCAATGAAAGAGTATTTTGTAATTGAAGGACAAAATGAAGGTCCTACTAGTGTGATTATGGCAGGTATTCATGGCAATGAACCTTGCGGAGTAAGAGCTTTTAAAAAGCTAGAACACAAATTAAAGATCAAGTCAGGAAAAGTAATTTTTCTTTTAGGTAATCCTGTTGCCCTGAAAGACAACGTTCGATTTGTTGAACAAAACATGAATCGAATGTTTGCCGAGCAAAACAAGGAGTACACAGAAGAAGAGAAAAATTCCTACGAGTACCGCAGGGCACAATTCATCAAAATGTTCTTAGATGAAGCAGATGCCCTGTTAGACATCCACTCCACACGAAACAAAAGTCTTCCATTTGTTTTTACAGAAGGCAATGCTTTTGATATCGTAAATTATTTCCCAAAAGAAGTTTCCCGTATCGTTATAAACATAAACGAATACGAACCAGGTGGCACTGATGGGTACATGTACGAGAAAGATAAAATTGGTATTTGTATTGAGTGTGGTCAACACGACAGCAAAAATGCTGACAAAGTAGCCATAAAGTCCATAATGATTTTCCTGCAAAAACGCGGGCATATAAAAGATTCTACAAAGAAAAAATTACCAAAAGAAATTGTTATGGTAAATAGTATTTATTTTACGAAGACAGACAATTTCAAAATGGCAAAACAATTTGTAGATTTTGAAAAAATCAAAATGGATCAATTAATAGGCACAGACGGCAATGAAGAAATCCGGGCAAAACAAAAAGGATTAATCATGTTTGCTCATGATTGCGACAAGATCGGATCTGAAGCATTCTTGATGACTAAAAAGATATAAAAGCCAAATGATTAAATTTAGCACCCCATAAAGAGAATTCTTTATGGGGTGTTTTTATTGCAAAACAATAGTATTTTGATACAATGCTTTTATCTATATGGGATAGTATCCCGTTAGAGATGTGTTTGTTATTTTTTTAATCTTGGAACAATAAAAGAAAAAGTCGTATTTTTAATATAAATTAATCAGATACGGAAATGTAAACATTTCCTATCTCTAACGGGATGGTAGATTCAATAATCAGTGCAAAGAAAATCGAAGATGCAGATGTAGTCATACTATCAGCTGCATATGAAAAGACAGCTTCTAGTCGCAAAGGTACAGCCAGCGGTCCATCAGCAGTTATGAAGATGCTCGACAGCAAGCTTGAGCTTTTTGACCGCAACTACAAGAAGAATGTATGCGAATATGTAAAGATAGGTCACAAAGATGTGGGCAATATCAGCAAGATGACTCCACAAAAAGCATTAGACAAGATAGTGGCAGAATCTACAAAGATCTTAGATAAAGATAAATTTGTATTCCTCCTCGGTGGAGAGCATTCTGTATCTCTAGGACTCCTCACTGCCCTCTCTAAAAAAATAAATCCAAAAGACGTAACAGTAGTCCAGATAGATGCACACTGCGATCTACGCAATGATGACAGTGACTACAGTGATGATCCTACAAATCTGGCTCATTCATGTGTCCTACGCCGTGTAAACGAGCTAGGTTACCCATTAGTACAGGTAGGTATCCGTACATATTTCAAAGGTGAATACGAATACTTCTCTGACCCAAAGAACAATATCAAGACTTTTGAATGGGGCAATGATAAAAAAGTACCGACAGTAGAGGAAATAGTAAAATCAATCAAGACAAAGTATGTATATATAACTATCGACGTAGATGGATTTGATCCGGCTCATATGCCAGGCACAGGCACATCAGTCCAAGGGGGTCTCGAGTGGTGGTACGGAGTAGAACTACTAGAAAAGATTGTGAAATCAAAAGAACTCGTAGGTGCAGACATAGTAGAAGTCTCCCCTATGAAAGACTCCGTCCTGACAGAGTACGGAGCAGCCCAACTACTCTACGGAATGGTAGCTCACAAATACAGAAACAAATTAAAATAAAAAGAAAAAATCTGCAAATCAATTTCTTGATTTGCAGATTTTTTATTTTCGTCACATTTTTTTAGGTACTTGCCATTTTTTACTTTGGCAATTATACACATAATACAGTTCATTCTTTCCTACAGCTCTCATCATTAACTGAAAATTAAAGCTGTCTAAAAGGTAGACCATATCTTGTGGATAGTACCATCCATACGGATCATTTGTAGGATTTACAATCTCTTCAAAAATAAAAGAATTACTCACACTATCAAATCCTTTATTTTCAAATAGGACAGAGAAAATTCTGTCATTCCTAAAATTCACCACTGCATAGTCCCCGCAGGCAGTATGCCATTCATAGGCAACGTACGCAGATCTTTTGTAAAACGGAGTAGTATCTCTACGGTAAATCTGCACGTCCTGATTATCGTACAGCAATCTAATCTGGGCACCAAAATTAAAGGTGGCCACAGATGATGGAGTGACATTTGTTTTTGAGCTCATGCAAGAGCTGAAAAACAAGCAAAAAGGTAAAATGTATAAGTATTTCATATTGGTAAGAATTTTTTAACACAATACCACAATACACACAAAATGTCCATACAAACAAAAATCCTCGCAAGGACGGTCCTTGCGAGGATTTTTGTTTTTTATATTTTACTTCCTACTTCTATGCCTAGATTTTTTGATGCATTTTGTCTCTGTAATACTATCTCGATAAATCTTTTATCTTTATATCCGGAGCTACCTTTTGTAAAGTATGCCTTGCCGTCTTTTGGTACATCGGTGAGTCTCTCGATAAAATCATAATCAGATGTAGAGTTTCTCAATTCTTGATCGTGCTCGTATACGATAGTAGTCTTGCAGTTACCAAAGCAATCCACATACCAGACAAAATTGTCATTACCAAAATCAAAGATCTCCCCTATTTTTGCATTTATATCTTTACCTTGGAAAATCCAATTTGTAAGATGAGGTAGATATTCATAGCTTCGGAATTGTGATTCAGATATTCTCCTAGCTTCCTCCTCTGGTAGGAACTGACTACATACAGTATATACATCAGTCTCCTGTATTTCCGACATGAGACCGAGCTTCTTTGCGAGAGTAAAACAATTTGGCGTACCTACTACGGTGATGTTTCCAGCCTTACCAAAACAAAACGGTATACCATTTGGGTATTTATCTTTAGTTCCGCGTGGAGCTACATTCACCACGATGATACCCGATGTACCACTGTAGGCATCCAGTGCATCGACTAGACAGCCGGCAGCTTCTAGATCGTGTGATACTCCTATGAAATTTAAATTAGCACTATCACCTATTAGTGATTTGTATCTTATCTCTTGGCGTCCACGAGCATTTGCATCAGCACAGTCTGAAATAATAGTTATCTGCATATATTATCCTAGGTATTTTGCTATCAATTCATTTGCCTTTGCAGGATTTGCTTTTGCCTCTAGTAGTGCAGTCATCATCAGTGGAGCTACGATTGTAGCATCACTCTCGACTACGAACATAGGTGTATCTTGGGTGAGTTTATCCCAAGTGATTTTTTCATTTGGAGTAGCTCCAGAGTATGATCCGTATGATGTAGTAGAATCAGAGATCTGACAGAAGTATGCCCATGGCTTTGCAGGTAGCTCCATGTCGTATTTAAGAGATGGCACTACGCAAATTGGGAAATCTCCGGCTATACCTCCACCGATTTGGAAGAATCCGATACCAGCACCTTCTGAAAGCTTTTGATATTGATCATAAAATTCACCCATGTATTCAATACCTGACTTTGCGATTAGGGCACTCGCATCACCATGCTTTACATGAGATGCAAAGATGTTTCCAAAAGTAGAATCTTCGTATCCTGGGACTACTATAGGTAGATTGTGTTCTGCTGCAGCTAATAGCCAGCATTCTTCAGCTTTACCTTCATGCTTTTCCTTGTCTAGGGCCTGGATAAGCTCATAGAAATATTCATGCCAAAAACGGCGCTCATTGTTCTTTGTAGCATTTTCCCACATTGGTACGATATGCTTTTCAACAGCACGAAAAGCCTCATCCTCGGGGATACTAGTATCTGTCACACGGCGCATACGATTCTCCAGGATCTTTGTATCGTCTTCTTTTGTAAAGTAACGATAATCAGGAAAGTCTTTATAGCTACTATGCGCAACAAGGCGAAATAGTGACTCTTCTAAGTTCGCACCCGTCACAGACATGCCATGTATTAGTCCTGCACGGATAGCCGGAGCCAGAGTGATACCTAGCTGAGCAGAAGACATAGCTCCAGCCACAGCCCAAAACATCTTTCCCCCATTCTCTATATGGCGCCAATATGCGATAGTCGCATCACGAGTAGCACGTGAATTAAAGTTCTTGTAATTCTTAAGGATAAATTCTAATGTTGGTAATTGTGTGTTTTCCATGCAAAAATTATACTCCGAAAATACCCTAAACGCAATTCTCCGCCAACATTGTGGCGGAGAATTTATTAGTTGTATTTTGTCATCGCTTTTTCGTAACCCTGAGATACTGTAGTGGTCAAAATATCAGAGACTAAGGGTGAGATATATTTTTCTAGAATATCCAACTCTTCTTTAGAGAAATTACCGAGCACATCCGGCTTGCGCAGAGTGCCAGTGTTATCGAGTATCGATACACCTACACGTATACGTACAAATTCCCGAGATGAGAGCTGTGCCATTATAGATTTGATACCATTATGTCCACCATCACCTCTATCATGAGATATCTTTATCTTGCCGAGTGGTAGGTCTATATCATCTTGTACTACGATGATATCATTGTTTGTAAAATTATATTCTTTGACTAGATACGGGAGGATATTACCAGTATCATTCATAAAAGTCTCAGGTTTTGCAAAAATTATATCCTCATCAGATAGATTAATATGAGCCAAATTTGAATTCGCATATTTATTAAAACTCCAATCAAGATTTTTATTTAAATTATCAAAAACAATCCAAGCCACATTGTGCCTGGTGTGTGCATATTTTTCTCCTGGGTTACCCAGACCGATAATTAATTTCATTTTTAAATTTTACCAAAAATTGATAAAACTAGCTAATTTGAATCATGACACATACCCTCCTATTCCGTCAAATATATTTATGTGGTAAAATAGCATATATATGGAAAATAATACCGAAGAAACAAAGGTAATTTTGAAAAAAGACAAAAAAGCATGGATTAAAGAACAATTACTCAATATTTGGGATCTGGTCAAATTTATGGCCCTAGCTCTTATAATAGTCATCCCTATCCGTACATACATAGCTCAGCCATTTATAGTATCGGGTGAATCCATGGTCCCGACATTCCAAGACGGAGAATACCTCATCGTAGACGAGCTCTCTTATAATATGGGTAATATAAAGCGTGGAGATGTTGTCATCTTTAAATACCCACATGACCCATCTAGATATTTTATTAAAAGAATCATAGGCTTACCGAATGAAAAAATAGAGATATCAGGTCAAAAAGTAAAGATCGAGAACAAAGCAAATCCAGATGGATTTATCATAGATGAACCATACATAAATGAAAATTTTTCGACTAATGAAAAATACGACACAGGACCCAATGGATACTTTGTAATGGGAGACAACAGAAACAGAAGCTCAGATTCAAGAGTATGGGGTGTAGTTGATAAGAAATTTTTAATAGGCAGGGCTTATCTTCGACTACTACCATTTAATTCGATAGACTATCTACCAGGAGAATATAACCAAGAAAAATAAAATGAGTACACCAAATAAAAAAACAAATAAAGAAGCACCCGTATCTGTAAAAGGTATGCGTGATTTTATAGATGAGCAGTACTACCTATACCAGGGTTTTTTTGAAAAAGCACAAGAGATAGCTGTTTACTACGGATTCAAGCCAATCAAAACTCCAATAGTCGAATTCAAGGATGTATACACAGCCGGAGTCGGTGAAGGTACAGATATCGTAGACAAAGAAATGTACAACTTCAAGACAAAGGGTGGCGACGAGCTCGCTCTGCGCCCAGAAGGTACCGCGGGTGCTATGCGTGCGTATATAGAGCACGGAATGCAATCACTACCTCAGCCAGTGATGCTCTACTACTATGGACCATTCTTTCGTCATGACAATCCTCAGCGTGGTCGCTATCGTGAGCTACATCAATTCGGCCTGGAGATCATGGGTACAGAAAAGAGTATCGCTGACGCATTAATAATAAAGACTACCATTGCCATACTAGAAGAAGTAGGAGCCAAGAATCTTGTTGTAGATATAAATTCTATTGGAGACAAGGAGTCTCGACCTGCATATGTAAAAGAGCTAGTAAATTATTACAAAAAGCACCTC
The DNA here is from genome assembly GCA_041674285.1 of Minisyncoccota bacterium. Taxonomy (GTDB): domain Bacteria; phylum Patescibacteriota; class Minisyncoccia; order Phycocordibacterales; family UBA9973; genus UBA8515. The sequence continues at coordinate 214,568 of JBAYVZ010000001.1, forward strand.
AATGAACTAGGCGCTATAGACAAAGATAGACTCAAGACAAATCCACTACGAATACTAGATTCCAAGGACCCAAAGACTATATTGGTAAATGAAGGGGCCCCCGATGCCGTATCTTTTTTGACTGGTGATTCAAAAAAGCACTTCAAGCAAGTATTAGAGTACCTAGAAGAGATGGGCGTACCCTATCGCATAAACAAGAATCTAGTTCGAGGTCTTTCTTATTACACTCACACAGTGTTTGAGATTATAGAGATACCCGAAGATGAAGGTCTCCCACCACTAACTATCGCTGGAGGTGGTCGCTACGACTACCTAGCTCGCATGCTCGGTAGCAAGAAGGATGTGCCTAGTATGGGTGTAGGTATTGGAGTAGATAGAGTCATCGAGTCACCTTGGTACAACAGACCTCTACCTAGAGTATCGAAGAAGCCAAAGATGTATTTTATCCAGTTAGGATTTGAAGCAAAACTAAAATCACTAAATGTTATAGAGATATTACGTAAGGCCAAGATACCAATAGCCCAATCTTTGTCAAAAGACAGCCTAGGATCACAGTTAGCTGTCGCTGAGAAGATGGGACTACACTACGCTATTATTTTTGGACAAAAAGAGGCAATGGAAAATACAGTTATCGTCCGAGATATGACTACTCGATCCCAAGAGACAGTCAAGATATCCAAACTCCTTGATTACGTAAAGAATCTAAAATAAATTATGGCAGTTGAAATTGTACAAAATGGGCACCCCGTATTGAGAGAAATAGCAAAAGCTATCCCAATAAAAGACATTCAATCCGAAAAAGTCCAAAAGATTTTAAAAGATATGTCAAAAGCATTAGCATCCCAAGATGATGGGGTGGCTATTGCTGCACCTCAGATTGCAGTAGCTTTACGTATATTTACTATTTCTGGTCGTGTATTTGATGATGAATTTATACGAGGAGAAAAGAACCTAAAAGAAAAGAAACATAAAGACGTAGTCTGTATAAACCCTATATTTAAAAAAGTATCTAAAGATAAAAAATTAATGGCCGAAGGCTGTCTATCTGTACGACCACTATATGGCAAGGTCCGTCGTGCTACTCGCGCAACCATAGAGTCCTATGACGCAGAAGGTATCAAATTTACACTTGATGGCACAGGACTTCTGGCTCATATATTTCAACACGAGATAGATCACCTAGACGGAATACTGTTTATAGACAAAGCAAAAGACATACACGAATCAGACGGTGAGGGTGAATTTTCATAATGAAAAATAATGATAAAAAATTTGTATTTTGGGGTACACCAGATGTAGCTAGTCGCACATTGGATATTTTGTATAGTGCGGGTTTTACCCCAGAGCTGATAGTCACATCACCCGATGCTCCATCAGGACGCGGTATGAGCATGACAGCATCCCCTGTATCAGCATGGGCAGAGGAAAAGATGATAGATTGTATTAAACCAGAAAAGATAGACGATGAATTCATCAAAACTATATCTGAATACAAAGCTGATCTATTCATCGTAGTAGCCTATGGAAAGATATTGCCTCAAAGCATTATAGATATGCCAAAATTTGGCACTATAAATATACATTATTCACTACTACCACTATATCGCGGTGCATCACCAGTAGAGAGCGCACTATTGAGTGGTGACAAAGTCACTGGCATATCCATACAACAGATGGCATTTAAAATGGATGCCGGAGACATCATAGATGAAAAAGAAATCAATATAGATATCACAGATACAAAGAGTACTCTCCGCAGTAAACTCATACAATCAGGAGGAGACCTACTAGTATCCATACTGCCAGATATCTTTACGCAAAGAATAACACTAAAAAAACAAGACGAATCAAAAATTACTTATTGTAAAAAGATTAAAAAAGAAGATGGATTGATAAATCTTTCCGATGATAATTTTACAAATTACAATAAATACAGAGCTTATGAAGGATGGCCTAGTGTATTCTTTATGTTAGACGGCAAGAGAATAAAAATAAAAAAAGCAAAGTATGAAGATGAAAAATTTGTAATTGAGAGAGTGGTACCCGAAGGTAAAAAAGAAATAGATTTTAAATTACTAAAATAAAATCTCTCATTTATAAATGAGAGATTTTATTTTCTTGTAAATGCTTCTTTTGGAGAGAGTCCTGCTGCGCGGTGTGCTGGCCACCATCCAGATACGAAACCGATAAGGATAGAGAATCCCATGATGAGCAGTACGAACCAAAACGGTACTACGAATAGTTCTAGAGACTCCCCTCCGAATCTTCTAGCCACAGCAGAGAGCAGGAAGTTAAACAGCTGTCCCAATCCAAATCCGATAGTCACACCTCCGACACCCCCCAGGAATCCCATAAATGATGCTTCTACGAGGAACAGATTTCGGACATCATAATCAGTAGCTCCGATAGATTTCAATATACCCACCTCGTATATACGTTCCAGGAATGCCACGAGCATTGTATTGAACATTCCAATAGCTGACACGATCAGAGCTGTCACCCCAAAAACTCCAAGAACCATTGTGATGATATTGGTGATTTTACGAGCTTGGGTCACCAAGTCAATACGAGCAGACACAAGCAAGCCTTGTGAGATTAATTTATCACGCAGACCTTCAAGCGTATCAATATCTTTTGCTTTTACCAATGCCTTGCGGTAAAATGGCGGATCTCTAGGAAATATTGTGGAATACACCATAGATGTAGGTTGCAAGTTTTCATCAACAACTACACCTTGCAGTGGTAGCGTCTCCACAAAAAAAGTTTCCTCTTCTGCTAGGTCGACTTTTTCATCTTGAAAAGAAACTTTTAAAGTAAAAGGTTTATCAATCAAAATAGGTTCTATTGGTAAACCTAGAGCAGATAATGTCTGGCTAGATACTATAGTTCCTTTATTATTTATATCTAAAACCTTACCAATGTTTGGAGTTAACCCAGCAAGACGAAAATAAGATGGCTCAATTATCTGAGTATTTACTATCAAACCAGACGTACCCTCAGCACTTATTTCCCCTGGAAATTCAGCTACAGGACTCACCTCGGCTACATCTGGGGAGCTTCTTAATTCATCGATAAAAGATTTTTTAATTAAAATATTACTCTCTGTAGGATAAGATACTTCCATGGTTATCAGGGAGTCCTCTGTAGTCACCAATTTGCCGATCAATATATACTGCAATCCATATCCAAGAGAAACGAGCAGTAGCACCGTCGCAATACCCACAGACATACCCATGATCGTCAAAAAAGCTCTCTGCGGTTTCGTACGGAAAGATCTAAAAGAAAGAGTTATAAGCTCATTAAATTTTAATTGCTTGTCTAACATAGTTTATTATATTTTTTTCAAGTTTACATCTTGAACTTCAGAGACACCACTAGAAACAGTTGGATTTGCAGTAGAACCACTCTTTACATTATCAACTATTATACCCTCGAGCACAAGCTCCAATTTATCACCAAATATTTTTGCTGCACGAAAAGATAAACCTAACCCCCCTCTGGAGATAGATAGTGTCAGGAGATCGACAACTTTTGTTCTTGATATAAAGTTACGTATACGATCAGAGACTATCTGAGTGAGGGCTTTAACCTCGGGGTTAGTGAGCTCGCGAGTATACCCCTCTACGAGCCAATTACGGAGATTTTGAACTTCATAGAACATATCCACTTCTGGATTCTTTTCCATCATCCTATGAATTCTCCTCATATCACGCCTTCTAGATATCACATCTTCTACGTAGAACAAAACTTTGTCAGCCTTTTTGTCTTTGAGGCCCAGACCATTTTGATTAAATGATGCCAACAATAACCTCTTGAAGTCTATAGTATCTATCTTATTGGCAAATCTGTATTTTACGATAGATTCGAATCTAGACATCTCTTCTAGTGAATATCCACTCATGAGGAAGTTTGCTAACTGATGAGCAGTTATATCATCCCCTGTCGTCTCATCAATTTTTTCATCTTTTTTAGGATCAATTAGTGGTTCTATTTTAGGTGGAGAGACTGTCTTTTTATCGTCCACAAATGAAAGCTGGGCATTCATATGCGACACGACAGACTCTTCTAGGGTCTTTGGTGTTACGTGTTCCACTTCAGTAACAGAACCATCTTTCATGTGATAGATAGTCTTTACATCACGCAGACTCCAGGCTTCGTGGGTAACCATGATTATAGTTCTACCATCTTTTTCATTTAGCTCTTTCAAAAATTCCAAAACTTTTTTAGCGTTTACAGAGTCGAGGTTTCCGAGTGGTTCGTCGGCGATTATTATCGGTGGGTCATTAGCGAGAGCTCTTGCTATACCTACACGCTGCTGTTGACCTCCAGACAATTCAAAAGGGTAACGATTTGCATATTCCGTTAGAGCCAGACGTTCTAATAATTTTGCAGCTTCTACATCAGCTTTTTCTGATGATATACCTACGAATAGCATAGGCAATGCTACATTTTTCAAAACAGTTAAAGATGGTACGAGGTTGAACTGCTGAAAGACTATACCTATCCCAGTCTGTCGAAATATAGCCAATTCTTGATTAGTCAGTGTCGAGATATCTTTATCATTTATATGTATAGTACCTTCTTGGAAGTGATCAATTCCAGATATAGCGTAGAGCATGGTTGTCTTACCACAACCAGATGGACCGAAAAAAGCGACATAGTCACCTCTGGCTATATCTATGGTGATATTCTTTAGGGCTTTTACTTCAATATCTTTCCCCTTTTCATACCACAAACTTACATTGTTTAACTTAATTATTGGTTCCATGCATTTTGTCTGTGAATAAAATTATTTCTTTAGGCATTATCTCGCCTTTTGCAAGATACCCATCTACTCCCAATTTCAATGCCTCTTCTTTCAAGATTTCATCTTTTTGACCAGAATAAATAATTATATTTATATTGGAATAATCTTTATTTTTCTTGATACGACTGATGAACCCCAAAGATAATGCCATCTGGTACGCAGGAGCACTGCACCCTGCCCCCTTTGAAGACATCAGAACATCTAGGAATATTGTATCGGGTCGAGTCTTTGGGTCTTTTAATATATCTTCTGCTTTCTCAAGAGAAGAGACCATAATTATTTCGTATTTATTACTCTTGCCGTGTATCCAGAATATATCACGAAAATATATACGCATCATTTCGTCATCATCCACAAGTAGTATTTTTATTTTCTTTTGATTATTTTCCATTTAGATTAAAATTATTTTTACTATTTAATTATAACAAATATAGATTACACAACAAAATCTTTATTTAAAATTCCATTTCTTATAATTAAATTTTCTGAAGTATAGACATTTGTATAAGATTCATCGTTATTTTTTTTATCAATTTTGATGTAATATTCCCCTTTTGGAATCAAACAATAGTAGTTCCCATGCTTGTCTGCAACACGATGAAATATTTCTTTTGTTCCACCTTTGGCAAATATCCTCACGACAGCAAAAGACAATGGGAACATTGTATCTTTTTCTCTTATCACTCCGTGTGTTTTTGTTTTTATATTTATCTTTTTAAATATCATCAATACGATATAAAAAGATATAACGACGATATTATAAAGATTGAAACCATTAACAATAATCAAGAACACAGCCAACAAGAAACCAGCGTAGAACAAGAAGTTAGAAACAACGGACAATATCCATGCATATGGTGAGTTGAACTTCAAAAGATTTTTATCTTTTTTAGTAAACTCGTTCCAGTCAAAACGCTCCGGATCCATAGGGATATTCTTTGTGATTATTTTACCCTGCTCGATAAACATATCATCCCCAAAATAAAGATTGTCATAGACACCGTCCGTATCTCGACCTTTTAATTTCAATGATGGGAAAATATAATTATTCTTTTTTACAGATATACGATAAGTTCCAGATGGTACTAGGAATCCAAAGCGTCCATCCATATCAGTTATCGCGGTAGCTACTTCTTTATTGTTTTTATCTAGCAATACTACATACACGGGATCTAGTGGTTGCTTTGTGACACTATCATACACAGTACCCCAGGATTGTCTTTTTTTCTTTAGTCCGACGGCAGAAAGGAATAGGCTCCATAACCTAATAAAGTTTAAAAAGAAATCTGAGATAGACAGGGCGCTAGCTATCATAGAAGATACGATAGTAGTACTACCTCCCACTACTCCAACTGTTGTTACTGTTTTTGTTGATATATCTAATCCCGGAGCAAAAGAAACAACTGTTTCTTCTATACCAGAATCGTTTTGTTTTTCTTGGATAATATTGTTAGTAATAGCGACTGTTTTCTTTGCTACACTAGTTATGATTCCGGATGGTTTTTCTACTACGACATCTGAAGATTTTTTATTGTTAGGAATAGATTTTTCATCTGTAGGCATTATATATGTGACAGCTCCATCAGGGTTTGTCACAGTACCATTGTTTATCTTTATCACATCCCCACCATAGTAATATTCACCATCGCCTAGCACTGGTAAGGGTTTTTGCTTTACGGTAGTAGTATCATTTGTATCTGCAATTGTAGTAGGCTTGTTTGATGGAGGTACGGTCGATGCTGTCACATCTGGAGCGATGGTTCCGTCTGCTCGCACAGATATAGGCCTCCAATCTGTCACTACTTTATATTCATCAACAGCACAGGAGTCATTGTTTTTACAATTGAATGATATTTTTCCAAATTTTTCAGAGTTTGCGTAACCCGCGAATTCTCCATCCGAATTTATGATTACACCACTGAAATTAATCCATCCACCAAATTCAGACGTAGCGTACCCAGACAGTATTCCTTCTCCATTATTCACGACTCCCCCATCCGACGGTGCAAGATTCACCCATCCTATACCCTCACCCCATGCAAACCCAGATAGGCCACTATCTGACACTTTGACATTTATACTCCCCTTAAATAATCCAAAATTAATTTTTATATCTTTATTGTCTACACCTTTCGCAGTCTTGTATGTACCGTCTATCACACCCAAAGTGGTGGACGCATCTATGATGTATGGATTGTTTATCGAGAATACCAAGAATGATATAACGCCAACAAACACAATAAGACTATTTTTATTGTGTTTGTATGGTGTCATATATTTATTATTTTACGTTATTGATAAAGTTGAATGATTCGTTGAAGTTTTTAAAGATAACATCAACGATAGACTCACTAGGTCTCGGTGTTATTATAGTACGAATTGGAAGTTTTTTCACATTCTTTGCGTCATCAGATGAAGCTACTTGGAATCGATATACCGTACCTGGCTTGAGTGTAGTTAGGATAACCACATGATTCAGAGTAAGCTCTGTATCTTCTTGCTTGTTTGCCAATGGCTTATCAGGAGATCCAGATCCTTCCTCGTAGTAAACCACAGAGGTAGATGGTTCATCAGTCTTCCATGAGATGATAGTCTGAGTTTTGTCATTTCTACCTACAACCAGTGAACTATCTACTTTTACTTTTGATATTGCAGGAGCTGTCACATCTGTAGAAGTTTTGATTGTAATTGTTCCCGCTGATTCTACCGTATTTCCTATATCATTTAATCCTGACACATCTACTTGATACAAGGTTCCAGGATCAAGATTTTCTATTTTTACAACGTGACCAGTACTCCTAATATCATCTGTTCTCTTGTTTACTTTGCCGGTCTTTAGATTCTTGTATTCTACGATTGATGAAGTTTTACTATTTGTACTCCACGACACAGTGAATGAATTCTTTGTAAGATTTGTAACAGAAACTTTTATCTTTGAAGCTTTGGTTATAAAGGTAAAATCTTTTGATTTACCTACGATCTGAGGCAATGAGAATGCTTTTGCCGAGAAGTGGTATTTTGTATTTGATTTTAGATTTATAAGTTTTACTTTGTGTATAGTTACCTTGCTTGTAGTATCTGATACTTCACCATTATAAGGATTATCTTTTGTCTCATCATAGTAATCATCTGTAGCATAACCAACGAGAGAGAATCCTTTGATGTTTGTCTTGTATGTAATCACAGCACTATCCTCAGTAATATCAGTGACCACTGGAGCCTCTACGAATGGAGGCACGAGAGATGGCAATATTGATTCAATGCTTGATTCTATTTCATTTTGGAATTGCTCGACATTTTCAATCTTGTTTATCTCATCTAGATTCTCACTAAAGAATTTTGTCTTGAAAACTTGCTTGTCTCCTATAGATACAGCTACATTGCTATATTTATCTACAACTGCTATTCCATAGTAGTAATCTGTACCCACAGTCAAGCCTCCTATATTTATCTTGTGGTTTGTAGACCATTTAAAGTTACCTTCTGTCTTGCCGAAATCTTTTGTCTTGCCATAATCTACTCCAGCTACAGTCAATCGATCTGTATCAAATGTCACTGTTGCTCCGAAAGCTGTAACATCAGATACTTTTATATTTGAAATCACTGGTAGTGTCGTTATCCCAAACATATTATTCTTCTTTAATTCTGCAAGCTCCTTCTGTAGAGCTTCGTACACAGATAGAGCTACTCCAGATGAACCGCCACCACCACCACTATTTACTACTATGACCTGACCTGCAGCCACAGTCTCTACTTCTTGTTCTGGTGATATAGCGATATTCCCTGACCCATCCTCTGATACAACGACATAATAGTATGTAGTAGTAGCAGTGAGTGAATCCATCAGCGCCCAGTGAGTAGCTTGCTTGTCAGAATCATCACGTAGAGCACTAGATGAATATCCATTGTTAGGATCACCTAAAATATCTTCTGTGACCAAACCTTCCTCATTTTTTTCAAACGTATTTGTACTCCAATACACTTGAGTATTTGATCGCTCGTTAGTATTCCAACTCACCATCACAACATCACTCTTTATCACAGGAGTAGATATATTTGATATTGTTGGTGGAGCACTATCTTCTACTGTTCTTGTTGCTGTACCTGTTACTGTGCCACCTATACCTTCCGTATAGGTAACCGTATATATCACGTCACCACCAGAAACTCCGGCAGTAGAACTATTACTACTGATTGTATACGTAACTCCAGGGACATCAGTAACTGGTTGTCCATTTGTAATAAGATTTATTGATGTAATACCATCAGCTGAATAAGTAGCACTCCAGTCGTCTGTAGGATAAGGCGCTCCTGGTGCCAAAACTAGAGGATTACTACTAAAAGTAATTGCGGGTAAGGGCTCATCAATCAAACCGAATCCGACTGCCATAGATACATCTCCTTTGATTTGTGAGAATGTATACCCAGCCTGATAATCATCTACATTCAAAGGTGTAATTGTGTCTCCGATAGTCACAGATAGAGTCTTTACTTTATGTAGATCTGTATCAGGGACAAATGTGTATGCTGGAGTAGACAGCTTGTCGACGACAACATTTCCAGCAGAGATAGTATCTCCATTTGCATCCTTGACTGTTCCTGGACCTGTAATAGTAAGAGTTAGGTTATATGTATCTGCATAATCAACATTAACTATTCTTTCTGCAGTAGAAATCCCTCCTGCACTTATCGCTTTGTAAATTATTTTATATTCCCCTACAGCATTAACATTTACCGCACCACTCTTGCTCCATAGACATCCATTTTGCGGTGCAGTTGTAGTATCACCCTCTGTACAAGACACATCATTATCTTCTACAGCAGTTATGCCGTCATCGATATATTCTTCTCCGAGTACTACATCAACTTCAGGATCACCTAACAATGTGATCTCTGGTGCAGTTGTATCTAGAGTAGCAGTGAAAGAAACATTTATAGTTTTATTTTCTTGTATATCTGTGAATGATACAGAAGTAGAATTATTTGCACGAGTCTCACCCCCTACAGTCAGTAAATCTATACTGTATCCATCAGCTGGTGTGATTGTAAATGTAGCATCATTACCTGTAGTAGCACTTGCTCTTGGTATCGTATACACACTGTTACTTGCTGAGTAACCTGTTAGAGCTTGAGTAGTAGCATCTGCATCAACTGCTCCATTCGCACCCACAGTCACTGTGACTGTATATGATGCTGCTAGAACGACATTAACTGTTCTACTTTTTATGGTAGACAATCCACCTGAATCTTTTGCTGTATATGTATATGTATAGGTTCCTAGTGCATTTGTATTTACAGTTCCAGTTCTTATATATTCACAATCAGTAATAGTTGTACTGAAAGATGACACTGAAGTACAAGCAGACCCACTATCTTCAATAGTAGCACCAGCATCAGTATATGAACCACTATTAAGAACAACCTCAATACTGTCAGAATCAGTAAGAACTATAGTAGGAGCGACATTTTCAATATCATCATTGTATATAGTATAAATGAATGTTGATGTTCCTAGTGTCGCATTGTTTGGGTTAGCCAGTGTGACAATAATTGTTTCCCCTGCCTCAGAATTATCATCATTAGTAACAGTAAACGGAATACTTGCATTTGTAGATCCTGGAGCTATGGTCAAAGTTCCAGTTGTATTTGTCGCAGTAAAATCAGAATTCAATGTTGCTGTACCATCTGTGGTGATAGTATATGCGACAGTCACACTCTTACCAGAAGCAGGTAGAAGAGATACGTCTATAGTTTTCGCTGCTGGTGTATCACTTTCGAGACTACTATCATTATCTGTTGTAAATCCGATAGCAGGAGCATCATCATCATCATTTATGGTATATGTATATATTTTATTTGTGAGAGCTACAGTCGCCATACCAGAAGACACAGCACTCAGAGTGACGACGATAGTCTCAGGATCTTCGTCTGTAGTATCTGCAGTTATTGGTATTTGAATAAGAGCAGAATCAGTATTTGCAGGGATAGTCACAGATAGCGGATTTGGAGCAGTGTAATCTGTACCTGCTGTTGCTCCACCTGTTAGAGTATATGTGACTACTGTATCTGTACCAGATTGAGCTGATATATATACTGGGATATCTATTGTACCAGCTGTATCTTCTGTGTCACTTAATGAAAGTGCATTTTCGTCAAATGAGACAGTGGCACTGATATCCGCGTCGATAGTATATGTATATGTATTTGTCGGTGATGAAGCACTGGCAATCTCCACATTGTCAGGAGACAATACCAAAACTACTGTTCTTGAACCCAATACATTTGGATTGTTGTTTACACCTAGTGTGATAACCCCAGTTGTTTGCCCTGCTGGTATTGTGATAAATCCAGCACCCAGGTCATAGTCTTCTACTGGTGCAGTAGAGCTCGCATCTGCAGTGTAGTTTACTCTGACATCTTGGTATGAGGCATTTGTAAGTGTGACTGGGATACCAACTGTATCTACAGTCTCTGCACCATTACTAAATAGAGGTGAATCAAAGGTTATAGCAGGGATAGTATCGTCATTTGTAATTGTATGAGTATATACATCATCAACTCCAGTAGTCAAAGTTGCGCCTGGTGCACTATTTATAGTCAATATTACGGTCTCATTTTGTTCATACCCGGTATCTCCAGTTATGTTCAGAGTTATATCTGTATACAATTCACCCGCTGGTATAACAGCAGATCCTGACAATGCAGTAAAGTCTGTACCGCTAGTAGCTGTACCAGTTACTGTATATGTAGCTGTGATAGGACTACTAGATGCGCCAACAATAGAAAGTCTTATTGGAATTACTCCACTATTTGCATTTTCATTCACACTTGAATTATCAGTTACAGTAAATCCTATAGCTGGAGCATCATCATTGTCTGTGATTGTATTTGTATATGATGCATTCCCGCCTGATGTAATCTTTGTAGGATCAACATTTAAGATAATAGTCTCTCCATTGTCTTGGATTGCGTCATCTACAACACTGATAGCAAGTGGTGCTACTAGAGTAGTATCTCCCGCTTCAAATGTCACAGTTCCAGCTGATGAGCCAGTCTGAGCCATTGTATAGTCGGTAGTAGCATCAGCTGAACCAGTGACAGTGTATGGGAATGATATATCGAGAGGATATGCACGTGATAGTGTCATACCTACATTCACCGGCACTACTGGCGTAGCCTCAGCACTTGTACCCGTTAGAGAATCAAATGTGACAGTAGGAGCAGTGAGTACGAGTGGGTCCAATGTTCCATCTTCAGAATAATCACTCTGACTAGATAGCGGACCGGAGTCAGCAGCCTGATTGTCATGAACTAGGACTCTGATTCCAGTGTTTGAATAAGATCCACCAGCAAGGTCAACATCATTCTGAGCATTCCATGTGATAGAACCAGAGTAACCACTTGTAGCTATTGAACTATCGACGACTGAGACTAGGCTGTCAGTAGCCATGATCCATACAGGAGTACCAGTAAATATCGTACTGTTTTGTCTAGTTACCCTTGGTGATGTAGGCCATGTAGCACGTACAATACCAGTGAGAGAATTACTATTCTTTCCAGTATACTGAAGAACTTCATTGTTTAATTGAATATACCCTCCGCCAGATTTGAATCGAGATACATCAGATACAGGCAGATTACCACTAGACAATGCTCCAGTCGTCACTACCCCTATATTGTACATAACAACAGCTTCATACTCCGGACTATTTTTTGTACTAGCAGAAGGGTCTGTTAATAGGTAAGATACACTGACAACTTTTGTTGTTGTGTTCTGGCTCGGAACAACATTTTCAACTTTTGGAGCAGTAGCTACGCTACCTCCTCCACCTTCACCATAGTCCTGAACACCATTGGGTTTAACGTGAGTTTGAACATTCACCGAGATATTACTTCCACTGACCACAGAAAGCTTGTATTTGTAATGTTTTGTAGTATCTAGACCAACATCAAGGAAATGATAATTACCATTATTATCAGTAGACAAGCCACCTGAAGTATCGACAACAGAATATGATTCTTCGTACGTTATGTTGTCCGAAGATGAAGCTCTTTGCAGTTTATATGCACCAACTTCATTTGAATCAGCCCAACCGATATACATCGCATAGTAAGAAGTAGCGACATTTGATACGTCTTGGATAGTGAGTGACCCTGAGGTTACAGGTGCTGGAGTAGATATCAAAACGGGACCAGTCACATTACCATAGGAATCCCTAAATTCATAGTTCAAATCTTTAGCCTCAAAACCAGCATCAAAACCCCAAGATGCAGTAGTATCTCCAGTTATAGACGTCCATGATCCTGTAGTCTGTGGTGTATTTGAAGTATGGTCAGATATCCTATATTCAACAGTAGATATATCTACAGGCATCGGAATAGTGACAATAGCATCTGAACCACCGGCTGTTCCCGCCTCTACTGTTACAGTAGCGGATGGGGCTTTTTGATCAAAATTAAATGATGAAGATTCAACATAGTGCACCATTTCACCAGTAGCTCCGTCGTCTGCCAGTAGACGTATTGTCATCGCACTATTTTCCATACCAGATGCATCAGTTCTTGCATCCCATACGATACTCTTGTCTGCTGGAGGTGTATCATTTAGACTTTTTGCCTGATATCCATAATCCCCAGATACACTAGGTGCGTATATGTAAATTTTTGTATTCTGAGAATGTGAAGCTGGAGTTGCTTGATTATCAGTAGAAGTAAGACCACTAATTAGATAGTTAACACCCGCACCCCTAGTCAAACTAAGGACATTACCTGATTTTGTATATTCAATAATTTCATTATCTATAAGAATATATCCTGTGCTTGGAAATAGTGCTCCACTAGACACAGTCATACTAACAGCAGATGAATTTATTCCACCTGAAGGAACCAATATTCCAGAATCATAGAACAATGAGATACTAAGATTGTCTGACTCGATATCAGTTGCCTTGTAACTAAGACTAATAGTGCCATCAGAAGCATGTTGAGACGGCGTAGACAGATTAGAGACTACAGGAGGAGCATTTGTAGAAACAAATGATATATCTGATATGGTACTAGTATTAGAAGCTCCATCAGTGGACTTTGCTCTTATTTTATAAGTCCTACCGATTTCAAATGGAACACTGGATGTAGAATAAGACCAAGTTGTTGTCCCAGTAGCTGTATTCCAACTCTCAGTAGTAGATGAGAAATCGGAACCATTATAATAATTACCATTTGATGATCCTCCTACACCGAGATCCTGGATAGAAATTTCTACAGTATCCACATTAGACCCTCCTGTGTCAGCAGAAGTTCCAGCCACAGACCTCATGCTGTAAATTTGCTGAGGGGTTGCAGACTGACCAGCACTAGTACATCCATTTCCAGGGATAGAACAAAATGCTGTCATAGCCAAAGTCGGAGCATTGACGTCAATCAAAACTGAACCATAACTAGAATACGCCGACTCATTCAATGCACGGTCGATGGCTTTTACTCGGAAATACCAAGCACCATTAGCTAGAGTGGATTGATGGGTATAAGAATTTGTACTTGATGTACCATTTCCAACATTCTGAGTAAACAAAGAATCGCTTGCCCACTGCACAGAATAAGTAGCCCCCACCATATTAGATTCGGTATCTGTAGAAGCATCCCATGACCATGTCGGATCACTATCGCTCAGTGGAGTTGATGTAGTTGATGGTGTACCAGGCACAGTAGGCGCAATGCTGTCTACATTTATAAGAGCGCCAGAACAAGCATAATTACTATTTCCAGCATTGTCTGTGATCATCACTCCTATCCAGTTATCTCCTGGATTAAGAGCTGAAGAATCAAGAGGATTATCACTTGTGCTAAATGAATTTACATCTGAAGTACCCAAAACATCTCCTCCTGTATGTGTTACATTACAAGCATTTTGTGTTGAATAAGAATAGATTGTATAAGCCGGATTAGCGAGACCACTAGCATTTGCACCACTATCACTACCAGCTGTCCAAGTAAGATCGTAGTTTGTAACAAACTGGAATACATTTCCAGTTCCTACTGTAGGAGAAATATCACTTGCAGCAGAAGGCGCAGTCTTGTCGAATAGCACGCTTCCTTCACCTGAATTAACATTGTCACCAGCATTACCAGGATAGTCACCAAATGATATAGAGTAAGTCACATTTCCATTTGCATCATTTGAACTTGCAGTAAATTCTGACTTCCAGTTAAATCCACCAAGATTTGTTGCTACACCTGAATTAGATACATTGTTTGCTGGTGTGCCATTTACATAAAATGATACAGTAGGACCAGGTGAAAAATTACTCATTTCACTCATAGTAAAAGTAAGTCTGACGACATCGCCTACTTTTGCATACATAGGGTTTGACCCTTGAGAGGTAAGAGTTACTGATGAGAGTGTTGGCTTTATTCCATCGACAACTATAACACCATTTGCTGCAAGATTTGTAATAGGCGTAAAATTGATCATCGCATTACCAGCCTCATCAGTTATAGATCCTGAAATGTTTGATACAGTCAATTGATTAGATTCCTCTAATTCAGAAACAGTATAAGTACAATCGGCAGTATTTGTAGCTACAGAAATAGCTGAGATAGTACAAGTACCCCCAGTATCCATGGTCAAAACAATTGAACCAGAAGAAGTCACCTCCTCAGAAAATTGGACTCGAATACCCACATTATCATCTATAATATAGTTACCATAAGCACTCAAAGGAGTTGTGATATTTGATATTCTAGGAGCGGTAGCATCAACGACAACAGTAAATGTGCCTGAAGTACTTTCGTTACCTGCAGCATCTGTAGCTTTTAGGCGTACATACCAAGTACCATCAGCCATACTTGCCGCTGTATATGATGTTCCAGATTGA
>JBAYVZ010000002.1:0-100408 GCA_041674285.1 Minisyncoccota bacterium
ATTACCGCTCCTGCTGGCACGAGATTAGGAGCCCCTTATTCATGAGGTACCGTCAATAAACTTCTTCCCTCATAAAAGATCTTTACACTCCGAAAAGCTTCATCAATCACGCGGCGTCGCTCCATCAGACTTTCGTCCATTGTGGAAGATTCTCGACTGCAGCCACCCGTAGGTGTATGGGCCGTGTCTCAGTCCCATCGGTGGGGGTCAGGCTCTCACCTCCCCTAAGCGTCATAGCCTTGGTAGTCCATTACACTGCCAACTAGCTGATACTTCACAGGCTGTTCCCTAAGCGAAAAACTTTACTCCTGAGAGACTATCGCGTATTAGCACACCTTTCGATGTGTTGTTCGCGACTCAGGGGTACATTCCTGTGTATTACTACCTCGTTCGCCACTAACTTTAAACGACCTTTGAACTTGATGTAATCTCATTCTCTGGAAAAATAAAGTCCGTTCGACTTGCATGCCTTATCCACGCCGCCAGCGTTCATCCTGAGCTAGGATCAAACTCTACTATAAAATAGAACGGAACAAAATTAAAAATATTTTGTTTCCAAACTGACTTACTATTGTCTCGCTATTACTCCGGAAAGAATAATGCGGACATTTCTTAACCTATCACTATCGAGTGATTTATCGGTTACTTGCTTGCTTTGATTATTTGCATTTTTTGCCCAATCATTGAAATGATGATTGAGCCAACCTATTAACTTTTCAAGGAAATTAAAACAGCCGGACTAACCAGACTGTGGACTCTATTATATACATCTGAAAAATAAAGTCAAGCACTTACCCATATACTAAAATAAGCCTATTTAAAGGCTTATTTTGGGCTAATTCCTGTGATACAGATTATCTTCTTTTTCTTCTATTTTGCCTTGAGGTTTACCGTATATCAAGTCCTGGCTTTTTGCGTACTCCTCTAGTGACTCGCCTTTCACTTTATATCCATTTATCTCATCCCCATCTACTAGGTGCATAGGTATCTTTGCTTCAGGGTATTTATTGTTAATTTCATCTAGTGCTTTCTGTTTTTGCTTCATGGCAAATTCTATTGCCGCTTGATCAAAATTCATAGTCGTCTGAGCAGCCTCTGGTTTTATATTTGGTTTTGGTATTTCGAATGACATATAATTTTAAATAATTATGCGTATAATTCTTTTTTAATAACTTCAATTTCTGCTTTTACTTTTCTTATTTTTTCCCTAGTTTCTTTGTTCTGCTCAAGGTGTAGCAATTCCATTAATTCATTGTTCTTCAGGGTAAGTTCATTTGCCAACTTTTCTTTCTTCATTTGTTCTGCAGTTTTAAATAATCCAGCACCAGCTTCTTTCGTTTCTATGCCCAATTTTTCAGCAGCTTTTGTTCCAGCAAAAAAATCTTGATTAATCTTAATATTTTGTGCCTCTTCAGCTATCTTTTGAAATCCAGCTGATGTTGAAAAATCTGGATCTCTATTCATATTGTTGTTTTCTATAGACATATGCTAATTATACTCCTTTTAAATAAGAAAAACACCCATTATGGGTGTTTTTCTTATTCTTGTGCCTCGTGAGGGAATCTCGCCTTACAGGCGCGGGTACTTTTCTTATCGTAAGACGATAAAGAAAAGTCTTTCGATTCCCCCACGAGAGCAAAGCAGTTTGCTCTCTACGATTCACAATAAAATTAAATATTCAATTCACAAAAATTGAATTAGTATAATGTATCCCATTCTTAGGACAAGAACTAAGGCAAACTTAATTGTTTAATTTAATTTGTAATAGTTGTTGTAAGATTTTCTTTTTTTGGTACTTTTTTTCTTTTGTTAATAGCTGTTAATAAGTGTATAACCCTTTATCATTGAAACATCATTCTACCCCATCACCCGGAGGTTAGGCAGCGTTTTTGTATACTTCCTCAGGTGTTTTATATTCCAATGATTGATGGCCTCGATTGCAGTTATAAAAAGTGAAGTATTCATCAAGTCCTTTGTAAAGTTGAACACCATCTTCAAAAGCATGTAGGTATATACATTCATATTTAACACTCTTCCAGAGCCTCTCAATGAAGATATTATCAATCGCTCTACCTTTCCCATCCATACTAACTTTAATTGGGTTCTGGCGGTTTGTGAGCAAGCTTATATACTCGAATGAAGTGAACTGGCTTCCCTGGTCTGAGTTGATAATCTCCGGTTGTCCATGGGTTGCTAACTAAACGACATTGAAATATAAATTGTAATCATAGGAATCCATTCAGTAATGCTCAATAAAAAAGCCGCATAAAAAATGCGACTTTTTAGGCTTAAGACGAAGCTTAAATTACAATACCTTCAATTCTTGTGCTTTGCATTTGCGTTAATGTTTCACGTTCTTCTCTTCTAATTCTGTTTTCTGCTTCAATCATCTTTTGATTAAACATCTCATCAGCATCAATAAATTTTTGATCGTCTAACTTTTTTCCGCCTTTTAATGCATTACTTAAGGGATTTGTCATTGTAAAATTGGCTCCTGAATGTTCGTTTTTAGGTTCCATGTGTATATAATTTTAAATTGTCAATGTACAAAGGATATGTCTCATCTTTAAAGCAATCTTCTTTAAGGATAAATGTGCCATCAATATCTCTTACTTTGAAATGCTTTCGCCAAACAATTGCAATAACAGAATCAATGTGGTTGGCTTCAGTTGCATCTACAATTATAAAACCAATAGACTTATTAATCAAGTAGTTATCCACACTGGAAATCTCGATAATCCAAAAATACTTCGGTAGGGCTAAACTTTCTATTGTAATCCTCGTATCAATATCTATTCCACTATTCAAATAGAATGACCATTTAAATGAGCGACTAGTTACCAAAATAAATCTAGAAACAAAAGCTTTGCTTTCTTCTCTGTTTATAAAGTCCGCACAATGTTCCGATTTTATTAACGTATCAAAAACCTTTCTAATTCTTTTGGAATCAATATATATTTCGCTGTGAAGTGGAATAATAAAACCAAAAATTTGAGCCCCTACCATTTCATCTGGACTATACAATTTATAGTTTTCCAAAGGATTTTCAAATGAAGCAATTACATATGGCGCTAAATTATCATCTATGAAAACATATTTTTGATTATAAAATTCTGAACTATCAATTAAAGTAATTTCTGATTTTCCTTTTTCTACTTTTTCACTTATTAGTTCATTTCTTATTAGGCCTTTAATGAATCGATGTTAATCGCTCCAAATGTGCAATTATCATTTGAAATCAATAAAATGACTACAACTGAAAACAAAAGTTTTTTCATCATTAAATATTTTTAGCAATATAACATAATGTATTGATAATAATTAGCACTTACAAAATAAAAAGAGCGTATAAAACGCTCTTTTTCACTTTGGTATTGCACTAGTTGAATTAAATTGTTTCCATAACTTCAAGTTAGATTCATATTCCTTTTTCTGCACAAAAATGGGAATCTTATCCTCTTGAATATTATTGAAACCATCAAGTGAATAGCAACCAATTCTTTTGCTGTCAAACTCAAATTGATTAACCTCTCTTTTTAAGAAATCCAAATCGCTTTCATAAAGTTGATTATTCGAATAGGCATGCCTTCTTTCTATTGAATGAAGGAAAATATAACAAAGAAGTACCTCACCATTTTTAGGAATATTGATTTCTTCACATTCCTGAGTTTTTATCGATTTGTTGTTTTGACAAGACCAATCAGTCAGGATTAGGATTCCAAGAAGGTTAAGGATTATAAATTGCTTCATAATAAATTGTGTTTTGTATATTGCCTACTCTAGAAGGTTTTCGGCTTCCCCTTTATTTATCAAACCAAAAAGACTTTCTTTCAGACTTGATAAATAAAGGGAATTACAAAATATCTTAAAATGAAGTTACGTGTCTTCATATCCATATTAGCATTAATCTAGCAAAAGTAAATAGACCCGTAATGGTTACATTTGGCACATTTTTAATGAATTCCATGACCGAGCTTTGCCCATTTTCATACCAATTAACTCAGATAACTTATATACCCAAAAGGTAAAGCAATATTTCTTAATAACAACTAAGCCCTAGAGGCTATCAACCATTAAAATCATCATAGTAAAATGGGCAATTCAAACCAGGAACTTGACCCTAAATGTAAATCAAATTTTAATTACAGTTAAAAACAGATGCCAAATCTATCCTCTAGCCACGCATATAAATTGAATACTCGAAAAACTTCTGTGATAGGATTTTTAAATCCATAAAATGGGTAAATATTGAATAACAAAACCCAATCCATTCTTTAACCCGCGGTCACCTCCCTATGGGAGGAAGCCGTTGGCTAGCCATTTTTTTGCTTCATATCCATTTTAACCCTTAGATATCAAGCTTTTTGTGCCTCGTGAGGGAATCGAACCCCCGACCATCTCCTTAAGAGGGAGCTGCTCTACCAGCTGAGCTAACAAGGCATTATTCTTCTGTTATCTACCAAAACAGCTAACAAGGCATTAAAAGTTAAAAAATATTTAACTTTGTTATTATTGCAGAAAAAATTAATTTTGTAAATGCCTCTTTTTATCTAATATCTTTACCAATTGATCACTCACCTCCTTTATCTCATTATCATCATACAGTGACATTACAAATACTGGATTGCCGAGTTTCTCGAATTGCTTCTTTGTCTTCTCTACCAACTTTTTATCTTCTATCAAATCTGTTTTAGTGAGGATGATGACTTCGTCTTTATTTGAAAGCTCTGGATCATAAGATTCCAATTCTTTACGTATACTATTGTACACATTCATCATGCCTGCCCCGTCGGAAGTACCCTTTCCTTCGGGGTCTTCATTTTCAAAAGATACTAGATGAGCGAGCATCTTTGTGCGCTTTATATGCTTTAGGAATTTTACACCCAGACCCTTGCCATCCGATGCACCCTCGATAAGACCCGGGATATCAGCGATGATATGCCCATAAAAATCTCCGAGGTTTGGATCGAGTGTAGTGAATTGGTATGCACCAATTTTTGCTTTTGCATTTGTCATAGCATTTAGCAGTGATGATTTGCCAGCATTTGGTAGACCTACTAGTCCGATATCAGCAAAAAGCTCGAGTGCGATGTGGAATGTACCTTCTTCGCCCGGCTTGCCTTTTGTAGCTGTAGTAGGAGTGACATTGATACTACTCTTGAATTGCTCATTACCAAAACCACCAGGGCCACCACGTAGTAGTAGCTCTTTTTGACCAACTTCATCTAGTGATACAGATGCACCACTCTCGATATTTGTGATAACAGATCCAACTGGGAATTCTATATATAGAGCCTCCCCACTACTTCCATGACGACTACCACCTTCACCAGGGGCACCGTTTTCTGCTTCGAACTTTCTTTTATTTTTATATTTAGCGAGTAGGTGAATATCTGGAACTGCGATAGCGTATACATCTGCACCGCGACCACCATCACCACCATTTGGACCTCCCTTGTCTATGTATTTCTCGCGACGCCAACGAACAACCCCGTCTCCTCCGTGGCCTGCTTTTGCGCTGATTGTGATTTCGTCTATGAACATAAATAAGATAGTTATTTTATAGCTTTGTTATCATAGCACGATATTTTATTTTTGTCACTTTTACTAGTCATTCAGAGCTTTATTTGCAAGCTCCAATGCTCCTTCTTTTGACTTTGCTACTACGAGCCACCTACCATTATGGCAGAATACAGCATCTTTTACCCCAGTCTCTTTTATGAGCTCGAGATCTCTCTTGCCTGCCCATTTTGTAGGCATTGGTTTTCTGGTCTCAAATGAATCTTTATTTTTTCTGACACCCTCCACTCTCCATGTACCGGCTTTTGGATAAACCACAAAAATAGTATTCTCATAATTTAATATTGTATCCATCCAAGGGTAGCTCTGCTCCAAGCAGACGATACGTTTATCTTCTGCATTTAGATATGCATGCTTTACCATGTCGCGAGCATTTACAGTATCAGAAGTTTTCTTTATTTCGCGCTTCAATATTTCTTTTGCAAAATCCACCAATTTCAAAAATGGAGTATCATAATCAGGCTCTTCTGTATAGCTAGGACGAAAAACATAAAACATATTCTGTATACAATACGGAGAGACTTCAGTCTTCAAATTAAATAGATCTATTCCATTATCATTTGCATCTACTGCCTGGACGAGCCTCTCTTCGATAAGGTCTGATACTTCTTTATTCTTGCAAATCTTTTCTCCATAAGATTTCCATACTAGACCCAATGCAGCATATGGGACATCATTATCCCTAGTACCCGCACCGCCTTCCTGGTGGTGATCAAATCTATTTTGCCCTGCATCGTACACACCTCCGACATCTACCACTATATCTGCAAAATCTATTTTATTCTGCTCGCGAGTCCTTATGATACGATACTCCCGACCCTCGGCATCCAGAGATAACCCCAATGTGGCGCAAGCAAATATATCATCAGCATGAAATGCCCCATCATGAGTGACTATGATGACCTTCTTTTTATTTAAAAAATTATTGAAAAAATTTATCATTATATTTATTCTACTTTCTATCTTCAGTATCGTACATATTGCCGATAAATTCAATAGTCATAGCGATTAGCTTTTCTAATAAGAAAAATCCAAGGAAACACAAAAATATAATACCTAGGAATTTTCTAAAATCATGACTGACTGATAGCGCCGTAAAAGAAAAGAAATATCCTATAGATAACATGATCACAGACCACGACAGCAAGGATAAAGCCTCAGCTTTTAGGTATATTTTTTTATTCACGCCCTTGTAACCGGAGTAAACGAGAGTGAACCAATTGAGCCCAAAGATAAAAAATCGCGAAGCAAATATAGACCAAAATGGTTTTTCTGTAAACCTAGGCAAGAAATACGATATCTTCTTTTCTATTATCCCTAGTATGGGTCTATGAGAATGATGTCGATTCAGATAATCTCCGATACCATACCCAATAAAAGATTTTATAACTCCGCCCAGTAATATATAAGAAAAAGCCATCAGTGGATTCAATGACCCAAGGTGAGAAAATATACCAGCTAGTATCACAGCTATCTCGCCCTCGATGATCACACCAAGGAATACAAAAATATATGCATAAAATGCATGTGATTCTACAAAATGTTCGATGAATCGGATAGATAACATATATTACATGTCTGTACGTAGGACCTTTGTGATCAGCCAGTTAAGAACAGACACCACTAGAGCTCCCGCAAATGCAGCATAGAAACCTTCAACGGCAAAACCTTTGATGATAGTACCTAGATACCAAAATATCAAACCATTCACCACGAGTGAGAACATACCTAGAGTCACGAAATTCAAAGGCAAAGTCAGGATGTTAATAACTGGGCGTAGGAACATATTAAATAGTGTCAGACATGCACCCACCACAGCAGAGACCCAGAACGGATCGACAACTACCCCCTCGATAAATAAAGTTGTAGCCCAGATAGCAATAGAAAGTATAATCCAATGTGCAATAATTCGCATCCCGTTAGAGATAGGAAATCTTTAGATTTCCGTATCTTATTAATTAAATTTAATAATATAGACCTTGTAAATATTCCCAACTATCCCTCAAGTATAACATACACATCTCTAACGGGATTAAAACAAACGATCAACAACATTCTTAACCACAGTACCATCTGCCTTGCCTTTTAGATCTTTCATCAGAGCGGACATGAGCATACCCTTTTTTGTAGGATCTGTGATGCCGAGTTCTTCCTTTTTAGCGATAGCGATTTTTGAGACCTCATCTTCACCCATCAGTGTAGGTAGATATTTTTCAAGAACTGCTAATTGTGCACGGTCCTCATCTGCTAGGTCCTCGCGACCACCAGCAGAGAATTGCTCTATAGCATCCTTGCGTTGCTTTGCAGTACGAGTGATGACCGCGAGAGCTTCTTCGTCAGACAAAAAATCTTGCGGGGTCTTGCCCTTTGCGACAACCTCATTCATAAAAGCCGTCACTAGACCTCGCATCACATTTAATTTAACAGCATCCTTTGCCATCATTGCATTCTTTATTTCCCCTTTTATTTCTTCGTGTAACATATAATATAAATTTTTAATTATTAATTTTGTAATTTTTAAAAAACACTTAAATGACTTATTTTGTATCTTCAGCTGAACTTTTAGAGATTTTTGAGAATATTAATGTAAGTGCATGCGCCTCTTTCCATAGCTCCCTACACTTCAATGAATCACTAGGAGAGGCCTTTGCAATCATTCTCAGCCAGTGCTTTGTCTCATTCGATTCTTTTCTTGAAATTTGGATTTTATTACGAAAATCTTTTTTGGAACTAGCTTGATTGGCTTCCATATAATTAGCTCCAATACTAGTAGAAGATCGAACAATCTGTGAAATTAAAGGTTTTAGAATATAATCATTATTTAGTGATTTCACAAAATCTATCATATTCTCACCAAATTTTGCAGTTCGTTCCTCGAGATCATAATTCATACATTATTTACAAAATTAAAAATTTTAAATTTAAAATTAAAAACTTTCTATATTGTAATAGCTTTATAATACCAAATATATTAAAATATGGCTATGAATAAGAAAATAGTATTCCTAGATACCGAGACTACAGGCATAAATGCTACGGACCTTCTTTGTCAGCTAGCTTACAAAACTGGCGACGAGATATTCTGCGAGCTTTACAACCCTGGGATGAAGATCCCACCCGAGGCATCTGCCGTGACTCATATATCAAACAAGATGGTAGCTGACAAGCCAGCATTCAAAGAGAGCGGTGACTACAAAAAAGTTAAATCTATGCTCGAGGATGGTGATACTGTCATGGTAGCCCACAATGCAAAATTCGACATTGGTATGATAAAGAAAGAAGGCATCGTACCTGCACATACTATATGTACACTCCGTGTAGTCCGAGCACTGGATAAAGATGGCAAGATCCCCCAGCACAAGCTCCAGTACCTACGATACTTTCTAGATATCGACATCGAGGCCCAGGCCCACGATGCACTCGGTGATGTACTAGTCCTAGAAAAACTTTTTGAGAGACTCGTAGAAAAAATAAAGAAAGAAAAAAATACAGACGAAGAGGGTGCCTACGCCGAGATGATCGAGATATCATCAAAGCCATCCCTCATGCACATGTTCTCTTTTGGAAAACATTCTGGCAAGACCGTCGCCGATGTAGCGAGCTCTGATCGTGGATATCTCGAATGGTTCCTCAATCAAAAGGAAACTACCGATCCTGACGATGAAGACTGGATATACACACTACGATACCACCTAGGAAAATTATATTAAAAGACAAAAAGAAAGAGCGTAGTCGACAATGTCGACTACGCTCTTTTACATTAATTCACAAAAGCATTTTATTGCTCTGTGTTTGTAGAAGGTGCAAATTTTTATGACTCTAAAGTATCCCAGCCTAAAAGACCAGCAAATTCATTTAGTACTTCCTTTGTAATACGAGTGACCGTTTTACCTGAAATAAAAATAAATAATTTATAGCCCTTACCAATTGAACCAAAAGACGTGCTTCTAAATTTAGTCGTACCAAATTTTAACAATGTACGAAAATCAAAGATATCATGATGTGCAAGTTCTCTGATGGCAAGATCAATTCTATCTTTCTTTGACATAGCCCACCCTAGTTTATCTGCAAGCAAATCAAGGTCAATTCTCCAACGGGGAACAATAGACTCAATTTCAAGGATGTTTAATGCGAGAGTATACCCCGTACCGAACCCCTTAAATTTTTTAGTACGGAATTTTTGAGTACCAAATTTAAGTAAAGTAAGATAGTCAACAATCCCATGATTCGCCAATTCTTCCTTGCAGTTTTTTATTTTTTCCTCAATAGTTTCTTTTTCCTCTATCCAACCCAAATAATCAGCGACTTTTATTACTTTATCTTTGGAGAAAGCGGTGGGTTCAGAAAGTATTAAAGAAAAAAATTGAACACCTTTACCCAAATAACCAAAATCCATTTTTTTTAATTCCGATGAACTAATTTTTAAAAGATCAGCGCGATTTTTAATATTATTATGGATAAAATGCATTTTATACTCTTCCTTTTTTTGATTCTCTGATAATCCCCACTCTAGTAATTCAGCCAAATCATCATACAGATCAACAGCAAAGATGAAACCTTTCCTTCCAAGCATATTTCCAATAAAATTTTTACCCTTACCAAAAAAGCCAAACTCCGTTTTTACAAATTTACTTATAGGAAAATTAATCAAACTCCAATAGTCAATAATTCCTTTCTCTTTTAATTCTTTTTTGTAACGAAATAATTTTTCTTTTTTACTCGGATACCAATTTATGAACTTAGCGAAACTATCCAAAGTTTTATTGGTAAGATCAGTTGTTCCTATTGTGACACTGAAAACATTGTACACTTTACCTAAGGCTCCAAAGTTAATAGTGCGAATATCTATTTCATATCTTAGCGCCCAATAATCTGTCACAGAATTTTTTAATAATATCTCTATAATAGTTTCAGTAAGTTTTACTTTGTCTTTTAACAGAAGTGGCACATTTAAATCTGACATACCCAAGAAGGTGTACCATCCAGGAAAATCACCATAAAAGACAGTTGGATCGGAGGGTAATCGTAAATCTTTAACACGATTCTCGATATACTCCGTCCGGTTACTTATTCCAAGGGAAATAACTGAATTTCTTGCTTCCTGCCAGGTTGCATAATGATAATGCGATAATTCTTTCAATAAATTCAACACATCCACAACTTCACGATTAAATGAAAAATTAAAACCTTCACCAGAAACATACAATAAACCTTTTTCTAAAGATGTCTTACTTTGATTACTTAATCCTGTATTCTTACTGATTCCTTCAGAAAAACTACTAATTTTTTTCATCATTTCATCCACCTGTAATAATCGCTCGCAGTTTGCAACAAAATCAAGAATAATTGCTCTTTCTTTAAATTTTGTCCTACGTAAAACACGACCCAATTGTTCTAAGAAAACGGTTAATGAATCAGTAGCTCTTAAAAATACTGCCAATTCAACATTGGGAATATCAATATCTTCATTTAATTTATCAACAGCAATCAGAAATTGAAATTTGCCTTCTTTAAAAGCCTCCAGAACATTATGATTATGTATTTGGGTTTTCTTTGAGTGAACAACTTCAGCCGACTTCTTGTCATTATTTAAGATAACAAGTGTCTCATCAGAATGTTTGATATTTTCACAGAAAATAATCGTTTGAAGCGGATCTGAATATTTAGGAAAAGCATGAGAATAAATTTCTTCTAAAATAGATTCATTGAACTTTTTAATGAAGATGGTCTCATTCAACTGTTTGATTGATACTCTTTTACCTTCTTGTAAAACTTCCGAACAAATCTTTTTCAATTTTTGACCAGAAAGTCCATGCGAACAAATGTGATACTCTACCCTTGCAACCCACGCCTTAGCTATCGACTCTTCGAGAGTCATTTCGAAGATAACTTCCTCAAAAATATCAAGGATATCTTTTCCGTCCATTCTTTTAGGAACAGCAGTCATGGCAATCTTTGAGCAATTGAAGTAATCAAGAACTTCTCTGTATGTTACAGCCGAGCTATGATGTCCCTCATTTACAATAATAAAATCGAAGTGATTTTGATCAAACAATTCATACCATTTCTGGCGGTAATTATTCAAAGACTGAAAAGAAGCAAACACCATATCTGCTTTATCAACGTCAAAATCTCTTTGAGTTCCAAAAAAACTTGAACATATAATTTCGTTTTTACCGAATATATATTCAAACTTATTTCGTGCTTGATACAGACCTTCATTCTCATTATAAAGGTACAATCCGCGCATTCCATGAAGAAGAATACACGACCGGGATACAAACGCCGACTCTACACTTTTACCTGTAGCAGTTGGCTGGATTACTAATCCATTTTTTCCTTTAAGTATCGTGTCCATTATTTTTTTAATAATTGGAATTTGATAAGCATAAGGAGTAATTGGTGGTGGAAAGATTTTATGCATCTTTTGTGCATTTCGTCTCTCAGAAATTGATTTTTCCATATTTTTATTTAATTTTTAATTTTGTCGGTATTATATCATATTTTAATCAATTTGTAAAGATTAATACTAGACGAAGAAAATAATCTTTTTATGCTAAAATATGGGAATGACAACAGCTATTACAATTATTTTGGGAATTATATTAGGCATTATTATCGCTTTTCTTTTATTAAAGAAAAATGCAAAACCAGAAGAGAAAAAGGATGACACGGGACTCCAACTCCTCCTCTCTCAGATGAATGAGCTCACTCGTACTATCGATAGCAAATTGACTGAGAGCCAAAAGGAGATGACTCAATCTATGCGATATCAATCATCAGAAACTTCCAGAATTATTTCAGACATCACAGAAAAGATTACCAGATTAGATGAGACAAACAAGCAGGTAGTCGGATTCACAGATCAGCTCCAGAGTCTGCAGGATATACTGAAGAATCCAAAACAGCGTGGAATACTGGGTGAATATTATCTTGAGACATTGTTAAAGAATATCATGCCTCCAGGTTCATATCAGATGCAATTTTCCTTCCCAGACGGCACGATAGTGGACGCTGCAGTATTTGTAAAAGATAAAATAATCCCGATTGATTCAAAATTCTCACTCGAGAATTACAATCGTATCAGTGAGACGAGCGACAAGACAGAAAAGGACAGACTAGAAAAAGTCTTTGTGAATGATCTAAAAAATCGTATTACTGAAACTTCAAAATACATCCAACCCGAGAATGGTACGATGGAATTCGCATTTATGTTCATCCCGCACGAGGCTATATACTATGACCTACTGGTGAATAAAATCGGTGCATTAGTCGGAGAAGATACAGAGAATCTAATACAGAGAGCTGCAAGTAAATACAAAGTCATTATCGTATCTCCTACTTCATTCCTCGCTTACTTACAGACAGTCCTACAGGGCCTCAAAGCTATGCAGATCGAGGAGGGTGCAAAGGATATCATTAAGCGTGTCGGCGAGCTAGGTACACATCTACAAAAGTACGAAGAGTACCACAAGAAGATGGGCGCGGCACTCGAGACTACTGTGAATCACTTTAACAAGTCTAATCATGAATTCAGAAAAGTAGACAAGGATGTGATGCGCATCACAGGCGAAGCACTACAGATTGAATCTCTGGCGCTCGAAAAACCTCAAGACGAAGAATAGTAGAAATAAAAAAATCCCTCGCGATAGATTCGAGGGATTTTTTTATTTTTTATAATATTAGTAACGTGGCCTATTCATTCCACCAGTTGATCCATATCCATATCCGTAATCATACTGATTTATACCATAGTTCATTCCTGAATTATATCCATAACCAAGATTAGGAGTATACCCAAGATTTAATCCATAACCAGAACCCATATTTGAGCCATAACCAGAATTAACTAATGCATTATTATAAGAACCATAACCAGACATCGCACTCGGACCACCAGTTACAGCATAATTATAACCTGAACCATACCCCATACCATAGCCTGTGTTGCCACTATAACCATAGTTAGTACCATAGTTAGTATTGTAGTTTGGATAAGAGTTATACCCTGCACCTCCATAATATGAAGTATTAGTACCGTACCCTGTACCATAAGAAGTAGTATAGCCTACCCCCGCTCCTGTATTTGCAGCATAGCCTGTACCGTATGTTCCTAGGTTTCCATAAGAAACAGTAAAAGCCTCTGACATACTCGGAGTAGCGAAAAACACAATTCCAAGAGCCATTATGCCGACATATAAAAATTTCATTGATTTATTCATAATGCGTGTATTATATACTAAAATGCTATTTTTGTCAATATCTATTAACACCCCTTAAAATAAAGAGAAAAAACAGTATTTCCGTGTTACAATAAATACATGCAAGAAACAAAATTTATTGAAAAATATTTCTTTATCGGATTACTAGTACTAGCTATTGTGCTCATATCAGCAATATTATTCCCTTTTATGACCATCATTGTGATGGGTGTTGCCATGTCAGTAGTCATATATCCTGTTTATAATCTAATTAGAAAAATAGTACCCCAAAAATTTAATTGGCTAGCATCACTATCGACAATCATTTTATTTTTGGCAGTATTGTGGATACCATTTTTAGTACTAGGATCAGTGGCATACAAACAATTCTTTAATCTATACAATTCATTTGATATCACAAATGGTGACCCAGTATTAATTAATCTAAATTCCGCAATAAACCAATACCTCCCTTCGGGCTTTGCTTTTGATCTACAGACCGAGGTAGTAAAATTAATATCCACATTATTTACAAACATCACAAGTCTCTTTACCGCGACTCTGAATACTATTTTTGTTTTCTTCTTAATTACACTGACTATGTTCTACACGTTGCGCGATGGCAACAGCTGGAGGGAGTTATTTATTAAACTTTCTCCACTAGAAACTACCCACAACGAGAAAATATTAAAGACTCTTTCAGGTACTATAAATGGAATTATCAAAGGTTACTTACTCATTGCTATTGCCCAAGGAATACTGATGGGTCTAGGTCTGGCGATATTTGGAGTACCACACCCTGCACTATGGGGTGTAGCTGCTGCTATCATGTCATTAGTCCCTACCATTGGCACAGCCTTTATAGCAATACCTACAATTTTATATCTATTATTTATGGGGATGAATATTGATGCGATAGGCTTGACTGTGTGGTGCATTGCCATAGTTGGCACAGTAGACAACTTCCTAAATCCACTAATAGTAGGCAAACAGACGAATCTACATCCGATACTCGTACTATTCTCAGTATTAGGAGGTATTGCATTGATGGGTCCTATGGGCATACTCATCGGTCCACTAGCAGTCAGCCTACTCCGAGCACTTTTCCTAATATACAGAGAGGAAATCAAACAATAAAAAAATCCCCACAGGTCCGACCTGTGGGGATTTTTTTTATTCAGATTTTGCTTCAGCTTTTACATGTATTACCTTTGGCTTCTTTGGTACAATCAGCATCATTGCAAAGTATCCTAGTATTCCAGGGAATATTCCAGTGAACACACCAAACACTAGATAGAATACACGGAACAGTACAGGGTCTGTATCAAAGTATTCCCCTAGACCGCCCATGATTCCTGCTACTATCTTATTATCCTCACTTCTGTATAATTTCTTTTCGTATGTTTTCATATATTTATTATATATTATTTTTAATCTAAAACTGAAGGATCTCGCCGAACATGAAGATTGATATTCATTGAGTCTAAAAGATTCATATCTTCAACATCTAATGAAAAATCAAATACATTAAGATTCTCTTTAATTCTTTCTATGTGAACAGATTTTGGTAAAGGTATCACACCATGCTCTATCGCCCATCTGATAAGTATCTGTGTTTTGGTCTTGCCATGCTTTTTAGCAATCTCTTCGATATTAGGATTTTCGTGCCCTACACTTTTTGGATCGACAGACGGAGCAAGAGGAGAATGAGCTTCAACAACAATTTTATTTTGATTGCAGTAGTCTAATAAATCTTTTTGATACAAGAATGGATGAAACTCAATTTGATTCACCATAGGCAAAACAGTTGCGTATGTTTTCATTTCCTCCAGATGACCAATAGTATAATTTGAAACTCCAATCGCTTTTGCTTTGCCAGATTTATAGATATCTTCCATTCCTCTCCAAGTCTCTTTTCTCTTATTAAGACTCATATAACTTGTACCTGCCTCATTTGGCTCGACGCTTGCAGTAGGCCAGTGAACTAAATATAGATCTACATAATCTAGTCCCAATTTTTCAAGAGATACCTCTATAGCTTTTAAAGTGCTCTCATACCCTTGATCTAGATTCCAAAGCTTTGTAGTGATAAACAATTGCTCTCTAGGAATTCCGCAATTCTTGATAGCCATTCCAACGCCTTCCTCGTTCTGATATATCATAGCCGTATCTATGTGACGATACCCCGTATGAATAGCAGATATAACTGCACTCTCAACCTCTTCCCCCTCTTTTACACGAAAAACTCCAAATCCAATATTGGGAATATCAAGACCGTTATGTAATTTAATGTTATTCATATATTTATTATATATTATTTTTAATCTACTTTTTCAAGCTTCTTGTAAAGTGTCCCCGTAAACAACAGAATCAATATACCAATAGATAGCAGTACAAGTGGATGCTCTTTAAAGAAATGGACATCTTCCAAGAAGAATCTCATCCCCTCGATTATAGCAGTCACTCCAAAAGTCAGCAGAAACATAAACAGTAGTGGGTACCTGTCGAACACAGGCTGTGTATATTTACCAGCTTTATGATTTATATGCTTTATAATATTCTCTGCCTTTTGGATTGGGTCTTGTGTATTCATATATATCAATTATACCTAAAACAAGAAATAAATATATTTGACTTTTTTTATAAATAGTTTATAAATATAAAAAATAATACTCTAAAATTATGGAATTAATAGATTTAGTAGCTCAAAAATTATTTGAGGAAACGATAAATGAAGAAAACCCCAAAGAATACTTAAATAAGAACTTTAAGGAACTGATGGGTAAATTCAGAGAAGAATTTGGCTTTAAAAAGCTTAGCAAGGGAGGATTTATCTCAAAATACAAAGGAGCCAAGAATAAAGCTGAGGGAATGATACTGTCACAGCCAAAACGAAAAAAGTAACGATTGCCATGAATACATATCTGTATTCATGGCAATTTCTATATATATTGAAAAATAAGTCATTTTAGTATAGAATCCATATGTTATCTATTAGGGGATCGTCTAACGGTAGGACAGAAGCCTTTGAAGCTTTTAATCTAGGTTCGATTCCTAGTCCCCTAGCAAAAAAGAAAACCCGCCCTCAAAGGCGTGGTTTTCTTTTGCTAGGGGAAGCAAATGAACTGCTTCACTTGCGTCTAGGAATCGAAGACCTTGAGCTTGTATTTTGAAATGTTAATTTCAAAATACGCGAAAGGTGTACTGAACCTGTAAGGTTCGATAAGCTCTAAAGGATTAGTATTTGTAAATAATCGCTACACTCTTATACAAATACTGAACGTACTCGCGGTCCTAGTCCATTTTATTTCTCAATATTCAAAATCTTTATGAGTGCGAGTTCTAGTGGTAGCTCTTTGATACTACTGTGTCCAGACATTTGATATGCCTCGAGTAATATTAAAAGTGCACGAGATGAGATATGCTCTGGCTTTTCGAGGACTAGCTCCCCTAGGAATGTTTTATCCTTTTCTGAGAGGGGTATGATACTCGCCATCTTTGGCGCATAGCGTAGCAGTAATGCAGCACGCATCTTTACAAGTACCATCTTCATATATAGATGCATGTCACTATTCTGTGCAGAGACTGCATTGATAGCCATATACCCCCGCTCGATATCATTGTGTGCGAGAGCTCGGAGAAAGTCATCTACTAGTGTGATATCCGGTGAGCCAGTCACTTCGAGGATTTGCTCCAAACTTATTTTTTTACTTTGTGAGAATGATATGACTTTTTGTAGAGTAGATTGTGCGTCACGAAAAGCTCCATCTGATATGAGTGCGATGACTTCTGCCCCACCTGCCTCGAGTGTATACCCTTCTTTCTTTGCAGTACTGCTGACCACATCAGCGAGAATTTTCTCTGTAGGTTTTTTGAAAGTAAAAGTCTGACATCGGGATACGATAGTCTCTGGTACTTTTGATAGCTCTGTTGTAGCGAGGATAAATACCACATATTCAGGTGGCTCCTCTATAGTCTTTAGCAGTGCATTCCATGCCTCTTTTGTCAGCATGTGCACCTCGTCGAGGATGTAGACTTTGTATTTATAATCAAATGGCATAGTACGCACACTCTCACGGATATCACGAGCGTCTTCTATCTTTCTGTTACTTGCTGCATCCATCTCGTAGATATCATTTACACTTGTACCTAGTTCGCGGGCGATGATACGTGCGATAGTAGTCTTGCCAGTACCACGTGGGCCGGATAGTAGATACGCATGAGCCACCTTCCCCGCTGCAAAGGCACCTCGGATAGCATTCACGATATGATCCTGACCTATCACCTCGTCAAAATTCTCGGGGCGGTACTTTGTATATAGAGCGATATTTGATTCTTCTTTTTTAGACATCCCGTTAGAGATAGGTAATGATTACATTACCGTATCGAGTTAACATATAGTAATAAATACGACTTACTTTAAATAATATCCCATAGATAGAAATAGAACAAACACATCTCTAACGGGAACATATTTAGAGTATACCAATTAACGTGTTTTTAAAAAAGCAGCCACTATTTTATCTACCTCCTCTGCACTATTCGAATCCATCAGTTGCATGCGGAGTTCTTTTGCTCCGGGGAATCCATTGCAGTATGCCTTGTAGTGCTTTTTCATTATCGAAAAGCTCTTTATATCACCGAGGAGTTCTTCGTATAGCTTTGTATGCTCTACTAGTACGCGCAGTCTCTCTGGTACTGGTATCTCTATTTTATTCTCAAGCCAGTATCTATCTTTATATGAAGGTACAAATCGAGAATAAATATTAACAAAAAATTGTTTTATTTTATTTGGACTTGAATATTTTTGAGAATTGATATTTTTTATATCTGCGAACATCCATGGGTTGCCGAATATTGCGCGACCGATCATCACACCGTCGCACCCTGTTTCAAGGGCGAGCTGTCTACCGTGTGCTACATTTCGTACGTCACCATTACCGATGATTTTTGTTTTTACACCCATTTTATTTCGTATCTCTACCACTTTTTTTACATAGGACCAGTTAGCAGGCACAGATGACAATTCCTTGCGTGTACGAGCATGCACGGTCAGTGTGGCTATATCTTGTGATAGTAGGAATGGTATCCACTCATCAATCTGCACTTGGTTGTACCCCACGCGAGTTTTCACTGACAATGGAATATCTTTCCCAGCATCCTTTATTCCATCTTTTGCGGCCTGAATAATCTGCGCAGAAATTTCTGGAGTTTTTATCATGGCAGCACCTGCACCTTGCTTTTCTATCGATCTATCTGGACATCCCATATTGATATCGATACCGTCATAACCCATCTCGGCTACAACCTTTGCAGCAATTCGCATCTGTTCTGGGTGACTAGAAAAAAGCTGGGCGACTATTGGTCGCTCACCTTCTGTATAGGCTAGATCGCGGATCAATTTTTCTCGAGCCACAGGATGAGCCAATCCGTCCGCAGATACGAACTCTGTCCATGTCACATCTGGCTTGCCGTACTTTGCTATAACACGACGAAAAGCTGGATCAGTGACATCTGCCATTGGAGCCAATACAAAGAATGGTTTATTTAATTTTTCCAAGAAGTTGTTCATTATCTTTTGAAGATTTTTTAAATTAATTCTTGAACGGGAACTTGCGCAGGCGCGACTGGTGCCGAGCAGAGCAGAAAAATTAGCAAATTTTTACGCGTGTCCCGAGAGAGAAGTTAATTTATAAAATCTTGATATGTGTGCTTTTTGAAAGAAGCTATTTTGAATTTTTATTGAAACTTATAAAAAACCTTATTATTAAATCTCATATCGATGTACAGGAGTGTATCATATTTTCCAGTTATTTCATCTTTGAATTCTTTTTGAGACATTGCAGTGACTATATCCTCTCCCACTTTTTTCATATCAGTGTCTTTTTTAAAAATAATACGCGGATTGGTAGCACCATCCTTATGTTTGAGATAAAGGGAGACAGTATCATCTTCCTCATAAACCAGATATGTGGGATCCAGATTTGCAGATTTTACATCTTCAACTAGTCGAACAAATGACCTAAATAAATCAGAATTTATCATCTGACTACCCAGCACAGACTTATTATCAGAAAGGGGTGCGTAGTATTTAAAATATAAATTTCCAGATACGTAAGGCGCTTTATCAAAGATATACCCTTCATCATTTACAAAATAACAATTCTCGCCTTGGTCCAATGCAGATTCGGGAACCTTTGCCCCGCACCACATATGGGAGCCTGATCTTTCTTTTATGATGACCTCTAGTGTATTTACATTCTTTACATTCAAAGACAATTTTTCAATACGAGTGAATCTAGATAGTAGCCCATCATAGATAGAGTCCTGAGGATAGATAAAAGAATTCTTTCTCTGAAAAATATAAAGATACTTTCCAGATATTTTATCATTCACAAAATTTCTCACTTCGTCCTCCCCTAAGATCTTCGTACCTATCACATCCACCTGGTTAATAGTCATCTTTCTGTATCCCGACAGAAAAGACAGGCCGACGATACTCAATATTAGCAACACAAAACACAAAATAGAAATGCGAATGTTTGCATTTCTTTTTGTGCGTTTTATTTCTAGTACACGCGGAGATGATAGTATGTCACGCGTCTTAGACATATTATTTTGAGATTAAAGTTTTTCCTCCAAGATATTTTTGCAGAGCTTCTGGAATTTTAATAGAACCATCTTCTTGTTGGTAGTTTTCAATTATAGCAATCAATGTTCTTCCGATGGCTACTACGGTAGCATCATTCATATGAACTGGCTCTATTTTCCCATCAGCACGACGAACTCTAGTATTTAGGCGTCGAGATTGGAATCCTCCAGTAAAGTCCGCACTATGAGTTTCGCGATACCTATTCTGCCCTGGCATCCATGTCTCTATATCCATCTGTCTTGTATCTGGGAATCCCATATCACCAGTACATACAGCGATAACTTGATATGGCAAATTTAAAGTCTGCAAAACATGTTCTTGTATTGATACTAAGAAATTTTGCTCTAGTGTTGAATTCTCAGGCAGAGAGAAAACCTCCATCTCCAATTTATCAAATTGATGTTGTCTTAAAATTCCATTTGTATCTTTTCCTGCTGTACCTGCCTCACGTCTAAATGCAGTAGAGTATCCAGCATAACGAATCGGCAAATCACTCTCTTCGAAAATCTGATTCATATGCATAGATCCGAGAGTATGCTCTGCACTACCTATGAGCATCAAATCATCATTGGGGAACATATAGTGATCCTCTGGAGTCATGTAGCGAGCCATCTTTACTTGGACAAGGGGCCTGACAAATACAGGAGGTATCACTGGCATAAATTCAGATACATTTAGAGATAATCCGGCCTTAGTAGCAATCTTCTGTAAAGTTTCTTTATTTGTCAAAAAATCTAAACACATCTGGATAAGAGCAAATTGCAACAAAACCAAATCCCCTTTCAAGTATGCAAAACGAGAAGAAGCTACTTCCCCAGCTGTCTCGGTATCTATAATGCCTAGATCCTTACCGAGTTCAAAATGCTCTTTTGGTGTAAATGGGAATTGTGGTACTTCCCCCCATGATCTTATCACCTGATTTCCAGACTCATCTGGACCCTCGGGAGTATCAACAGATGGGATGTTTGGAATTTTCAACATTAAAGACTGCCATTTAGACATGACATCTTTTAGTTCTTCATCTTTTTCATTCAAGTCATCCTTTACTATTTTCATCTCGCTGATCATCTGGTCGCGAATACTTGCATCACGTTCTATAGCTATGACTTTGCTCATTTTGTTCTGTTCACTTCTTAGACCTTCAACTACAGACATCAGGGCTAGACGTTTTTCGTCTATATCAATGAGTTCATTTATATCCACCTTGCTGTTCTTTTTTAGAATACCAGCGATGACCAAATCCTTATTCTCTTTTATGAATTTAATTTCTAACATATT
Organism: Minisyncoccota bacterium; assembly: GCA_041674285.1. GTDB lineage: Bacteria > Patescibacteriota > Minisyncoccia > Phycocordibacterales > UBA9973 > UBA8515. Next base: position 21,712 of record JBAYVZ010000002.1, read on the forward strand.
CCCAGTATAGTAAAAAATGGTAGAATATACAAATGCAAGAAATTCTCAAATTAAAACCTGAGCAATTCCCCAAGGCACTCCTAGAAATCCCCCAGCCACCAAAAGAGCTATATATACGTGGAGTACTCCCAAAAGAAAATGAATATGTATTCCTAGCTGTTGTCGGCTCACGCAATCATACAAACTACGGTCGCGATATTTGTGAGAAATTAATCGCAGGCCTACGCGGATATCCTATCGTCATCGTATCAGGACTAGCTATGGGTATAGACACTATCGCACATCGCAGTGCTATGAAGGCCGGACTACTGACACTATCTATGCCGGGATCAGGTCTTGATCCAAAAGTTTTGTATCCGAAGAATAATATAAATCTTGCCGAGGAGATAGTGGACAATGGCGGATGCCTACTCGCAGAATTCCCACCGATGATGAAAGCAGAGCTGTATACATTCCCCCAGCGCAACAGATTGATGGCGGGAATTTCGAAAGCCACTCTCGTAATAGAGGCCGCAGAGAAATCCGGCACCCTGATCACGGCACGCATGGCACTAGACTACAATCGTGATGTCCTCGTCATACCCGGTTCAGTATTCTCAAATACATCTAGTGGTACCAATAGATTGATCCGCCAAGGTGCCACACCTATCACAAATAGCACCGAACTCCTCGAAGCATTAGGCTTTGAGGTAGACAAGAGTATGAGTGAAAAAGACAAATATGCAGACTGCGGAGAGGATGAGATGAAGATAATAAAACTCCTCGATGATCCGATGGAGCGCGATGATCTAGTCCGAGCATCCGGTATGAATATAGCCAGCGCCAATGCCCTACTTTCTATAATGGAAATAAAAGAATTGATATGTGAGGAACTGGGTGAGATAAGGAAGATATAAAATAAAACAAACCCATCCGAATAATCGAATGGGTTTGATAAATTTTTAAACAATAAATTTACTAATTTTTAAAAAAACTACGGTAAACAATGTAAGCCAAGGCTTGAGCCTCTGATACTTTTTGAAAAAGAATTATAGTCTCTTCTTCATCATCATTAAACCGAATAGCTGCTTTATTAGATTCTAGCGAATTAAATAAACTATCAGCTCTTGTTTTGCTGGGGTTACTACCCATTAGTTCGATTCTTAATTTATTAAGATCCGCAACTAGAAAACCTTTCTCAAATCCAAAGTAGGCAGCGAAGCAATTAACTTCTTCAACTTTAGAATCTAACAATGCTTGTTTAATTTTAATATCCATCTTTGTAAATTTTAATTTGTTAGCATTATATCACTTTTATACATAAAAGTCAATAGATAAATGACAAATTTTCAAAGGCTAGATTTGCAAAAAAATATTCTTTCGTGTAATACTAGACGAATATATGAAACTTTTAATCGTAGAGTCACCTTCAAAAGCAAAGACAATTGAAAAATATTTAGACGGCGCATATACAGTCCGTGCATCTGTCGGACATATTCGTGATCTTCCAAAATCAAACAAGCAGGCTATCGATATCGAGGCTGGATTTGTCCCCCACTATGAGATATCCAAGGGTAAAGAAAAAGTAGTACACGAACTCCAAGAGCTAGCCAAGAAAGCTACAGACATCACACTAGCGACTGACCCGGATCGCGAAGGAGAAGCCATCGCATGGCACATAGAAGAATTACTCAAAGCTGATAAAAAAATAAAGGCGCCGATCAATCGTGCGACTTTTCATGAGATCACAAAAGAAGCAGTAGAAGAGGCTCTCGCACATCCAAGACAAATAGATACAAATTTACGTCGGGCTCAAGAAGCTCGCCGAGTTCTAGACCGTCTCGTAGGATACGATCTATCAGGTGTGATCTGGAAGAAGGTCCGCTACGGTCTTTCTGCTGGTCGTGTACAATCCCCTGCACTGCGCATCATCATGGAGCGCGAGCGAGAGATCCGTGCATTCGTACCAGAAAAATATTGGACACTCGAAGGACTCTTTGAATCAAAGAAAAAAGTGCAGATGACGCTATCATGTGTCGACGAACCTCGCGATGAAAAAATCGTAGAGAACATCATGAATCTCGGTCAAAAAGAAAAATGGTATGTCACAGATCTAAAAGCGAGTGAACAGAAGCGCAGTGCTCGTGCACCATTCACTACATCCACACTCCAGCAGGTAGCATCTACTCGCCTTGGTTTTGCACCTTCACGTACTATGCAGGTAGCACAAAAGCTCTACGAGCAAGGTCACATCACATACATGCGTACAGATAGTACAAATGTATCCGCTGTAGCCCAAGCTCAAATACTGAAAGTCGTAGAGAAAAAGTATGGCAAGGAGTACGCAGAGGCTCACACATACAAGACAAAGTCCAAGAATGCTCAGGAAGCCCACGAAGCAATCCGTCCTACTCATGTCGAGAATATGAGTGAGGGATCAAATGAAGAACAAAAGAAATTGTACCGCCTCATCTGGGAGCGTGCTATTTCTTCACAGATGACTGATGCAAAACTCATGAAGACAAAGATAGTAGCGAATATCAAGAATGGAGAGATCCCAGACTTTACTGCAAATGGCTCACGCGTACTATTCCCTGGATGGCTCGCTTGTGATACAGATGCCCGTGGTGAAGACGTAGAACTACCCGAGGTTGAAGTAGGCGAAGAATTGAAACTCCTAGAACTTAAAAATACAGAAAAATTCACAGAGCCACCAAATAGGTACAGTGAAGCCGGACTCGTAAAGGAGCTAGAGGCTCGCGGTATCGGTCGTCCATCTACATATGCATCTATCATGCGCACACTCGAAGAGCGCGGATATGTGAACAAGGAAGGACGCACGCTATACCCTACAGATACTGGAGATGTAGTGTCTAGTTTTCTTGAAGCAAACTTTGCAGAATACATCAGCGATACATTCACAGCCGAGATGGAAGATGAGCTCGATGATATAGCCAATGGAGATCGCGAATATGTAAAGACTCTAAAAGACTTCTACACACCATTCCAAAAAGATGTAAAAGAAAAAGATAAACTAGCCAAGGCTACAAATATGGGCGAGGCTCCAGCGGAGATGAAGTGTCCAAAGTGTGAAGGGTCTATGATTGTAAAGCTCGCTCGCAATGGCAAGTTTTACTCTTGTGCAAATTACCCAGATTGTGATGGCGCACGAACACTCGAAGGCAATGAATTAGAAGGCCCAAAAGAAACTGGTGAACTATGTCCCCTCTGCGGAGAGAAGAAGGGCAAGAGTGGCGGTGGAAAGCTAGTAATCCGACAAGGAAAATTTGGAGCATTCATATCTTGTTCACGTTATCCAAAATGTAAATTCATAAAAGAAGACGAGGAAGAGAAGAAAAAGAAAATGTCCGGCGTAAAATGTCCTATGTGTAAAGATGGCGAGATGATGGAGCGCCGAGGACGATTTGGAATATGCTACTCTTGCTCGAATTATCCAACTTGCAAGAATGCGATAAAGACAAAACCTACTGGAAACATCTGCCCTATGTGCGACAGTCTGATGATGGAAGGTACAAAAACTATTCCAGAGAGATGTAGTAATAAAATGTGTAAGAATCACAACCCACACAAATTAGGAGACGAAATAAAATCAAATAAGAAATAAAAAAATTCCCGAAGATGTCTTCGGGAATTTTTTTATTTAATCTAGGCACGGGTTACCCGTGTCCAGGAAATTAGCAGACAAAGCTAGGGCATGATCTAAATTTTCCTTATCACTTGCCTTAAAAGGTTCTTTTTTAAAAAATGTAAAATCAGACAAATTATGTTTTTTTGATTTGAAATAAAAATCAATACATCCATCTCTGTTGAATATGATTTTCACAAAATTCAAATCTTTTTGTGCATAAAAATAGTGCATTGGCTGTTTGATTGAATCAAACATAATTTGTCGATCACCTACATGTATATTTTTATGCTTTAATGAATTTTTGATTCTACTACTCACGTAGTCTATAGAATGTAGAACTTGAAAGAAAAAATCATCATCGATTTTATCGTGTAGGCTTGCTACAGGGATAAAAGTCCAAGGTAATTTTGGATTTTTCATAAAATTGTATTTTTCTTTTTACACTACCATTTTGATATATTTCGGTCAATCAGCTATACTCTATATACCTGTCCCGTATTAAATTTTTGATTAATCTAATTTGAGAAGACATAAAAATACAGGACAATCGTCGTATAGGCAAGAATATTATAAGTAAAATTTTAGTATGGGATGACAACAGATATTAATGAAATCTATAAAATAGCTCCTAGGCTCAATGATGAAGATAAAGCATTAATACAAAAGGCTTATGATGTGGCACACAAAGCTCATGCCGGCCAAATGCGCAAAAGCGGTGAACCCTATTTTATTCACGTATTTGCTACAGCAAAAAATCTAGCCTCCTTTGGTATGGACGCCAAGACTATCGCTGCTGGATTCCTACACGATACACTAGAAGATACAGACCTTCCAGAAGAAGAACTAATAGCCGAATTCGGCGAAGAAATAGTAAAACTAGTAAATGGTGTGACAAAGCTCGGTAAAGTAAAGTACCAAGGTCATGCACGACACGTAGAATCACTCCGTAAATTCTTTATGGCCATGGCAGATGACCTGCGAATACTGATTATTAAACTAGCAGACAGACTACACAATGTGCAGACGCTAGAGCACGTACGCGAAGACAAGAGGAAGAGAATTGCATTAGAGACTATCGAGATACACGCACGTCTCGCTGACCGCATAGGTATGAACAGCCTAAAAGGTAATCTTGAAGATGCTGCTTTCCCCTACGCCTATCCAAAAGAGTATGCTGAGCTTCAAAAAATATTGGCAAATGTAAAATCAGACAATACAAAAGATTTAGAAATGGTCACAGAAGAACTCACAAAAGAATTAATCAACCAAAAAATAAACATTGTAGAGATTTCTCGTCGCTCAAAATATAAATATAGTCTTTGGAACAAACTCGTAAAGTACAATATGGACATTGAGAAGATATACGATGTGGTCGCGCTCCGAGTGATTGTGAACAACATCGAGGATTGCTATAGAACTCTCGGTATTGTACATAGCATATGGAAGCCTCTACCAGGAAGAATCAAAGATTATATCTCCACACCAAAGCCAAATGGATACAGATCTCTACACACTACGATATTCACTGGTACTGGTGGAGTGATAGAAGTACAGATACGTACACCCGAGATGCACGCCGAGGCTGTATACGGCATCGCTGCACACTTTATATACAAAGAAACTGGTGGCAAAAACTTTACTATCAAAGGTAGCAAAGATAGAAAATTTGAATGGCTATCTCAACTCCAAGAATTACACAAGACAGTAGATGACCCAGAGAAATTCCTCCAGCATCTACAGATGGATTTATTCCAGGATCGAATATTCGTATTTACCCCAAAGGGAGATGTAGTAGACCTACCAAAGGGGTCAACGATTATAGATTTTGCTTATGCCATACACTCTGACATTGGGGATCACACCCAAAGTGCATTGATAAACAATAAAAATGCGAGTCTTGGAACTGTACTTTCAAACCGTGACATCATAGAGATTATTGTGAATCCAAATACAAACCCATCCTCAAAATGGCTAGAGTATGCCAAGACAAGTATTGCGAGAAAACACATAAATGCACACTTGAAAGAGAATAGCCTCCTCTCAAAATTCAGATCATTCGCAAAATTCTAAAAATAAAAAATGTACCAGTTAGACTGGTACATTTTTTATTTATAGTGAGAAATTTTTTATGTTATACAATTCTTCTTCTACTTTTTGTTTCTCTTGATCATCTCTGTCGTCTAACATCTCTATCTCCTCTGCTACGATATCATTCACCTCTAGACTCGCACCGATAGGTACCATAGCTTCGAGACCACCCACAGAAGCGATATGCCTATCTAGCATTTCAGTGGGCTTCTTGCCTTTTGATTCGACAGATTTCATAACTTCTAAGATATTGCGTAGGTCTTCATTTGTAAAGAAATCAATAGTGATCTGTCCCCCATTCTGACCTTTTTCTACGTGAACTCTTGTGCCTAGTGCCTCAGCTAGATGTTCTTCCATCTCTAATAGCTCCGGGTCTAGTATATATTCTTTGTTTCGTACACGATCCACTGCGATACGACGAGCGTACTTTTCTGCGTCACGTACATTCATCTTTTTAAATAATATTTCTTTGAACAATACCATCTGCTCCTCTGGCTTATCTGCGAGCATCATAATAGGGCGAGTATGACCCTCTGTGATTTTGCGAGCAGAGAGTGCGTCGAGTACTTCTTGAGGCAATGACAATAGACGAAGAGTATTGGATACATACTCACGACTCTTTCCTACCTTGGTACCCACCTGACCATGAGTGAATTTAAATTCTTCTACAAGTCGGAAGAATGCGCGAGCGCGCTCTACAGCATTCAGATCTTCACGCTGAAGATTCTCTATGATAGCCAATTCGAGCTTTGCCATATTGTCATCACCCACACGGATGACTACTGGTACTTGAGGAAGCCCTGCGAGCTTTGATGCTCGTAGGCGGCGTTCACCAGCGATGAGCTCGTATTCTACTGCGATACCACCATCTTCTTTTATAACCTCCACGCGAGATACAGTCAGTGGCTGGAGTATGCCGTACTGACGGATAGAGTCAGATAGATCTTTTAACCGGGCCTCTTCGAATTCTCGACGTGGCTGAAAAGGGTTGGGCTTGATCTTATCGACATCCACCCAAAATATTGAATTGCTGTATAGTTGTGACATGCGTGTATTTTAGCATAATTTGAAAAGTAATTAAAATATTGAAAAATTAATAGAAATCATGTATAGTAACAATTATATGTAGTTTATACATATCTGCGTCGGTGGTGGAGTGGTCTATCACAACAGACTGTAAATCTGTCGGCTTCGGCCTTCGTTGGTTCGAATCCAACCCGGCGCACAAAAAATCCCACAAGCTACTGCTTGTGGGATTTTTCTTTTTAAGAGATTTCACCTTATTTACCAAGGTGACCTCTTTTTTGGTTTACATTCACACGGTTAAATTTTAGTTTTTTTACTCTGAGCTTCTTTTTGAGAATCTTCCCCATCTAAATGCTTAGATGTCGCAACTTGAACATGGATCTTATTTTTAATTCTTTTTTCTGTTTTGACCCCAGCCCTTTTTCTAATATTATTTTGATGATTAAAATTCGATCCAGAATTTTTTCTCCTTCTTTTTTTTCTTGTGTGTCCCATAAAAGTATTAATTTGTTTTATTTTCAGATTATCATCTTTTTAATATTTGTCAAAGAAAAACAACGACAGTGTCGTTGTTTTTCTTTGACATTATTTTGCTGTATAAGGACTTGGTTTTGATACTTTTAGATTAGACTTAATCTTTTTCTTTTTCATATCAATTACAAGTTCACCATCTTTCATAGTCACGAATACTGCCTCACCTTTTCCTACACCCTTTTCGATTATAAATGTAGCTACATGATTTAGAATTTTGTTCTGTATCAATCGAGCCAGTGGTCGAGCACCATAATGAGGATCGTACCCTTCTTTTGCGAGATAGTCCATAGCTTCATCAGATATATCCAATTCAATACCTTTTGACAATAATCTATTTCGAACAACATCCATCTTGATAGATACAATATTGCGTATTACCTCAGGGGACAAAACATCAAATACGATAACATCGTCTAGGCGGTTTAAGAATTCTGGGCGGAAATGGTCTTTGAGACTTGCTAGGACTTTGTCTTTTGTATTTTGATAATCTTCTTTGATTGTATTTGTATTGAATCCGATACTCTCCATCTTTTCAATCAAATGTGAACCGATATTTGAGGTCATTATTATGATTGAATTTTTAAAGTTTACAGTACGCCCTTTTGAATCTGTGAGCTTGCCCTCGTCGAGCACCTGGAGGAGTATATTGAAAACTTCTGGATGAGCCTTTTCTATCTCATCAAACAATATGACTGAATACGGTCGGTGGCGAATCTGCTCTGTGAGCTGTCCTGATTCATCATATCCTACGTATCCTGGCGGTGAGCCGACTAACTTTGACACACTATGACGCTCCATGTATTCAGACATATCAACTCTGATCAATGACTTCTCATCATCAAACATGAATTGCGCCAGTGCTTTTGTCAGTTCGGTCTTTCCTACACCAGTAGGTCCTAGGAATATAAATGAACCGATTGGCTTGTTTGGATCTGATATGCCAGCACGTGAACGGCGGACAACATCAGAAATCTTTTTGATTGCTTCATCCTGCCCTACGACACGCTTTCGCAATTCATCCTCCATATGCGACAGCTTGCTACGCTCTTCTTCTAGCATTCTAGATAGTGGTACACCAGTCCACCTAGCGACAACCTCAGCGATATCTTCTGTCGTGATTTCTTCTTTCAAAATCCTGCGAGATTTTTGCAATTTTTTAAGTTTTGCCAATTTTAAATCTAAATCTTTCTGGAAATCGGGGATCTGCCCATAGCGAATCTCTGCCACACGAGCCAGGTCTCCACGCATCTCTGCATTGTCTGCCTCAAAACGAAGAGTTTCTAATTCTTTTTTAATCGCACGAATTTCTACTACAGTATCTTTTTCATTCTTCCACTTCAGTTCAAGTTCTTTTGTCTTTTCTTTCAAGTTTGCTACTTCAGAATCGATCTCTTTTATTCGAGCTTTTGTATCTTTATTTTCTTTTCCCGAGCGAGATTCCATACTTAGTTCATTAGATAGAGCCTCCTTTTCTATTTCAAAACGCATGATTTTCCTATGCGCCTCTTCGAGGGCAGCTGGCTTGTTCTCAAGTGAAATCTTGAGCGCAGAAGAAGCTTCATCGATCAGATCAACGGCTTTGTCAGGTAGATATCTACCTGTTATATATCTGGTCGACAAATTTACCGCTGCGATTATAGCATCATCGGTAATTCTAACCCCATGAAATAATTCATATTTCTCTTTGAGCCCTCGCAGTATCGCGATGGCATCATCAGTAGATGGCTCATCGATAAATATAGGCTGAAATCTACGTGCGAGTGCAGGATCCTTCTCTATGTGTTTTTGATATTCTTTTAATGTTGTGGCGCCTACAGCACGTAGCTCCCCTCGAGCAAGTGCTGGCTTTAGCATATTCGAAGCATCTAGTGACCCCTCAGAGCTACCCGCCCCTACGATAGTATGTATCTCATCGATGAATAGGATAACCTTGCCATCTGTCTTTTCAATCTCTTTCATGATACCGCGTAGACGCTCTTCTAATTCACCGCGATATTTTGTACCAGCAAGCAACAATCCAAGATCAATAGATACAACTTCTTTATCACGAAGACTCTCTGGCACATCCCCTTTTGCTATTCTCAAGGCCAATGCTTCAGCAACGGCAGTCTTGCCTGTGCCGGCCTCACCTATGAGTATCGGATTATTTTTTGTACGACGAGACAGTATCTGCATGAGGCGCATAATCTCTGTATCTCGGCCGATAACTGGGTCGAGCTTATCTTCTCGTGCGAGCTTTGTCAGGCTACGAGTAAATTTAGTTAAAAGTTTTGGCTTTTTCGAGCTACCAGTATCTGTGATATTTTCTTTACGAAACATCTCTACAATATTTACAATCTTTTCTCTTTCGATTTTAAATCTTCCGAGCATCTCACGGGCTTCACCTGGAGTCTCCAATAGTGAGATAAATAAATGCTCAGTAGATACAAATTCGTCTTTGAGTGTGACCGCGACTTTACTAGAATTTTCAATTGCGGCAGCCAAATCTGGAGTCAGATATATCTGATAAGAAGGAGAAACTGTATTGCGAGCCTCTGGATTTTCAATCACTTCTGCTACGGTGTCTACCAGTAGCATAGTATCTACATCCATCTTTTCTAAGATAGAGATAATCAGTGAATCCTCTTGCACTAGCAATGCAGTTAGCAGATGCAGACCATTTACATGATTCTGCCCACGCTCAATAGCCAGCTCGTGAGCCTTGCGAATTGCCTCTTTTGCTTTTGTTGTAAAATGATTGAATGGTGGCATTGATTTTGCGGAATCACATCGCGTACGCCCTTTTGACGCGATGCTCCCGATTCTTAATTTTGTAATTTTAAATTTTTAAACAAAAACAATATACATATTTATTGCTTAGGAGCAGTATTTAAATCTACTGGTGTATCTGTCTCTTTTGGATCGGCAGGTTTTACTTCGTCTGTGATTTTTGATTTTGATTGAATTTGTAAAATCACAAAACCATTTCCATAACTTTTTAAAATCTTTGCTTCGAATAAATCTGAGCCTAGCATTACTTTGTATGAATCTTCTTTTCCTGTGAGATTATTCATCTCGATCAAAATTAATCCAGAATCAGAGATTACTACACCTTGGCCCAATGGTCTGATGGGGTCTATCGCTACGATATCTTTATCTTCCTCACTAGGTGTGACAACTACATAATTTTTATCATATACAGACACCAGCACAGCATTATCAGAAAGACTGATTCCTTGCTTCTTTTCTTCAGATGGAACCTGAACGGTGGTCACCTTTTCTATCGTTCTCTGAATTACGTTATTAATAGTCTGAGTGGCGCTCTTTGGCATCTGATTCATCAGAGTCACAGTTACTATACCAGTAGCGATTGATACAACAAACGTTATTAATAAGGTCAATAATATAAGTTGGGTTTTGTTTAATTCTTTGATATCCATCCCGTTAGAGATAGGTAATGTTTACATTACCGTATCTTGTTAATATATAGTAAAAATACGACTTTCTTTTTTTATAAACCACCCCGAATTAGAAAGATAACAAGCGCATCTCTAACGGGATCCATTAGTTCAGTATAGCATAGCAGTCAAGCTTATTTCCACTTTTTATATTTATTTAAAATCTTTTCAAGAGATGAAATTAGATAGTCTAAGTCTGACTTTTTTGTGTCTCTACCGAGAGTAATACGTATAGAGTCATTATAATTTTCACGGAGCGCACGGATCACATGAGAACCCTCGTCGCTATCTGCAGAGCAAGCAGATCGCTCGGATACGGCCATACCCCGCGCGTCGAGCTCTATCACTAGTAGTTCACTTGAAATACCCTCTACTGTGATATTTATATTATTCGGCAAACGATTTTCAATATCACCATTTAAAAATATTTTATACCCGACTTTTTCTCCGAGGTTCAATAATTTTGAGATAGTATAATCACGCAGAGATGTAATTCTAACTATTTCTTTATTTTTAATTTTATTTGTGACGCGCAGGGCCTCTGCCAATCCGGCAATAGCTGGTACATTCTCTGTGCCAGAACGCAACCCACCCTCTTGTCCACCACCAGCATACAATGGAGACAATTCTATTCCTCTTTTTTTATATAGAACACCTACACCTTTTGGTCCATAAATCTTTGTACTATTAAAAGACATCATATCTACACCTAGCCTGTCTACATTTTCAGTATCTAGATAATTCATCACCTGGGCAGCATCTGTATGGAACAAAGGAAATTCGTGCGTATTTCCGGAATGCTTTTTATAATGCCTAATCTCTTTTGCAATATCACGAATTGGTTGGATTGTTCCAATTTCATTGTTTGCATACATCACAGATACGAGGACGGTATTCTCCTTTATCGCATCACGAATTTTTCTTGGGTCTACTATTCCATTTTCTTCGACGCTCACATACGTGACTTCTGCTTCGCCATGATTCTCGAGCATCTTGCAATTCTCAAGGACCGCAGAGTGCTCGATATTTGTAGTGACGATGTGAGGTATCAAGCTTTTTGTTGATAGCTTTTTGCTATTTGCACATACTACTCCCAAAATAGCCAAGGCATCAGATTCAGTACCAGAACCTGTAAAAAATATTTCATCCGGCAGAGCATTTATAGAGCTAGCGATTGATTTACGAGATTCTTCCACGATATTTCGAGCAAAAACACCCCCACTATATATAGCACTAGGATTAAGCTCGACTTTGCGAGCTTGTTCAGATACAACTTTTGCTACCCTTTTATCAATAGGGGTCATAGATGCATAATCTAAATAGATTTTCCTCTTTTGAAACATTATGTACCTACTATATCACGAAACCCCTCCTCAGTCCTCCTTACAGGAGCTATACACCTTTCGCATCTGAATACAGAATGCTCAAGGTCTTGCGCTTGGGTCCCTATTGTCCCAAGCTCACCCCTTGGCAGGAGGAGGAAGTTCTCATTGTAAAAAATGATTATTTGTTGTATACTACTCACTATCTATGAGTATCACTATCCTTACATATATACTTGGATTTTTTATTGCCATTCTTCTTGGATGGATAACTTATCTACATATACGTATGAAGCGTCTTTTTATGGGCACAAAAGCAAAAGACCTCGAGGATGTGATGTACACCCTAGGTAAGCACACAGAACAACTAGAAATAACACAGAGAGAGATCAATCGTCACCTAGAGCATCTAGACAACAAAATGAAAAAGACTATCCGAGGTGTGGAGACTATCCGATTCAATCCATTCCCTGACCATGGCAGCAATCAATCATTTGCTATTTCATTTATAAATGATGAAGGAGATGGAGTAGTTATGTCTAGTCTATACGCTCGTGATCGAATGAGTATATTTGCAAAACCAATAAAAGGAGGCAAATCAGACTATGAACTTTCTGAAGAAGAGAAAGACGTTTTAAATAAAACAAAATAAACAATATGTCAGAAAACAAAACACAAACAAATAGACCACCGGTAGTTGTGGTGATGGGACACGTCGACCACGGAAAGTCGACGCTTCTTGACTATATCCGCAAGTCAAACATAGTAGACGGAGAAGCAGGAGGAATCACTCAGCATATTTCTGCGTATGAGGTAACACACAAAGACGAGGGAGGTGCAGATCAAAAGATTACATTCCTAGATACCCCAGGTCACGAGGCTTTTTCTAAAATGCGTGCACGAGGAGCATCTGCTGCTGATATCGCGATTCTAGTAGTATCGGCTGAAGACTCAGTCAAAGCTCAGACTCTAGAGGCTTACAATACAATCATCGACAGCAAAGTACCCTACATCGTAGCTATCAACAAGATAGACAAACCCAATGCGAACATCGAAAAGACAAAGATGGACCTAGTAGAAAAAGGTATATACCTAGAAGGTATGGGTGGAGATATACCGTTTGTTCCAATCTCTGCAAAATCAGGAGCAGGCATACCAGAACTACTAGATATGATCCTACTCGTCGCAGATATGAACTTATACACAGGAGATAAAAAGTTGGGTGCATCTGGTGTCATCATCGAGGCAAACCGTGATCCAAAACGTGGAATCACAGCTACCTGTCTAATCAAGAATGGAACTGTTAAAAACGGCATGTTCGTAGTAGCCGGCAATGCGATAGTAGCTACACGTATCATGGAAAATTTTCTAGGTAAACCTATAAAAGAAGCCACATTCTCATCCCCTATCCGCCTTGTAGGTTTTGATATCATGCCCGAGGTAGGTAGTACTTTTGATACTTTTGAAAGTAAAAAAGAAGCAGAAAAATTCCAAGTTGAAATGCGTGAACTGGTAAACAAAAAAGCAAATACAAAAACAGAAAGATTTGAAGGTAAAGTAATTCCTATTATAGTCAAGACAGATGTAGCAGGCACAGCAGAAGCTCTAGAAAAGGAAATGTCTAAACTAAACACAGCAGATATATCTTTCAAGATTATTTCTTGCGGAGTAGGTGCCATATCTGAGACTGATCTGAAGATGGCAAGCTCTGACAAAGAGAGTGTCGTCGTAGGATTCACAGTCAAGATGGATAGAGGTGCTGCAGATCTGAACGAGACATTGAAGGTAAATGTGCAGAGTTTCGACATTATCTATAAACTCACAGACTGGCTAAAGGAGCTCGTAGAAGAGCGCCGCCCAAGATCAGAGACCCAAGAAGTCACAGGTGCGGTAAAGATATTGAAGACTTTTAGTGCTACAAAGGACAAGCAAGTAATCGGTGGAAAAGTCACAGAAGGCCGTATCACCCTAGGTGGTATCGTGCGTATCATACGTCGTGAAAATGAGATCGGCCGTGGCAAGATAGTAGAGCTACAAGCTGGTAAAATAAAATCCAAGGAAGTTCTAGAAGGTAATGAATGTGGAATGCAAGTTGAATCTAAAATAGAGATATCTGGAGGAGATGTACTAGAAGCATTCACAACAGTTATTAAGTAATTTTTAATGATAAATTTTAAATTTTATAAATAATCATTAAATGTTTCAATTTTTAAAAATTAAAAAATTAAAAATTCAAAAATTTTAACCTTATGGCAAATCACAGAGACGAAAAAATAACATCAAGAATACGAGAACTGGCAGCTACCTTTATTGAGAAAGAAGGTGGTATTTCTTCATTAATCACTGTCACTGGAGTAGAGATGACTCCAGACGGCAGGAATGCAAAGATATTAATAACCGCACTTCCAGCAGACAAAGAGCAAGCTGCATATGGATTCGTGAAGAGAAATCTTGGTGAAATGCGTACATTTATCATGAAGCAACTCAAGATTCACCCTATTCCATATCTTGATGTAGCAATCGACCTCGGAGAAAAGAATCGCCAAAAAATTGACGAATTACTCAAAAACGGTTAGTATGTAAAGGCACAATGATGTAATGAAGGCCTAGTGGCCAAGTGGTAAGGCAAAGATCTGCAAAATCTTTATACGGCGGTTCGATTCCGCCCTAGGCCTCAGGGTGCATTAGGTATTGAAAAGTAAATATGCCGGGGTGGCGAAATTGGTAGACGCACTTGCCTTAGGAGCAAGCGAGGTTACACTCATGGAAGTTCAAGTCTTCTCCCCGGCACAATAAAAAAGACCCTTTAGTGGGTCTTTTTTATTGTGCACACGATTTATTCGTGTGACACAAAAATACTTTTTTGTGTGGGGAGAAGCTTGAAAGACGGAGGCTGTCGAGCCGAGTCGGGGTCGCGCAAATTTTCACCATAAAATTATGTGTGACCAAGTCTTCTAATTTAAATAAAAAAGACCCCAGTTTCTCAACTGAGGTCTTTTTTCATTTAGTTTACTGCTACTATCGTAGCAAGGTAACTTCTTTACCGATAACTCTTACTGCAACAATGGTGCTATCGTTGATGATACTACTTGCAGTAGCACTATCAACCTCCAAATTGTATGCAAGTCCATCCTTGGAATTAATTTTTAAAGACAAATTCCATGAATTTAAGGGTATCGCATAGGATACACTCATAGGTATCCCAATAATTTCAATAGGTGTACCTTGCAATTCGCCATCCTCCCCAATGGAAAACCCAGGGTCGATGTCTTTTTGTGGCTCCAAAGATATGGAATCTTTTTTAGCTTTCTCGGCAGCCTCCCACTCCTTGAGTTTTTTACCAGACATACTCTCACCACCACAACTCATCATTACGGCCATCATCCCGACAGCGGCAATGTAAAAGATTAACTTCTTCATGCTTTTTATAAATAATTTGTGTATATTATACACCTAAAATGCATTTTTGTCAATATATCTATTCAACCTTTATTTATCAATAAATCCCCTCTTTTTCTTGCATTTTACCCCCAAATAAGGTAGTATATACATATGACGATTATTGCTAACCTATTACCGTATATACAGATTATCTTGTCTGTTATTTTGGTTGTTGCTATATTACTCCAGCAATCCGACAGTGGTGCCGGTGGTGCTTTTGGAGGCGGAGACAGTGGTGCTCTATTCCACACACGCCGCGGATTCGAAAAGATCCTATTTATAACTACAATTATAATCAGCATACTTTTTGCTGCTTCAGCTTTTATTGCGATACTCGTTAAGTAAATCGTTTACTTAATTATTAAACTCACATAGCGGGGATACCCCTCTCTATTCTATTTTACAATGCAATCATTTTTTTCATTTATAAAAGATTTCAAATTACCAAACAAAACAGAAATTAAAAATTCTTTTAACAGACTGACTCCAAAGCAACTGGCTTTATTCTTTTTATCCTGCGTAGTGGCTCTGTCTATGTTCACGACTATTCTAGCAAAGGTAAACAATTACTACATGGTATCCATCCCAAAAACTGGTGGTAGCATGTCCGAAGGTATAATAGGAATACCTACATTCGTGAATCCAGTACTGGCAGTATCTAGTGCAGACAAGGACATGACTACACTAGTATATTCAGGACTTATGAGAAAGATGCCCGATGGATCTATCATTCCTGACCTTGCAAAATCATACGAAGTTTCGAACAACGGATTAACATATACTTTTACACTAAAAGACAACCTATCATTCCACGACAAGGAACCTCTATCTGCAGATGATATTATATTCACAATAGAGAAGATTAAGGATCCATTGATAAAGAGCCCACGAAAAGCACAGTGGGATAGTATAGAAGTATCAAAAATAGACGAAAAGACCGTGGCTTTTTATCTAAAACAGCCATACGCATCATTCCTAGGGAACAATGCGACTTTGGGAATACTGCCGAATCATATATGGAAAAATATTGGATCTTCCGAGTTCCCTCTTTCGGGATTCAATATCAAAGCTATAGGTACAGGTCCATACATGATCGATAGTATTTCAAAAAGCAAAGACGGGACTCCCGAGACATACTCACTTTCTCGATTTAAAAAATTTGCATTAGGTGCTCCGAATATAAAAACAGTAGATATAACCTCATACTCAAATGAAAAAGATTTAGTTGATGCATTATTAGGTGGTGACATAGACCAAGCTGGAGGAATAAGCCCTGAAAATACAGACAAGGTGATTAAGAATGGATACACAGTTCACACATCCACCCTACCTCGTATGTTTGGATTATTCTTTAATCAAAACAAGAACAATATTTTCTCGGATAAGGCGGTAATCAATGCAATGGAAAAAGCCCTAGACAAGCAATCCATTGTAGACACAGTGCTATATGGTCACGGCACTACGATAGATAACCCTATCCCAGCAACAATATTGTCAAAAGAAATAATAAGTGAATCTTATTCAATTGATGAGGCTAACAAGATTCTAGACAATGCTGGTTGGATAAAAGGTGAAGACGGATACCGCACAAAAGGTGGAACCACAAGGACGGTAACTACTACATCAAAGGTCAAAGGTAAAACTGTAAAGAAAACCAGCACAGTTTCCACTGGACCCAAGATTGCGCTGTCTTTCTCAATAACAACTGGAGACGATACAGAGCTAGATCGTGCTGCAAGCATAATAGCAAGCCAGCTAAAAGAGATCGGGGTGCGAGTTGAGATAAAGAATTATGACATGGGGGCATTAAACAATCTGATCCGTTCCAGGGATTATGATAGTCTATTTTTTGGTCAGATTGTAAACAATGACTCAGATCTTTATGCCTTCTGGCATTCATCACAGAGGACAGACCCCGGACTGAATATTGCCATGTACTCAAATTCTACAGTTGACGCAATACTCGAAAAATCAAGTAAAACATTACAAGAAGAAGAAAAAGAAAATCTTTATAAAATTTTTATAAAAGAATTCAAAAAAGACAAACCAGCATTATTTATATATTCACCACAGTATATATACGCAACGAAAAATGACGTAACCAATGTAGTACTACCAGCACTCAATGCATCGTCTAATCGTTTTGTATCTATATACACATGGTACGCAGAAACAGACCGTGTATGGAGAATATTTGCTAAAGAAAATAATTAACAATTTAAAAAGTATCCGCCAATGGCGCGATAAACAACAATTATGAATGAAATAAAAAAACCGACAAGAAATGAAGAGAGGAAAACTGTTGGAGGCGGTCGTCCGATGCGGACACCACAAATACGTGTAGCACAAAAATCAAGCACTCCTCAACCAACAAAACCAACACAGAATACAAATCAAAACAATAAAAACAGAGGACCCCAGCAGAGAAACAATCAAAACCCAAAAAAGATAAACCGTGGAAGTTATCAATATGGGAGCAAAAATGGTGGTCGTCGCCCCCATGCTACACCTGGTGCGCACGCACCAAGACCTAGCACAAAAAAGCAGTCGACAATACCAGCCCCAGCAGAAGGAGTTGTGCGTATTATTCCACTTGGTGGAGTAGAAGAGATCGGCAAGAATATGACAGCCATCGAAATCGGTAATGATATAATCGTCATCGATGCTGGGATGCAATTTAAGACTGAAGATACGCCAGGTATCGACTATATAATCCCAAACACTACATATCTAGAAGAGCGCAAGGATAAAATCCGAGCTATGTTTGTGACCCACGGCCACCTAGACCACATAGGAGGTATCCCCCTCGTTATGAGCCGTATCGGGAATCCCCCATTATATTCTAGAAATCTATCTATCTTATTGATGAAAAAGAGACAAGAAGAATTTCCTCATCTACCCGCATTAAAAGCTGAGATAGTAGAAAAGGATTCTGTGGTCACAGTAGGAAATATTCGCGTCAGATTCTTTGGTGTAACACACACAGTACCTGACTCTATGGGTATCATAGTAGAGACACCATATGGCTCAATAGTAACACCAGGAGACTACAAGTTAGACCAGATAGATGGAGTAGTATCAGATGAAGAAGAAAAAGAGTATGCATTTTTTGATAAAGAAAATGTACTATGTCTCCTTACTGACTCTACAAATATCGAAAATGAAGGATTCTCACTACCTGAATCTCGAGTGAATGAAGGCCTAGGGAATCTCCTTACAAAATGCAACGGTCGTATAATTATCGCGGCTTTTGCTTCACATATAACCCGCCTAGTAAAGATTGTAGAAAAAGCAGAGTCACTAGGTAAAAAGGTAGTACTCGAAGGTAGGTCACTGAAGACAAATATGGAAGTATGTGAACAAGCAGGATTATTCACTCCGCAAAAAGGCACGATCATCCCCGTTGAAGATATCGGCAACTACCCTCCGAACAAGATAGTAGTATTGATGACTGGTGCCCAAGGTGAAGAATTTGCCGCACTGAATCGTGCCGCAAATAAGACTCACAAGAAATTCACAATTACAAAAGGAGACACTATTATCTTGTCTGCTTCTATTGTGCCAGGAAACGAAATATCTGTTCAAAAACTAAAAGACAATCTAGCTCGTCACGGAGTAAAGATCATCAGTTACCGTACATCTGAGGAGACTATCCATGCTACAGGTCACGGAAACCAAGAGGATGTAAAATGGCTACACCGCAAGACTCACCCAAAATTCTTTATCCCAATACACGGATGGCACTCTATGCTTGTAAAACACAAGGAGATAGCTATGGAACTAGGAATGTCCGAAGACAACGTTATTGTTCCTGATAATGGATCTCTAATTGAAATCACTGACAACGGAACAAAGATTGGTGTTAGAAAAGAAAAAGCACCAGCGTCCCCTATGATGGTTGATGGATTCTCTGTCGGTGACGAACAAGAGGTAGTTATTCGTGATCGTGTCATGCTTGCACAAGATGGTATGTTTGTTCTTATTGCTACCATAGATTCTGTAAGCGGTAAACTAAGGAAATCTCCAGATATAATCTCTCGTGGATTTATCTATCTAAAAGAAAACCAGGACCTACTACACCAAGTAAGATTGATAATCAAAAAGACAATCGAGGAAGGGACTCGTGATACCCACCCAGCAAATTTTGATTTAATCAAAACAACACTAGGTGACAATATATCTAAATTCCTATTCCAAAATACAGCAAAGCGACCATTGGTGATACCGGTACTATTATCTGTATAAAATGACGATCCAAAAGATACACAAAACATATATCCTGTCTTTCCTATTTGCTCTACATGTGGCCATCGCTGCATATATAAATTCGAGCTTCCTTACACAGATAGTATCTGAGAAATATGTAGGGCTGATATTCTCTATAGGGTCTATCATCTCACTTGTTTTCCTGTCCCAGAGTTCATCTATATTGAAAAGTTTTGGGAACAGAAAACTTGCATTATCTTTTATTTCGATGAATATATTGGGGGTACTGGGGATGATTTTATCGAACCATCCGATACTCACCGGTATATCTTTTGTTGTTTTTAATGTTACAAATATATTATTCTTTTTCTGTATTGATATATTTGTAGAACATTTTAGCGAAAGGAGCACGATAGGAAAAGCTCGAGGAGTGTACCTGACTGTGTACAATATAGGATGGATGACTTCCCCATTTATTACAGGATTTCTAACTACATTAGGATATGGATACACTCCTGTATATATGATGTCATTGTTAATTGCATTAATAGTGATGATCGGATTTATATTCTGGATACCGTCATTCACAGATGCATCGTATGCCAAGGTACCATTTACCCAAGCTTACAAATTCCTCCGGGAAAAGCATCACCTTGGAGCTATCAATATAATCAATTTTATATTGCAATTCTTCTATGTGTGGATGGTCATATATACACCTATATACTTGATAGAACATATTGGTTTTACATGGAAGAGTCTATCTGTGATATTCACAGTCATGCTCATACCATTTGTAGTCATGCCTATCAGTATCAGTAGAGCGATAACACGATTTAATTTACACAAGACAAAGCTGATAATAATAGGGACATTGATTATGAGTTCTGCTACTGTACTCATTGCTTTTAATCATACGAATAGCATAGTATTGTGGGCAGTGCTCCTATGTATGACTCGCATTGGTGCATCGACAGTAGAAGCAGTATCAGAGATATACTTCTTTACTCACGTAAAAGAAGAAGACGCTCACCTACTATCACTATTCCGAGATATGGCCCCACTATCCTACCTAGTAGCACCATTATTAGGAACTGCGGTACTGTCACTACTACCGTTTAATTATTTATTCATAGCATTAGGTATAATAGTACTATCTATACTATACTATGTACCTAGACTAAAACATTCATCAGATGAACTTCACTTATCCAATTAGAATAAACAGATACCTAGCGCTCAATAACTACGCCACTCGAAAAGGCGCAGATGTACTTGTCGAAAAAGGACACGTATTGATAAATGGCAAGAAAGCTATACTAGGAGACCTAGTGTATGAGAATGACGAGGTGGAGGTACGAGAGAGCGCAGTAAAACGTGATTATGTATATTATGCATATAACAAAGCTCGAGGAGTATCTACTAATCCAGAAAAAGGATGCAAGGATATCCTAAAAATTACAAAATTTAATGAAAAAGTATTCCCTGTCGGACGCCTAGACAAAGATTCTCACGGATTGATTATCATGACAAATGATGGACGTATAACAGACAGACTGCTCTCCCCTAAATACATCCACGAAAAAGAATATGTAGTAAAACTCAAATTAGATTTCTCTGATATATTCCTAGACATGATGGGGACAGGAATAAGAATCGATGGTTTTACCACAAAGAAATGTAAGATATGGCGCGCCACAAAGGCTGGTAAGCCAAGTACTGACACATTCAAGATAATCCTCACAGAAGGCAAGAAACGTCAGATTAGACGCATGTGTGAGGCCCTACACCATGATGTCCTAGACCTATTCCGTACACGTATTATGAATATCCAGATCGGAAAGATCGCAGATAGTGATTACAGAAAGATAGAGGGTCAGGAGCTTAAAGATTTCCTAGGCCTATTGGGTATAGAAAAATAGTTTAAATAGATACGAACAAAAGCCCCGGCATACTGCCGGGGCTTTTTTGCACTCTAATTAGCCTTCTTACAAGAACTGTTAATCAACTCCCTCGTCTTTGGTCCTACTAATCCATCACCAGTGACACCAAATTTGTTTTGCATTTTAACAACTATTGATTTTGTATTTGGTCCAAATATTCCATCCTCTTTGACTGGTCCGTATCCTAGTCTGTTCATATGAGATTGGAGTATCTTTACATCACTGACTACATTCTTGGTATATGTATTGTACACACCGTCTCTGGCTCCAGATCTGATCTTTTGAGTTAATGCAGTACACTTTGTATTTGGAATTGTAGTTGGTGTAGGAACAGTGACTGGTACTACGACAGGAGCGGGTGCAACTACGACTGATACAGCAGGGGCAGAGTATCTTGAAGATGAAGAAGAACTTCCATATCTTCTAGGGCACGATGATGTAGTAAATGTATCGTCAGATCCATTTGTAGTACCTGCTGTGTTAGTAGAGAAAGCACGGTAGTGATATGTAGTATTACATGAGAGTCCTGTGATATCTGCAGTATATGCACCAGTACTGTATGAACCTGATTCAGATGATGTAGATCCGTAGCTGTCTGTTAGGCCATAGTGGAATCCACGGGCAGTGTTGTTCTCACCTCCTGTGTTTGTGATGTTACCACCTAGTGTCGCAGTCTCAGTAGTGATACTGGATGCAGATGTAGTGGAGATTGTAGGGGCACATGCTGTAGTAGTGAAAGTAGAATCAGAGCCATTGGTCGTACCTGCTGTATTTGTAGCAAATGCACGGTAGTGATACAGAGTGTTACATGATAGTCCTGTGATATCTGCAGTGTATGCACCAGTACTGTATGAACCTGATTCAGATGATGTAGATCCGTAACTGTCTGTTAGACCGTAGTGGAATCCTCGAGCAGTGTTGTTCTCACCTCCTGTGTTTGTGATGTTACCACCTAGTGTCGCAGTTGTGGCAGTTACGCTAGATGAAGATCCGGTGGTGATTGTGGGGGCGACAGTATATGTGATATCTGCGGTCCAAATATTCATATTAGAACTTCCAACTGCAATTTTTGTTCCATCAGCTGACAAAGCAACTACAGATGAATCTCTAGATCCAGCAGATGTTTGACTTGTCCACGTAGCTCCGCTATCACCTGATATATAAACATAATCACTATACCCAGATGCTGCAATCTTAGTACCATCAGAAGACATAGCTACCGATGCCCACTGACGACTACCAGAAGAATTACTATTTGTAGACCAAGTCACTCCACTATCTGTGGATGTATATATATAACCACCACTATCTGCTGCTGCAATTTTTGTACCATCAGAAGACATAGCGATTGAGGACCACTGACGACTACCAGAAGAATTACTATTTGTAAACCAAGTCACTCCACTATCTGTGGATGTATATATATAACCACCACTATCTGCTGCTGCAATTTTTGTACCATCAGAAGACATAGCAACTGATGTCCAATTCCTATCCCCTGCAGCATTTAAATTATTGGTCCAATTGGCACCACTATCCCCTGAAGTATAAACTTTTTCATAATATCCCAAAGCTACTAGCTTTGTACCATCGGAAGATGAATCAACACCTTTCCAATAACGAGAAAATCCGGAAGGTGCCACTGGGTCAGAAACTATCTGTGTCCAAGTAGCTCCACTATTTGAAGAAATATAAAGATAATCATTATAAGCTGATGCTATCAGTTTTGTTCCATCAGAAGATGAAGAGATTGAATTCCAGTTTTTACTACCTGAAGAATTTCCGTTTGTAGACCACGTTACCCCACTATCCGTAGAAGTATAAATATAACCAAAAGATACTGCAGCAGCGAGCTTTGTACCATCGGAAGAAGAAGCTATGGCATTCCACGATGCAACACCAGAACCTGTATGCTCTGTCCAAGTAGCAGATACAGCAGAAGCTTGCATTGGCAAGAGACTCACGACTAGAAACAAGATAGATAAAATTGAATAAAATTTTTTCATGTAATGGCAATAAATAATTGTAATATACATACTATTATACAATACCCACAAAAAAACACCACGAATGTGGTGTTTTTTTGTGGGTATTATTTTGCTACGTATGGTAGTAGACCCATGAATCTTGCGCGCTTTACAGCTTCTGCTAGCTTGCGTTGATTTTTAGCTGTGACACTTGTGCGTCGGCGAGCCATCATCTTTGCAGCTGGAGACAAGAAACGTTTTAGCAATTCGATATCTTTATAATCGATATGCTTTATGTTGTTTGAACTAAAGTAATCTTGTTTCATCCCGTTAGAGATAGGAAGTCCTGAGACTTCCGTATCTTATTGATTATTGTTAATAATATAGACCTGAGTATTTTTTGATACTACCCGATAAAGACATAACGAAACATCTCTAACGGGATTTCATAATTTTTTAGAATGGGATATCCTCTACATTGATTGCATCATCTGGGTATTCGATACTGTCCATTGATGAATCTTCTTTTGGAGCTGGTGCCCCAGGAGTAGAAGGTCTTGGGCTACCAGATGGTGATCCAGTAGAACCAAATTGTACACGGTCAGCGATGACTTCAGTGCGATACTTCTTTGTACCAGTGCCTGCATCATCCCAACTTCTTGTCTGCATTCTTCCTTCAATCATAACCTGACTACCCTTTTTCATGTATTGAGCCACTGTTTCTGCTTGGCGTCCGAATACTACGATATTGTGATAATCAGCAGCTTCTTGTTTTGCACCATTTGCATCTTTCCAGACACGATTAGTTGCTACAGAGAAACTACAAACTTTGATTCCAGAAGGCAGTGCCTTTATCTCTGGATCACGAGTCAAATTTCCGATAATAAATGCTTTGTTTAAGTACATCCCGTTAGAAGCAGGAAATGTTTACATTTCCGTTACTTGGTTATTGTTATAATATCGACATAAATAGAATATTATTTATATTTACCCGCTCTAGCCATAAAAGCTTCTAACGGGATACATATATTATTCTAGCACGAGAGCGTCGATTTCTTTATCAACAGCCTCTTCATCGATCGGAGCCATCTCTGCCTCTGTCTTTGTGTGCGCTGGCTTGCGGCGTGGACCGTCAGCTTTGTATGCACGCTTTTGAGACATAGTATTCTCGCGAACAGTCTTGATCATGATGTAGCGGATGAATGTCTCATTCTTGTCCATCATGTCTTTGATAACAACTGCAGCTTCTGTATTTGTCTCAAACTTTACCCAGCCAAAGTATCCATAAGAAAACTTTTGCTTTTTGTTCATAATACTGCGACTCATTTCATATGCTAGTTCCATCATACGAGGATACTCATCTGAAATAAATGTCACACCTTTTGCAGTTAAAATATCTTTAAATGCTGTAACTTCTGCACCTAGATTCTCTTCTGCGATAGAAGGAACCATAAGGTAACCTATCTCATACACACTTGTACGAGCTTTTGTTTCATTTTCCATGATTTTTGCGTAAAAATACGCTTATAATTACTACTTTTAAAATACTGTTGTTGTGGACCTTTGTATCCCCGTTTTCAGTACGAGGATAAACGACAGTAGAGTTATATTAGCAGAAAAACCCTATTTTGGCAAGGCCCGTTAGAAGCCGCCCCCGATAGTAATCGGGTGACTACGGTCACCCTGGGGCGACCTGCTTCTAACGGGCCAAGGTTATATTTTGAACACCCTTTTAGCATTGGCTATGATAGTCTCTGCCACTACTTCAGGGTCCAGACCCTTTATCTCAGCGATTTTTTTTGTGATTTCTTGTACATATACGGGTTCATTGCGCTTGCCTCTATAAGGCTTTGGACTGACATATGGCGAGTCCGTCTCTGTCATGATCATATCAATCGGAGTCTGCCTTATCACCTCATCATAGTCATGGGTGAATGTGACTACCCCTGTAAAAGATAGAGTAAAACCAAATTCTACAAATGCACGAGCGACATCTGGTGAACCAGCAAAAAAGTGCACATCCCCTTTTACCTTGGCATGTTGTTTTAAAATTTCTAGTGAATCAGCATATGCATCATATGTCTTATCCTCGGGATTATTGCGGATGTGGAGCATCAGTGGCTTGCATACTTCATTTGCGATTTCAATTTGTCCGATGAATGCTTCTTTTTGTTTTTGTATTGTCTCTGGAGTACACCTGTAATAATCCAATCCGCACTCACCGACTGCGACTACTTTTGGATCACGGAGTAATCCTATGTATTTTTCTTTATCAAAAATTTCTCCACGAGAAGTGAATTCTATTCCACCCTCACCCAATTCCTTTTCATCGTGATATGAGGCGCCAGTATGTATCGGATGCAGTCCGATGATGGCATATACGCCCTCATTATATTCATGTGCCATCTCCACCGCCTTGCGACTTGTGTCTATCTGTGTACCCACATTTATCACCCATGTATCCGCATCGAGTGCCCTACGAATAACAGCATCACGATCTTCATCGAATGCCTTGAAATTCACATGTGAATGTATGTCTATATATTTTGGTGTCATTTAATCCTTTCTTAAAAATAGTGGGACCTCCGGCTTTTTATTTTCTTTTATTAAAGCTTTTAGTTTTACATTTGTCTCCGGCATTATTGGATTGAGCATTCGCGCGATAGTATAAAGTTCAAGTATCATTTCAGAAATTAATTGCTTACCTTTTTCTGGGTCAGTTTTTACAACCTTGAATGGCTCAGTAGTTTGAATTTTTTTATCCAATTCTTGTATTTTATCCCAAATACTATCAACTGCTTTTTTGATATCAAAAGATTCATACAGAGAAAAGTATTCAGAAAAATCTGTTCTTTCTGGAATCTCAGGACACTGGTCTAAATATTTTTCAGAGAGAGTTAATAATCTTGAAGAAAGATTCCCCAATCCATTCGCAAGGCCACTGTTGTATGAATCTTTGAATCTTTCGATAGTGAATGGTGAATCTTCAAATGAAGACACTTCACGAAGAAGGAAATAGCGCAGTGCATCTGTGCCGTATTCGGATACGATATCCTGCGGATCAACTACATTACCCAATGTCTTGGACATCTTCAGTCCTCCATCAGCTGTGATGAATCCATTGATCACTATCTGCTTTGAATTTGGCACTCCTGCAGCCATGAGCATTGACTGCCACATTGCACTCTGAAAGCGTAGATTATCCTTGCCACAGTATTGTGTGGGTGAACCATTGACCCAGTATTTCTGGAATTTTTCACTTGCGACAAGTGCATCGAGTGTATCTACTCCATCGTCGGCCAAGGTAGAGATATAGTTTGTAAGTGCATCGAACCATACATACATCACATGATCAGAGTCATCTGGCACGGGTATACCCCATGGCATCTTGGTAGCGAGGCGTGAAATAGAAAAATCTTGTAGACCTCTTGCGACGAATGCTTTGATCTCGTTGTAGCGGAAATCTGGCACGACAAAATTTGGATTTGCATTATAAAAATCTGTGAGCTTTTCTGTAAAAGCAGAATACTTGAAGAAATAATTTTCTTCTTCGATGACTTCAAGTGCGCGTCCAGGATGATCCGGACACTCCCCATTTACCAGTTCACTATCAGACTTTTCAGACTCACAACCTACGCAGTATTTTGTCTGATAATTTTTCTTGTAGATATAACCATTCTCTTTACACTTCATCCAAAAACTTTGTGCAATCTTCTCATGCCTCTTGTCAGTAGTACGGATAAAATGTATATCATCGGATAATCCAAAGATATTTACAGACTCGCGAAAATTTTGAAAACTATGATCGACGAATTCTTGCGCAGTCAGGTTTTGTGATTGTGCTTTCTCGTAGATCTTCATACCGTGCTCGTCTGTACCAGTATTGAAATACACATCAAAATCATTGAGCTTTTTGTATCGTACTATCGCATCCGCACGCACAAATTCCAATGCATGCCCCATATGGAGATTTGCATTTACGTATGGTAGTGTAGTTGTCAGGTAAAATGGTTTTTTATTCATATTAATTCGTTCGGGCAAGAATCTTTTTCTTTTCTATATCATCTAGGAATTCCAGTAGACACACAGCACCAGGAATAGCGAGTATCACACCCCAGAATCCAGCCAATTCAAAACCGATAATCACAGCGAGTATCACCACGAGTGGAGATATACCTACCACCTTTTTGATTATCAATGGGGCGATGAGATATGTCTCAAATTGATGCAGTATTATATATATCACAAAACTCATGATAGCCATAGGTATACCACCAGATAGGAACCCAAACATGATAGCCGGCACCATAGCCAGATATATACCAAAAGGAATCAACTCAAACAATGCAGTGATGATCGCTATGACCAGAGAGTACTGTACTCCGAGTATGGTCAGTGATAGGTATGCGAGCATTCCTATAATCACACCTAGTAGCAGCTGACCCTGCATCCATAGACCAATCTTTCTCTCTGTCCTCTGCCATAGAGATATCGCATATTCCTCATGAGCATCAGGGATAACTATTCTTAGGAAATTCTCAATACCTTTTTCTTTTGCCGAAAGATAAAAAGATATAATCACGATTAGGATTAGATTGAATACACTACCAAAAGCATTCCCAGCTACTTCAAAGAATCCACCAGAGAAAGTAGATATCAGATTCTGAGTACTCTTTATCAAATCAGGCAGAGAGGCTTTACTAGAGGATATTGTCTTTACTACATTTTGAGCTCCACTAATAGTATCTGTCTGGAAACTATTTAGGATACTACTATTGGGTATGTATTTGCCTAGCTGAGCTACGAGACCAGACATCTCACTCACAAACACAGGTATAAAGATAGAAGACAACCACACTAGCAGACTGATAGTAACAGTATAAATCAGGAAGACAGCGAGAGTTCTATTTGGGATGAACTTCCGTAATTTCAAGAATGAGAACTCTACAAAAGAAGCCAACACTATAGACGTCAGAGTGACGAGTATAATATTCGTCAATTTGAATAATGCCAACATTATCAAGATAAATACAAAAATCCGCACCAATGTACTAGTAGATATGCTAACCTCATGTTTTGTAATATGTTCACTCATAATTATGATTATAACACAATTTACAACTTAAAATGACAATATTTTTTTATAGGACTCAGAATCTTTATCTGGGCCGATCATAGCTAGGGTCAGATTTTTGTCTACAAAAATCTTTTGGGCCATTTTCTTTATATCTGCAGATGTAACCTTTTCAATCAATTTGATTCTCTCTTCTACTGTCTTCATATCCCCCTTCATCAGCTCTTGTGTGCCATAGTAGCTAGCGATATCATCTGTAGCTTCTAGTGCCATCTTCATATTGCCAGAGAGAAATGACTTTACTTTTTTCAATTCTAAATCACTGACTAATTCAGTTTTTAACTTTGCGCATTCTTTTAAAATTTCTACTATCACTTCTTTTGTACGAGCATTGTTTACACCTGCAGATATTTGGAATACTCCATGATCGGAAGATGTACTATTATAACTACGCACATAATACGCCACGCCCATCTCCTCGCGAAGCTTTATAAATAGTCGTGAGCTCATACCCGCACCGAGTACACCAGACAGTACAGATAGTATCGGATTACGTGGATCAAACATGTCAAAGGTACGTACACCTAATACAAAGTGAGTCTGATCTGTGGTCTTGTGTTTTAGTAGCACTTTTGGTTCACTCTGTTTAACAACAGTCTTCTTTTTTTTACCTTTTGCTGATGCAGAGATGTCACCAAAATATTTCTTAACCTCTTCATTAACTTCTTTTTCAGTCACATTACCAGATACAACTATCACAGTGCTACCTGATACGTAGTGTGCATTTTTGTATTTTACAAAATCACCCCTTGTCATCTTTTTAATATTTTCTTTTGGACCGGCGATATTCCACCCGGCAGGTTGATCCCCGTAGAGTGCCTCAGCAAACATATCCTGCACATGACTCTGAGGCATGTCCTCGTACATATTTATCTCCTCGATGATCACACCCTTTTCTTTTTCCATCTCACTCTCAGGGAAAGTAGAGTTCAGATAGATATCAGAAACCACATCGAAAATCTGTTTGAATTTTTTACTATCGGCCTTGGCGTAGTACCCTGTCATCTCGTGATCAGTAAAGGCATTATATTGTGATCCGAGTGCATCGAGCTCGTGGGATATAGATTGTGCCGTAGGTCGCTTTATAGTCCCCTTGAAGCACATATGCTCCAAAAAGTGAGAGATACCATTGATATCCCTAGTCTCATAGTCAGATCCAGTACCTACCAGTACTAGCACTGTAACAGTGGGATTATCCTTCATAGGGACAGTAACCACCCGCAATCCATTCTTTAAAATTTTCTTTTTTGGTTTTAACATATAGTCCAATATATCATAAAAATACTCATTTTTAAGGTTTTTCTATTTATTGACAAAATACCTCAAAAGGTGTATAATATACAAAAAATTAAACCCAATTAACAATGAAAAATTTATTCAAACTTATGTTGCTATGGGCAACTAGAATTGCTATTTTGACTTTTGTACTATTTACTATTATTGAGATTACTGTGAACAATCTACCAGGCAGGTTCATTAATCTTAAAGATTTACTTGATAACTTTTCCCTTGAACTAAGATGGGACCGGATATTATATTCTGTTATCATTTCCGTAGTTTCTTATATGCTAGTATTAATTTACTCTAAAATAGACTACAAAAACCTACCCGAAAGATTCCATTTTTTATCATTAACTGAAAAAAATTGGAAACAAGAGAAAAGTAGCTTGAGAGTTGAAGTAATATTTGGTTTGATATGGGGACTTGTTTATGTTGTAATAAAAGACGTAAAGGGCATCCAAATAACGACTGAAATTTCTATGACAAAAGATTTTTTTTATTGGATTGCAATAGCTCTTGTAGCTATATATTCTTTATTTGAAAGATCGACGCTAAGGTCCTTAATTTTTGCATTATCTTTTATTCTTACAATTACCATTGGGGTAAATTTTCTAAAGGATATGAACGATACTATTACTTTTAGAGATCCACTATTTAATTATATCCTTACTTTAATTATTATTGTTATTTTTAGAATAATTAGAATATGTGTGAATTTTATATTTAAGACACACGATTTTGAGAAAGATTAGGTAGAGATATAACACCAAAATAAAAAGTCCGGAGCACATTGTGCCCCGGACTTTTTTTATCCCAATTTTTCTTTTATATAATCCACGAGTTCTATGATCGCAATACGTTCCTGAGTGCCAGTATCACGATCTCGGATAGTCACTGTATCATCAGTCAGAGTATCAAAGTCGATGACTATACACCATGGTGTACCTATCTCGTCTTGTCTTCTGTATCTCTTTCCAATATTTCCATTGTCATCCCACATCACACGGCCGAATTCATTCTTGAGCGTGCCGTATACCATACGAGCTTTTTCGATGAGTTCTGGCTTGTTCTTCAATAGTGGTGACACAGCGCAGACAACCGGTGCTATATGCGGAGCAAATTTTAGATAGCTACGCACCTCCCCATCCTTGTCATCTTCCATATATGCAGATGTCAGCAGTGCGAGTACGGTACGATCTACACCAAAAGATGGCTCAATAACATGAGGGATAAATTTTTGAGCAGTCTCCTCATCTTGATATGAAAGATTATGAATTTTTAAATCAAAATCTGTTCTATATGCAAGACCATATAGTTCCTTTCTCCCAAAAGGAAAATCAAACTCAAAATCCACAGTACGTGAAGAGTAGTGAGCAAGGTCCCCCTCTGCTACTTCTAGCTCGTGAACCTTTGTCATATCGATGCCGATACTATCCATCCACTCTATCATCTCCTCTTTAAAGAAAGTAAAATACTTTTCCCAATCATCAGGTCGGACAAAATACTCTATCTCCATCTGCTCTATCTCGCGCACACGAAATATAAAATCGCGAGGGGTGATCTCATTGCGGAAAGCTTTACCGATCTGACCGATACCAAATGGTAGCTTTGGATGGAATGAGTCTACAATATTTTTGAAGTTTACAAATATACCCTGTGCGGTCTCTGGACGTAGATATACAGTCGCTGCACTATCCTCTACTGCACCAATCTTTGTAGAGAACATCATATTAAAATTACGAGCTTCACCTGTCGGAGCACCACAATCATCACACTTGCCTGATACAGCTAGATTATCTTCACGGAATCTTTTTTTACATTTTGTACATTCTACAAGTGGATCAGTAAAAGTATCCACATGGCCAGAGGCCATCCATACACCTGGATGCATCAATATAGCAGCATCCACTTCATACATATCATTGCGAGACGAGACAAATTTCTTTCTCCATCCATCCTTGATATTATTCTTCAACATGACACCTAGTGGACCATAGTCAAATGTACCCGCTAGACCTCCATATACCTCAGAGCCTGATATACAAAGCCTCTTCGTTTGCAGAGAGAGATTATCTTCTCCATTAGTTTATCATCGTTTTTATCCATCCCGTACGAAATAGGAAATGTTTACATTTCCGTATTTAATTATAGTTATCATTAATAATACCGACTAAGTCTATTATTAGAAATCCGTAGAAACATGACATACACATTTCGTACGGGATCCATATACTACTTTATAACACGTTCATCGCCGGATTTAAAGACCGGATCATTTTTAAGATTTGTATTCAGTGGCCCCCTACTACTACGTACAGTTGCACCCGCAAAAGTATCCTGCCCCACTAAAACCACACTCTTTATTATCTCTGGTATTGTACCTACCTGAGATAGAGATGGGACAAAAGATACTACGAAGTCCGCCTCGCGATTATTGGAGCCAGATCCAGTATTTGGGCTGACGCTACCGATCTTCCAGATGACTTCACGAGATACATCATTGTAAGATATATTCTCAGTATTCCCAGACACACGACCTACATATTTTACATATAGAGGTAGAGTCGCTCGAGCCTCTGCTCCAGATATTGAATTGGTGGAATTTGATAATACCCAACTTATTTTATACCTAGTCTCAGTCTCTGCTTTTGGAGGTAGCGACCCTGAAACATAGCTCATACTAGCGGCTAACTGCATATCAGACATTATCTTGATTATCTTTTTTGAAAAATTATTCACAGCCACAAAACCATTCCCGGAATCTGACTGCATTCCTTTTATACTAACCTCGACTACTATCTGAGGACTGCTTATTTTTGAATCTGCTCCTACTAATGACACGGGGATAAAATCAAAATTCAACCGACCTTGCTCTCCTGGTGCTACATAAGACAAATCGGGCATAGTATTTTTATTCCAAATAATCTGACTAGAAGTAGAATCATAGAATCCAGATGGAGCAGATACAGCACTCTTATCCAAAACATTTCCAGATATTTTTGCACTAATCTGTACGTCCGAGATAGAAGCAGGTAGATTGTTTGACCATATAATATCAGCACTCACTCTCTGCCCTCCAGATACACTCGGTATATCCACATCATTGCCACCAATCACCACTCTAGCATCTAGGAATGGTCGTACTATGCTGATAGTCTGCAAGAATGAATTGTATACTACATCCACAGATGACTTACCTGCCTTTTTTGTCCCGACATACACGTGAAAAGCTTGCTCGTCTCCATCCTGACCCACCATATGACCAGTCACAGATAATTTAAATGGAGTAGTTTTTGTTAGATCTTTTAGGCTCCACATTGTGTTGCCATTTGTAGGTGATGGACTAGCACTATCAAACACAAATCCCTGAGGGTAGCTAACTTCTAGTACAGTTTCCTCTTCTGGTAGATTTGTATTTAAGGTAGCATTTATATTAAAAGTAAAAGGCTGATTTGCACTGGTCTGTGTAGGTGAGTCTACAATCAGAGATATAGGAGAAGAATTAATAGTCACAGGATATATAGACTCTTTTGTGAATATTGCATTGGATCCAGCTGGATGGTATTCCAATTTTATTTTTACATTGCGAACTAGACCCTGATCTCCATAGAGAGTCACTTTGAATAATCTTTCTGCGCGGGCCCCCGCAGGTATAGTACCTATAGACTCGCGAGCGAGGCGCACCACCTCGGTAGGATTGTCACTAGCACCTCTGGGATACTCGATCACCAGATTGGCAAGTTCTAGATCTGCTTTGTTTCTATTTACGATCTCCACTTGTAGAGGCAACTCACTGCCCCCTTCTGTAAAGGCATTGCCTAGGACTGTGATATCTATATTGTCATTGGATACAGAGCTAGCTCCACGGAAAAACATATAAGCAGCGAATCCAATAGCAAATACAAAAAATATAAGAGTGGCGATAAAAAACTTTTTAAAAAATGTTGTTGGTTTTGTTTTTGTCATTTCTAATTCTTTTTCTTTGTTCCAATTCGTATTTGCTTCGTGATGCACGGGGTGGAGCACTCCCTGTCGATCGTGCGAAGATAGAGTAGAGGACCTGTCGTATAACCTCCTTTTTACATCTTCTATTTTACTTATATTTTCATTTTCTTTCATAAAAAAATTATAACATTTTTATAGTCCACTTTCACGCAATGCACGATTGATATGTGATATTATGGATTTCTTTTCAGATAGCAATTTATGTATCTTGTCTTTATCAAATATGCCACCGATATAATCATGCATATCATCGCTATCACCGACATAACCCAGAGAGTGCACTATAGATAGTACGGTGTGAAGCTCCAATGCAGACAATGACTCATGATTAAAATTCTCATCATCCAATAATAAGAATGATTGGATAATCAAATCAAAAACTTCATCATTCCCCTCCTCGCCACGACACAGGCGATCGATCAGTGCAGATACCCTAGACATGAAGACAATAGATTCTTTTTTACTACGAGCCAAAGGGAAGGATGATATGGTTGTAGCCGAAGTCACTCGCCAGATATCTCGGCCTTTTACTAGATCAATCTTGGCATAGGACATATCTTGCAGTGTATATCGGAGCTTGGATTTTGCGAGCCTAATACCACCGGCCATAGCACGGACTAGGCCTAGCTCTCTAGTATATATAGATAGCATCTTATTAGCCTCACCGCTTGCGCGTGAAGATATGATGAACCCATGTGTGTGATAGATATGATGCTGAGCCATATTTATTTATTTAAATTATCTAAATATTTTCTCACTTCTTTCATAATCACCTTTTGATCATCAAATGTAAAAGTCTCCATAGCTTCATCGTATGTCACCCATTTAAAGTCTACTATTTCGCCTTCTTGGATTTTCACATCGACTTGTAGTGCATAAGCGATAAAATATTCATTCACCTTGTGGCGAATATCTCCACTATGATTGAAATCATATTCTTCTATGAGGGTAGGTAGTTCAGCAAATTTAAATTCTGTAATACCTGTCTCCTCCTGCAGTTCTCGGATAGCAGCAGTTTTAGAATCTTCCCCCTCTTCGAGATGCCCTTTTGGAAAACTCCAATTGCCAGACAATTGTTTTATTAATAGAAATTT
Organism: Minisyncoccota bacterium; assembly: GCA_041674285.1. Taxonomy (GTDB): domain Bacteria; phylum Patescibacteriota; class Minisyncoccia; order Phycocordibacterales; family UBA9973; genus UBA8515. The sequence continues at coordinate 56,818 of JBAYVZ010000002.1, forward strand.
ATCTTCCTCGCCATCCTTGCGTAGTACGAGGATAAATCCCGCAGAGTGCTCTGTAATCATATATCCAGTTTACCACACAAGACATCTTTATTAAAAAAGGTAAATATTGATGCGATAGCATCAATATTTACCTTTTGTATTTACTATGTAAACTATAATCTTTAGCTAATTTAAAAGTTTTCACCCCATCTTCAATTCCTATTTTCTTAACATAATCAACAAACTCTTTTGGTAATGGTGACGGGCCCACCCAGACACTCTTTTGAACCATAATATAATCAAATGATCTTAATTGTTTTCTTAGCCAATTACGCTCCGAATTCTTACTAGAAGGCACATCGAACATTAATAGCAAATTCTTTGGTGCCCCGTCTTTAAATGGTGATTCAAAATTTTTGAATTCTAGATATTTTTTTATCTTGCACTCCTTTCCCTTCTTTGTTATAAACCAACCATTTTCGTCTTTATCTATTAATCCATTTTTCTTTAATTGATATGCTGTAGACTTAAGAGAGTTGTAATTTTTACTTGAAAGACGAGGTATACCAAAAATATTTACACGAACTCCTTTGTAATTTAATTCAGTATTCCATAATTCAGTTAAAATATTTTCAACCAAACTCATATAAATAAATTATAACAAAGGTCTATATAAAAAGTAAATACTGATGCGATGGCATCAGTATTTACTTTTTATTATTTTAATATATTTTCCACTGCTTGAGTCAAGTCATTTGGATTATCAATAATATATGCAGGACACCCCTTCTCAAGATTTTTCCTATCATGGAAACCCCAAGTAACAGCAATCGATTTTACACCACAGTCAGTTCCTTCTCTTATGTCACCAAGTGTATCAGTTATAAAAACGGCACTATCTGATTCTAATGAATACTTATTAAGAATCATTTTTATTTTATAAACTTTATTTATATGAATATCTCTTCCGAGTATTTCAGTAAAATACTCGGAAATATTTTCTCGATCAATGATTTTTTTAATAAGATCTGTTGGTGTTGATGAAATAATGCAGATATTAAATTTAAACGAAAGCTCTTTAATAATATCTTTTAATTCTTGTGGAATTTTCAATCCCCTAGTTTTTATTTCATAATGAAAATCAAAATCTGGATGCTTATTAAACTTCCCCTCATTTTTAGATAATGAATCAAAAATATTACCATCAAAACAAGTTTTATAAAAATCTAAAGATAAATCTTCATTAAACTCTTGACTAATCTCGTAGCAAGGGATGAGAGTGTCAACTAATACACCATCAAAATCAAACATTACTATTTTTTTAATATCATCTTTCATTTTATTTTTCTATCTTTACTACGAATATTAGGTCTCCGATTTTTATTTCATCGCCAGATGTATCACCCCATACTACCTCTCTCACTCCTGTAGTCTTTTGGAATTCAGGGAGAAATGTATTTACAATATCTTTTTCTATCTCGCCACACTGCACATATAGAGTCACCACATCAGCAGGCATAAGCCCTGTCTTTTTTCGTAGGTCTTGTGCTGCACGGACAAACTCGCGATACTGACCCTCTTTTTTAAGTTCTGGTGTTATCTCGAAATCCATTACTACATCAGACAAAGACTTATCGCAGACTATTTCTTTTACATTCAATTCATCTTTAATAATCTCTATATACAAAGATGTGAATTCCATTGGTATACTAAATTTTCCAAGAGGCTGACGCACAGGGACACCAGCTTTTTGACGAGACTGCAGTCCTAGTGTGACTACATCACGAACTTGCTGCATCATACCTACAACATCAGAATTTTCATAAGAGAATGCTGACCAATCACAAAGATGTACAGATTCTGCATCGTTTTCATTCTTTAATTTTTGCCATACACTCTCTGATATAAATGGTGCGAATGGCGCCAATACAGAAACTGTAGTTTTCAATACAGAGTATAGAGTCTTCTTTGCATTTATATCACCATCTTTTAGGCGATCACGAGAGCGTCGTAGATACCAAGTAGAAAGATCTTCTATGAACAATTCAAAAGGTCTCGTAGCTCCGGCCATATCGTATGCATCCATAGATACAGTCACCTCCGACACGAGGGAGCTTAATCGAGCTAGGATCCATTGATCCAGTACATTTGTATTTTTTTCTAAATCAAGTTCACCATTTTCAATAGATACATCTCTGTAGAGCTCATAGAATGTAGCTACGTTTTCTAGGCGAGATACGATCTTGCTTGCGATATCCTGGACCCCCTTCTCAGAGAAGTTCACATCTTCACCCTTCATCAGAGTAGAAGACATCAGATAGAATCGTAATGCATCCACTCCGTATTTATCAAATAGTATCCATGGATCTGGATAATTGTTTTTTGATTTACTCATCTTGCTACCGTCCTCGGCTAGTACTGTACCCGTAGTGACGACGTTCTTGAATGGTGCCTCTCCAAATAGCATAGTAGATATAGCATGAGTATAGTAGAACCATGTTCTCGTCTGAGCTATATATTCAGCAACAAATCCTCCGGGGAAATTATTTTGTTTCCATTCTGGATTCTCGAATGGATAGTGATCCTGAGCAAACGGCATAGAGCCGGATTCAAACCAGCAGTCTATAACCTCGGGGATTCTCTTGTACTCCCGACCCTCCCCATCTACCAATACTATGTGGTCTATGTATGGACGGTGTAAGTCTAGATCATAATTTGCATTGTGTGGAAGTGGAGAAAAATCCAATTCAAAATACTCAGCATTGCCTAAGTAGTGAAAGTCTTTTCTATCACGAATCATAGACAGTGCTTCATCTGCATTGTACCCACGAGAACCCGCAGATAGTAGCCATGATGGTCCACCATGAGTGACAATCACAATATTTTTATTTTTATATTTTGATTCTATCTCATAGATAAAATCCATAACACGATTCTTTAAAGATTGATATGATTCACCTCCAGTATAGGCAAAAGAGAAATTCTCTACAGTCTTTGGTAGTTTATCGTGATATTCCTTCCAAGTTTTAAAATCTTTATTCCCAATCATAAACTCACCCAATCTCTCATCAACCAAAATAGATTCAGAATCAACTGAGATATTTTCAGCGAGCACAGAGGCAGTCTCTCTCGCCCTCATGAATGGTGAAGCAAAAATAATATCAATTTTTTTATCTTTAAAATCTTGTGCTGATTTTTTTACTTGATCAGTTCCATTTTCAGTTAGATGATTTATTTCATTTACATCATCCGAGATCATCCCCCCGATATTGTGAGATGCTTCCCCATGACGCATTACAAAGTATTTGTTGCCAGATTTTTTAACTTTTGATTTTAGATCATCAACAGAGCTAGTAAACATCATTTGCCCACTCTCTGATTTCCAGATAGGCAAAGGACTGGCCCAATATCTATTGCGAGAGATAGTCCAATCCGGTGCATTTTCCATCGTATGATGGAATCTTCCATCTTTTAAGTGTGCTGGGACCCAGTTCATTGATTCAGCTTTTTCCAGGAGATCCGCTTTTACTTTTTGAATATTTACAAACCATGAAGGTAGTGCGTAGTACAGTAGTGGTGTATCACATCGGTAGCAGTGTGGGTATGAGTGCTTTATCTTTTCTTTATCAAAATACGCCCCACTCTCTTGCAAATATTTTATAATATTAATATCAGCTTGAAATCTTATTTTTTCATCTTCACTTTTTGGTTTTACATATTGACCAGCAAAATCAGTCACTTCTACAGAAAATACTCCGTTTGGTTCTACGTGACGGATAAATGGAATATTGTTTTCTTTGGCTAGATTCATATCGTCCTCACCAAAAGCCGGAGCTTCGTGAGCGATACCAGTACCTGCATCTGCTGTTATAAAATCCGCATGCCAAACTTTCCAAATATTTTCTTTATTTGGCATATCTGTATTTTTATAATAATCAAAAACCGGTTCGTATGATAATCCCACTAATTCATTACCAGAAACTTCTTTTATGATTTCTGGATTTACAAATTTTGTCTTTAGATTTTCAAAAAGATCTTTTGCGATTATGAATGTCTCATCTTTATCTGGAACATTGTTTTTTACATATACATACTGCAAATCTTTATTTATAGCAATCGCAGTGTTGCCCGGTAGCGTCCATGGAGTAGTAGTCCAAGCTAACAAATAAGTATTTTCAACATCTACTAATTTGAATTTTACATATACAGAAATATCAGTTATATCTTTGTAGCTGTTGTCCATGGCAATCTCAGAGTTTGCAATCGGAGTCTCACATCGTGGACAGTATGCGAGTACTCGCACACCTTCATAAAGGAGCCCCTTGTTATTCAGCTCACCCAGGGCCCACCAGACACTCTCGATAAAACTATTATCCATAGTCTTGTATGAATTATCGAAATCCACCCATCGCCCCATACGCTCGACAGTCTTTTTCCATTCTGATACATAGGTCAATACCTTGCTACGAGCATGTTCCGAGAATTTCTCTATGCCGTATTCTTCGATAGCTTTTTTACCAGAGATGCCTAGATCTTTTTCTACGATATTCTCTATCGGTAGACCATGACAATCCCAACCCCATCTACGAGGTACAGAGTAACCACGCATAGTCTGATATCTACCTACGACATCTTTTGCAGTAGATCCTAGAATATGGCCATAGTGCGGGAGTCCTGTAGCAAAAGGTGGTCCATCATAGAAAACATACTTCCCTTTTGGTGCTTCCTTTTCGATACTCTTTTTAAAAGTATCGTTTTCTTTCCAAAACGATAGTATCTTTTCCTCGCGCTCTGCATTTTGTGATTTTATATTTTTTTCTTCCATGTTATTTACGGAGCAAATTATTTTCTTTTCGAACGGTCTGGCCTCGTGTAATCACGAGGAGATCCGAGGACCTGAGAAAAGAATATAATTTGCGAAGTACTATATTAATAATATTAAATGAAAAATCGCCCTTGAATAATGTCCCGTCGGGACACATTCCAAGGGCGATTTTTTACCGCGGTACCACCTTGCTTACTTCTCATTTACTGGGTTCTACTTTTGCATAGGTTGGACCTCTGCAGATTTCTTCCCAAGACTCCAGGGTGATAGCCCCTTCGACATCTGTATATACAGAATAACCATAAAGCACTAAAAAAGCAAGATTTTCATCTTGCTTTTTTATTACATTTTTTCTGGAGTTTTGATACCTAGAAGATAAAGGCCGTTTTGCATTGTAGTGTGGAATGCAGATACGAGAGCCACACGATACGGTGCATATGGATCATTCTTGTTCACTATCACAGTATTGCCATAGAAAGAGTTGAATGCAGATGCGAGCTCGGTCAGATACGTAGCGATATGATGGGGTTCTAGTTGTTCATATGCATGCGCTACTACCTCTGGGAATCTGTACAGAGTCTTTTCCAAAACAGTGATATCAGATGGTATGTCTGTATACGCTACGCAAATACCCTCGCCCTCGGCTTTCTTGTGGATACCATTTGCGCGCACTGCTGTGTACTGCAGATATGGACCAGAGTCACCATCAAAAGAAATAGATTTTTCAAAATCATAGATGATATCAGATCCGAGTGATGAACGGAGGATAGAATATTTCAGTGCGGCTACTCCTACAGTCTGAGCGATATTATCTTTCTCCTCGGCAGATAGCTCACGCTCGGCTACCTTTTCTCGAACTACATCCATAGAATCCTGGAGAAGTGATTCACCTGTGACTACATTACCCTTGCGAGAAGACATCTTGCCAGAGGCGAGGCGCATCATACCATGAGTGATATGCTTCATCTTTTTCTCAAGATCTGGATGCATGAGTGATATAGCCTGTTGAACTACCTTCATATACTCGCCCTGCTCAATAGCTGTAGTCACTATAGATAGATCGAGGTTTTCTTCCTTTTCGAATTTTGTCATTGTCAGACCGATCTCCTTTGTCTCGTATAGTGGCAGACCACTACTAGTGATGAATACTCGAGTGTGTAGTTTTGGATTGTATTTATCTGCTTTGAATACTATTGCACCATCAGACTCCTCGAATACATTTGGAGTATTCGCACGGACGATCTTCTCACCGATTGGAGCCATGACAGACTCGAAGAAATAGTGATTGAATTTTGTACCTAGAAGTGAATAGATTTTTTCAAAGGCAGCGAGTGTCACTTCTCTACCCCATGCGTAGATTTTATTTATCTCTTCATCACTCTTGTCATAAACTTTTTTATTTATCGCATCTATAGCACTCTTTGCATCAGGATTATTCTCGTACTCATCACTACCTTTTGCATACTGCACTCCTATATACTGTGCCTTTTCTGAGACAGAAAGATTCTCATCTGGCATACCAAAATTCTGCAATCCATATATCGCTTTTGCTACGTGTAGACCCACATCCCCTTGATAGTTCGCACGAACAGTCTTTGCACCAGAGAATTCTACGATACGAGCGATAGATTCACCAATAGCATTGGTCATAAGGTGCCCGATATGAAATGGCTTGAATGGATTCGGATCTGTATACTCCACCATTATTTTCTTGCCATTAGACAATTCATTTTTCCCCCAATTTTCTTTTTTATTCAAAATATCTTTTACGCTACCGACAAAGAATTCACGTGATAGGTAAAAGTTTATAAATCCTGCCCCTGCTACTTCTATTTTTGAGATTTCTTTTGGAAGATTCTTTTCAATCTCAATCTTTATCTCGTCTGCGAGAGCGCGAGGATTCTTACCAGATTGCTTTGCATAGGCCATGGCTACATTTGTAGAGTAGTCTCCATTATTCAAATCAGCAGGATGCTCCAGGGTAATAGCCGTAGCCTCGATTCCGAGGTTCTTTAGAGCTTCTAGTATTGTATTTTGTATCTGTATTTTTATATTCATATTACTTTTTTCCCGTACTACCGAATGCACCCTCACCACGGACTGACTCACTCAATATATCAACTTCCTCTAATTCTGCAATAGCTACTGGGTAAATGATGAGCTGGGCGACTTTGTCACCCTCTTCTACTGTATACGGTTCACTACCTAGATTCACTAGATGTGTATTGTACTCTCCACGGTATCCAGCGTCATATACACCACCCATAGTATGGAGTCCTGCACGAGATACACTACTCTTGTCCTTCACTATCGCAGCATACCCAGTCGGGAATTCGAGTCCAAATCCATGAAAGAAAATATGATGTGCCCCCGGTTGTAATACCACTGTCTCCATCGCATACATATCCGTACCTACATCCCCCGGATTGGCATACTGTGGCAGCTTTGCATTCTCTTTTAATTTTTTAATTTTTATTTTCATGATAGAAATAATTCCTTAACTTCTTTACTATGCATTGCTCCTACAAAATCATTTGGGTTTTCTTTTAACTCTCTCAATAGTTCTTCTTTTGTGAACCATTTTAATTGTTCCACTTCACTCTCTTGGGCAGTCAATTTTTTTTCTCTTGAGAATTGTGCAGTGAATATCTGTAAAAATCTTTTTCCAGCAGTAGTATCACCGTACATTTTTTTTGACATAGTAAGAGGTACATCATTCACTCCTATCTCCTCCTCCATTTCCTTGTATGCATTGCTCTCATATGTCTCGCCTTCTTCTACGGTTCCAGCTACTGCTGCACTCCATAATCCTGGATTATTTTTTTTATCCAATTTTCTTTGTTGCATCAAGACATCACCATTCTCATCTGTAATCCATATAGATGTTATACGAATAATATCCTCAGGGTTTCTATCTGATCTATCTTTATAACCTATTATCTCATCTTGCTCATTTACTACTGGGATCTTCATATAAAGTAATTATACACATAAAAAGGCAAACAAAAAGTCCCTTCTTTTTATCGAGAGGACTTTTGCTTTAATGGTGTCAACGTTTAATGATATGTTCTGCTGTGAAGAAATACTCCTCAAATAGTGCTTGGGTTATTGATTCGTAAGCAATTAAATTTGCTAAATCATCAAAAGCCCTAACAACTTCTCGGTATGTATATTCATCAATTTCTTCTTTTGCTCTCCATGAGTATTCAAAGCAGTCATTTTTAGTAGCTTCAAAATCTTCTTTTGAGAAAAAATTATCTTGATAGATAACACGAGAAAAATAAGCGAGATCAATTTCTTTATTGATCAGCTTTCCAAAAACATAGTTTCTGAAAAGATCTAAGCTGTGGTTTGACATAAAATTGGGATTTAATTTTACCTTCATACTACCCCTATACCATATATTGTCAATACCTTACTTTTTGGGTACCTTTTTGATTTTTGGGAGGGATTTGATTGCTTTGGCGTACACTTCCTCATGTATATCTTCTCGAGTACGCAGAGTATTTTTGATAGAGCAATCCACCTGTACATAATTCTTTTGTGTCTTGGCTAGCCACAGTGCACTCGCACGAGAATTCTCGAGAAAATTATTATCCTTTTCATGGACATCCTGCTTCTTGCCTAGATAAGCACGTGCATCCTTTTTATTCCTCTCGGCCATTAAAGCTTTACTGATAGCTATAGGTAGACTCAGGTAGAATATCACATCCGGTCTTGGTATCTTGAATACTTCATGCTCCATCTCGTCTAGCCACTCTATGAATGCTTGGCGCTTTTTTGTATTCTTTATCTTTCCACCTTGATGGATCTGATTGGCACTCACATACCTATTCGCAATCACGATATAGCCCTTTGCGAGCCAATCCTCCATCTGCCCCTTGGACTCAAATCTATCTGCCGCGTACAGGACCGAGGCGATCTTTGGGTGAACATTCACAAAATTGTAGTACTGCTCGGAGAGGCAGTGCCCGATGAATTTACCAAAAAAGTTCTGATAGTATTCTGGAAAATCTACAGTCTTTACTGTATAACCATCCCACTTTAATCTCTTCATCAATAAATCCACCTGAGTAGCCTTACCACTACCATCTGTACCATCTATCACTATTAGTTTTCCTTTTATTTTTTTCATATATTTATCCCAAGGGTACTGCATCAGAAATTTCTTCTTGATCAGGATATTCCTTTCTTATTTTTTCTATATCATCATTATCCATTATAAAATCCAATGCTCCAAGATTTTGATTTAAATGTTCTTCACTACGAGTCTTTGAAAGAGTTATCACGTATGGTTGAGAAACTAACCAATTGATAGCGATTTGAGCTGGAGTTTTTTTATATTTTTCAGCCATATCTAAAATAATCTGAGGGGCGTCTTCTGAAAACATTCCTTTTTGTAATGGCCTCCATGCACTAATAAAAATATCATTTTTCTGGCAATATTCAACGACACCTTTCAGCTCTGGCTCCCTAAAAATCAAATTGTAGTGCACTTGATTGCAAACAATTTTATTATTCGTATAACTTTGAGCTTCTTTTAAACTCTCAACGGTGAAATTACAAACTCCAATATTTTTTATAAAACCATTTTCTTTTAGAAAATCTAGGGCTCTCATTGTCTCCTGCAATGGGATTTCTGGATTACAAAAATGAATCAGATAAAGATCTAGATAATCTACGCCCAATCTTTCCAAGCTTTTCTTGCAAGAATTTATAACACCGTCAAATGAAAGATTTTCTTTTTTTACTTTTGAAGCTATAAATAATGTAGATCGATCAAAATCTTTAATAGCTTTACCTATCAATACCTCGGTATAACCATCAGCATATAATTCAGCCGTATCTATATGTGTAATACCAGCATTTATGGCCGCTTTTATTCCATTTATATCAGCAGAGTCATCGTTTGAAATATCTCTTTCTAATCTACCCCCCATCTGCCATGTACCCAATCCATACACTGGCATTTCAAATCCTGTATTTAATTTTTTTGTTGGAATTTTCATATTATTTTTCTATATCAAAAAAATTGCGACCAGTTTTATAAGAATCAATACCCTGCATTGTAAAATCAAAAATAGGACTAGGGAGATTGTCTAGGTCGTACCAGCCCCAGTCTCCAATCTTTTCATTCTCAAAAGTTACAGGCTCACCACTCTCCCATTCAGCATACATCTCTATATTCACATAATGCTTTGGGGCATAATTAAAATTATTTGATACATATAAAAACTTAATGTTTTTTACTTCCAAACCACACTCCTCTCTGATCTCCCGACGAATACATTCTTCAAAAGATTCACCATATTCAAGGTGACCACCTGGCGCAGAATACTCTCCTTCTCCAAAAGAATTCTTTCTTTTACCCAAGAGAATTTTCCCATCTTTCAATAGAACTACCCCCATACCCACTTTTGGTCTTTGATCCATAAAATTATTTCTCTCCTAATTCTTTTAATGCTTCGGATGCGTAGAATAGTACATTGGGCACAAGGCTTGCATTCTCTAATTCTTCCATTGTGAACCATTTTGTCTCGACACCCTTTTCGTGATCAAGAATGGAATCCGCAATTACATCACTATCTGTAGTAGCAAAATACACTAGTGCAATATGCTCATGATCATCAGACACTGGATGTCTACCCATATATCTAGGTGGTATAAGGTATTTATATCCACGATTCGACGGACTATCTTCATCCATACCATCTGCGGACCCCACTATTTTAATATCCAGACCAACTTCCTCCTTTACCTCACGGTATGCAGCTTGCACAGGATCCTCGTCTAGCTCTATATGCCCACCGATCGATAACCAGAATTTATATTTGTCATGCATACGAAGTAACACTTTGTTTTTATATACAATAAATACTTCTACACAAAAATCTATCTTTTCATGAATATGCGCCATACTATTTTTCAAAAATATTTTGCATGATTTCGACTATTTCAGATTCTGATGTATATGGATGAATTTCAAAATCCTTATTACCGACAATCATAGCAGAAACTTTTTTACCTTCTACTTTTAAATACAGACAATAAATCTTTTTATTTAATTTTTCCGCATAGGCGATCTCGTACCCGACTCCAAGGGATGGATTGGTGATATCAGCGATGACGATGTCGCACTCCTCTATCAACCCTACATCTCTAGTATATATCTCTTCATCAGTCATATTTGTGGATCCGTAGCTTGTCATATTTTTATCTGCTACGAATTCGGAAAGAACTTCACCATAATTAGAAATTTGTTTTACGATAAAGTCATACCATACCTGATAATCCCTCCCTCCGCTTATTGACCCTGAGAAATATATTTTCATAGATTATTTACCTCTTAAAATCTTATCCATCTTTACGGCAATCTTTATCATATCCTTTTCCTTTCTTCCGCGAGTAGTCTCTGCACATGTACCGAGGCGGATACCAGATGGATCCATCACGGAGCGCTTGTCTCCTGGAATAGTATTCATATTCACTATGATGCCTGCCTTTTCTAACTTCTTGCTCGCATCACTACCTGCAACGCCAGCACCATCCATCCATGTATCTACTAGGATCAGATGTGAATCTGTACCACCAGAGATGATATGCCACCCGAGCTTTTTCAATTCTTTTGCTAGTGTCTGCGCATTCTTCACTACTTGCTTTGCATACTTTTTGAATTCTGGTTTTGAAGCTTCAGCCAGTGCTATAGCTACTGCTGCTATATTGTTCTCGTGTGGACCACCGAAAAGTCCAGGGATGACCATCTTGTCGAGTTTCTTGTCAAAACCTCTCTCGTCTTTTTTAACAAAGAGGAGTGCTTGTCTCGGACCACGGAGAGATTTGTGAGTAGTAGTCATCACAGAGTCAGCATATGGGAATGGTGATGGATATGCACCACCAGCTACTAGTCCTCCAAAGTGTGACATGTCTACATGAAGTATCGCACCGCATGCATCAGCGATAGCACGGAATTTCTTGAAGTCTACAGTACGTGGGTATGCAGTGAATCCTGCGACGATTATCGCTGGCTTCTCTTTCTTTGCTATTTCCATGAGTGCATCATAGTCTATCACTTCACTTTCTCCATCGAGTTCGAATTGCACAGGCTTCCAGAGCTTGCCTGTCATAGACAGTGGGTGTCCGTGTGTGAGGTGTCCACCGGATGTGAGCTTCATACCCATGATCTTCTCCCCTAGCGGTACGAGCGCAGAGTACAGTGCAAAGTTCGCAGGAGATCCGGATAGTAGCTGGGCATTCACATGCCAATCAGTATTTTTCAATTTGAATAGTTTTAGAGCACGATCGATGCAGAGCTGTTCTACCTGATCTATTATCTCATTGCCACCATAGTAGCGACGGCCCGGGTACCCCTCGGCATATTTGTTTGTCAGCGTTGAACCCAATGCGGCGAGCACATCCCGTGATACATAGTTCTCAGATGCGATTAGATTCACCACACTCTTCTGACGCTTGTCTTCTGCCTTTATAAGTTTTTCTACCTGTTTGTCTTTCATTGCCATATAGATTTAAAAAAATTAGGGATTAATATAGGTATTCTATCACAGTAAAAAGATAAACAAAAAGCCAGTATTTTCCTTGGAAAATCTGGCTTTAGTGTGCAACAATCTGTTTTGTGCACAATAATGTGTCGTTATTATCATAGAAGAAATAACGAACACAGACATAAGGGTAATCTCCTAATCTTTTCTTTTTAAAGATATAGGTAAAAGAATCTTTGGCGCAAGTGTCTTCAATAAATTTTTCCTTTATAATTTCACCTTTACGAAAAACAGCTCCCCATGTAGAGATGCATATCCTGCCCCCGACTAATTTCGGGCGAGATATGTACACATCAGAATCATCTGGTCCGCCACGAATATAAGCTTTTGACTTAAATGGCATTGGGATTTTTAGGCTATCTACGGAATTTGGCCAATAATTTGGCTGTGTTTCTATACTACTTTTATTTAATATTTTCTCTTGTTCAGTTTTTTTGATAAAAGGGAAAATAACAATAAAAATTAATATAACAAAAATAGTAGACAATTCATTGAACAGCGTATTTTGTTTTATGTCGTCCATAATGTAATTATTTTAATTAAAATGTACGCCTAAAATACAAAATCGTCAAGGGTGGTGCTCTCTGTATAAAAAAAGTACAATATATCCATGGACAAATATCACGCAGATAACATATATCTAGATCTAATAGAAAGGATTAAAAATGAGGGTTCTCAAAAGGGTGACCGCACGGGGACAGGGACATTATCAATATTCGGGCATCAGATGCGTTTTGATTTATCAAAAGGCTTTCCACTACTTACAACAAAAAAAGTCCCCATAAAAGCAATCATTCATGAATTGATTTGGTTCGTACGGGGAGATAGCAACTTGAAATATCTCGCGGACAACAATGTGCACATATGGGACGAGTGGCCATACAAGGCATATCTCATAAGGAACAATATCCCCGTACCTGCCACAGGTAGCGAAGAGTGGAGTAAAGGGATAAAAGAATTCATTGAAAAAATAAAAGCAGATGAAGATTTTGCAAAAGATTACGGAAACCTAGGGCCAATATATGGATATCAATGGCGCAACTGGCCTACACCAAATGGTGGACACATAGATCAATTGAAAAATGTCATCGAGCAATTAAAGAAAAATCCAAACGACAGGAGGATGATAGTATCAGCATGGAATGTAGCAGACATCGATGAGATGGCCAAAGCAGGCCTACCGCCATGCCACTGCCTATTCCAATTCTATGTAGCCAATGGAAAATTGTCTTGCCAGCTATACCAACGTAGCTGTGATACATTCCTGGGTGTACCATTCAACATAGCGTCATATTCAATACTGATAATGATGATCGCTCAAGTCACAGGATTAGAGCCTGGTGAATTTGTTTGGACTGGCGGAGATGTACATCTATATAATAATCACATGGAGCAAACAGAAATTCAATTGTCTCGCAGGCAAGACATTCGCCCTATGCCAAAAATGAAGATTAATCCTGAAATTAAAAATATTGAAGATTTTACTATTAATGATTTCGAGCTTTTAGATTACAACCCACACGATTCGATCAAAGCTCCTATCGCAGTATAATAATATATGAAATTATCACTCATCGCAGCCATAGGTCGCAACAATGAACTAGGAAAGGCAAATACCCTACTGTGGGATTTGCCCCGTGATATGAAGCATTTCCGTGAGACTACCAGTGGACGGACTATCGTCATGGGTCAAAAGACTTTTGAATCCCTAGGTCGCCCACTACCTAGGCGCAGGAATATCGTACTGACAAAAGATGAAGCATTCCACCCAGAGGGGGTGGAGATAGTGTACTCTACAGAGGAGATAGATGAGCTACTGAAAAACACTGCGACTCCAGATGAAGAGATATTTATAATCGGTGGAGGTCAGATATACAAGATCATGATCTAAAAAGCAGACAGACTATATATCACTCATGTCGATATGGAAGACAAAGAAGCAGAGATATACTTCCCTGCTATAGATGAGAACATATGGGGTAAAATAAAGAACGAACATTTTGATGCCGACAATGAAAATATATACAATCTAGATTTTGCAATTTACGAAAGAAAATAAAATAATCCCGACCTAGGTCGGGATTATTTTATTTTATGGATCAATATCTGTTTTTTCTCTAATGAATATATCTTTGCCATCTGGAGATTTTGTCTTGATATATTTTCTGTGTTTATTAACCTCAATCTTTCTGACTAACTCTTTTTCCAAATCATAGCCCAGAATCTCACACATACCGAGTATGAATATCATCACATCAGCAAGCTCCTCTGCTACTCCGTCTTGATTTTTATTGAATTTAGAAAATGCTTCAGAGAGCTCCTCATGGGCACGACAAAAATCCAAAGCCATATCGGTAGTATTAAAACCTTTCTCAACCTTATTCCTCATCACTTCTGTTTGTAATTCTTTGAGATCTACTGACATAAAATTATTATTGATCCTTATAAGGCTCAACTTCATTATTTATAATTACTAGCTCAATACCAGCTTTTTGGAAAATATCTTTTGATTGCTTTGTGGCATGATAATCCCGCAATGCCACCACGCGCACGATACCCGAATTGATAATCATCTTTGCGCATGTATAGCACGGGACCATTTTGCAGTACACAGTACCTCCGTCTATAGACACTCCGGATTTTGCAGCATTTGCAATAGCATTCTGCTCGGCATGAGCAGTACGAATACAATGGCGAGACACTGTACCATCGTCATGAGTGACCGTATGCATCTCGTGACCTACTTCATCGCAATGAGGTAAACCTATAGGAGAACCGACATATCCAGTAGAGAGAATTCTTTTATCACGAGTGATGACTGAGCCAGCCCTACCACGATCACAAGTGCCACGGGTACCAACCATGCCTGCAAGCTCTAAAAAGTATTCATCCCAAGTAGGGCGAATGTGAACATCAGTATGATCTTCCGGTGTATTCATATATCAGATTATATGCCTTTTATCCATAAAAGCCAAGATAACAAAAGAGCCTTTAATCTTTCGATCAAAGGCTCCTTATTTCGGTTTAGAAAATTATTTACAACAGAGGATTTCAAGGGCTTTTTGATAAGCCGGTCCATCACAAAGTGTTTTCATGTTTCCCTGAATAAGTACAGGGTCGTTTACATCACCTGGCTTGTAAGGATCAGATACACAGATTATCTCCCCGCAGTCATAATCACCGGGATCCACATAATGTATAGTGGAACAGAATTCAGACTGGCCATCCATAAAGGCACCCACCACAGCGTTGTCGCCTCTGTACTTTGGTTTTTTGTCATCACCCAAAATCCGTAAGTCAGCTGGATGAACATTCACAATTTTCTTATGATAAGTATCAATAAAAGAATTAGGAATAATCAACATAAATCCAGCGAGCAATACCAAGTCAACCTGATAGGTATCCAGTATTGTTTCAATTCCAAAAAAATACTGGGCTCGTTTTTCTTTTGATGAAAGATCTGTGCGAAATTTTTTCCAATCTTTTACAATACAAGGTATTCCTATTTTTTGAAAATACGAAATACCACTGGCACCCTCAGCACTCGACACAGCACAAACGAATTCATAATTTTTATCACAATTCGGGTCTTTCTCAGACAGAAATACACCGGAGCTGCCGCCGCCAGTAAACAAAATAGCAATTCTAAGTTTTTTCATACGTATTAAATTAAAATGGGTTTTTTGTGATATTACCACAAAATAATAAAAAAACAATGGATCATAAATCCATTGTTTTTTTATTATTAAGAAACTTTTTCTAGTTTAATATTTATTAGTCTGATTATGTTGCCGGACAATACTTTTAATTCTACGTAGTCACCTACATTTTTATCTCTAATCAGAAAAGTAAAATCTCCTTCTTCATCTATCTTTTGACCGTCTATTTCCAGGATGACATCACCCTCTTTGATGCCTGCTTTCTCAGCTGGAGAATTTGGCACAATAGCTGTTTCCCCCTTGGATCCTTTTGTAATCCACACACCATAGTCCACAGTCAGACCCTTGCTCTTTTTAATCTCTGGATTTATCGTGACGTATCTTACTCCTACATAAGGCCTAGATATAGTACCGGTCTTTTTTACAGAATCAATAACACTCTTTATGCTATTGATAGGTAGAGCAAACCCAATATTCTCAGACCCAGAAACAACAGCGACATTTACTCCAATAACATTAGAATTAATGTCGAGCAGTGGGCCACCTGAATTCCCTGGATTGATAGCTGCGTCAGTCTGAATCACTTTACTTAATTTTTCAGATCCGCCCCCGCCAGTCGATGCAGTTACAGACCTAGACAATCCAGACACCACACCCACAGATACAGTATTTTTAAATTGACCCAGAGCATTACCTATAGCTACTACACTCTGCCCCACCTCAATAGTATCTGAGTCCCCTAATTGCAAATATGAGAATTTATCCGTTGAAGATACTTTTAATATTGCTACGTCTAGCACATCATCCCGTGCAAGAACCGTCGCATCATATACCTTGCTATTATTCAGAGTGACACTGTACGAAGCACTAGTATCAGATACTACATGCTTATTTGTGACTATATATCCATCAGAAGATATGAGGAAGCCTGTCCCACTACCAGTCTTTTTCTTCTCCGTACCGTTCTGGACATAAGTAGGGGTTCTAAATATTCCACCAAAAACATTGGTGTCATTGTAAACTACATCATATTTAGGGACATCTTTCATCCCCACGATAGAGACTACAGCTACATTTGATTTACGAACTACGTCTACGACAGTTGGATTCTTTACCTGTTGCGATGCGACAGGCGTAGGCTCAGTATCCAATACAGGCTCTGGTATATTTGAGTAGACAGAGACAATCTGATTATCCTGACTAGTTATAATAAAATCAATAATTCTATTTTTATTCAAAAAAATAACCAAACAAAAAACCAAGAGTGTAGCTACTGTGGTCAAAAAACTCACCGCAACAGTTTTGCGTATTTTGCGACTTATAATCTTATTTATTTTTTGAAAATTAATTTTTTGCACAATCAATAAAATTATCTAATAATGAAAAACCCTAGAACCATAGCTATAAAATTCAATATAGTATGACTAATAGATATAAGTATTATATTTGGCTTATATATATACATCCAGGCAAAACCTATTCCCGCAATAAAAGTCAGAGGTAATACAAATACTGCATTTGCATATATCACATGAATTAAAGCAAACACTAAAGCATTTATAAATATCACAATCTTTATATCCTCAAAAGCTTTCAATAGCATTTTAATTAGCACTCCACGGAAAACTATCTCTTGTAAAATACTTATAGGGGCAAATAATAATAAAAATTTCTTATTCTCGTACCAATTCATCATCGGATTATGAGGGACTAGGGTCTCGAGCCACAACAAGAAAAAAATTGCACCAAAAGTAAATAGCAAGTAGGATTTCCAGTCTGACAACCAGTCTTTTTTAAAACCTATGTCTTCATATGTCCAAGCCGCTCTATGTATAACACCGAGAAGCATAATCGCTACAAAAAATAAAACCAGGAAACGATAACTACCAGGAATAATATTGAAGTACAATAAAAACACGGGCAAGAGAAACAAATAAAATATCTGGACCAAAACTATTTCTTTTTCTCTGAATGTGTCCATGGGATTATTTTAAAATTCTATTTACCTTTTCTACGTCACGAGCGATCTGCTCTACCAGGTCGACGGTCTCATCAAACATCTGTATGTCGCGTATATATTCTACTATATCAACTTCGATATCTAAGCCATCTGTATTTGGGAAATTGTCATCGGTAACATCTATCAGATACACTTCGAGCTGTGATTCCTTTTCTCCAAAAGTAGGGACCGGACCAAAGTGTAATGCACCCTTGTATGCCCTACCACCAATATCTACCCATGCGGCGTAAATACCCTCTTCGAGCATTATCTCTTCGGGGATAGTCAGATTAATCGTCGGGAAACCCAGATTCTTGCCGCGACCGATACCTTTTATATGTCTTGATTGAAATACCATTTTAATATTTTACACTATTTAGATTAATTTGTAATCTGGACAGATTGATTGATGCGGGCGATTTTATATATAGCAAAACAAAGCACAAAAGCAGCAATTAGCTGAGATGCGGACAAGAAGTTATTGTATAGCTTCATATCTATGAGTATGGCCACAAATGGGAATGTGAGTTCTAAAATTGTAGCGATGTGGACTTTTGTCATAGACAGACCCTTGTAGTAGATCACCAGGGCAACCATCCCCGTAGACACAGCAATCAAACTAAACAAGCCGAACTGATTCAGGGTCGGTAGAAATAATGAACCTCCATATCCAAGGACCAAAAGCACAACCAGAGAGATGACACCAGTAAATAAAAATCTATAGAAAGTAGTCACTTCGTGGGAAATTTTTGTCAGTATCATCTTTGAAAATGTAGTTGATGTACCCCATGCAAATGCAGCACCCACAGCATAGAGTGCGGCTATCACAGTATCCCCTCCTGTAGCCATATTCACATAGCCATCTTTGAATGTCACAAAAAATGCTGCGATGATAGCAATCACAGCCCACTTTATATATGACTTTTCAAATTTTTCTTTCAATAAAATCGAGGAACTAGTGATGGCAAAGATAGGCTGAATCTTTTGTAATAAAAATACTACAGAGAAAGATATAAAATGTACTTTCAAAAGTGCAGTAGTAAACCATAGAGTACCGAGTAGACCACTGAGTATAGCGACAAGTAATAGTAACCAAAAACTACGCCTATCTATCTTCTCTAAAATAATTTTCTTCCAAACAAAAGGTAGCAGTATGACTAGGCCTATTATATGTTCAAAAAATATTATAGTTATAGGTGGCAGACTATACAAAGACCTCCTGATAACCCCATCAAAAGCCCATAGTAGCGCAGCAATTATTATAAATACCGGTCCCCAATTTTTAATTCCCATTTTATTCATATAGATGATAGTATACTAATAAAATTAATATTTAAAAAGCCCCATATTGGGGCTTTTTATTATCTAGATAAAGTTGTCGGTCTAATCTGAACAGAGGTTGCTGTGACTGAGCCATCACTATTTGTAGTACCATTTATCATCACTTGCTTACCTGTGGATACGTCAGAGATTAAACCTTAAGCAAACTTACTAATCTCAGTAGATGGAGAATACAATACTATCTTGGAACTACCGTCTCGCATCTTTACTACCATACTATTTGTATCGACAGACAAGACTTCGCCACTCACAAAACCACCACCTCTCATACTCATACCACCTTGACCTCTATTCATAGACCCACCCTTTGCAGAAAATCCAGAATCCATACCTCCCTTCATCGTCGAAGTAGAACTACTATTTCCTACAAAAAATCCTACCCCTCCACCAATAATAAATGCAATAATCACTATAACCAAGAAATGCTCCTTTTTTATATTTTTCATATGTTTAAAATAATTAGTTAAATAATTAATAATACTAATAAAATAAATCGTTATTCATACCTCAGGGCTTCAATGGGATTGAGCTTTGAAGCTTTTTTTGCAGGATAATAACCAAATACAATACCAATAGCAGCAGAGACACCAAATGACAACAAGACAGAAGATACAGATACAGTAGTCTGAAGTATCCCCAACTTGGAAACAAGCGCCGAGACACCCCACCCGAGAGCCACACCTATGACACCTCCGATAAATGTCAGCATTATGGCTTCGATTAAAAATTGACGATTTATATCACGACGCTGTGCACCGATAGCTTTGCGTAGGCCAATCTCCCGAGTACGCTCGGTTACAGTAGTGAGCATCATATTCATGATGCCGATACCTCCTACTACCAATGATATACCCGCAACAGCAGCTAGTAATATAGTAAATGTACCAGTGACAGAGGAAGCTGTAGCTATGATATCTGCTTGATTCAAAGTAGAAAAATCTGCAGCAGAAGGGTCAGTAATATCATGACGCGACAACAACAGATTAGTAATTTCTGATTGTACGACAGTAGTGGTATCTGCGTCCTCTGCACTGACAGAGATACTAGACACATACTCATCCCCAGAAAGAAACTTTTGAGCAGTTGTGACTGGAATAAAAATCATATCATCTGAATTCTGAAAACCAGATCCACCTTTTGATCGAGTTACACCTATAACTTTAAAATTAATTTGTTTTATTTTTATGGTCTTGCCGATAGGATCAGTATCTTCACCAAACAAATCCACCTGAACGGTAGGACCGATGACTGCAACTTTGGCTGAGCTGTCTACATTTTGATCGGTAATAAATGATCCATTATCTACAAATAAATTACGGACATCTGAATACGAGGCAGTGGTACCTACTACTGATGTATTTGTATTTGTACCTTTTGCAGATACTTGATATCGACTAGTAACTTCGGGTGATACAGACCGAACCCCAACTATACCGGACTGTATAGCATACGCATCATCTAGAGTTAGACTCTTGGCAGTACCTCTACCACCACTAACTTGAAATCCAGGTCCACGAGCCGTACCCGGAGTCACTATAATTAAGTTAGATCCGATTGATTGTATTGATGCCTGAATCGAGGACTGAGCCCCTTGACCGATAGCTGTCATAGCGATTACGGATGCGATACCAATAACGATACCGAGCATAGTCAGACCTGATCGGATTTTGTTACTGGATAGTGCAATCCATGTCTCTTCTAAAATATCTTTTGTTTTCATCCCGTATGAAATAGGAAATGTCTACATTTCCGTATTTAATTATATTCATCATTAATAATACCGACTGAGTTTATCTTTTAAATCCGTAAAAAATAAAACAAACACATTTCGTACGGGATTCATATTATTTAAACTTTTGTTTTTTTATCACTGAGAATCAATCCGTCCTTGATATGAATAATCCTATCTGCATGCATAGCGACGTCTAGTTCATGAGTAATCAATATAATAGTACGACCATGTTCACGATTTAATTTTTCAAAAGTTCCTAATACTATATCCCCAGTCTTTGAGTCTAGATTACCAGTCGGCTCATCCGCCAGAATCAACGTAGGGTCATTCACCAATGCACGAGCAATCGCTACGCGCTGTATCTGCCCACCAGACAACTGATTAGAAAGATGGTTAAAATGCTGTTCATCGAGACCCGCGGCCAATAGTGCAGAGCTTGCCCTCTTTATCCTTTCTGATTCTTCAACTCCAGCATATACTAACGGCAAACTCACATTTCGTATGACAGTAGTACGAGGAAGTAGATTGAATGATTGAAAGACAAAACCGATTTTATCTTTTCTTATATTTGCCAATTCATCATCAGACAAAGTAGAGACATCTCTATTGTCTAAAAAATAAGAACCTGAAGTCGGATTATCTAATGCTCCCAATATATGCATCAATGTAGATTTTCCTGAACCAGACGGACCCATAATAGCTACAAATTCACCGTCTTCGATTTTAAAAGATACACCCTTGAGGGCCTGGAATGGCTCACCACCACTATCATATCTTTTTGTAATATCTTTAATTTCAATCATATTATTTATCTGCTGATTGCACGAGTAGCAGAGCCTCCTGATCTATTTCCACCGACAGCATTTAATAAGCTAGGAGCTTGAGTTGATGGTGTCTTAGAAGAACCTGATATGGTTTTTATTACTATATTTTCACCTCCATCAAGACCCAAAGTAATCTCTATGTTCAAATCATCTGAAACCCCAGTATTTACATTAACCTGCCTAGGGGTGACATTAGAAGGTACCCCTTGTAGTCCATCATTAACAGGAGGAGGAACAGTGTCGAATACTTCTACATACGAATTATTGTTTTTTGTTTTAACCGCACTATTTGGAACCATCAGTACATCCATCGCTACTCCAGTAATAATAGACGCGGACACACTCATACCAGTCTTTATATTCTGATCACCTTCTTCAAAGCTTATTTTTACATTATAATTAACCACCCCTGAAGACACTGTTCCCGCCCCGTCTATCTCTGATACATACCCCACGATAGACACCTCTTCATCGAGCGCATCGAAAGTAAGCGTCGCTTTTTGACCTAATTTAATTTTTGTAACATCGACTTCATTAAAAGAAATAACTGCAAGTTTCTGGTTAGTAATTATTGTAACCAATGATGCAGACGAACTGTCACCTATTTTTGCAGATACACTAGATATAACACCGTCAAAAGGAGCATAAACACTATAATTTTCTAGGTTGTCTTTTGCATCCTGTAGAGCATTTTTCTTTTGTTCCAATGAAAGAAGTGACGACTGTATATCCAAATCACTACTTAAATATGAGTCTTTATTATTTTTAATATTATTGGTGGCGGAGCTAAGACTAGAGATATGATTATCTACAGAATTTGTATAGCTAATTAAATTTGTTTGATTTGTATTGAAATCTGAATACCTACCGGTATCACTAGATATATAATCTACGAGATTGCGCACATCTCGAACTGCATCTGAAATTAGTGATACTGATATATATGCTTTAGCTAATGCAGATTCAATATCTTGCCTTGAAGAATTACGATCAACGGAACGAAAAGACAAGACATTCTTATTTAATTCAAATTCCGCTTTGTATAGAGAAGCATCGGCTTTTTCTCGATAGGAAAGAGCTGTACTACCACTAATACGAGCAGAGGAAGCTGACAGATTTTGCTGAGACAGTATCGTATCTAGATTATGCAAAATATTTGGCATGTCCAAGTAAGCTGATGATGTATCATTAAATGCATCTTCGTAGGCTTGATTTTCTGTTGTTGTAAGATTTTCTTTTGAATTTTGGATTTTCAATTTATCTAGTGATATTTGAGCGTTCTTCAAACCGATCTCTGCGTCGCGTACACTTTTTTTAGCGTCGGTAGAATCTACAGAGAACAACAATTTCCCTTTGCGAACATAGTCTCCAGGTTTTACTCCTACGTATGTAATAGTGCCACTATTTTTAGGCTTTAGGTCAATTTGATTCAGTGCTGATACTTGACCAGTCCCAGTGACGGAGGATACGATTGTCCCCTTTTCGGCAGTCCCTAGAACATAACGGCTAGACACCACAACTGGGAAAATAGCTTTATATATAAAATAAATAATAACTAAAATAATAATTGCGAAAATTATTGATTTATACTTATTCTCTTTTACATACCCGATTATTGATTTCATTTTTAAAATTATTATTTTTATTATTAAATAGACACCGAACAAAAAAAATACAGGATTTAACTGTCCTACAAGTATACTACAATCCAGAAACAAAAATATTTCAAATCCTCGGATTTGAAATATTTTTGTTTATTTTATCTTTACAGAATCTGGGTGTTTTGAACTCCATGCATATAGTGCGATAGCAGTAGATACTGCGGCATTCATGGACTCACACTGAGGGTGCATCGGGATGCGGAGCATGATATCGCATAGTTCACGAGTCTTTTCCCGGATACCACGAGCTTCGTTGCCTATGATTATGCATGTAGGTGTATCAAAATTTTCTTCATTGATAGATTGCTTTGACTCGCCATCTAGACCATACACCCAAAAACCTTTTTCTTTTAGGTCACGAATCACATTGTTTATATTTCCTATCTGAACCACGGGCACTCGGAATACCATCCCTGCAGAGACCTTGACCACTGCGCCAGTGATCGGGGCCTGATTATGCTCTGGGAGGAATACTCCAGCTACACCCATCGCTGCCGCAGTACGGATGATAGATCCTACGTTCTGAGGATCCTCTAATTCTCCTAGTATAACTATAGAAGTATTCGGTGTGACTACTAACTCATTCATAAACTTCTCATAAGGGCGGATAATCTTGTCTAGAGACAATAGTCCGATCACACCTTGGTGCTTGCTATCACTGGACACATCACCTACACCCTCGCCTTTACCTAGCTGAGATATAGTGATTCCTGCTTTTTTGATCAGATACACGAGCTCTTTGTCGTCTTCACGAGCTAGGAATACCTTTTTGACGGATTGAGGACTATTTGTCAGCGCCTCTACCAATGCGTGCTTTCCATATATATAGATTTTTTCTTGCTTTGCCATATATGACACTATAATACAGAAATACTAAAAAGGCGAATATTTATAAATAAAAATGTTATAATACCCCTTATGAAAACAAAGACACATGGTGCTACTTCTGTGATAACAGCATTGATAGGAAATACCCTAGTAGCGATAATAAAGACGATAGTAGCAGTAATCACCGGATCAGCCAGTATGTTTGCCGAGAGTGTGCACAGTATCGCTGACACATTGAATCAATCACTACTCCTCATAGGACTAAAAAGATCACAAAAACCAGCCGACCATATCCGAGGATATGGATATGGTATCGAGAGATTTTTCTGGTCACTCATATCTGCGTGTGGAATATTGTTCATCGGTGCGGGTGTGACCATATACCACTCTATCGATTCCCTACTAGGACACGGAGGAGATACGACTTCATTTAACTACATCAGTATCGTAGTATTGATCATCGCTTTTGTTATCGAGGGATTCACACTGATTGTAGCCATAAAAGAATTGAAGGGAAATAGAAAACTTTCTAAAAAAATATTCAAGGATGCAGACCCTGTGACACTAGCCGTAGTATACGAGGATGGAGCAGCAGTGCTCGGTGTGATCATCGCATTACTTTCTCAGTTTTTGCTATACACAACAGGCAATCATGTATATGACGGTATCGTGGGTATCATCGTCGGACTCATACTAGGAATCCTAGCTATAGTACTAATCACAAAGAACTACCAGTACATAATAGGCAAGCCACTCCAAGTGGAAGTCCAAGAAGAAATAATAGAATTCCTACAACAAGACCCGTGCATAGAAAATATTACAGATTTCAAATCTGTAGCAGTAGACACTAGCAAGTATAGAATATATGCAACAGTGGAGTGGAACGGCTCACCACTATACGAAGAGATCTACGGATCAGGAGACCTGCAAGAAGAATTTGATAATATAAAAGATGATTTCAAAGAATTCACAAAACTAATGTTTCGCACTACAGACCGCATCCCCCGCCTAGTCGGCAATCATATAGACGAGATAGAGCAAAAAATCCGTGAAAAATTCCCAGAGATACTATATGTAGATATAGAGATAAATTAATAAATAAGGCCCGCACAACAGTGCGGGCCTTATTTATATTTGACAAAATACCTACAAATTGTAAACTAATAAAAAAACAAATAAATATTACAAATATGGAAAAAGAACATTTATTCTTTGACTTTGATGGGATGACTTTTGATACACTCCCATCTACCCTTTTATTTATCAATCAAACCTACAACACAGACATTAAATTACATGAAATTGTAAATCGTGGAAGTGAGATCGAATTGATAATCCAAAAGCATACCGGAGACCTATCTATCACCAAGAGGCAGTTTTACAAGTTGTATAATGAAAATTATCTTATGTCCCTAGAACGACACAAAGACGTACAGCCGATGAAAAATGCCCCAAAAGTTATCAGGGCCCTGAGAGAAAAGTATATCCTACATACACTAACAGCAAGACAATTTACAGGTTTTGATGTCATTAAATACATGATAGACACTCATTTAGAAGGTGCGATACAACACATCCACTGCGTATCAAGAATAGACCCAGATGGTAAAACTAAAATTGTAACAAAAAGAGAGTATGTGGAGAGTATTGATGGGTACAAGAGAGCATTTTTTGATGACTCTCTACATGAAGTAAATGATATGCGTGGAGCAGTCCCATCTTTATTATTTGATCCTCACAATTACCATCCTGAAATTGACCCTAAAAGGAAAACCACTGACTGGATTCAGATTGGTGACATGTATCTCTAAAGAAAAAGACCTGAGGTTTCCTCAGGTCTTTTTTATTATTGCTTAGATCTTCCCTTTTCTTGAGGCGAATCAATTATTGATTTATATTCTGCAATACTTAGATATTGAGGTGAATATGTACCACCATTTGATTGTATATTTTTTACAAAAGCCCTCAAATGATTCCTAGAACCTTTTTGGAGATTGTTGTATGTGATTTTTATATCTTCTTTAGTAGTCTCTTTTTTAAGATTCTCTAGATCTCTAATATCTAGGTCTTCTACTGTAGCACCTACAACAAGAGCATCAACAAGTGAAATCTTTCCTTTTTTAATAAATCCATCATATAGATCCTGCATGGACTTGGAAGTAAATACTCCAACAGAATCATTGGTAACGGGGTCCTTGATTCCATATCTCTGGAGAAGAATCTTTACTGAATCAGTATGTGTCTGCTCTGAGGCAGAAATATTTGAAAATATCTTTGACCCCCACACTCCGCCTAGAGTAGTATATACATCCCGGGCAAGCTTTTCTTCTTCTCTCATTTGAATCAGGCCAGCTATTTCTTTATCTGTAATATCTGCTCCCGCAATTCCAGAAACAAGAGATACGCCATCTAGCATGTCACTAGGGTCCACAACATAATCTGAACCAGAAGAAATAGTAAGAGATAATTCATCTTTATTTGAAACAATACCCCCTTCAAGCTCAAAAATATTTTTGAAACCATTCGATTTCATTATGGAAATTGCTTGGCCAGATCTACTACCAGATCTACAATACACAAAATATGTCTTTTCTTTATCTAATTTCTGTACTTCATCAATGAAGTTTTTATTTTCAAAATCAATATTTGTCGCACCGTCTATGTGCCCCTCTGCAAATTCCCCTGGAGTACGCACATCAACTAGTACAGAATTCGGAGTGTTTTTATAGCTATTTACAAATTCAGTACCTGATAATTTTGTATCACCACCACTGAATCTAAAAATTATAAATAATACGAAGATGGCAGCGATAGATATATGAGCAATATATTTTTTAATTTGCATATTATTATGATTAACTATTAATCAACTGACTAAATACTTCCGGCTGGAATCCTACTGTGATAACACCACCAATATCAACCACAGGTACACCCATCTGACCGCTCTTGTCTACCATCTCCATAGCACGATTACGATCTTTTGATACATCTACATCTTCAAACGCTATACCCTTTTCATTGAAAAACTTTTTAGCATACACACAGTACGGACACGTAGGAGTAGAATACACGATAACTTTTTTTGTCATATATTTATTTAAGATTTAATAATAATTTTGTAATTTGTGTAACTTTTTTACTCTTTACACAATAAACGACTTCTTTACCATCTCTGCAAGTCTTTACCACACCTGCATCCCTCAGTACTTTTAAATGCTGAGATAGTGCAGACTGGGTCAGAGTACAGTGCCCCATCAGATCACCAACATTTTGGGGCCTAGATAGGCAATTTAGCAAATTCAATCTTTGCTCATTTGAAAATGCTTTATACACATTGTCTTTACTCATAAATAAATATTAGCATATGCTAATATGTATTGCAAGCAAAAATAGCCTGACCATAGTACAACGGTCAGGCTATATATTGTTTTCTTTAAATCTAAATTAAAAAATACTCATCAATTCTTTTTTAATTGCGTCAACATATTCTGGAAAATCTATCTTGTGAGATGCATTCTTGACTATAATCAACTTTGACTTATTTACCAAATTAAAAGTTTCTTCTGCTCTCTTTTTCAATTGAGGATATTTAGTTCCTTCTTTTTCTCCATAGAACAAAACTGTGGGTACTTCCAGCTCCTTGGCAAATTTAATTGAACTACGAGTCCTCACATCATCAAATCTTTTTTTACCAATATCTCTAACTGAATTCTTATCTATGGTTAGTCTATCCTCTGCAAAATCCGGACTAAGTGAACACAAAAAGATCTTCCTCGGTTTTAAGATACTTGCAGTAATAAAAGTAATAACAGAGCCGTATGAAAAACCTAAAATATAATTTAGGTCAGATTTATTTTTATTATAAAATTCAATGAACGCTTCAGCGTTTTGTGATAAGGTTTTATGATTCCAATGAACTGGTACAGCAACCACTCTGAAACCATTATCTTTCAGAAAAGTAATTAGCCATCTATATTCCCTATCTGTAGCTTTCATTTTAAAACCTGGAACAATAAAAAATGTTTTCATAAATCATTATTAAATATTAAATCCTTAACAAGTAATTCTATCTTATTTCTAGTGTCGCGAGTGAATTCAAGAGACTGATCAAATGGATCTTGAACATCCCAGTTGGTAATTTTTTCATTATTCATATATTCAGGCAAGGTCTCTTTTTCTGCCATTGAAATAACAATATCTGAGACTTCAATCAAATCAATAGAAATATTTTTTCTAATATTATCTTTGGCATCTATACCAATTTCATTCAAGACTTTTAGAACATTTACGGATGAGTCTCTGTCTTTTAATTTTTGCCCGTCAAAAATACCTACTGTTGTACCAGCAGAAAAAGTATCATACTTAAAATCAGTAAACTTATTAAATATTGCTTCAGCCATTTGACTCCTACCAACATTTCCACCACACACAAATAATATTTTCATATATTTAAATATTTTAATAATAGCTGTCGATGTAAATCAATTTTCTACCAGATACCACTTGTAATTAAATCTGGGATTAGATCTTCTTGTGTATGAGTAATCATAGGAAATTTTTTATTTTCAAAATCATCTTTAGAAAACCAGACAAAACTTTCAATTTCTGCATCTGGTTTTATCTCTCCTTTTACCTCACAAATATAAACTCTTTCAATTAATTCTTTTTCTGGATTATAGAAACTAGAAGTTTTATATTCTTTAAAGAATTTTGAACTCACAAGATCCACATTGATTTCTTCTTTCAATTCTCTCCTTAGACAATCTATATCGGATTCCCCATCTTCCAATCTACCCCCTGGTGTCCACAAATTAGAATAACCCCTACCAATTAGAAGTAAAATTTTATTATCTCTTATTATAATCCCAGCAATTCTAGTTTTTGTTTTCATTATTTATTCTTAAATAATTTTTTGTACTTCTCTTATAAATTTCGTATAGGTATTATATCATCATATTTTCTTTGACTCTAAATTCTATATTTGGTATTTGTTTTTCTAATTTTATCAAATCTTCAATATCAGATAGTGGGGTGTCCTCTTCCCATAATAGAAGCCTAATAATACCAATCACATAATTTCTAAACATAATCACGTTAGGCAGAGCGTCTAATTCGAGGTTATTTAATTGGCGTATTTTTTGATACTCCTCCAAATAATAATTCATAGATTCAACACCTTCATCATCTAAAATATTCCATAAACTATAACCCAGGCAGACTACAGAAGGAGAATAGCTCAGATCATCAAAATCTATTATGCCATTCACTTTATTGTCCAATACGATTATATTACCATCAAAATCAAGATCTAGATGATTGTACCCATAAGGTAGTTCAGGGTTTAAGATATAATTATATGCCCTTACTCTTTCTACAAAATTTGAAACCTCTGAACTATTCACAGGCAATGATACTATTCTATTTGCCATAGTATCTTTTAAGTCGGCCCACTTATTCTTATCTTCCTTTACTAAATCTGTGAATTGCACGCCGAGTAAATGCATATTTGCCTGAGTTCGAGCAATGTCAGATATCAAAATACGGTCAATATTAGAATTAATACTATTCCCTTCCACAAATTCCATTAACAAAAATTGCCAATCCTTATCCTCAATATTTAAAACAGAAAATTCTTCATCTTTATTGTTCTTGTAAATTAACGGAATTTTTATACCACTATCTCGTAGATAATCTTGAAATTTAATTTCTAATAAAATTTCGTCATTCGTTTTTCTGTCTTGAGAATAAACACGTAGAACATATTTCTTATTATTACTTTCTATTAAAAAAGAATTATTGGAAATGCCCTCATCTATCGATTTAAAAGTAAAATCATAAATATCATATAATTCTAAAAATTTAGAAATTATTTCTTGATTTATCTGTATATTTTTTTCGGGATTTAATTTAAACACTATTTATTTGTAATAACTTTTTGTGCCTCTTTTATAAATAAAGAATCACGAGTACTCATAAACTTTGCATGATAGTAAGACAAATCATCTTTTTTGAATTTCTTTAATGCTTCATCAACAGTAAACCACTCCAATTTAAATCCTTCATCTTTTTCACTCTTTGTAAAATGTGGTTCTCCATGCTTTTTAACATACGCAATATAACAATAAGATATCTGCAGTTGAGCAACATCATCACGGTATTCTATAATTACACCTACTTCGTCTTTTACGACAGCAGTACAACCTGTTTCTTCATGGATTTCTCTGACAAGTGCTTCTTTAATATTTTCCCCAAATTCAATTCCGCCACCTGCTATCTTATGATAATTCTTCTTGGATGCATAGAGTATTGCTACCCTACCCTCCTTGTCAAAAACTACAGATCGAGCAGCCTTTCGAAGTATATACTTTGAGACTTTCTTTTCTTCAAAACCCAGATCTTTATTTGTTAATTCTTTTATTAATTTCATATATAAATTATATCATCATATTTTCTTTGACTCTAAATTCTACGATCTTAGTCACTAGATCAAATGGGATAGGCTCCCCTAGTGGAAACTGAACAGCGCCTTTTGAACTTTTATATATAGACAATTCTTTTTTAAAATTCTTGATACCTGATGGCGCAGGATAAAATCCTATATGATTTTTGAATCCACCAAAGTGAACTAAATTACCATTCAATACAAATGTCGGGATGCCATACTTTATAGCCTCCTCTGCGTCAGGGGCAGCCCTGCGTATAGTCGCCCGCATTTTATTCAGCAATACCTGAACATCACTCGGAAACTTTTTTATGTAATTATCTATATCAACAGATTTTTTCATAGATTTATCTATCATGATCAACTTTGCCTTTGTTTATCATCCCCACGGCTCGTGAGAGAATTTTGTATTGGGATTTTAATTCTTGATGCTTTTCTTCTGTAATATTTGTCTCATTTTTTAAAGTATTCATCAGTGCAACGACAGGTATCAATGCTAGCCGAGCTGGCTCACGAATTGGATGGCTGGGTGCATCCTCTGATTTAAGGTCGATAATAGAATTTAATTCTGCGAGAGAATGTCTTGATTCAAAATCAGCAATCATATTTTCAAATTCTACAATTTCTGGACCAGCTTCCCTCCTGTCTTCTGGAGACACTACTTTTTCTGGGAAACGAGCCAGCCAATCTGCGCATCTTTCATCACCTTCTTTTTCAAGTAGTTTTTTATTTTCATCGGGGTTTAAATTAGGTGTCGGGAATTTATTTTTATCCATAAATTTTATTATACCATTGGCTGCCCGATAGGGAGTTTCGATCCTTACAGGATCAGTACACGCTTTTCCATTCGCGAGTACACTCATATGGAAAAGGTCTTCGAATCCCTAACGCATATGAAGCAGTTCATATGCTTCGGGCGCAAATATCCGCTACGCTCCTTTTGCTGCCCGATAGGGATTCGAACCCCAATTAACGGTTCCAGAAACCGCTGTCCTACCATTAGACGATCAGGCAATACTATTACTATATCTTTCAAGAACTCCCCCAATACCACGGGGACGATCAGGCAAAATAAACACTTAAACAATACATCCATAGATGCAATAGGCATATATTACCACAAAATAGATAAAAAACAATTGAAAAATATAGTACGGCGGGTTATTATTAAAGGATGAAAGAAGAACCACAAGTATTTAGACCAAAGAATTTAACAATTGAGGATATAAAGGAAGGTTGTGTGACTCTATACGGAGATGACAGCGAGGAGACAAAGCTATGTATGGTCCAAGAGGAATTCAGGCAAGGTATCGATATGATCCAGTCTTTTAGTCCTTCTGTCACATTCTACGGTTCAGCAAGATTACTAGAAGATCACCCAGAGTACGCTCGAGCTCGCAGAATAGCACAGCGTATATCCGAGGAGACAGGTGCAGCTATATTATCCGGTGGAGGTGGCGGTATCATGGAGGCGGCAAATCGCGGAGGATATGATGCAGGTGGAAAATCAGTAGGTCTGACTATAAAGCTCCCCTTTGAGCAAAAGACCAATCCATATGTCACAGATGTAGTACCATTCTATTTCTTTTTCACAAGAAAAATATCTATGTCCTACACTACTGAGGCTTGTCTATTCTTTGCTGGAGGATTTGGTACATTCGACGAATTGTTCGAGATGCTCACACTACGCCAGACTAAAAAAATTGATTATGTACCGATCATACTAGTAGGCACAGAGTTCTGGATGCCATTCCAAAATGCTATCAAGAGTGTGATGGTAGATAAATTCAAAACTGTCGCAGAAAAAGATTTTGACCTATACACTATCACTGATGATGAAGATGAGATATTGAAAATCATCAAGAATACAAAGATCAGAGACGGAAAAGCAACACTAGCATAATAAATATAAAATTCCCCACCAGTTCGACTGTTGGGGAATTTTATATATTACTTCTTTATACAAGCTTTCATAAATGCAGTGAAGAGTGGATGCGGATCAAGCGGTCGAGCTAGGAATTCCGGATGGTACTGAGTACCAAGGAAGAATGGGTGATCTACAGATTTTAACTCGGCTACTTCACATAGATGTCCGTCTGGAGATTTTCCAGAGAATACCAATCCTGCTTTTTCTAACCTCTCTACATAATCATTGTTCACTTCGTATCGGTGGCGGTGGCGCTCATTCACCTCTGTCTTGCCATATGCCTTTGCTGCCACACTACCCTTTTTCAAGACTGCAGTGTATGCACCCAGACGCATCGATCCTCCCATACGCTTTGTAGCTACATTCTCTTTTTGGCTCTCCATAATATCAATTATGATATTTGTAGATTTTGGATTCACCTCTCTCGTGTGTGCATCTTTGAGCCCTAGTACATTACGAGCATACTCGATCACGAGTAGTTGCATACCATAGCATAACCCAAAGTATGGGATCTTGTTCTTGCGGGTATATTCGATCGCTTTTATGATCCCCTCTACACCGCGAGTACCGAAACCACCTGGCACTATTACCCCATCGTATTTAGATAATTCTTTTAATTTCTTTGGGTCTTTTTCAAAAGTAGTAGATGATAGCCATGTCAGTACTGGCTTGCGACCGACTGCATATGCAGAGTACTTTATAGCTTCGATAACAGACAGATATGAATCAGAAAAAGTAAAATCTCCTGTATCAAAATATTTACCAATCACAGCGATCTTTACCTCGCCTTTTGTATTGTGTGTAGATTTTACAAATTTCTTCCATGCACGTGACCCAGGATTGTCTGATGGATCGCAAGTCATAGATACTACGTCGCAGATCATATCGCCCAGGCCCTCCTTTTCAAAATTGATAGGTATGTCGTAGACACTATCTACATCAGGGGCAGAGATTATTCTCTCTGTTGATACGTTGCAGAACATTGATAGCTTTTCTTTACGTTTTTCATCTAGTGGCTGATTACTACGTGCGATTATGATATCCGGCTGAATACCAGAAGAGTTCAGTGTGCGGACTGCATGCTGTGTAGGCTTTGTCTTCATCTCGCCCACCTTGGAAGGTATCGGCAGATATGAGACCATCACAAAGAATACATCCTTTGGATGCTTAATCTTGAGCATTCGGGCAGCTTCTAGAAATAGAATGTTTTCATATTCACCCACAGTACCTCCGATCTCGATCACTACTACATCTGCTCCTACGGCGTCACGAGCTGCTTCGATACGGCCAATAACCTCGAGTGGTATATGAGGCACCACCTGGACACATGCCCCACCGTATCCCAAATTGCGCTCACGCTCTATGACTGACTGATACACACGACCAGTAGTCATGTAGTTTATATGTTCTAGATTTATATTCAGGAATCTCTCGTAGTTATCCATATCCTGATCACATTCATCTCCGCTATTTGTCACAAAGACTTCTCCATGTTCTGTAGGATTCATAGTACCCGCATCTATATTTATATACGGATCAATCTTGATTGCAGTCACTACCTGACCACGATCCTGTAGGATACGAGCGATGGATGAAGCTGCTATACCCTTTCCCACCCCAGAGATAACTCCACCGACGACAAAAACATACTTACACTTAGACACATCCTTGGCTGATGAATTGTTTTCAGTCTTTTTCATAATTTATTTATTTAGATATTTATGTACAGCGAGGAAGCTCGACACTGCACCAATAGCTACACCTGCAATAATCTGGATAAAGAATAATTGAACAAATTGAGATTTATAATATGCATAAAGATCAATACCTAGGAAATCTGTCATTGAGTGACCTAGCCAGTATGATGCCGGCCAGAATAATAGTATGCTGATGACTGATGCAAATAATCCAACCAATATACCAGAGATGATGAATGGACCACGGATGTATTTATTCCCAGCACCTACGAGCTTCATCACACTGATATCCTCGCGAGACATATATATGATCAGACGCATAGTATTGAAAGTAATTATGATAGATATAAAGACTAGAATCACAGCCAGCATAAATCCCATACGCTGAGCGCCGTCTATTATATTATTCAATCTATCTATTACTAGTTTGTTGCGACTATAGTCCACAGAGTCGATAACAGAGAGCATGCCTGCAGACAGCACACTATCACTCTTTAGATAATTTAGAATACTCTCATACTGAGCTGGATCTTTTGCTTTTATATTTAGGGATGCTCCTAGTGGGTTCTCATCTAAAATATCAAAAACCTGAAGAATAAGATTATCATTTGAATGCTTTTCTTTATATATAGATAGAGCTTCTTCTGCTGATACATACTCCACGCTCTTTACCTCGGGAGCTTTCTTGATAGCAACCTCTATGGATTCTATTGTGTCTACATTAGCACGAGGGACAAAATATACAGTCACATCTACTTTGTCTTTCATATTTGAAAGAGCTGTAGTCAAAGAAGCTTGAACAAAAAACAAGCCTGTGATGACGAATAGTGTGATGACCATCACAAGCACAGCAGAGACGGATGTAAAACCACTTCGGAAGAAGCTACGGGAACCAGCACGAATTGTTCTTTTAGTATTTTTCCAAGACATATATTTTTATTATATCACATACTTACCCTCCTTATCGTCACGAATAATGCGCCCATTCTCAAGTGTCACTACACGTTTTCCGAGGCTATCTACTACACCCTTGTTGTGAGTAGTCAGCACTACTGTAGTACCTAATGCATTTATCTTCTTGAGGATATTCACTATCTCGTGAGCATTCTTTGGATCTAGATTCCCCGTAGGCTCATCAGCGATTATGATGTCCGGCTGATTTATTATCGCCCTGGCGATAGCTAGTCTTTGCTTTTCTCCTCCTGAGAGCTGGTGTGGGAAGTGTAGTGCCCTATTCTCGAGACCTACCAGTGCCAGTACATGATTCACATCTGAATCTATCTCGTCATCATCACGGCCGATAGCCTCCATAGCAAAGGCTATATTCTCATAAGCATTCTTATTTGGAATCAATCTAAAATCTTGAAAAACTACACCGATTCTCTGACGTAGCTTCATTAGGTCTTTTTCAGATAATTTATGAATATCCACAGACTGAAAAGAAACGGTACCTGATGTAGGCTTTTCTTCTGCTAGGATGAGCTTCGTTAGAGTGGTCTTGCCTGCGCCAGAGTGACCGACTACAGTCACGAACTCCCCTGGAGCTATAGATAGGGTTACATCTTCGAGTGATGGCTCTGTGTCGAATTCTGCATATTTTTTTGTAACATTATTGAAGTAAATCATTTTATTATTCTATTATACAGTGTTTATATATTTTTTAAATATTGCCCGATTGGAGTTTTTGTCCTGCAACGATGAATTCATCTATATCTCCATCTTCTAATACTTTATCGACATTTGAAGTCTCTACCCCAGTCCTTAGGTCTTTTACCAATTTATATGGATGGAGCACATAATTCCTAATCTGATTACCCCACTCTATCTCTGTGGTCTTTGTCGGAGTCATACCCAGTGCTATTTTAGCTTTGTCTTCTTCATTCTTCTTGAACAGCTTTCCTTTTAGCATCTCCACCGCTCTATCCCTATTCTGTTCTTGGGATCTCTCTGTAGCGACATGCACAGATAGATTCGTAGGGATATGCACTATGCGAACTGCAGTCTCCCTCTTGTTCACATTCTGACCACCAGGGCCTCCAGATTTAGAGAATTCTATCTTAAGGTCATCTGCGGGTATCTCTATCGGATCACTATTTTTATCAAATTTTGGAATCACTTCTACGAGAGAGAATGATGTATGCCGGAGAGACTTTGCATTGAATGGTGATATACGGACTAGTCGATGCACGCCAGACTCATTCTTCAGCAATCCATAAGCATTCTTACCTCCTACCTCAAAAGAAATATTTCGGTATCCACCATGATCATTCTCATGCTGATGGATCAATGAATAAGAAAATCCTTTTTGGTCAAAATATTTTGTATACATGCGTACTAGCATAGCAGTGAAATCCTCGGCATCATCACCCCCTGCGCCGGACAGTATAGACAGTATCGCACTACCTCGGTCGTATTTTTCGGCACCGAGCAATTCATCTTTTAATTCTTGAAGTTTTTTAATAGTAGATTGAGCGCGGACTTTGTCGGACCAGAAATCAGGACCCTGCATCTCCTGCTCTAATGTATCGATCTGTGCCTGTATATCATTGGTGTCTTGCATATCCCCCTATTATACCTGAAAAATGGGTAATAAAAAAAGGCCTGCAAAAGCAGACCCTCTTTATTTACTTTAATAACAACAATCAATGAATAGTTGTGTATTTTTTACTAAAAGGACGATCGACGAACCTTACATAGGTTGGAATACTAGAACTCCCCAAAAGAGCTACAGAATCCCTACGTACAGGGCCCCCACCATTTTTTTGACACAATTTGTCATAATCCTCGTAGGAGATGTCGTAGATAGCTCGTGCATCAGGGTTTTTTTCCGGATCTTCCGTCATAACGGCATCTACATCTTTAAAATAAGACACATCTTTTACTCTCAGAGTTACCCCCAATACTGCGCCAGAGTAATCAGACCCATCATCCCCCAGTAATGTATCTTTACCTGTACGAGAATCTTTTGCCACGAAACCCTGACAAACTATCATGTCATAATTCTCAAAAGAAAAAGTGAACTTAGGGATGCAGATTTTTTTTGTTTCTTCAAAATCTACTGGAGCATTTGTGTAATCAAACATGTAAGCGTCTTCAACTCCAGGACTCGCAGTTTTGATAAATTCCCTTGAATCTAGTAAAAGATTTCGAATTTCGAAAGCATTAAAATAATCACTAAAAATTGCTGAACTAGCCAACTCCCCAAATCCCAATATTTCAGCTTTCTTTGTAGAATGATTAAATTGGTTAATTGAAAAGTCACTAAAATCCATAGAATCTATGATCATTTTCAAATTTCCGTAATGAAGCATGAAATGATCTTTAGCATTTCTTCCTCTGGGTTTTTGATCTTGAAAAAGTTCTCCAATTAATTTGATGTGATTGAATTTGAACTGATCTAAAAATCTTTTAATGAGTTTCTGATATGAATCTTTTGGAATTAATTCATGCAGTTCAAACAAATCAGTGATTCCACGCAATAGTTCAGTGGTTTTACCAGAAGCTGAACAGACATTTATAGTCTTTGAGCTACCACTTCCCCCATTCTCATGATAAGCTAAAACATTTTTGTAGTGATTGGCCGTTCCCAGAACGACTCCTCCGTATTTATTTACGGAAATTTCTAGTTGATTTGACATGTGCATACTGTTTTGGTTTTTAAAAACTATACATTAAAAACATAGTTAAATCAATGAGCCTCCTACCAGAATCGGACTGGTGTTCACGGTTTACGATACCGTTGTTCTACCACTGAACTAAAGAGGCGCTATGACGCGCAGGCGTCTTTTGAGCCGTCGATGGGAATCGGACCCATGGTCTCTGTCTTACCAATAAATTAGTAGTGGCTTATTTAGAAAATATCATTAGATATCAAGGCAAAAGTTAGTTTTTAGCTTAGTAAAGCAGTGAATTTTGCGGGTCTCTTTTCTCCCTCAAAAACTCTAAATAAATCACTCCAGATCTGTTAAAAACTAATAATTGTTACGACTTACTCATTTTAGCATAAAATAAATCAGCAGAACAACCTACCAGTTTTTGGAACATTTTTTAAGGTTATTAAAGACCAATCTCTTTAAATACTTCTCCGATAGAAATAGCAAATATCCTGTCTTTTTTAACAACGGAGTGGGGTAACCCATATGACATTAAACCTACTATTTCATCAGTGTCCTTCTTTATTAAAGGGGCACCAGACAGCCCTACATTCCCACCGCAAGAGAGTTCAATAAAATCTTTATCTTGAACTTTAACATCAGGGGAATTTATTGTCTTATTTTCAATGTCTAAAATAGTACCATTTATACTAGAAATAACAGAGGTCAAATCAAAACTATCAATACCCAGTTTGTCATAAGATTCCCATTTCATTTTTACCCTTGCTCCTGGATTTCCAGGAACACTTGCCAAAAAACCTTTTAAGACAAAATCTTCACCCTTTTCTGTAGACGCTGCAGTACTTTTATTCTCGCCCCCAAAAACATCATCTGGAAAACAGATTGTTGTTGTATCTACATTAGGATAAAAGTGTAAATACTTCTTTTTTATTAAAATAGCTTTACCATCTTCTAGGAGAAGCCAATATCTAAAATTTGAAAAACCTTCATTAGGCTTGAATGCATCATCATTAAAATGATGATGAGCTGTTAAGGCTGTTTTACTATCAATAAAAAAAGCTGTTCCACATACTCCACCTTCTGTGTTGTGGTCGCTTGAATTATTGTATGATGCTTTAAATAATGCTGCTAACATGATTATTTATTTTAAGATATACTTTATATAGTATGACTTTCTTATTTAAAAGCCAAATTTACGGACAAAGACAAAAGTTCAATTATTTGCTTATCAATTTTAGATATCCCATATTTTGCAAAGCTAGATACCACATTTGATGCGAGTTCAACTTTCGAAATTTTTTGACCAAACATTACGCCTACACCTCTATGTGATTTCGCATAATCCAAAAATATTACTACTTCACTTTCATATTGTTCAACAGTCAACGGCTTTTTAAATATTTCTGATATAATTTCTACTGGGTAATAAAATTCAATTGCTGGTTTCTCCAATAAAATAAATCGAGATGCATCTGCATCTCCCATAAAATCTCTTATTTCATCGATGAGACCCTTATTCTGAGCTGGATTATCAAAAATCCCACATATTAATTTTAAATAAACAGGAACATATGCCTGAGTCTTTAGCATTTGAACAACTGCCTTTGTTCCTGTTAATGCTTCGTCATATCCATCCAAAAAATGAAATACTATACTTCTATTATTACAAATTCCGGTTTTTACCATTTCACCTAAAACACCCCTTAAAAAAACACTATCACTTCTACCTTCAACAACTACTATATTACCTGGGAAATGAAGATCAGTGGGACTACTGCCAAGTAAATTATATATACCCTCATTCAATTCTTCTTGAGTAGTTATTTGTTTAATTGCTATTTGCCCTTCTACTTTTGTAACTTGATAGTTATTAAGAATAATATCTCTATCCATAAATAGGTGTGAGTGAGTAGCAATCAGCACCTTTTTTCTAGGTACTCCATTTCTTCCAAATGCAGCTTCTTTTATTAATTCAAAAAGTTTTTTTTGCATTCTTGGTTCCAAACTCAATTCTGGTTCATCAATTGCAAGTACTTTAATCAAAGGATTAAATAATTGAATAATTATAGAAAGCACAGCAATTGTGCCTGTTCCTTGTAATCTTGGGGCATGACCTCCAATTGTAACTTTAGGCCGTGAACTAAATCTATTAAGTTCCTCCTTTGTAATTTGAATTTCCTCAAAAACGGAATTAAACCAAACTAAAATTCTCTCTAAGGTTTCAGGGTCTTGTCTACTCAATTCAATAATTGGATCTGGGCCTGGGATTTCTCCACCATTTCCAAAGCTTAGTCTTGGAGTTGTGTTTTGATCTTCAGTATGACCAAACCTATCTGCATTTATTTCATCCGTGGTATTAAATCTTTGGGGTGAAATATAGTCGGCTATTATGCCTGATTCTCTGCCACCCAAAATAAAATACTGTACAGCTCCAATTATAATTGAAGATTTTCCACAACTATTTCCACCATAAAATACCATCAAATCACCTAACTTCATATCAAGATGTTTGCCGTTTAACGCCTTTATTCCGTTTACTTTTATATCCATTTTGTTCTAGTAATTAGCTGTATAGACTACAATTATACCATTTATTTGTATTTGAGCCGCTAGTGAGAATCGGACTCAGGCTCTTTCCCTTTCCAAGGGAGTACTTTTTGCCACTAAGCTATTACGGCTTTACAAGCCATACTATATCATATTTAAGGCATGCTTCCATCATTAGAATTCTCCGATTTTCATAACCTCTATATCAGCCTTCATTTCTTTAAGAGGTAAACACCTTAAAATAAACAATATTTAATAGAAATTTAACAAAATAGCTTTAATTGTATCTAAATTAAAGCTATTAAAAACCTAAATATGTATCAAAAACTAAATATTACTGATATAGCCGCTATTATAACAGCTTTTTCTACTGTTGTTTATACTGTAGGGACTTTTTTATTATGGAAAATCAGCCAAAGAAGTCTTCAAAATGCTCAATTACAAATAGAATTACAAAGGCAGTTTATTGAGGCAAATTTTATAAGTTCAATTTACAAAAACTTCCGAGAGCTTTATTCTTCTATTATTAAAGATAAGCATGATATTAAAATACTAT
Organism: Minisyncoccota bacterium; assembly: GCA_041674285.1. Lineage (GTDB taxonomy): Bacteria > Patescibacteriota > Minisyncoccia > Phycocordibacterales > UBA9973 > UBA8515. The sequence goes on from JBAYVZ010000002.1 coordinate 98,008, forward strand.
CAGATGCAAAGAAATCAGATCCTGACACAGTAAGGGAAGAATATTTAGGTAGTTTTTTAATAAACCATGCATATGAAATTTATTCCTTAAATCAAAAGAAGCTTATCCCATTAGAGTTATGGGAACGGGTGGTCATTGACATGAAAGTGCTTTTTAAGTGGTCATTTGTTAAAAAGAGATGGGGTAAAATTAGAAAGTTATATCCGCTACATTTTCAAAGCTTTATTGATGACTCACTTATAGATTACGAAGAATAATTGTTATTTTAACTTTTTTTTATTAAACTTTGTGATACACTATAAATATCATAAACATGGACTTGAAAATTTTATGCTCAGAAAGTAAAGAACTTGATGGTGGCACATGCTCCGGAAGTTCATGCCCAACTATTTATGAATCATCAAATGGTTCAATAATTGTTCAGGGTTTTAAAATAACCAATGAAGAGAGGAATACTATTCTTATCCCCCAAGGAGAAGATATGGTAGTTATCCCAAAATCACTTATTGAAAAAATTATTAAAAGAGGTATCTAAAATCACTTATTATGACCTTATTGGAATGTTTAAATAATTATGAAAATGAGGCATTCAGACTCGAAACTTTACCAGTATATATAGTTCATGAAGAAATGGACTTGATTTCTTCATATTTAAAAACGGGTAACAATGAAATGAGTGCTGGCTTAAATGAATATGTATCTATTCATTCTGATAAGGTTTTAAATGGGAAAAGGCACATTAGAGCAAGAGTTATACCTGATCCAATTTCTGATTATTTTAAATTTGAAGTTAATGTTGGTTATTTTAATCAGAGTTTTGCAGGTTTTGAACTTGTATTTATGGAACAAAATGATTTTAATAAATTAAAAGATATCCAGCCTAGTCAAAACATTTTTGATTATTGGTTATTTGACAGAACACAACTTATTAAAATGATATACAGTCCAAGTGGTGAATACTTAGGTCATGAATTTTCTACAGACAAAGAGGAAATTTTATATGCTTGCGAAATAAGAGATGCATTTATTAATAGAGGTAAGACTTTTAGTTATTTGATTGATAAATATGATATTTTAAAAAATTAATTTAACTGCTGAAGGGTTTCAATAATTAAATAGTAGGTATTTACCCAAAAGAAAGTTTTCCAATATCATCTCTTGTATCTTCCATTGAAATTGACCTCAGATATGTTTGAGTCATTTTTATATCAGCATGGCCCATTAGCTTTTGAATCTTCACAATATGAACCCCATTCTTGGCCAAATTACAGGCAAATGAATGCCTGAATCTATGCAAATGAAACTTTATACCGGACTTCTTAATATGATTCTCTGTCCAATGTTTTAATCCAAAAACGGAAAGCCCCTTATCCTGATTATTTGAAACAATCAAAAGTTGTGTTTTGTAGCCTAATCTATTGCGTTCCTTAAAATAGCTTTCTAAATGGTAGTACAAAGTTGGGTGGATTGGTACATATCGAGTTCTTTTGGATTTGGATGTTTCAGCCCTTACTGTAAGGACTCTTTCTTTAAAATCAATATCTGTTACCCTAAGTGAAATAAATTCACCTTTTCTTAATCCACAAAAAAACAAAATACTTATCATAACCGTATCCCTACTTTGAAGGAGTGAATTTCCACGAGAATTTAACACTACCGATGCATAAAGCTTTTGAATTTCTTCATTTGGAAGTGCCCTTTGATCTACGTATTCAGGTGTACGTAGCTTTACATAATCTAAAGGGTTTTCAGGAATTAATCTTTTTTGAACTAACCAAACAAAAAATGCATTTAGCTTATTACTATAAGTTTTTAAGGTTGAATCTCTTAATCCCACCTTAAATCTATCTCGTCCAATTAAACGTCTTCTGGTTTGAATTCTCTTGAAAAATTCATGAAGTATTTGAGTACTTATAAGTTGTGTAGAATCAATCTCTGGCATAGTTGTGCAGAAATGTTGAAATACAGTTATATAACTTTTAATTGTTTCAGGTCGTAACCTACGAGAGTATCTACATTCTGAAATAAATTCTTCAAATAATTGGGTTAAGTCTTTTCTCACTACTTCATTTTCCCAAATGACAGAATAATAAACATCTAACAGGAATTACCAATTTGTTGTTAATTCCTGTACCATTATCTCCCTTCAAATCTTCCATATACTTTAAATATGAAAGATGAAAATGGAAAACAAATCACACCCATAGGGCAAGTTAACTTTAGAAACGATGAAAGAGTTTTTGGCATTTACCAGAACGACAGACTTGGCCATATATACACCCTAGGTAGAACGGGAGTAGGTAAATCGACTCTTCTTTTAAACATGGCTATTAGCGATATTAAGTGCGGTAATGGGTTTTGTATCATTGACCCCCACGGAGACCTTGTAGAGGCCATTTTA
>JBAYVZ010000003.1:0-87594 GCA_041674285.1 Minisyncoccota bacterium
TAAAACACGAAGATTACCTAAAAGAAAAAAGAGTATTCGTGAACCAATTAATGAAATGCTCAGATGTCAACAAAATCCAAATCACTAGAAAAGAAGATTTGCTACTTTTGTTCCTAATTTCTCAATCTGAAAAACATAAAATCTTATTGAAAGATGATGTGTTTAGTTTGTGGAGTTATATGATAAAAGAAAATGAATCCAGATTTTTCCCTTCGCTGAGAACAAAGGAAGAATTATCGTCCTTTGCTAATTATCAAGATCTACTATTTGTATCTTTTGTTTCCAAGGTACTAAGGGGTAATACAAATAAATGTATGGACCTAGCTTATCGACTAAATGGTTTTATTACTAGGATGGATTGGGTCAATGATTTTAATCATGATGCCAATCTAGGTATTATCACTATTTCAAAAGAAGATGCGGATTTGCACAATATAGATGAAAATATTTTATTGAAAGGAAAAAATCCTTTAGTAAATAGTGATCAGCTTGCATCTTGGCACAAAGAAGAGAGGCTAAAAATATTGAAAGAATTTGAAAAAAATAGTTATTTTATTTTTCAAATAATGGAAAATATTTTTGCGACATCGTGGATTGGTAAAAAAGCCGCAAAGTACTTAATCAAAAAAAGATTAAGAGAAGCCATGAAAGAAATTAGAGGGAGTTGACCATGTCAGCTCCCTTTTTTCTATGCCATCTTTAAAAATTCATCTTCAGAAAGGATTTTGACACCTAGCTTTTGGGCTTCAGTGTATTTAGATCCAGCAGAAACGCCAGCTACTACATACGAAGTCTTGGCAGATACAGAACTAGACACCTTGCCACCATTTGCGAGTATCTTTTTCTTTGCATCATCACGGCTCATAGTAGAGAGTGTTCCCGTAAGGACAAATGTCATCCCCTTCCATTTTGAATCAATGCTCTTTTTTATTTTCTCAATCGCTACACCATTTGCAAAAAGCTTTTCAATAAAATGAATATTTTCTTTTTGATTAAAATAATTAAAAATACTCTCAGAAACTACCGGGCCGATATTTTCTATATTGTTTATTTCTTCAAGTGTCGCTTTTCTAATTTTATCGAGATTCTCAAAGTGGTCAGCTATATCATGCGATGTCTGTTCTCCTACGTGCAGTATTCCTAATGCATAGATGAATCTCCAGAGTTCAACTTTTTTATGAGATTCGATAGAAGATATAATATTGTCGGCAGATTTTTCTCCGAATCTTTCCAGGCCTGAAAGATCAGCTTTTTCTAGAGCAAATAAATCTGCAGAGTCACTAATCAGACCCTCTTCTTTTAATCTGTCCAAAATCTTTGGACCTATCTCATATATCTCGTATGCATTTACAAAATGCTGCATCGCTCGCTGATTCACTGCTCTACAATTTTTATTTGTGCAGTAGAACGCTACGGAAGTTCTTTTATCTTCAGCAGGAAAAGCTCCTCTCATCGAGGTCCTCGGATCTCCAACGCGCCCACGCTCGGCCAGACCGTCTCTTCGAGGACTTTTCCTGCTTTCGATAATACTTTTACGAGAGGAGCTTTGGTTTTCGGAGGTGTCTCTCTTTTCCACACCAGCGTTACACACAGGACAGGTATCTGGCATTTTGAATTTCTTTTCTTTTCCTGTGCGCATACCGACGAGAACCTCGACTACCTCAGGAATAACATCCCCTGCCTTTTGAATAACCACAGTGTCACCTATACGGATATCGAGTCTCTCTATCTGATCCATGTTGTGCAACGTAGCTTTGGAAACAGTAGAACCAGCCACGAGTGTAGGTGTAAAATGTGCCAGTGGAGTGAGGACCCCAGTGCGACCCACATTCACAGTGATATCTAAAACTGTAGTTGTAGACTTTTCTGCTGGGTATTTAAATGCTACAGAATATCGTGGGGCTTTTCCTACTACACCAAGGATTTCTTGTAATTCATTCTGGTCAACAGTGACAACAATACCATCAGTACCATACGGCAGATTCGGGCGAACTTTTTCTACTTCATCGATAAAATTAAATATTTCAGAAAGTGTATCGGATTTTTTATCATAGGGAGCCAGAGTGAAACCCATCTTTTTTAGAGTGTCATGCTTTTCTGAGTGAGTCTTTATATTCATATCATCATACTGAGCCAAGTCCCATGCAAAAAAATCAAGATGTCGATCTTTTACTATTTGAGGATCTAGTTGTCGTAGTGAACCAGCTGCAGCATTGCGAGTATTTGCGAAAGGTATCTCCCCGTTTTCTATACGAATTTTATTTATACCAGAAAGGGCCCTCTTTGGCATCACAGCCTCCCCGCGGATCTCAAATATTCCAGAAAAATTCCCATTTAATTTTAACGGAATAGTATTTACCATCTTGAGATTCTCTGTGATATCCTCTCCTATGAATCCGTCCCCACGAGTAGCACCACGAACAAACACACCATCCTGATATATGAGTGATACAGCGAGCCCATCCATCTTCAGCTCTGCAAAATAAGAATGCTTTTTATTTATCAATTTAGAAATTCTTTTTTCCCAATCCAATACTTCATCTTTTGAAAATGCATCGTTCAGAGATAGCATGCGAGAATCATGAGTCACTTTTGAAAATTTTGGCAATGGCTCCCCTGCTACACGATTGATACCACTATTTTCATCTGCAAATTCTGGGTACTTTTCCTCTAGATTTTTCAACTCGCGAGTCAGTGATTCATATACATCATCTGTCACATTTGGGTCATTCTCCACGTGATACGCAAAACGAAGACGAGATATCTCGTCTTTTAATTTCTCTATTCTATTTTTTATTTCACCATCTTTCATATTAATATCTGACCTCAAAAGATCTCTCCACTCTCTTTGGGCTGGCAGGATTGCATTCATTGTAGCCACTGGCTTTTATAACCCTATTATCAGGAGTATTGTTACTCTCGTCTACATAGATCTCAAAACATGGACCACTTGTAATACTATTATCTTTTAAGGTAAAAACACCGCCTCCGCCCTGCGCAGTGAGTGTGACATCTGAACCATCGGCCTTCAACCCACAATCAAAATCTTTTCCAGCAACATACCCTGGATTCTTAAACTGAATATACAGTGCACATTCTATAGCAGTATCAGCTTGATAAAAAGCAGATTGAGAATCACGGGCCACGGAAGACAATATCAATTGTTTGTTCACAGCATTGGATAGACCAATAGCGATAGTCATGATGATACTGATGATCACCACTGTATACAAAATAGCATAACCTTTTTGGTTTTTATTGAAATTTTTTTTATTTATTTTTTTTATATTAAAATTAAACATATATTAATTTGTCTGCCAATCAGTAAAGCTCAAATTGTAAGATTTTGATTTCGAGTTATTACCATTCTTCCAATTTATCGTGATAGAAACATCTACCTCATCACCACTATTATTCTTTGACAAAACAACCAATCGGCTGAAATTAGTATCAGTATATTCACTCCCCCTTTCTGTAGAATAATAACTGCCACCACTAGTATCCTTGTGATAGTAGAATACCTCTGGTGCATTATTCCCATTATTATTGGCACATTCGGGTGTAGTTGGGCTGGCAATTGAATCGGGGTATATTTTTATTTTACACACCCTAGTCTGCTGACCATTTGAATCATTCAAATTATAAAAATCGAGAAAATTACCCCACCCGACAGCTGGATCTATCTTCATCTGAGTATCGCGAGTATTTCGAATATAGTCTGCAGACTCTTGGAGTAGATAAGAAGCGATCATGTCATTCTTCGCATACTGAGCAGTAAAAAGACTCCTAGAAATGAGGGTCAACACAGAATTCAAGACAAGAGAAAGGAGCACAACTGCGATGAGAGTCTCTAATATAGTAAAACCTTTATTTTTATTTATCTTTTTAATCATAAATTATTCGCTATTTCTCTGAGAGACAAAAGTCTGCAGAGCAAATTCTGTTTTTTCAGATCCGACAGACACGCTACCCTTCATAGATATATATACACTCGGCTGTATCTGATCCAGAATAGGGTCGGAGCCAGTCACGTAAAATTTTAGATTCTCGATCTTAACATTTGACGAAGTCATATTTACGCACTCCTTGGAATTAAAACTATTCAGTACACATTTCCGGAGAGCTCCATTCGACAGATCATAGGCCACATCTTTGTTTGATGTCGAGTCCTTGTTTTGAGAAATAAAAGAAATAGAATCTTCCCCACTAGGACAATCATCTGTATCTTGAGTTGATAAATCTGTACTACCGCAATCATAATTGCTACCAGTACGTAGAGATCTAGTCATACTCTCCATGGCAAAATTCACATTGTCCATAGCTTGATGAAGGGCACGAGATTTCTTGGCTACATTGCTTATATTCACAAGAGCACCTAGCGCCATAATCATGACAATCATAAAGATAGACATAGACACCATTAACTCGATAAGAGTAAATCCACCCATCTTGTTTTTAGTGGCGATAAATTTATTCCCTTTATTTGTAATTAGTAATTCGCAATTAGTCATTATATTATTCTACGCTTATTTGGCCAGTATTCCAGACTACTATTTTTTTTAAAATATTTTGATCTGACTCTGATTGAACTATAATACCAACAGAAGAAATCTCGTTGGCACAACTAATATCACCAACATTTGCCCTATAACAAAACACAGCATCGGGATTTGGCCTACGGAATACTATATCTAGAGAGCCATTTGGATTTGGAGTTAAATCTTCGCATTCAGAGTTAGCGCAGACACCTAGAATCTTATCCCCTCCGGATATAGTGATGACGGAGATACACTCATTATCGGAACCTAACACTGAACCATCACAAGCAGATTCATTAGCCCCACCAGAGACAGGAAACCCATATTCAGAATCACCCTTGTCTTGAGGATTATTAATATCAAATGGGATATCAGCAAAAAGAATAAAAGATTTTGAACTACCAGATATCGGACCACTACCACTAGGACTGAAATGTACACCATACCCAGGGAATATACTACTGCCTGCAGAAGATACGGATTTTACACCCATAGCATAACCTTGGGCTTCACGGATAGACAGTGCTACGTCTTGAGCTAGGACATTTGTAGATGTTGTAGATTTATAGCTACTATAATTAAAAGCGACAGTCATAGATATAATAGCAAAAATAGAAAGCACCACCAGTAATTCTACTAGGGTCATACCTCTATTATATTTTAATAAATGTCCACTCATAATATTTTAAAATGTAAAAACAGAAGCTAGGTCAAAAATATTTATATTAAAGATAAAAACTAAAAATGCACTGATAGCCAGAAATGGTCCAAATGGAACTTCTGTGTTCATAGAAATTTTATGCCTTCCGATAAACATCACAGCCAAACTAGCGAGAGTCCCAATCCAAAATGCTAGCATAATAGCAGCACCACCCTGCATCAATCCGAGCATCCACCCTATACCTAGGATCATTTTTGAATCACCAAAACCCATAAGTCTTTGCCTGGACACAAGAGATATCAATGCAAAAGGTAACGCATACACGACACCAGATATGAGAGACAGGAATGTCGGCTGTATAAACATACTAGAACCGATACCATGATTTATAAACATAGAAGAGAAAGCGAATATGCCAAAAACAAATACCAACATATCAGGGATAATCTTGTGGCGCATATCATACACAGATATAACTATGAGCAAAGAAAACATCATTGTATACAATGTCACTAGTATGACATATTGATTAAAAGCATACGATAGAAGTGGAGAAAAATGGTATGCCACAGCAGTGAACATAGCCCCAGTGATAAACTCTACTATCGGATACTGATGCGAGATTTTTGTGGCGCAAGTATTGCACTTGCCTTTTTGGAATAGAAAGCTGATCACAGGGATGAGCTCGTACCAAGACAGAGTCTTGCTACAAGTCATACACATAGACCTCCCCCCTAGTGTCTTGCCACTATTGAATCTATAAATGACGACATTCAAAAAACTACCGATAATACAACCGAGACAAAAAATAAATATATAAATAAGAGTAATCATACTATTATTATATCATCATACAGAGACCATTCAAAACAAAAAACCACCCATTGGGTGGTTTTTTGTTTTAAGAAATGTGTTTTTACTATTGACACACTCCAGTAGAAAATGTACATGTAATTGTAGAAGCTGCTGTACCAGTAGCAGGAGTTTGCGCAACATAAACATAACTATTTGCTGCTAGAGTACCTGATGGTGCTGTAGCTGAGTAGCCCCATGTTGATGGTAAAGAAGGCCATGTAGCGACAGAAGTATATCCAACTGCACCTGTACATACAGTAGCACCTACTGTTAGAGCAGCTGCTGTTGCTGTACCCCCAGCATCATTACACAAAATCAATTCAGGTATAACACCTCTTAGACTTGCAATAGCTGCTGTTTTTTGTGCTTTAGTTTTTGCAGAACCAAGTGATGTCAGAACGATAGATGCAAGAATACCGATGATTGCGATAACAACCAACAATTCAATCAATGTAAAACCTTTTTTATAATTTAATTTCATAATTTTAAAATATTAATAATATTGTCTTTCGAAAAAGACGCGACTTATTTCTAATAGTATTATTATATCATACAGAACAACAAAAAGTGCAATAGTGGGATGTTGTGGATAACAAAAAACCCTCTTTCGAGGGTTTTTTGTGCTAGATTCCACTTGCAATATTATAGATAGGCATCAGCACGGCAGACAGGAGTATACCCACTCCCAGACCCAATGCTACGATCATGATAGGCTCGATGAGTCCGACGAGCGTATCGACTGCATCCTGGACTTCACGATTATAAAAATGTCCTAATGTCTTGAGGATATTGCCGAGTGATCCTGTCTCCTCCCCCACCTTGATCATCTGAGACATAATCTCTGGTATCTCTTTGTGTTTTGCAAATGCATCAGAAAGTGAGCTCCCTGATTTCACCATAGCAGTAGTATCTTTGAGAATATCTGCATATACACGATTACCCACAACAGCAGAAGTCAGCTCGATGGATCGGATGATAGGTATACCAGAAGACAGCATAGTTTCCATATTGTCTGCCATACGAGACAGGTACAGTTTTTGATATATGTTGCTCACGATAGGAATACTAATCTTTAATCTATCTAGATAGGATTGGCCATTATCAGTGCGAGTAAAACGATACAAGAAGAATACGCCTATAGCAATAAAAACTAAAATAAAGATACCATAATTCACCAACAAATCACTCATACCCATTATAATCTTTGTAAAAAATGGGATTTCCTGCCCTGATTCTTTGATGATAGCAGATAGTTTTGGGATGATAAATACGAACATCAGAGTCATAACGGTTATAAATATACCGATAACAAAAGATGGGTATATGAGCGCATTCTTTGTTTTTGAAGTGAGCTGATACTGACGCTCAAGATAGTCAGCCAAGTATGTAAATGTTTGAGTCAATTTTCCAGACTCCTCTCCAGCCTTTACCATATTCACATAAAAATCAGAGAATATATCTGGGTGCTTTGACATGGCACCATTTATAGGTGACCCAGCCTGGATATCCTCGCATATAGTATGCAGGGTGTGTGAAAGCTTTTCATTCTTTGTATTGTCTGCGAGCAGGTTAAATGCCTTGAGAGCAGAAACATTTGCTTCAAATAGTGTCGATATCTGACGAGACATTATAACGATGTCTTTCATGGGTACACCATCAAACAATTTTATCTCGAGAAAACTTTTTGGTTTACCCTCTTCGGAGATAGACAACACCACCAATCCCCTACGCTGAAGAGCTGTGACTGCCATGTCACGATTCAGAGCCTCTACAGACCCCTCCTTTTTCTCATTTGTATTAGTGATGGCTTTATATGTGAATAACATTTAGATAATTAAATTACATTAATTGTTCGAGGGCCTTGGGATTAAATGAATATTGATGAGCAGTCTCCATAGATATCTCCCCTTGCTGAACCAATTCAATCAAAGACCTATTCATATCTATCATACCTTGCTCAAAGCTTGTCTCAATGACAATATCGATCTCGTGAGTTCTCCTCTCTCGGATAAGATTAGATATAGCATTATTATTTATCAGCAATTCATATGCAGGGACACGACCCCCAGCGATACGAGGCACCAATCTCTGAGAAAAAATACCGATCAAACTAGATGCAAGCTGAATACGGATCTGGTCTTGCTGACCTGGTGGGAATGAGTCGATAATACGATCGATGGTTTGAGATGCATTATTAGTATGAAGAGTAGAAAATACAAGGTGTCCAGTTTCTGCAGCAGTAACAGCAGCAGATATGGTGTCCGGACTGCGCATCTCCCCCACCAAAAGAACATTCACATCTTCACGTAGAGCAGACTTGAGAGCTGTGGCAAAATCTTTTGTATCTATGCCTACCTCACGTTGATCGATAATTGATTTATCTGGAGTATATACAAATTCTATAGGATCCTCGATCGTTACGATATGTGCAGCACGCTCCTGATTTATCATATTTATCAATGCTGACAATGTAGTAGATTTACCTTGACCTACTGGCCCGACAACAAGAAAGAATCCTTGCTTTCTACGAGCAAAACTTTCAAGAATCGCAGGTAGACGGAGCTCAGATATAGCCTGAGCTTTTGGAATAAGACGAAAAGTCATACACATCAGACCTCTCTGGAAAAATGCATTGCCTCGGAGTCTTGAACCCTGAAATGCATAAGAAAAATCAAATTCTTTTTCTTCAACAAATTTATTGAAACGATCCTGCCCCAACAGAGTAGTAAGTATACCAATCATATCATCCTGGCTGATCTCGGGCTGATTAACAAGAAAAACCAAATCTCCGTTTACACGGATAGCTGGCTTTCGTCCTGTAGCAAGATGTAAATCTGAGCCACCCTCACGAATCAATGTAGTGATGAACAATTCGATACTTGCTTTTCTGTCCATCCCGTTTAGAAGCAGATCGCGATCAATTCACGATTTTGCTTGGTTATATTATTAATTTTTATATAGTTATATATCATATTGATATTTTTAAAATTGCGATCGCGGCATCTAACGGGATCCATATATTATTTTTGATATTTACTTATAATCTCTGATACTTTTTCCACAACTTCAGATGGAGTATTTGAAGCCTTGACGATATACCCAGCTGCACCTAGTGACTCACCGCGAGTGATATCTGACTGTTGACCACGATTAGACAATAGAATCTTTATAGTATTCGGCATGAGTTTCTCTTCGTTTACTTTTTCAAGGAATTCAAACCCATCCATAACTGGCATTATAATATCGAGAATCATAACGTCAGGAACATATCCTCCTTTTAATTTTTCAAGAGCGACCTCTGGACCAAGGGCAGTTGTTACCTCAAAAACAGATTGGCTGAATTTTAACGCATACATATCCAAAAGAAATACGTCATCATCAACAATTAAAATTTTTTTCTTTGTTGTTTCCATAATATTTTATATTATATTACACTACTACTAATTTTACTATACCCACACATTTATACATAAACATGTGGGTATGCACTTCTACAGACCATAAACTTCTTGGAATGGCACTTCACCCTGAATATTCTTTAAAATAGCGTCTTCTTTCATGGTTAGCATACCCTTGCTACGAGCTAGTTTGTATATCTCACCTTCTGTGGGGGTTTTCAATATTATATTTTGCATCTCTTTGTCCACAGAGAACATCTCAAATACAGGCATACGCCCCTGCAATCCAGAAGGACACTCAGTCGAAGGCACAGATTCATACATAGTATCGCCTATTGGGAGTTTTGATCTGATATCTGCAGGTAAATCTGAAAATTGTTTATTAATCATCTCTTTTGTAGACGGGTCCATCGGTATCTGGTGGCGAGAGCCTGGGTAAATACGACGAGAAAGACGCTGACCTATAGCTAGGATAAGAGTAGGTCCGATCAAATACGGATCAATGCCCATATCGACAAGACGTGGTATAGCACCTACTGCACTATTAGTATGGAGAGTAGAGAATACAAGGTGACCAGTGAGCGCCGCCTGTATAGCGAGCTGTGCAGTCTCTTTGTCGCGGATCTCCCCCACCATAATAATATCCGGGGCCTGACGGAGAATAGAGCGTAGTCCTGATGCGAAAGTATAACCTATCTCGGGCATAACCTGAGATTGGTTTATTCCTGGTATATGATATTCCACTGGATCTTCGAGTGATACGATATTGTCCTCCTCTGAATCAAGCTCATTGAGCATAGAATACAGAGTAGTACTCTTACCAGATCCAGTAGGACCAGTAATAAGAATCAAACCATAAGGCTTCTTCAGGGCATCTCGGACCATCTTGAGATTCTCGGGAGATAGGCCAATATCATCTAGTGGGTGCACACCTTTTTCTGGATCCAGTATACGCATAACCACTTTCTCCCCGTAGTAAGAAGGCATAGTAGATACACGAAAGTCGATCTTGCGCCCTTCAATTTTCGCAGAAAATCCCCCGTCTTGAGGTTTACGCTTTTCATCTAGGCGCAATTTGGCAAGAATTTTTATTCGAGCAATTACACCGTTGTATACATTCAATGGTAGGACAAGTGACGTATGAAGTACTCCATCTACACGGAATCGGACTTTGACTTTATCCCCCACATTTTCAATATGAATATCAGAAGCATTACCCTCTGTCGCATGACGCAGTATAACTGCAACTATTTTAATAATAGGTGCATCCTCGACAATCTTCTCCTCTTCCCCCGGTTTTAGATTGTCTTGCAATTTTATGTTTTCAATACTTACATCTTTCGCATCATCATCAGAAATCTCTGAATCAAGCTCTGACAGAGCTTGATCAACCTCGCTACCCAGATTCTGATACATCTCGATAAGCTGATTAAATAATGTATAACTAATCAAAAATACCTTGAATGGTTTGTTTATGCGAGTAGAGATGAACTGCAATGCATCCATAGCAGAGGTATTCTCTGGGTCAGTAATACCAACCTCTAAAACATCATCAGATATACCTACGGGGATAAAACCGTAAGTTTTTACAGATTCCAATTGGATATATTTCAATGTAGACGGAGCAACACTCTTTGGGTCAATCTTTTTAACTGGAACATTGTAAAAAGAACCCTTTATATCCAAAAGAGTATTTTCATCTATCTTCATATCAACCAGAGCTCTATCTATGATACCTCCATATTTTTCTTCTGCAATACGAACAATCTCGGGTATCTGCCCTTCTGATAGAAGACCTCGCTTAACTAATTCATCGAGAAATATCATATTAACGTACTGGTACTACAGGGGGTGTAGTACTAGTGCCAGTATTAATCTGGGGGAAAGATATTGATGAGTCAGTAGAATTCTGTCCATCAATAGAAGCAAAAGGGTTCGGCCTGCCCACAACCCCACCATCATTGGATATAGGAACAGTATTATCTTGCAAATTAGAAAATGTAGGATGCTGGAACAATGAAGCATCAATCTTTATTTTATTCAAAGACAACAGAGTGGACAAGAAAGCAGTCGTACTCTCTGTGCTAGACACAGTGGGTGCAACACCTGTCTTTGACAGAGTAGATTCTTCGGGGCTCGCACTGAAATAATACACAGCAAAACCGACTATGAGTACAATGGCTACTATTAAAAATATTTTTAGTGTTTTAGACATAATTATTTAAGCCAATATGTTTCAACTTTTAATGAATAAGTGTATACATTTGGATCATTTGAGATATCGCTATTCGGATCAAAAACAGTCTTTTTATCACCAGAAGGTACAGTAAATGATATCTCTTTTACATTAACAAGACGAATATTGTACTCTAAATCTTTTAAGAAAGCTTTAAAGTCTTCATATCTAGCGTCAGTAGAAAACTCAAGATTAAATATGCCATAAGGAAGAGTGCTATTCTTGCTACTAGATGCGTTTGATGCCTTTGATCCAGAGGTACTATCTTGTTTTATCAGACTCGGTGCATCAAATTTGATATTTTTTAGATTCATATTGTGAGCAGTGGCGATTTTTTGAATTTGGAGTATGAGCTGAATATTGTCCACAGTATTGGGTAGGAAATGATCCAATCTATCTTTTTCTTCTTTGGTTATAAGATCATAATTCTTTTTTAATTCATCTCGAACATTCTCTAGGTCTCGAGCATTGGTTAATGCCTTGTCATAAACAGCCACGTCATTGCGTAGTTGTCTCACCTCTAAATAATTAGGATTTACTAAGGTAAAAAATAATCCTATTGATGCGAGTATTAAAATAACTGGGAAAAGATTGCGCATATATTATGGTTTAGGTGTAATAGTTTTATTAACTGAGGATGATGCAGGATTTGATTTTGATCCAGAGGGACTAGGGGTATCTATATCTTTTGTGTCTTCATCTATAACCACTGGAACATCCGGAACAACAACATCATCCACAACAGGAACAACTATCTCAGATTTTGGCTTCAGCACATCTTTTTCATAAGAAAAAAGAGCTGGATCTACATCAAAAGACACCTTAAAAGTAACACTACCCTTCTTGTCTTTTACTAAATCAGAAAATACCACGTTCTTAAAATAAAAACCTGGGGCATTATTAAAAGTCTGAGCCTGCAATGCGATATATTGATAATCACGTGCCACCCCTGACATAGTGACAGATGTAGTCTTGTCCCCTGTCTCAATACTGAACTTTGTGTATTGAATAGATGGGACAGTCAAATTCGCCAATGTATCAAAAAATGGAGACATAACCACATGACTAGACAACAATTGCTTTGACACATTTGTCCTCTTATCAAAAACTTCTAATAGTTTTATTGTATTGGGCTCAAATCTGCCACGAGAAGCTATCAGTGAATTCTCGGCGCTAGTCTTTTGCTGAATGAGATATCCTTTGTATAGAAATACACCACCTAGTGCCAGCAGTGTACCTACTATCATAACGATAGATACAAAAGACAAAATACTCATAGATCCCCCTGATGATGAGGATTCTATCGTTAATGGTTTTTTGGGAATAAACGATGTTTGAAAAGATTTGTCCATAACTTATTATGATAACTGCCTGAGGGCTATACCGACAGACGCAGCGAACTCTGGCCCACTAACTTCTAAAACAGGAGTGAGGAATGCTGGAGCTTCTGTTTTTGAAAATGGTGCACCGTAAATAACTTCTGCACGGAAATTTTCTGTAGCACGAGGGAGTAGTCCTTTTGTAAGAGCTCCACCACCCGAAAGTATAACTTTACTGATACTTTTATTATACTTCTTTTCAAATGCAAGCACAATATTATTTGCATCAGATAACATGTATTCAACAGACAGAGATACAATCTCTGCTACATCTTTGTTCGTATTAATATCGAGACCCACCTCCCTCTTGATCTGTTCTGCATCTTTGAATGGAATAGACAACGACTGAGAAATATTTTTTGTGATATCTGCACCACCACGATTCACAATATGGAAAACTCGGATGATCCCGTACTCAACAATAGATAATTTTGTTTTTGAAGCACCAAAGTCTATAAATAGCACCGGAGCGATATCATGAGAAAAAGTAGAGCGCACAGAAGAAAATATCTCAAGCTCAAAAAAATCAGCAGTGAGGCCAACCTTGGTCAACACATCTTTGTATTTTGTCAGAGTGTCGTTGTGTATAGCTACGAGCAATACTTCATTCTTTACTTCGGGCCTGACTCCCCCCTCATTCTCTTCAAAAGACTCTACCTGTCTAGGTATAGGCCACCAATCCAAAGTAACCTCGGACATCGGGATGGGGATATATTTACGAGCTTCATTGGGTATGATCTCTGCGAATTTATCTTTGTCTACACCACTAGGCAGTGAGATTACAGACATAAAACTAGAAAGTGAAGGAATAGCAACTACGCCAAAATTCGTAGTGACATTTGCTTCTTTAATTAGATCAGTTAGAGCTTGAGCTATGACATCTACAGGTGCATTCACTACCTGACCTACATCTGTCTGCATATACGGACCCAGAGCAAGAGCCCCATAAGTCTCGAGCACGGCCTTGCCTCCTTGCTTTTTAATCTGAACTAGCTTGATAGAAGATGAGCCTATATCTACACCGAGGGCACTCCTGTTGCTCTCTTTTCCAAAAAGAGACTGCAGACCATTTTTAATTATATCGCCAAAAGAATTACCCATAATAGTATTCATATTATATCACAAACAATGTAAAATAAAGGAATATGTTAGCAAGTATATACAACTTTATTGTTGATATCCTCTTCCCCCTACGATGCATATCCTGCAAAAAAACTGGATACTATATATGCGAAGAGTGCATTCCCATACCCCACAGGCGAGAAATAGAGAGCCTAGAAAATATAGATGCCTGTTTTGATTATCGAAATCCGATAATCAAAAAAATGATATGGGATTTGAAATATTACAATAAGAGATCTGCTGGATCCGTACTAGGTAGGCATCTATATGAATACGCACAAGAAGAAATATCCGAACTGCACACACTACACAGCGGTGAGCCATTCATCGTGATACCTGTTCCCCTATCTAGAGAGAGGCGTAGAGAGCGAGGGTATAATCAGGCGGAATATATAGCTCGTGGATTTGTAAATTCAAATCCTGATATTTTTATTTTAAATACAGATATAGTTACAAAGCAGATAAATACTGGGCCCCAAGCACGCATAAATAATAAAAAGAGAAGATTAAAAAATATCAAAGGTGCTTTTAAATTAAAAGATGGAGCAAATGTAAAAAATAAAATAATTTTTGTGATCGACGATGTGACAACTACAGGAGGTACACTGTCAGAGATAATTCATATCCTGAAAAAAGCCGGCGCCCGCGAAATCCGCGGCCTGGCTGTAGCGCATTAGAAATCTTTTAAAAAATCATATTTTCTGATATACTCGAAAAATCATACATGGAGGCGTGGATGAGATGGGGTAAACATAAACTGCTTTATATTTACCCGCGAGTGAAGCGAGAGACCACTCATCTACGGCATCGCCCTTGGCGACCTCCATTATGTAAACATAATATATGGAGGCGTGGATGAGTGGTTTAAATCAACGGTTTACTAAACCGTCGTCTGTTACAGGACCGTGAGTTCGAATCTCACCGCCTCCGCACGTTGAAAAAATTGTCCTTTTATAGGGCATTTTTTCTTGTGCGGAGACGAGCAAGCCAACTGCTTGGCTTGCGTGTGAGATTCGAAAGACTTTTCGTTCTCTGGTTTACCAGAGCGAAAAGTACCTGCCGATGTAGTCGGCGAAAAGCGTAATCGCGGTCTCACCGCCTCCGCAAAGAAAATTTGCTTGCCTACTGTATAAGGCGGGTCTATACTATATATATTAACAATCATCAAAGGTGAATTAATAATTTACTTTATTTTATGAACAACATAAAAATCTTGTTGAAAAAAATTTTAAGTTTTTTCACAGAAGATAAGCGTTCTGCATTTCTATGGGTATTCGTACGTGTGTATGTAGGTTATGAATGGTTAATAGCGGGCTGGCACAAACTGGGTGTACCAGTATGGACTGGGGACCAGGCGGGGGTAGCTGTCAGTGGATTCTTAAATGGTGCGCTCGCAAAGATGGCAGGAGAACACCCAGATGTATCTATGTGGTACGGATGGCTAATCAATCATGTATTTCTGCCGAATGCCACTACCCTATCATACATAGTAACTTATGGAGAGATAGCTATCGGTATAGCACTCATCATCGGTCTATGGACTAGACTCTCTGCATTCTTTGGAGCATTTATGAATTTCAATTATCTATTCGCAGGAACAGTAAGCTCTAATCCATGGCTACTACTCCTACAGATATTTATCATCGCTTCACATAAAACAGCAGGATGGATCGGAGTAGACAGGTATATTAAAAAATAGTTCTACTTACCAAGAAAAATCTCGCATAGGTCGGACCTGTGCGAGATTTTTAATATTCACAAAATATGATATATTCATGAAGTTAGTTTAATATGGAACCGTGTCAGAGCGGTCTAACGTACCTCTTTGCTAAAGAGGCAGGGTGTAAAAGCCCTCGGGAGTTCGAATCTCCCCGGTTCCGCAAATAAAAAGCCTGATTGATATTTCTATCAACCAGGCTTTTATTAAATTTTTTTCATAATCTCATTAATTACATTTTCATTATTCGAAACATACACCTGAAGAATTAAGGCTTGAGATTTAAAAATAAAACGAATTCTATCTTCTTCAGAATATTCCCCTACACATTCGGGTTTATTTTGAATATCTAATAGCTTTTTTTTATTAGTAAAATCTTTTAGCAATCTCAAGAAAAAATCTTTTGCTTCTTTCGAGTCCTCTAGGGACGAGCAAATCAGTCCAATGGTTACATAATGTTTTGCTTTGTACTCCTTTAAATTGTTTGATAAATTAGGAATACTATTTGAAATTAAAAACTTGCGTATAGCGATATGCTCATCTGATACGCAATAATCCATTATTTTTTGGAAATAAGCCAAAAATGGATTGCCCCCTGAAGGTGAGAATTGAGAATTAGAACTTGAGCTGATTTCTGTCATTTTAAAAAATAATTTTGGGTTGAACATGTTTTTTCTAAATATAACACAATTAAACAATAAAGTCAAAATAGATATATTCACATATACTATATGATATAATTATTTTTATGAGAGAACATATTAAAAAAATTCGTGGAGTATCAGGCTTCAGTGAATTTATCAAAAAACAAGGAGTTATCAGTCTAGCGATTGGTTTCATTTTAGGAGGTGCTGTTTCTAAATTTGTATCATCACTAGTTACAGATATCATAAATCCTGTATTAAATGGACTCATGGGTGGAGTAGATGATTTAGCAAAAGCAACATACAAGATAGGTAATGTATCTATACACTACGGAGCTTTCTTGAACAATGGTATAGATTTCATAGTTATAGCTCTCGTAGTATATGCGGGTGTAAAAATACTGCGCATAGATCAAGAGCAAATACAAAAAATAGATATTGGTAAAGTCGGAACATTAGGAGCAACCCCAGCAAAAAAATAATATGGATCCCGTTAGAGATGTGTTTGTTATATTTTTAGAGTACAATGAATTTTATAAAAAGAGTCGTAATTATTACTATATATTAAAAAGATACGGAAATATAAATATTTCCTATCTCTAACGGGATGGACGAACTACAAAAAATAAAAGAGGAGAACGATGAATTGAAAAATATCAATCTAGTAAAATCAGATTTGATATCGATCTCAGCTCACCAACTACGCACTTCCCTATCTGCATCTAAATGGATACTGAAAATGTTTTTAGATAAAGACCTAGGAGAACTCACAAGTGAACAAGAGAATCTGATAAACAAAGCATACGAGAGCACAGAGAGGATGATAAAGCTCACAAATGATATGCTCACATTGAATCACACAGAGGACACAATATTAAAATTCAATTTCACAAAGGTGAATATAGTAGAACTACTCGAAGAAACAATATTTGAATTCTATAGCGAGTCACACAAAAAAGATATCGAGCTGATATTTTTAAAACCCCACACGGCCATACCTGAGATATCAGTAGACAAAGAGATGATCCGAGTAGTCCTGCAAAATCTAATAGAAAATTCGATAAAGTATAGCAATGAAAAAGGTAAGGTCGTCATATCTATAGGAGAAGACAATAAAGGTATCGAGATATCAGTCCGAGATGAGGGTATCACCATAGCCAAAGAAGACCAGCCAAAGATATTTGAAAAGTTTTATCGAACAGAAAATGCAAAGCAAAAAGATGCTATTGGTTCAGGTCTTGGACTATTTACCACAAAAAAGATAGTAGAGCATCACAATGGAAAGATCTGGTTTGAAAGCAATGACAAAGGTACTACTTTTTTTGTAATGTTGCCTCTTAATAATTAATAATGATACAATAAAACAATGAGTCCCGTTAGAGATGTAACAGTTCGCCATCTAACGGTGCATAAATTTTAGAAGAAGAAAGAATTATTAACATAAATTAATCAGATAGGAAGTCTTAGGACTTCCTATCTCTAACGGGATGAGCAAGATATTAGTAATAGAAGATGATAGCTTTCTACAGAGCCTCGAAGCTAGCAAGCTGAATAAGGAGGGATTTGAAGTTATCACAGCAAGTACAGGAGATGAGGGCATGGCAAAGATAAATGAACCGGGTGTATCGTTGGTACTCCTAGATCTAATGCTCCCCAATTTTGATGGTTTTGATATATTAAAAAAAATGAGAGAACAAGAGACAACAAAGACTACCCCAGTTATCGTATTCTCAAACCTGTCAGAAGATACTGCCATGCAAAAGGCAGAGGCCCTGGGTGCAACAAAATTCATGGTAAAGTCCAACTTTACGCTAGAAGAACTAGTCACAGAGATCAAGGCTGTATTGAATAAATAATGAGATTAAAGAAAGTAAAAGACCCAAAATTAGCTATATTTTTACTAATAGTAATGATAGCCATAGGGGGTATAGTTATGTATAGTAAATAAAAATACCCCCCACCTCCTAGGAGGTGGGGGGTATTTTTATGATACAATTCATATATGAATCTGATCGACACCATAGATAAAAATTTCAGGATAGATACGAACCAGAAATCAGCACTCAACAGGCTCGAGATAAAAACAATTCGAGATCTACTATACTACTTCCCTACAAGATACACAGACATATCCGAAGTAAAACATATAAACAATATCTCCGACGGAGAAAATGTGACACTACTAGGAACAATATCAAAACTAGAAACAAAAAAAGGGTTCAAGAGTAAGATTCCTATGGGGCACGCAGAACTAACAGATCTGACCGGCAAGATAAAAATCGTCTGGTTCCATCAGCCATACCTAGCAAAAATGCTCCGCGAAGGTGCAGTCGTGCGTGTGACTGGCAAGGTATCAAATAGTCCGACATACGGAATGACCCTGACCAATCCAGAGATTACCAAGGAGGACATCCTCCCTATAGACACACATGATTCACTATTCTCAAGTGGAGAGACAGTTGCGAGCTTTGGCTACCCTGTCTACCCCGAGACAAAAGGCATCACTTCAAAGTGGATGTATCATGCAATCCAAAAAATAATAAAGAGTGGAGCCCTTGAAAACATCAAAGAATACATACCCGAAGAAATAATAAAGAAATATAATCTACCAAATCTAAAGACAGCTCTGATCTGGATCCATGCTCCTCAGAAGAAAAATGATGCCGATGCTGCACGCAAGAGATTCGCATTCGAAGAAGTATTTTTCATCCAGCTCGCTCGCCAAAAAGAACGTCGAGAATACGAAGAACTTTTTTCATATAAATTAAAAATACCGACAGTAGATATTGCAGACTTTGTAGGACGCTTCCCTTTCAAGCCTACAAATGCACAGACCAATGCGATAAATTCAATCCTCGAAGATTTTCAGAAAGACAAAGCAATGTCTAGACTAGTCGAGGGTGATGTAGGATCAGGCAAGACTTTTATAGCAGCTACAGTAGCATATGCCGTGATAAAGAATCGTCCAGTCGGACAGAACTTTGGCAATGTTCAGGTGGCATACATGGCACCGACCGAGGTGCTAGCTACACAATTATTCGAAAGTTTTATCGAATACTTTAAACACACTGGCATATCTATCGGTCTGATCACGGGATCCGGCTGCAGGAAATTCCCCACCAAGGTCGCAAGTGCTCAAGAACCCTGGACTACAATATCCCGTGCACAACTACTAAAGTGGGTAAAGAATGGTGAGATACCAATACTCGTCGGCACACATGCACTCGTATCTAAATCCGTAGCATTCGAAGACCTAGGACTCGTCATCATCGACGAGCAGCACAGATTCGGAACCAACCAGAGAATGAAGCTCGCAAAAAAGGAAGGTCATGCACCGCATTACCTGTCTATGACTGCGACTCCTATCCCCCGCACTCTCGCACTGACTATATACGGAGACCTGGATCTATCTATTATAGATGAGATGCCAGCCGGAAGAAAAAAAGTAATCACAGAGATTGTCGCACCTGGAAAGCGCGATGAAGCCTATGCAAAGATTCATCGTGAACTCGAAGCCGGCCATCAAGCCTATGTCATCTGCCCACGTATAAATGAACCAGACCCAGACCAAGAAAAAGCTCTAGCGATGAAGAATGTGACTACCGAGGCCAAGAGACTTAAAAAAGAAGTCTTCCAAAAATACAATATCGAAGTCATGCACAGCAAGATGACAAAACAGAAAAAGGAGGAAGTGATGCAAGACTTTAAAGATCACAAGATAGATAGCCTAGTATCTACATCGGTGATCGAGGTGGGTGTGAATGTGCCAAATGCCACATCGATAGTCATCGAGGGTGCAGAGAGATTCGGCCTTGCCCAGCTACACCAACTCCGCGGACGCGTAATCCGATCCAACGACCAATCCTATTGTTATCTATTTGCAGAAGCCAAAACAGAGAAGACTATGGACCGACTAAAAGCTCTGACAAAAGCTGCCAGTGGATTCGAACTCGCAGAGCTGGATCTGACGCTGCGTGGTGCAGGAGAACTAGGAGGAGGCAAACAATGGGGTATCACGGATCTAGGGATGGAAGCGATAAAAAATATTAAAATGGTAGAGACTGCTCGCAATGAAGCGATAGCACTAATTCAAAAAGATCCAAAACTCTCATCGTCACCTATCCTGCTACAAACTGTCGAACAAAAAAATATAACAATGCATTTTGAATAAAATAAAACACCTCGACCTAGGTCGGGGTGTTTTATTGATAGAATTATTTTATTAGAAATGCATAAAACCTTTACCTTTTCCTTGCTTACCCTTGCCCTTCTTGTCTTTCATCTCTGTCATCTTTTTTTGCATAGTAGATAGTCTTGTATCAGCCTGAGCCTGAGTGATCACACCCTTTGATACTAGTGCCTGGAGCTGTTCCTTCATCTTTGTAGCATGAGTTGCTTGCATCTTTGCTTTTAATGCTTCCTCTGTTACCCCTTTTGTCTTGGCTAATTCAATAAATGAAATCCCCTTTGCCCATGCATCTTTTACTTCATCTGCCGTAGCACCGATCAGTGTCGCATGCTCGGCAAACATCGTAGAATGATTTGTAGCTATCTGATCTGGAGTTAAATTCTTGTTAAATCCTCCACCCATTCCCCCACCAAATGCAGATGCACTACCAGCAGAGAGTAGCATAGCCAGAGCCAATGCAGACACACTATAACCTAGTATTTTCTTTTTATTCATAATTTTATATTTATTATTATTAATGTACGATGATATCTTTCGTACATATATTATTACAATGATAGATATAAAATATTTCAAAAATTATTCAATTACTGCTCTTGGCATTTTTTCCATTCTCCTGTCAAATCTCTCTATTTTCTTTTTCTCTTTTATATCTCCACGATAGTATTTATGCATAGGACCTATCACCGGTGGACGTCTATCCTCTCCAATACGAGCCAGCCGAAAATTCACATCAAACATATGCACCACAAAACCAATTAGTACAACTAAACTTACTAAGCCAAATAAAATATAAGCCAATGGTTTTTTATAAACAAAAGCATGATCTTTGACTAGTACATACAGCACCATGACAAGTGTTATAGATAACATCACTATAATCCATGGGATAGATGTCATGAGCATCTTCATCCCCCGTGGACTCAAATCAAATAGATTAAATAAATCTTTTTCATGCAAAACAAGACCAATAAAACTAAGCAAGTATACGGTCGCAAAGAACACCACACTCACGAGCAATATATTTAAAACAATCTTCAGCATAAAATACCATCGTGGCTTCATGTGTATCTTGCCAGATTTTATTGATTCGATTATATTCTCTTGTATTGATTTGTGTTCCATATTATTTTTCATATACAAAATTATTATCTTTTAATATTTCCCTTAGTTTATCTTTCCCTCTTTTTATACGTACCCCTACCGTGGACACCGGGATCTCGAGCACTTGAGATATCTCCCGATAGTCCATATCTTCAAAGAAATACAATATCATCGGTTCTCTGTATTTCGGATCAATTTCTTTGAGGTGCTTATCTAGTAATTTAGAAGTGAATTCTTTTTCAGAAAAATCATCCGCCGTCTCGGTCGCCACAGGCTGTGGGAAGAATGTATCCAGATCAAGAGAAAATATACGAGAAGAAAGCTTTTTCTTTAGAGCGTTCACAAATTCATTGTGGGCTATACGATATATCCACGGGGAAAAAATCTTGCTATTATCAAAACTTTGAATATTTGTATAAGCTTTTATAAACACATCCTGAACGAGATCGTCTGTATCTGATCTATCGAATAGGAATTTACGAGAATACCTTTTGAGTTTGGCCTCGTATCTATCTACCAATTCTCGGAAACTCTCAATATCCCCTGCTTTTACTAGTAGGACAATCTGCTCATCTGTTTTATCAGAATGTATCATTAATATATATTACAACTTAAAGTGGATTTTATTTCATTAGTGGCTATGCCCATGAGAATGAGAGTGGCCAGTTTGACCCTTGAATGTTCGTCCATGTAGCATCCATACAGATATAAATGTAGTGATCGGGATAGCCAATATCAAACCTATAGAACCTATGAGGGTGCGGATTATCTCTGAGGCAAACATCTCGCGGTTGATCAATGATATAGATGAACCAAAATTTGGAAAAGAAAAAAGCACGAGCAGTGGTAGTGCTACACCTACGTAGGCAATAGCAAGTGTATTCACCAGTGCCCCGATATGTTCCCGGCCGATACGCAGTGATCTAGCAAATACATATGATTTTGATAATTTTGGA
Source organism: Minisyncoccota bacterium (assembly GCA_041674285.1). Taxonomy (GTDB): domain Bacteria; phylum Patescibacteriota; class Minisyncoccia; order Phycocordibacterales; family UBA9973; genus UBA8515. The sequence continues at coordinate 22,800 of JBAYVZ010000003.1, forward strand.
TCAGCCCTCCAGAGCTCCTCTACAGACACAGCTTGGCCTATCGCACTATCATATAGTACACCGAGCAATCCAATGATAATCCCACTCAGTAGTAAGCCCTGCAGATTGAGTGTACCCCTAGTATTTAAAGCTAGATACGTAGCCTCGTCAGAATCCATACCAGACAGACTAGCGACATGCACTGCTATATAGGCTAGTACTCCGGTGATCAATACTGTGACGATCATCCCGAGAACTGCACTAGAGGTAGTACGATTGAATCCGTGCGTCACATATGACCCGACTACGATGATGAGCGACGCCACCACTGAGCTGACTAGAAATGGTGAAGACCCTGCCACTATCTCCGGGATAAGAATATAAAAAATTAATAGCAATCCACCAATCAGAGAGAGCAGACCACGTATACCCTGCCATCCACCAAATATCACAGTTAGAACAACAAACAAGACAGTAAAAAATATTATGTACGGCATACGATTCACATCAGATACGGCATAGATAATTTTCCCACTATCATACCTAGTTATCTTACGAGCATAAAATTTTTCTCCTTCTTCTAATTGAAGATAGTCATTCTCAAATATTACGTCATTCTCTGTGCCATCCTCTTCGTAGATACGAGCTCTTATCCTCTGAGAATCAGACTCCTCGTCCAGGCCCGGCAATACAGTCTTGCCACTGGACATGATTTCTAGAACTTTAGCTTTTAGTATCTCCTCTTTGTCTGACTGAATAGTAGCCCCACTCACTAGTACTGGAGATAGAGAAAAAGAAATCAGAAATATAATAAAAATATTTTTTAAGCTTTTGAGCATTTTTTGCATAGACCAAATAATTCAAATGAATGACTGTTTATCGACGCAAAATCTTTGGCCTGAGACAGGGCCTTCTTTATCAAATCACTAGACCCGCAACCTACGAAATCCGAGACTTTTTTGCATGAAGTACATACAATGTGATGGTGGTCATGCTTTTCATCTACTAGCTCAAAATAAGGAACAGAATCCTGAAGGTCTACTTGTCGTACCAATCCTGCTTCTTTAAAAGATGACACGATACGATACAATGTCACTTCGTGAGCATTTGACGATTTTATCTTACTAGCAATATCCTTTAATGTTAAAGGTTGATGAAAAGAATGAAAAATACTAAACAACTCAAGCCTTTGGTCTGTGGCTTTTAGATTTTTATCTCTTAAAATATTCTTTAATTCTTCCAAATTCATCTTCTAATTATACAACAAACAGTAAAATACAGGGAGCCTAACCTATAAACACCTGGGATTCATCATGGTGATCATCCTCACCCCCATGAGTATGAGGCACGAGCACCAATGACATAGTCAATAAAAATGCACCTAGCAAGAATCCTAAGAGATAATCCTTTGTATATTTAGCATGGGACAAATCTTGGAAAACTTTCCAAGATACGATACCAGCAGAAACTGCTATCAGTATTGGCTCCACCACTTCACCCACATCTCCACTTATAAACAAGGTTGCGAAAATAGACAATGATATGAAGATAGAAAAGAACAAAGCACGAATAGGCTTTACACCACTCTCTACTAGGAGTACCTGTTGGCCAAATTGCTGAATAGTCTGATGCCCCAATATCCCAAACATAGCTACGAATCCCCCTGCAGAAACAGCAATACCATCTACTGCATTGTGGAATATATCAGAAATAAAGATTCTTATTGTACTTGTTTTATTGTGTATATGCTTTGATTCTGATTCAGAGTGGTGATGGTGGAATTCTTTTACGAATAGTCCGATAAAGAAACTCCCCAGTAATCCAGCTCCATACCAAGTGATAGTCCCCTGCAATCCAGAGTCCGCCAATGATTCACGAACGAGGAGGACAATAAGTGCTAGATATACACCTATGGCAAAACCCCGAACCCAATCCTTTTGGAAAAAAGATGGATTCTTTGGTAAAAAGAAAACTAATAATGCGGGTAATATACCAGCTAGAAACAATTGAATAAATAAAATACTCATAATTTAAATACAATAATATTAATATATTTGAGTATAATCTAAATGCAATTTTTTTGCAAGTAGAAAAATTACCATTCGCTCTTAATTTAAATCTTCCATAGAGTTTAATAAAGATAGTAAGGATGAAAAATACAAATATTAGTTTTTATATTTATATATTTTACCATTTTTAAGATCCACAACAGTATCAGCAAGAGAACCCCAAGTGAAAGGAATGTTCAACCTGTCTGCAGAACTTTCAATAGTTATTTCATCAAGGTAAATTTCGTCACCATATGTTTCAGATAAATTGTTATATTCATGTTTATCTTTATATTGAGTATAAATTGGTATTTCATTTAAAATACAATACGCAATAAGCTCCCCGGGGATAGTGGTACCGACTACCGCATCTTTTCCTTTTGGTGTTTTAAATTTATATTCATTATATTCATCATTTAGATAAACTTGTTTTGGATAGAAATGAGATTGTTCCAATATTTTTTTAAATTTCTTATTTTTTGGTCCCATTATTACAAGAATTGATTCTGGGTTTTTTGTTACCCATGGATTTCCACCAAAGAAAGTTGGAATATCATTATGAAAACGGAGCTTAGCTTCAAGACTAAATTCAACATTCTTTCCCGCTTGCTGTGATGCACTACCCCAAACATGATTAGGATGTGCATGATCTAAAAATTTTCCATCAGTCATTTTATCTAATAAGTTAAATAATTTTTCAGTAGATTCAAGCTGCTCTTTTTGAGCTTCATAAATACTCAAAAAACCGTTACCAATTTTTTGATAATAATCCTTTATCTCTTTTATAGTTTCCTCTGGAATTTTTTCTATATTAAAAGCACTTTTTTCAAGGCTATTTTTGCTTGGTTTTGGAAATTGATCAAATTTCATCTTGTCCGCCTGCTTGGATTCGAACCAAGGACCCCAGAGGTATAAGCTCTGTGCTCTAACCAACTGAGCTACAGGCGGATCTTAATCCCTACATACTAACAAAAATATAGGGATTAGTAAACAGAACTAAACGGTTATAATTTCTGGATCTTTTAATTTCGGCTTTATTCCATGCTCAATTATTATCTTGTTGTATTCATCTTGCTCGAGAGTCTCTACCTCTATCAATTTCTTTGCTATAGCATCTAATATATGACGGTTCTCGGATAGGACCTTGCGGGCTACTTCTAGTGAATCATCCATAATTTTTTTCACTTCGCCATCTATCACCGCGCTCATCTTTTCAGAATACTCCTTATCATTCACTCCACGGCCGAACAAGGTCTTGCCTCCATCACTCTCGAGAGCTATCGGACCGATACTATCACTCATACCCCATCGTGTGACCATAGCACGAGCTAGATTCGTTGCGACTTGTAGATCATTTGAAGGACCAGTAGTTATATCCCCTAGTATCATCTCCTCGGCTACATATCCACCGAGTGACATTGCTATATCATCGAGGAATTCTTTTTTACTTTGTAGCTTTCGATCTTCTAGTGGGAGCTTTAATGTATATCCACCAGCGCGTCCACGAGACACTATAGATGCTTTGTGAACTGGATCTGCGTATGGGAGTACTGATGCTACTAGTGCATGTCCTGCCTCGTGATATGCAGTGATTTCTTTTTCAGCTTTTGAGAGGAGGTGACTCTTGCGCTCTGGGCCCATCATCACCTTTTCAATAGAACGTATCAAATCATTTTGAGCTACAGTCTTGCGCTCTTCACGAGCAGCGAGGATCGCAGATTCATTCATCAGTGAGTACAAGTCGGCGCCAGAGAATCCGGGAGTTCTTTCTGCTATCACCTTTAGATTCACATCTTCTGCAAATGGCTTCTTGCGAGCGTGGATAGAGAGTATCGCTTCACGATCAGATCGGTCAGGTAGGTCTAGAGTCACCCTACGATCAAACCGACCTGGGCGTAGAAGTGCTGGATCGAGGACATCTGATCTATTTGTAGCAGCCATCACTATCACCTTTTCTGTCGGCTCGAATCCATCCATCTCCACTAGTATCTGATTGAGTGTCTGCTCACGTTCATCATTGCCGCCGCCGACACCCGTACCACGCACACGACCTACTGCATCTATCTCGTCGATAAATACGATAGATGGTGAAGCCTTCTTGGCCATCTTGAATAGATCACGCACACGACTTGCTCCGACACCGACGAACATCTCTACGAATTCAGATCCAGACAGGTGGAAGAATGGCACCTCTGCCTCCCCTGCTACTGCACGAGCAAGCAGTGTCTTTCCAGTACCTGGATGTCCTGTGAGTAGTACTCCCTTTGGAATCTGCGCACCGATATCTAGAAACTTTTTTGGATTCTTTAAAAAATCTACGATTTCTTCGAGCTCCTGCTTTGCCTCCTTTGCACCGGCCACATCTTTGAATGTTACTTTATTTTTCTTGTCATCAGGATTTGTAATTCTTGCTTTTGATTGTCCAAAAGTAAAAGCTTGCATACCCTGCCCCTTGGCCTGGCGAGTCATCATCCATAGGAAGAATCCGATCAGTAGTACTGGCAATAGGAATGGCAAAATATTCATTAGCCAATACGTAAATCCACTCTCAGTCTTTACCTCTATCGGAGTAGTTGCCAATTTTTCTGGAGTCACTCCATAGCGAGTCAGAGTTTCGGACATTGAATTCTCTAATTCCTTCTTTGTCTCACCCACTGTCTTGTCTTTGAATGTGACATTTACATCACTACCAGAGACCTCGATCTTCTCGATAGTGCCAGCATTTACCCCACTTGCCACATCGGCAATAGTCAGCTTCTTTACCTCTACCCCTGGTTTTGAGAGTGCACTGTAGGCAAGAGTTATCGCTACAAATATAAATATAGCTATAAAGATTTGTTGGCCAAATTTCGGTAATTGTTGTTTATTTTTCGATGTTTTTTTATTATTATCCATCCCGTTAGAGATAGGTAATGCTTACATTACCGTATCTTATTAATATATATTAAAAATACGACATTCATTTTATAAATCACCCAAAATTAGAAAGATAACAAGCACATCTCTAACGGGAGACATAAGTCTTTGTATTATATAGTACAAAGGCCTATTTGACAAAATAACTCAAAAGGTGTATAATATACTCAAATGACAGACAATAAAGAACCTCATTTCTTTGCCACAACAGGCAAACAAATGAGTTTAGCTGCACTCGCAACAATAATAGTAGTAATACTATTTCTGGCCTTCTGCGGCTAACCGGAAAATCTTGGACTGCCATTTATGAGCAGTCCAATTTTGATTATTGTGCTAATATATAAAATATGGTCACATTTATAGACAATAGAAAAGCGCACTTCAATTATGAGGTGATAGAAAAGTTTGAAGCCGGAGTAGAGCTCCTAGGCTTTGAAGTCAAATCTATCCGAGCTGGGATGGTCAATCTCGCAGGGGCATTTTGTATTGTACGAGGTGGCGAGGTGTACCTGATGGGTATGCATGTCACGCCATATCAAGCCAAGAATACTCCACTTGATTATTCACCTGATCGAAACCGCAAACTTTTATTGAATAAAAAAGAAATAAAAGAATTGGGCGATGCAGATAAATCAAAAGGTTTGACTCTAATTCCCCTATCGCTATATAGTAAGGGGCGTACGATCAAGCTCGAGCTAGGAATCGCAAAGGGTAAAAAATTGCATGACAAGCGCGAGAGTATCAAGAAGAGAGACACTGATCGTGAGATCAGACGAGAGTATAAATAGTTTGAAAGTTTTCTTTGAGAAATAAATATTTGGGACTGACGGGCTTCGATAGGAAGTGCCATCATACTTGTGCATGTAGAGTCCGCAGGAATCTCTTTAAACTTCTTGCAAAAGACTAAGTGCAAATAAAGTCGCTGCGGTAAAATCTCCATACGCTGGAAATTTTGCTTTCTCATTCGCTTAATTATTTAAGCCCGTGAGATGTCAGGCTTATCGACATCCGATAAATAAGCTCTGGCATAATATATCGGGTTACGGAATATAGACAGCTTGACTATATTCCCTACAATTAAGAGCTCGGTATGTATTCGTATTTCTTATTCTCTAGGATACATATTTAAAACCAATCGAATAAGATAAACATGTAGACTCATTTATGAACATTTTTTACACGGCGGTTCAACTCCGCCCAGTTCCACACGTAAAAACATTTGCACCCATCAGGGTGCTTTTGTTTTTTGTGTGGAACTGAACGAGCAAACTACTTTTCTCGTGTGGCGGAGGTGAAAGACTTTTCATTATTTTGTATCAACAAAATTGAAAAGTACCTGCCGATGTAGTCGGCAACAAGCGTACTCGCGGTCCGCAGTTCCACAATTTAAAACATTTGCACCCATTTGGGGCGCTAATGTTTTGTAGTATAATCCCCATATGACAAATACACCAAAACTAGCAGTATCTGGATACCGAGGTATCTGGGGAGATACACTAACAATAGACACAGCAAAAAAATACGCTCAATCTTTTGGACTATTCATAAAAGAATCAGGCCCAAGGCAAGGCCTTGGGCTGACTGTACTCGTAGGTCGCGATGGACGCGAGAGTGGACCTGCAATCAGAGATGCGATAATCCCAGTACTAGAGAGTATGGGTATCGATGTTATAGACGGAGATGTCCTCCCTACCCCGACAGTACTCCTAGCTGTACGAGAGAATAAATATGACGGAGCGATCATCATCACAGCTAGTCACAATCCTATCGAATACAATGGATTAAAATTCGTAACTGCGAGTGGATTCTTTACCGATGAATCTGAGGTTGAAAAAATTAAAAAGTATTTCAGTTCTCCTCTTGAGGAGTACCCGCAGGGGGAGGTGGATGATTCCCGTCCACCTCGTCTTTTGAGTACAGAGTCCATCCTTACAGGATCGGTACACCTTTCGCATCTGAGTACAGAAGCTCAAGGTCTTGCAGTTGGGTCCCTGTCCCAACTTCACCCTCAAGATGGGAATAAAATTCAGAGCGAGCTGATTAAAATGCACTCAGATAAAATCCTCTCCCACATAGATGTAGAGCTTATCAAATCTAAAAATTTCAAAGTCGCAGTGGATATGACCAATGGTGCTGCATCTGTGATGGACCCATATCTATTCGAGCAATTAGACATAGAACTGATACCGATAAATAATGTGGCGGATGGAAAATTCACACACAAACCAGAACCACTAAAACAAAATCTCGGTGAGATTGAAAAACTAGTACTCGATAGTGGTGCTGACATAGGATTTGCTCAGGACCCAGATGCAGACAGACTCGTAGTTATAAATGAAAAAGGAGAAATGATATCTGAGGAATACACGATAGCCCTCGCAGTAGAGGCAGTACTGTCGGTCGGTGATCATGATGGAGGTACTGTAGTAGTGAACATGTCTACATCACAGATGAATGCAGATATTGCAGAAAAATACGGATCAAAATGTATCCGATCAAAAGTCGGAGAAGCAAATGTAGTCGGAGAGATGATAAAGAACAATTCAATTATCGGTGGTGAAGGAGGCGGAGGAGCTATCTACCCTACTATGAATTTTGCACGTGATAGTTTCTCAACTCTAGCACTCATACTAGAAATACTCGCAAAGAGAAATCTAAAAGTTTCTGAACTAGTAGATACACTACCTACATACTTTATGAAAAAAGACAAAGTGGATGTATCAGGTAGTCTATCTGAGATGTACTCAAAATTAAAGACACATTTTTTAGAGGCACAGATAAATGAGCTAGATGGCATCCGATTAGACTTTGCAGATAGATCATGGATCCATCTACGCCCATCGAATACAGAGCCTATAATTCGCCTGTACGGTGAAGCTAATACTCCCGAAAAAATAGAAGAGCTTTTCAGCGAAACAAAGGCTCTATTCTAGATAATTGGACAAAAAGACAAATATCGGTTATTTTAAAAGAAAAACACATTTTAAAATATGAAGATAGATAACATAAAAGTAGCTATCTTTCATAGAAAAGATACTACAGAAATACAAGCAGAGATGCATAGTGAAAATTCCTATAATCTGGGCAAAAAAGAAATCGATGATAATTTTAGAATAGAGTTCGAATCTATGTCAAATCAAAAATTCCTAATTTTCCACGAAAACAAAAATGGACACTATGAAAATCTTGAAGAAGAAATCGATAGTAAAATTTTAACAAAAATTTCAATCCACAGAAAATTAATTCTAGTGATAATAAAATCTGGAGGTATGGCCAACCAATACGAACTGGAAATAAAACACGAAAATCACGAGAGTTTGTTTTGGTTTTCACACCCAAAACCAATTAAAATTTTCATGCATTCGAACGGGATTCCTGACTCTAAAGAAATAGATAGGAATAGAAACCATTTCTTTCTTCAAGCCATCTTTTCGATGATGGACGAAACAGAACTAACAAAAATAAGCTAACACATGGAAATGTATTAGCTTATTTTTTTATTTAACACTCTTGATATCATGCTCCCCTATCTTTGTCCTCTTTATATGATATGCGAGAGATTTTACTCCTAGCACTTTTCCTAGTTCATGAGCAATAGTCCGCATATACGCACCAGACCCACAAGAGATCAAAATTTTTAATATAGGAAATTCAATTACTTCTGATTCACCGATAAAATGATCCCAGTCTTTTAATATCACTTCTTGACGGAAGTCGCCATCCACTGATGACACTACACTCTTTACATGCTTCAACAAATCATCTTTTGAGATAGTCTTTTCTTCTAATATATCTATCTTTGAAATCTTTACTTTATGTTTTGGTATTTCAATCCCAGCCAAGCCTCCCTCTCGAGCGATCTGGAACAGTGGCTTGCCATCTACTGGCTTTGAGGAATATGGTGGATACTCCTGCTCAACCTCTCCGGTGAATTGTTTGAGGGCTTGATCTATCAGACTATTATCAATCGTTGTCTTTGAAATTTCAACTCCCATCACCCTACCTAATAGATCGTAGGTATCCGTCTCGAAACCAAACAGTATAGACAATTCGTATTCTTTATTTAAGTCCAAATATTTATCTTTTTCTTTACAGTCCTCTCCCACCAATACTAGCAACAAACCCTCCGCCACTGGATCTAGGCGCCCAGCATATGTCATAGGTAGTTTTTCCCATTCGGGGTGATTAAAACGAGCTTTTTCCATAGCCTCAAGCGGAGTCTCCCCTATTCTCTTGTATATGATTATCGGTCCGTATGTCATCTTGCCATAATAACACAGATATGCTATTATCTGGTACAGGTATGTCCCTCCTTATTAAACCAACATTGTTGGAGGTAAAGGACGACAATCTATTATTTTATATTGATATTCACTTGAGAGAACGAATAAACAACCAAATACGAGCATCCGAACTACGTGTACTATCTAGTACGGGTGAAAACATAGGTGTTTTACCTTTTAAAGAGGCGCTTTCAATGGCCGAAAAAGAAGGTTTGGATTTGATAGAGATATCGCCCAATGCAGTTCCACCAATAGCAAAGATAATGGATTTTGGTAAATACCAATACGAGCAGAGCAAAAAGCAAAAAAAAGCAAAACAAGGTGCAAAAGCATCTGAAACAAAGTCTATCCAGATCAAGATCGCTACAGGAGACAATGACCTAGCTTTAAAAGCTCGCAAAGCTTCGGAATGGTTAAAAGAAGGCCACCGTATAAAAGTAGAACTATTCCTGTCTGGAAGAGCAAAGTATATGAATGATACTTTCCTAAAAGAAAGACTAGATAGAGTACTTCATTTGATTACAGAAAATTATAAGGTTGCTGAAAATTATAAGAAAGGTCCTAAAGGTCCAACTATCACGATAGAAAGAGATAGTAAAAAATAAAATTGTATGAGTATAAAAACAAATAAATCATTAACAAAGCGTTTGAAGGTTACAAAGAATGGCAAGATCCTATCACGTGCACCAGGATTCAACCACTTCAACAGTAAGCAATCTCGCACAAAACAGCTTGCTGGGAAAAAGATGCAGAATCTTAATCTTACAAACAAAATTACAAGAACATATTTGCCTAACGCGTAAGACAATATACTAATTTACTAAAATACATATATGACAAGAGTTAAAAGAGGTACAATTAAAAACAAGCGTCGAAAGAATATCCTTTCACAGACAAAAGGATTCCGCTTTGGACGCAGTACAAAAGAAGCTGCAGCAAAGGATGCATTGATGCACGCAGGAGCATACTCATTTGCCCACAGAAAAGACAAAAAGGGTGATGCACGCCGTCTATGGCAAGTAAGAATCTCTGCCGCAACTGTAAAACTAGGTATGTCTTACAGTAAGTTTATGGGAGCTCTAAAGAAAAAGGATATAAAGCTTGATCGCAAGATCCTAGCAGACCTAGCAAGAAAGAACCCAGAGACATTCGCAAGAGTATACGCAACAGCAACAAAATAAACCATACAAATAAAAAATCTTACAGGTCTTGCCTGTAAGATTTTTTATTTGTATTAGCATTCTAGTATCACACTATCCCCCGCCATAGGAGTCTCGACATTTATATCGAGATTATCCTTTAGTTTTTGAGCTAAGAACATAGCTGCCTTTGGCTCACCCATAACTACAAAAACTTTCTTTACAGTGCTAGCTGTGTCTGAGACGAATTCAAGCAGGTGGTCGGAATCTTTGTGTCCAGAGTATCCTGTAATCTTTTCCATACGGGCTGCAACCTTTACATCTTGACCTTGTATCCGGATTATCTTGTGACCCTCCTCTATAGAGCGACCCAGAGTACCTACAGCCTGATAACCGATCAGGAGCAGTGTATTCTTTGGGTCAGGCAAATAATTCTTCTCGTGATGAATTATTCTACCCCCATTACTCATACCGGACCCTGCTATGATAATCTTGGGATTTGGAGATCGTAGTATTGCCTTGGATTCTTCTGTATCTGGTGTGATTTTGAGCCCCGGGAAATTAAATATATCATCTCCACCCATAATCACTTTGCGGGCAGTCTCATTGAAGTACTTTTCATACTTTTTATAAATCTTGGTCAGAGTGATGGCCAGTGGTGAATCCAAGTATATAGGCATCACTGGTATCTCCTTTTTCTCAACAAAAAGATCTATCTCGTACATCAACTCTTGGGTCCTTTCTAGGGAGAATGATGGTATCATAAGAACTCCGCCCCTTTTGTAATTGTCCAATATAATTTGCTTTAATCTATCAGATCTAACCTCTCTATCCTCATGATTTCTATCTCCATATACAGACTCCATAATCATGTAATCTGCATCTGTAATCTTTTCAGTATCTCGTAGTAGTGGAGACGGAGAATTACCTAGGTCACCAGTGAATACTATCTTCTTTCCGTTGTATACTACCTCGAGCATTCCAGATCCGAGGATATGCCCAGAATCCTTGTATGAGAATTGGAAGCCATGATCCACATTCATAATTTGATGGTAATCGAGTACCTCCCATAGGGCCATCGCTTTTTTTGTATTCTCCATGATGTATATCAAGTCTAGGTGATGTATGACATCGTGAGAAAGTAGATGGTCTGTATCCTCGAGCATTGCCTCGGTAATATCACGAGTAGGTATAGTAGATACTATTTTACCCTGGAATCCTTCGTGGATGAGCTTTGGTATAAGACCGATATGATCGATGTGCCCATGTGTAATAAAAAGTATATCAATCTCTTTTGGATCATAAGGAAATGCATCCCAGTTATTCTGATCAGCAGAGAGAGTCCCCTGCTCTAACCCACAATCAATCAAAAACTTCTTGCCATTGCCCTCTAATAAAAAATTTGCCCCCGTTACTGTACCTGTACCACCACAGAAAGTAAGCTTGAGATTTGTATCTTTTTGTTCCATCCCGTTAGAAGTAGATAATCTTTAGATTATCGTACTTAAATTAAATAATAAAATCAAAATATCACGAATATCTTAATATAACTCCCGTAGCCAGAACAACATATGTGACTTCTAACGGGATTCCATTCTTATATTATATCTGAGAGTAAAAATATTTACTAATTACCAGTAGCGCATGAATACTAGGGCGCAGATAGCGCCAGTAGTATCCCAGAATATATCAGCAGATGTATCTACTATATCCCATGGCACCCCTGCTATTATATTGTTAAATATATATTCAAATACCTCCCACAGTAAACCCACGAGTATAGCCCCAAATATCAATAGTATAATCTTGCGATAGAATAAAAAATCGAACTGTATCTTTTCATAAAAAAAGTATGTCAATAAAAGTAAGGTAGTGAATCCTCCAACAAAATGCATAGGCATATCGAACCACCAGATAGCTTGATACCAGAAAAACTTCATAGACAAAATATTGATAATTGCCAATAAAGAAAACAGAATTGCTGTATATTTGATTATTCTCTTGCGTGTCATCATATATAAAGTGTAGCAAATATAAATATAAATGAAAAATCCCCTCCATTTCTGAAGAGGATTACTCATTAGGGCTATCAAAGACATATTACCGTAGCTATAAACTACGTGGGACAAGAGAATTTTACAAATTTGTTCGCAATATATAATTTAAAGCGTACAGTTTTGCAAGATTACACCGGTGTCCCCTATGTAATGTGTTCTAGGTAATATTTCATCAATAACCCTACATCTATTATACCGGACACAGGAACTGTCGCAAGTATTTTTTCGATACATCACAGTTTTGACACACATTGCAAATAGTATTTATAGAAAAAATCAAGTTTACCCCGTAATAATTTTTGTGATTACTCATATTTACCACTGAAAGTTATATTTAAAAATTTAGTATGGGGTTGATGAAACTAAAATTCAATTTTTTTCAATTCTTCAAAATATTTTTCAATTGATTCATCAGTTATGTCTTCTGGATTTATTCTTAAATGAGAAAAAAGTTCTTTCTCAACCTCTCTTATACAATCATAGAGCATATCTCGATCAGAATCTGTGGTGTGACTAGTATCTGCATATCTTTTATTTGCATCCATCAGTCTTTCTTCGAGGGATTTCACTCCAAATGGTGCCACCCTACTATCCGCATAGCTTGCTATCTTGTGCTCCCAGGAACCCTCATCTTTTGCAAGGCACCAATTATGAAAACCTACGGCATCCACGATACCCAGTATGTCTTTGGATACACCTATATCACCAGCTACACCCATATTTGCCTCGTGTTCTTCAGGGCCATACTTTTCTATATATTGCTTTTGAATATTTTCCCAGTATTCTACATCTTCACCTTCGAGCAATTCAGGGAACGCTCTTAGTCGGAATTTAACAATATTGCCGATATCATGGAGCATACAACCAATAGCTAAATCTTTTCTATTCAATTCAACATTAAAATTATCACATATTTGCATAGCAACAGCCGCCACACGCAACTGGTGCAACTGCAGATTCGGCATTGTATGATATTCCCCGTATATATCCCCTATTGTTCTCATATAAAATTATTTTAAAACCTCATTTCTGACCAATTTAATTTGTATTTATTTTCAATCAAAGTCCTCTCGCCGTCATTCCAAGTCTCGTGACTTTCTAGTCCCAGCATTGTAATCATCTTATTTATTTCATCAACACTACCTGCCTCGATCTCCAGATATGATGGCATCCTCGGATATGTATCAAAATCAAATTGAACATTATCTAAAGTCCAAGATACTCTATTCTTCTCTTGATGAGCATATGACACGAGGCCGAGCTCGATGAACATATCCTGCATCTTTTCATGACTATCTACTATCACATTTATCTCTTTGTGCTTACGAGCAACTCCGATCAAATCTGATTTTGCTTTCCATGTGACCTCTACCTTACCTGTACTATATGAGCGAATACGTAAGAACCAAGGATTATCATCCTTTGAGACATTGGCAAAACTAAACCAGTCCACAACTAGGCCCACCTCTTGAATCTGCTTTGCTCCCATTGCTTCAAGCTTTTCCTTTAATATTTTTCCATCTACTTCTAAAACTTTTGTTTCTATTTCATGCATAAATTTATTTAATTAATTTTCTAGCTTCTTCTTCTACCAGACTTGCAAATTCTTTAATTTTTGGATCATAGTCAGACCATTCGTGCATATAACTCATTGATTTATTGAAATTCTCCTCTGTCCAATTCTTAGATTCCCTCTTCCAGTCAATTATCTGCACTGTTGCCTCGATTTTATCTAAGGCATAAGCAAATCGCCCTTCTGCAGTTGAAAATTCTTTATTTGCCTTTGTATTAATATATTCCTTAAATAGATTTAAAAATTCTGAATATAACTCAGCGGGTAATTCTTTAAATATAATCTCAGCAGAAGATACTTCTCTTTTATATTTTTCCTGAAATGCATCTTCATTGAAAGCATGCCCTCCCCCGCCTGAATGTGTTGCTACGGGGCTATAGTCTAAGGCTATGATTTCAACAATATCATGAACAAGGATCATCTTTAAAACTTTTTCTAAAGATACTTTATCATTCAAATATGGAGCCAACATTACAGCCAGAATTGCCATTCTATATGAGTGCTCGGCTACACTATCCCAACGCTCTATGCCCTCATTCTCCCAACCAGGCATACCCTTGAAACGTAGCAAATGCTTTACCTTATATACTTCATGGGTGAAATTTAGAATTTTAATTAAATCATTATTTTCCATATTTTATTAATATAGCACAAAATCCGCCAGTGGCGGATTTTGTGCTAACTTTTTATTTCTTAGTCTGTGTAAATTTTTCGTGAGCTGTACTGTATGAGAATATTTCTGTCTCTGAGAACCAATGAGCTATTTCAAGAGCAGCTTCTTCTGGATCACCTGAAGCATGAATAAGGTTTGGAATACCAACTTCATTTGCATCTGCATGACCAAAACTCATATGAGAGTAGTCCCCGCGTACCGTACCAGGAAGTGCAGACTTTGGTTCTGTGGCACCTACCATCTTGCGCAATAATGCAACAGCCTCAACTCCCTCTAGAACAAAAGCAATAACAGGACCTTCATTCATCATAGACAATGTGACATCAAAAGCTTTTTGACCACGACGAGAAACCATCTTGCCTATATTTTCGTAGTGATGAAAAAAGTGATCATAGCTTGGTTGTAGCATCTTTGTAGCCACAATCTTTAATCCTACTTTTTCAAAGCGAGACAAAATTTCACCCACAATTCCACGCTGTACTGCATCTGGTTTAAAAACAATAAGAGAACGTTCTATAGTTGCCATAATTTATATGTAAATATTACTCAATAATGGATTCATACTACCAGAAAAAGCCTTAAAAAACAACTAGCTTTTAATTTGCTGATCAAAAGTAAACACTGAGTAATCACGAAGTTTTATACCATAATGACGTTCGTATATAACCCCAGCACTATAACGAACAGCAGTAGATAAATCAAAACCTAAATCTGTCGCCACCTTTTCTACCTTTTCCAAACTCTTCCCTTCTATCTCTACATAATGAGGTATCAGTGGCCAAGAATCTATATCTATCTCCACATCATCCAAAATATAACGAGTTCTTTTGTTTTCTTGATAATCCTCTTTTACTAGACCCAATTCGATCATCAAATCACAAGTTTTATCAAAATTATCAACTATGACTTCTGTCTCAAGCACAACAGAATCCTTGGTTATATGTTCACGAGATATAAAATCTTTAACCTTCTTATGCGTCAGAGTCACCTTTTCCCCTTCATCACGAATACGTATATGGGCACCAGATCCAGCAAGTCGATGATCTGGGTAATCAAAGTGAACTCTTTTATAAAAGAAATCTCCGACTTTTATCGCCCCTAATTTTTCCAATTTAGAAACAAGCTCTGCAACATTAACCTCTAAAAATTTTATCTCAATTTCTTCCATATTATTTTTGCCAAGCTTTTACTGATAAGGCGACCTCTTCTGCAATACCATCGATACACTCATAATTTTTTACTTCTACTTCATCAACCCAAGCATAATCTGTAAATGCCCCATCTTCTAGGACAATATCTCCACTCTTGTATTTAGCCGTAAATTTTACCAAGACAACAGGAACTTCATCTGGCCTAATAAATGTCTTACTATTTATGTAACGAATCTCAGAGAATATCTCAATACCCGCCTCCTCCATAGCCTCTCTGACTAATAATCTCTCAATCATATCATTATAGTCTAAAATATCTCCATTTATATGATCTGGATTTTCAACTGGCATATCACCCCACTCTAACTTACCCCCTATTACCCCATACCTACCAGGATGAGCAATCTCTCTATCACTACGCTTTAAAATTAGACATTTTTTATCGCTATCGCGATATACTACAACATTCGCAACAAAATAAAATAATTTGTCTTTCTTTGCTTTTTCAATTGAAATCTGTTTTGCGGTCATATTATTTATTATAATTTTATAAGCCTGAATCTTTTTTCTTAATTTCATAATTAAAATAAGATTGTGGTTTGCTCTCGTCAGAAATAGGTTCAAACCCTTTTTCCTCTAATAGCTTATTAACTTCTTCAATAGAATAATAACCCTGTTGTTGGCCTGTTATTTCACGAAAACGATAGCCTTGAAAGAATAATTTCTGATTTGGATTTCTAAAATTTTCTTTTTTTATATCAGGCTCTATATTAGTAGTATCGGAGATTTCCTGTGTATCATTTTTAATAACCTCAACTTTTGGTGCTGGAGTATTTTGCGTCTCTTTTATTTTATTACCAATGATTTCTTTTCCATTTTTTAAATTCTCGTTCAAGACAACTTTTATACTAGGCTCTCTAAATTTTGGGGAATATATTATTCTTGTGTAGGTCTTATCGTCGCTAACTTCTCCCCCTAACCACATTTCTCCATACTCACCAAGTACAACATATTTTCTGTTTGTAGTAATTTTTTTTTCTTTTTCATCCCAAGAAATAGGTTTTATCCCCCTCTCCTGGAAACTTGAATCTATTTCCTTAAAATCAAATTGAGTAAGTGGCTTATTGTTTGGGTCTGGCCTGATAAATTCTACGCAAGTAAACAAATAATTTATGCGACCTAAAAGATGATCTTTTTCATCAACAGAAGTTATTTTTTCATTTTCCTCGATTTTTTTAAACAGAATAACTCTCATTTCTTTTTTTATAAGAGATTCATTTTTAATATAATTTGAATTCTTAACATCTAATGGCATATCAACTTTACAATCTACTCCATATTTATGCAGAACCTCAACATCTTTTTCATCCAATTTTTGATATATATTTTCAATATATTTACTCATTAATTCATGAGATTCTTTTTCAGCTTCTGGTGTTTGAATAAGGTTGAATTCTGACTGAACATGGTCACGATACTTAATATACAACTCATTGCTATCATTATAAGCCTTTAATCTTTGGTCATTTATATCTTCAACCTTAACTAAATTAGAATTTTTATTTTGTGTATCCAGAGGCTTTGTTTCTTTTGCTGCAAAAGCAGCAGCCCCAGTCATACCAACAAGAGCCCCGGTCTTTACTACCTTCTTAATCCCCTCTTTTGCTCTGTTGAAAAATCCTTCTTTCATTTTTAATTTCTGTATTTATCCATAATCTCCTCCTCTACTTCCTCGCGGTCACGACCGTATTTTAGATATGACAGTTCCTTTATGCTCTCTACTATCGCCATATTCCCCTGAGGTGGAGCAAATGTAGCTATATTGAATGGCTTTGTAGGCTGACCATTCACGAGCATAGACATATACGCATTTCTATTATCAATCTTCATGATATCCTTGGCTGTGAATACAGGCTTGAATTTGCTTTCGAGGAATTCTGCATCTTCAGCACCCACTCGGAATACAGTCATAGAACCTACGTTCCCAAATACTGCATTCTTTATATTGTCCTCGAGCTGAGCGATGTACTGGTGAGCGATAGTTAGAGACAGTCTATACTTACGAGCTTCTGACAAAATAGATTCAATAGCATCTGTAGTCACATTTTGGAACTCGTCGATATATAGATAGAAGTCATTCATCTTTTGCCCGTACATATCCACACGAGAGAGTGCGGCCATCTGGATCTTGCCCACGATCAGCATTCCGATCAGATTGGCATTGATCTCCCCGAGGCGACCCTTTGAAAGATTCACGAGTAATATCTTTTTATTGTCCATGATGTCTCGGAAGTTGAATACTGATTTTTCTTGGAGTACTACGGGGCGCATAATATCGTTCGAGATAAAGTTGTCGAACTTTGAAGTCAGGTATGGCACAAAGTTAGCAAGAGATTGATCCCCTGTCGTCTGTTCAGCATTGACCCAGAATTGTTTGATGATTGGATTTTTACAATGCTCGAGTTTCATATCACGAAAAGCCTTGTCGGAAAGAACACGTCCGATCTCAAGGAGGGTCGAACCACTCTCTGGGTGCTCCATAACTAGGAATGCCGAGTTCTTGAAATACTGCTCAAACATAGGACCTCCAGAAGTCTTCATATCGAAAAGCTTGTTGAATATACCCATCAATTCATTCACAACAAAAGTCTTTTGCTCTGGATACTTTGGATCGAATTCAAGCATATTCAGACCCATAGGGCGAGCTGTATACGCAGGGTCAAAGTAGATCACGTCATCTAGGCGCTCTGGTGGGATGTAAGATAGGATATCCTGAATATCTGTACCGTGTGGGTCTATATAGCACACACCGTGCCCTGCACGGATATCCTGAGCTATCATATTCTTCATAATCGTAGTCTTACCTGTACCAGTCTGACCGATGACATACATATGTCGTACGCGATCCTCTGGTGCAAAGTATATAGTCTTGTCGATACCACGATAATCATTGTGCCCGAGTATGACACCTTCAGTACCCATCTCAATAGGTGCGGGTGCGATACCTGCTTTTGCTTGTTTGAGCTGTGGAGAGTCACCGATACTGTATGGGAAGTGGAAAACAGTGGCCAATTCTTTTAAATTCAATGGTATTGAATAATCCGTATCAAGAGTACGGTAAGTAAAATCATGAGCCAGACTCAAAAGGTCGCTCCCGTCTTTATGCTCGAAATCAAAACCATTTCTATCTGCCTCAGTGAATTGATTGAATGAAGATTCCACGTCTTGAAGAATCTGATTTGCTCTGTCTTTAGTCTCGGCAGATACAAGGATGCGGATATTTGTCGTCATTATCGTACTCTTTACTTTTTCAGTGATAGACTCTACAGCAAAATCATTTACCTTTTTCTCTTCTTTTTCTTTATTTGTCCCAAAAAATATTTCAGATGCGATTTTTCCAAATTCTTTACCGATCTGACGAGTTATCGATCGGGCATCTTTTACAGACATGCCATTTTTAACATCTTTCAAGATTCTATTGTATTCGATAATCAGTCCATCACCCTCGGGCTGCATCACTATCTGTATAGAAGCCCCCTCTCCCTCTTTCTTTAGCTTTGTAAATACATTCAAAATAATATTAAGAGGATCATGATCAATCGCATCATATAATTTAATAGGATACACTTCATAGTTAGCGAGCTTTGCTATTGAGCCAGCGATCTCACCACCATCACGGAAGATATTGTAATCATCAGTCAAAAGATTAACCTTTGCATGAGGGTGAACTCCTAACAATTGCTTTTCAAAAAGATCAGCCTTTCGAGATGGCACTGCTGCATAAAAGATAAATTGATCTGACCCTTCGGCAAGAGCCACCTCGAGAATAAAATGATCCCGACTATGATTCTGTCTATTGTCACCCACAGAGTGCATGCCCGCATAAAACTGCTCCATAGCAGAGAGTAATTCTTTTAGGCTCTTTTTATCATTCTCATTGTCATTTGGATCTGGGAGTGTGATCTCAAATAGAGATATATCGAGGGCTTTGAAAAGTGGAGTACCCTCTTTGAGTCCTGGGACCTTGTGTGTGCTGTGCAGATACTCGATAAGGAAACGATTGAAATCATCATCCAGATGTGGATTTTTTAATTTTTCTACAACAGACAATGCGCTAGATACACCCTTTGAAAGTAGTATCCCCAATAATTCCTCCATCTTTGAATCATGGCTCTCTGGTTTTAATCTCAGGACGAGAGCTTCGTGCTCTTTTTTGTCCATAACAGCACTCTCGTGCATGACGGTCTCTGGCTGGTGATTCTTGTACTCACCTATCACACTGTGAGTGAGGGCCTCTTTGTTCACATCTTGACCCCCTTCTTTTAACTCGCGCTCACGCTCTGCTATATGAGCACGTAAAAAAACCAACTCCTCCTCTGGGGTTTTAAACTTGGGTGTATTATTTAAATTAAGTCCTTCCATTCCTAAATTATATCATCAATGACATCTAAATAAAAAATACACCAGTCCGACTGGTGTATTTTTTATTTAGATTTTAGTTAGAATTTCTGGGTCGCCTTCGGTGATGAGTATAGTGTGCTCAAAGTGAGCAGCACGTCCGCCATCCTCTGTCTTTACTGTATATCCATCATCAGCGACATAGATATGAGCACTGCCCGATGTGAGCATAGGCTCTATGGCTACTACCATGCCTGGCACGAGCTTTGTACCCTTGCCTGCCTTGCCGTAGTTTGGGATGTATGGATCTTCATGAATCTTCTTGCCTACACCGTGCCCTGAGAGCTCTCTGACGATACCATAGCGATTGTGTACGAATGACTCGATGGCATAGCCTATATCACCTGTTGTAGCACCTCCACGAGCTGCCCAGATACCGATATCGAGTGCTTCACGGGTATCATCTAGCAGTCTCTGATCTCTCTTGGATATTGCCCCTACGCCTACAGTCATAGCATGATCTGTATAGAGACCCTTGTACTTGATACCCAGGTCTATAGATACGATATCCCCCTCTTTTAGTATGATACCTCTCTTTGGTATACCGTGGACAATCTCGCTATTCACAGATGAGCATAGTGTAGCTGGGTATGGCTTTGCATGACCCTCTGGGCGATAGTTCAGAAATGCAGGATCTCCACCCCTCTCCTTTATCAATTTATAAGCATACTGATCAAGCTCATAAGTAGAGATGCCTGGCGCCACCTTTTCGGCAACCAATGCTAAAATCTCGGCGAGTATTTTACCCCCTTCCCTCAATATCTCGATCTCTTCTGCTGTTTTTATTATTACTGCCATATTTGCTTATATTATCCAATATATACCTTTTTTGCAAACTAAAAAATTCTTTTTCTCCTTTGAGATACCCGGTCTGAGTGTCTAGAAAAGAAACACTTTCTTGGAATAGGTATCTTCATTTTTCTATAAAAATTAAGCTCCTGATCTGTAATGATATAGTTTCTTCCTGTTTCTTCGCATCGTAAAATTTGATGCTTAATAGAATCATCAACATCTTCTATATTATCAGGTAGATTTTCCAAGGATAACGTCTCCCTACCTGTAGTAAATTGAATGTGATCAAAATAATTAAAACCGTGAGACAAGGCTTGTTCTTTTGTGAGAGGATAATTATCCTGAGCTATGGTTTCGTTGTACCCAAAATGAGAATACTTTGATGGGAAGAATTCACCCCATTCTCCTGTGTTCTTCATATGAGCAATTATTTTCGTCTTAAGATCAAAATACTCCTGTTTTGAATATTGCTTGTTTAATATGCAATACTGAGCTTGCCTTAACCCAGAACATCCAAATAAGTCAGACGAACCAAAACAATGCTCAACATAACAAACATCACTACATTTATATGAAAAAATAGTGAACAATGCCAAGCGGTCATTGTCTGGAGTAATACCTTCGTAGCACATCTCATTCTCTCCCCCTACTAACATATCGTATCCATCTTTTATATCATTCCCATTTTCAAAAAATTTAACATTATGAAGGCGTCTGCCCGTATAACAATACTTTGCATTATTACTATTCAAAAGCGCTTCACCTACACAATCAACACAATTAATCATAAATGGTTCACCTAAAGGAAAATTAGAAATAAGATTAGCGAATTCTTTTTTTGCTTCTTGTTGACCACTATAACTACCCAGCTTAAATTCAGATATTATTTTATGATAATCTTCTTTTGTATATTGCTCATTTTTGAACATATACTGTCCTCCACGCAACCCGACACACATAAAACAATCCTGAAGATTTCGGCAGTCATAACAAAAAGAGCTTGAAATCAAATTTTGAGAATAAAAGCAAAATTTACAATCGTAACACTGGTTCAAAAATATTGATTCATATATTCTCTCTGACGCAAAAATATCCATCGAATCTACGACCTCTACAGCATTTGGACCTGATACCCCATATGAGTACATGCAATCTTCATTCTTCCAAGCCATCGAAACCATATAAGAATTTTTTGCATAAGCTTCATTTTGAGTATACTCACAATTCACGCTACCAATACCATCATCATTCATAAGTGCGATTAGAGGGACTTCTTTTTGGAGTTCATGGAATTGATCGAAAAATGGGCGCGAAAAATCAAAATCACGACCATAAGATTTTGGATCCCAATTGTCGCTCCACCATTCTTTTACTGAATATACTTTCCTATCCTCTTCCGGAGAATAAAGAGATATTATATTTTTACCAGTAGAATCACACTTTCTATTATAAAAAGTAAAATCATTCCTCCATGTCATCCTTCTTTGTCTGCGACACTGAGGGCAAAAAGTCGGTGCTGGTACACCGATCTTTTCATAGAAAGAAAAATCATCAACCTCTATCACAAAAGTTTTCTTACAATTCTGACAATTTTTACTTTCAGGATTCATATTTTTATTTTACAAAACCAATACGTCTATTTTTGGGTTTTGATTCTTGCATTAAAAGCTGCTTGAGGACTTCAAAAACTTGACGGAGCTGGGTGTCGTATTTCTTCTCCATACCTTCTATTTTTTTTCTGAGTTTTATATTAGTTGAAAGTAATTCTCTAATCTTTGTAAATGTACGTATGATTTGAATATTTACTTGTATCGCCCTTTCACTATTTAAGATACTTGAAAGCATAGCTACACCTTGCTCGGTGAATACGTATGGTAATTGTGTTGAAAATTTAAGAGACTTTAGGTGGTCACAATTTGTGACCACCTTATCTTTCTCTTTACCATTTAATTGGAACATAAAATCTGATGGAAATCTTTTTATATTTCTCTTTACTGCTTGGTTTAAAACCTTAGTTTGAACACCGTAAAGAGAAGCTAGGTCAGTGTCCAACATAACTTTCTTCCCTCTTACTAGGAGTATATTACTGAGAATGATTTCATCTGGAATTAGAGTGACTTTCTTCATATATAAATTATAACACTAAAGTTTTTATTTTATTAACGTCCCTAAAAACTCTCTCCCATTTAAATAATTCTTTAAATTTTCTATATTCTTACCATTCATTATCACTACCTCGAGCCCTAGCTCTTCTGATTCACGGGCTGCTACTGGATCAAAGGGTGATGATAGTCCTGGGTGCCATTCATCTGGCAATATCTTTCTGAATTCTGCCCAAGTAGTATCCTCGATCTTTTTTGCATCAGGATATTTATTTGGATCTTTATCATAAGCAAAATCAATATTTGAAAGATTTATCACTCGTCCTGCATTTACTATCCTAGCTACATGTACAGCAGCTAGATCGCTACTATTCCCCGGCTTCCATCCACCACCTACGATGATAGATTTATCTGTCTCGGGCATATGATCTGGATCGAGAATTATATATGGATGAGCAAGACCGTTGAATGCTATACGTACGAGCTCTGCATTTAGCCTTGTAGCTGCTATACCCATCCAATCTAGATCCTCCTCTGTCGGAGATACAATACTCTTTAGATATTCATTATAATTCCTACATATCCTCCCCCCGCCTGTGATGATCACGAATTTAAAACCTTGATTTACAAATTCAGAAATTAATTTAACAAAAGATGACAAAAACGAAACATCTACCTCGTTTGGAACTACGAGTGATCCCCCCAAAGATATGACGATGCGCTTTTGTTTGTCCATTCTATTTTATATTCCTAGAGATTTAATAATATCAGTGTGGACTTGTTCTACAGATTGCTCTCCATTTATAGTCACCATATTGTAACCAGATTTACCTTCAAAGTATTTCATAGATGGCAATACGTTATTTATGTATTCATCAAAACGTGTCTCTATACCCTCATCTGTGTCATCTGTACGGGCACGTAGCTTCATGCGCTTCATCGCTTCCTCCTTGCCAACTTCTATATATATAACGTGAATATTTTCACGACTATAAAACTGCATAGCTTTTTCAAAACTTTCAGACTGTGAAATTGTCCTAGGATATCCATCAGAAATAAAAGACATCTTCTCTGTCATATTAGAAATTAATATATTTGTGAAAAGACTTGTTGTTAGAAAATCTGGGGCAAGCAATCCCTTTTCTGAGATTTTTTTGACCAGTTGACCAGTATAGCCCCCATTGTCTACAATCTTTCGATATTCTACCCCTGGAGATATATAGATAACGTCTTCTACTAATTTGTGCTCACTCAGATATTTATCCAAGAGTTCACCTTGTGTCCCCTTGCCAGAACCTGCTATTCCAAAAAATATAAATGTGTATGGTTTCATCTTATTAATATACCATAAAAAATCCCTCAATTAAATGAGGGAATTTTTTAGTACTCTCTCATCGAGAGCTCGGCTTCAATTTTCTTTATAATATCAAGCACTACAGACACTACGATCAGGAGAGCTGTACCCCCTAGAGCAAAAGCAGTGATTCCAGTGATAGCCTTCATGACTAGAGGTAGAACAGCTATCACACCTAGGAACACAGCTCCCATCAGAGTCACACGGTTCAATATCTTTGCGATATAGTCACGTGTAGCTATGCCTGGGCGGATACCTGGGATAAATGCACCGTTCTTCTGTAGATTCTCAGAAATTTGATTTGGATCAAATGTAACTGCTGTATAAAAATATGTAAATAGGAATACAAAAATAAAGTAGACTAGAGAGTATAACCATACATTTTGTACGAACCATAGTAGAGCATCTCCTATTGCCTTTAATGTACCGTTTGACATCCCTGCTAGGAAATTACCAGCCATTTGAGGGAACAATAGTATAGATAGAGCAAAGATTATAGGGATAACTCCTGATTGATTCACACGTAGAGGGATATAAGTCTCTGATCCACCAGTAGTAGCCCCACCACGGATTTGACGTGCATAAGTCACTGGGATAGGACGCTCAGCCTCTGTGACAATAACTACACCCACGATTATCAATATTCCAACAACTAGGAATAGTAGGTACATAGGGATACTAGCTACATCAAAAGTAAATAGGAATTGATTCAACTCTTTATGGATATTCGCTACGATACCAGCAAAGATGATCAATGATACACCGTTACCAATACCAAATTCTGAAACTAGCTCACCGAGCCACATTAACAACATTGAACCAGCTACGATAACTGCTACGTTTGCAATCTGACCAAACACTGTTATATCACCGAGTACACCTTGCTGAGACAACAACATCATGAATGTAATACCTTGGATAATAGCAAGAGGTATAGTCAGTAGACGGCTGATGCGGTTGAATTTCTTCTTGCCAATCTCGCCATCTTCCTGATACATAGCCTTTATACGAGGTGACATGATAGTCACAAGCTGCATGATGATAGATGAAGTGATGTATGGGCCTACTCCAAGCATGATAAGAGAAAGATGAGACAATCCCCCACCAGAGAAGACATTCAATACTCCTAGGAATTGATTATTATTCAAAAACGCTTGTAGCTTCATAGCATCTACTCCAGGAATCGGAATAGCAGCTAGTAGACGAAACACCACCAATATAGCAAGAACAAACAAGACACGCTTTCGGAGCGCCTTGTCGGTAAAAACTGTTTTTATTTTATGTAGAAACTTTTCCATCCTGTTAGAGATAGGTAGTCAAAAGACTACCGTATCTTATTAATTATTGTAAATAATATATATTATAAATAAACTCTCTAATCTATCTTATAAAACAACAAACGAATCTCTAACAGGATCCATTAGTATTATTTTATAGTTCCACCAGCTTTTTCAATCTTTGCTTTAGCTGAGTCAGAAACGATACAACCTTCAACTGTGATCGAGACTGTGATGTCCCCTGTTCCTAGGATCTTTACCTTTGGAAGCTTGCCACTTACCTTGCGGATAAGCTTGTTAGCAAAAAGTGCTGTAGGGTTCACAACTGTTCCGTCTGTAAATATATTCAATGAAGAAACATTCACAACGTTTGGCTTTGAAACTGTAGACTTAAAACGATATCCACGAAGTTTTGGAAGCTTCTTTATGATATCACGAATTTGAGGACGGCGCTTGTTACCAGCACGAGCTGTCTGACCCTTTCCTCCACGTCCAGATTGCTTACCACGAGTACCACCACGTCCTACTTGGCGTGCCTTCTTATTTGGATTTTTTCTTTTTAATTCGTTTAATTGCATAAATATGATTTAAATTATTTAACTTCTTCTGCTACTACTTCTTTGACTGCTTTTGGTGCACGAGACTTTAGCATCTTTAGTGCTCCGTATGTAGCGCGAGCATTGTTCAGCTTGTTCTTACTGCCTGATTGGATCTTACCAGTGACATTCTTGATACCAGCTAGGACCAACATGTCTCGAACAGTACTTCCTGCTACTAGACCCTTACCCTTGTTTGGCATAATGTTGATTCTTGAACTTCCGAATTTGAATGATGCTTCATGGTTGATTGACATTTCTTTTGTCACAGCGATTTTGAACATATTCTTCTTTGCAGCACGTAGAGCCTTTGCTATAGCTACAGCTGTGTCAGCACCCTTTCCTGTTCCTAGCCCGATTGAACCTTTTTTATCACCTATAGCGAGAGCTACAGCGAATGTCATACGACGTCCCCCTGATACCACACGAGTAACACGGCGGATAGAAACCATTTTCTGGTCAAACTCTGGCTTTGGCTTTTCAAAGAAAGCACGTGGCTTTCTCTCTCCATTCCCTCCTGTGTTTGGTCGGCCACCTGCTGGTCTTGTACCGAAACGAGGTTTTGTATTTGTAGTTGGTTTGTTATTTGTATCCATAAAATTTATTAAAATTCTAAGCCTCCTGCGCGAGCGCCGTCAGCTAGTGCTTTTACGCGACCAGTATATTTAAATCCATTACGATCAAAAACAACAGTTTTTACTCCCTTTGCAGTAGCTAGCTTTGCTATCTCTGCTCCGACTGCTGTAGCACGTTCTGTCTTTGTCCCTTTTTCGATTTTCATGTCTGAAGAAGAAGCTAGAGTCACCCCTTTTGTATCATCAATAATCTGAGCATAGATAAATGCATTTGAACGAAATACTGAAAGACGAGGGCGTGAAGAACCAACACCAATCTTTGCACGAATCTTTTTCTTTAGACGTATTCTTTTTTCTTGTTTCTTGTTCATATATTTTATGCAGCTTTCTTACCTTGCTTACGACGAATAACTTCAGTATCGTAACGGAAACCTTTACACTTGTATGGTTCTGGCTTCTTTAATGAACGAACATTTGCTGTCCACTGACCAACAAGTTCTTTGTCGATACCTATAACTGTAACTGTGTTCTTTTCTGCTGTAACTGTTAGACCCTCTGGGATATCTACGTTTACTGGGTGTGAAAAACCAAGAGCAAGCTTTAGAACTTTACCTGCTACTTCTGACTTGTATCCAACTCCTTCTAGGATAAGCTTCTTTGTATAACCAGTGTTTACACCGTTTACCATGTTTTTGATATGAGAAGCATATGTACCCCATAGAGCACGCTCTGTCTTATCATTCTCATTCTTTGGAGTTAGTGTGATTTCTGAACCGTTGATATTTATAGCAACAGTACCAGGGAAATCACGCACTAGTGTACCCTTTGATCCTTTTACAGAAAAAGTAGCACCTGTTAGCTTAACTTCAGTTCCTGCGGGGATATTTATTATTTGTTTTCCTATACGTGACATAAAATGTTATTACCAGATTTTAAATAATACTTCGCCTCCGACCATCTCTTTACGAGCTTGCTTGTCTGTTAAGATACCTTTTGGTGTTGAAAGAAACATTGATCCAAAACCATGACGAACAGAGCGGATATCCTTTACCCCCTTATAAACACGACATGATGACTTTGAAACACGTTCTACTCCTGTAACTTTTGGTGATCCATCTACATATACCAATTCAAGTTCTAGTGTAGGGAATCCCTTCTGCATCTTCTTTGTTGCTTTACCTAGGTACCCTTCTTTTACTAGAGCATCTGCTATTGATTGCTTTAATTTTGAATATGGAACAGTCACAGACTCGCGTTCTACGCGGTTTGCATTCTTTACCATATTTACCATGTTTGCTATTTGATCCATATATTTTTAGTTAAAAGTTTATTTTGAGATTACCAAGAAGACTTGCGTACGCCTGGTAGCATACCTTCATTTGCCATTTCACGGAAGCAGATACGACATAGACCGAAATCTCTCATAAATGCATGCCCACGACCACAACGAAAACAACGATTTGTCTCTCGAGATGTAAACTTACTCTTCTTTAAATGTCTTGCTATAACTGATGTTTTTGCCATATTATAATTTATCTTAATAAAACTGCCCCAAGGACCGTCCTTGGGATATGATTGCGATATCTCATTCCTTTTCTTAAAAGTATTATCTCTTAAGGAGAAGAACGGATCTATCAATCACGTCCCCCTATCCTATCAGATAGGTAGGATAATGTCAAATAAAAAAGCAGCATTATGTTTTCAGGCATAATACTGCTCTCTCTTTTAGTGACCCTTAGCTGGTGGTTTCCTTTTAAAGAAAACCTTTGTCCAAAGGAGATAAACTCCTAAGGACATTATCACTAGTTGCATAACCCCTGCAACTAGGTTACTTAGCATTATCTTAATGCTAAGAGTGAAGGAATCGATCTCACGGACGTACGATTCTGGCGAGATCAAATGCCAGAAAAATAATACTATAAACCCTATAATAAGGGCGAAACCTGCGAACCACCTTGGGCTCGTTAGGATCCTAATCCAAAGTTCTCTCATTTGTGTATATTATACACCTTTTCATCAATTTTGTCAATATTGGATAAATACCCTATTTTATAAGGCTAAACACAATAAAATCCCTCAGATGAGGGATTTAGAACAATTTTTTACTTTCAGTCACCTCCAATGGTATTGATTTAGTGCAAAGATAGAAATTGACCAATATTGAACCAACCTTGGTATTATATAAAACACTAGAATGTATCCCATTCATTGGATTGTCTGTATTTGACTCAGATATATTCTCAATATCACCCGCTCGAGAATAATATTCTGCTCGCTTTTCAAGTATTTCTCTTATATCTTCATCTCTAAAAACGAGACAAACATTCAAATCTGTTTTGTTGTCTGAATTAAAAGAATACCCTTCTAGTGCGATATTTTCAAATACTCTTTTTATTTCTCTAAATTTAACAACTCTCCTACGTGGAAGAAAAAAAATCAAAGGAAAATCTGGGTATCTATTTACCAAGGTATCAATATTTTTATTAAATAAACCATGGAAACCAAAAGGCTTATCATACCAACCATAGTCCTCAACAACGCTAAATTTCATACCTAGTTCTGACTGAGCATATTTAACCCCCTCTTCTTCAAATAAGTCTCTGTACCACACACATAGTGCCACATCTTCAGCATGGAATTTTGTAATCCTGCCTTCATTTGCAAACTTTTGCGAAAGTTCCAAAAACTTTTTACTTCGCAAGGAAAAACCACCATTACCTACGACAAACTTTGAGTCCGGCTTATTTCTATTTTTTTCTAACCAATGCATACCAGAAAGAGGTGCTCCAATATAGTCATATTCTAAAAATTCTGGGGTCCAACTTTCAGGATTTAAAACAAAACCATCATACTGAACCAATAGGACATAGTCCGTATCTACATAATCATTTAGATCTTGAATGCAAAATTTTGAAAAATCTTCTATTGATCCAATATGTGGTATTTTTATTAATCTTTCATCATCTGATGATATTGAACTTAATAATTTAACAGAACCAAATTCAATACCCTTTTCAGAAATATCCATCGCAGCTATTAATCTTTCTATATTCACACAATCGATACCCAAAAGTGTAACATTTGGAAGTTGTATTCTACTCATATTCATATAATACCATTTTAGAAACCAACAAAAAATCCCTCAGATGAGGGATTTTATGGAAACAGATTATTTCTTGAATGGTACACCGATGAGTTCAAAGAATTTTGTTGCTTCAGGCTTTGTCTTGGCTGTAGTCACGATTGTAACTGCCATACCGAATACATCCTTTAGCTCTTCATCCCCTGTCTCTGGAAAGATTGTGTGTTCCTTTATAGACATAGTTAGATTACCGATATCATCTACGATCTTTCTCTCGATACCACGAAAGTCTTTTGTACGAGGGATAGCTACATTGATTAGCTTGTCTAGGAATCCGTACATACGAGCTCCACGTAGAGTAACAACTACACCGATCGGATCACCTGTACGAATCTTGAATGATGCGACAGATTTCTTTGCACCGCGTAGAGATGGCTTTTGACCAGTGATCTTTGCGATACGATCCATGATGAACTTGTTGCGATCCTTGTCGCGCTTGATACCAGAACCAGTACCAACAGCAACAACAACCTTTGTAAGGCGAGGTGCAGCCATACTACTCTTGTAGCCAAATTCACCCTTGAGTGTACTGTATGCTTTCTTTTCTTTTATCTTTGTTGTTTCCATAATATTTTAACTTACTTTCTTAACATTGGACACGTGGATAGGCATTGCCTTTTCTACGATCTGACCTTTTGCTCCACGAGTAGCTTTCATGTGTTTCTTCTTCATGTTTACACCTTCGATGATAACCATGTTTGAAGTAGGCATTGCTTTCTCAATCTTGCCTTTCTTACCCTTACTTCCCCCAGCTATTACTATTACATTGTCTCCTTTTTTTACGTGCATATATTTTCTAAATTTTATAATTTTTAATTTTGTAATTTCTAAATAATTTTTTAATGTAATAATTTTTAAACATTGAAGTTTGGGTCATTATTTAAAAATTAAAAATTGGAAATTAAAAATTCTTGTTACTTAAATGACTTCCGGGGCAAGTGAGATTATTTTCTGGTATCCACGTTCTGCCAATTCACGAGGAATAGGACCGAACACACGACCTGCTTTTGGATCTTGCTTGTCTTTTTCTAGAATAACTACTGCGTTGTCATCAAATCTGATGTATGAACCATCTTTTCGGCGAAATGCATTTGTAGTACGTACAACGACAGCCTGTAGAACGTCCTTTTTCTTTACTCCCTTGCGAGGTTCAGCTACCTTTACTGATAGGACTACACGGTCACCGATACCAGCATAACGACGCTTTGAAGATCCAAGCACTTTGAAAACCTTTCCGACTTTACCGCCGGCATTATCTGTGATCTTTACTACTGTTCCGTCTTGTATCATAAAATATTGTTACGCAATTACCTTAAAATGCTTGTCTTTTGACATTGGTTTTGTCT
Organism: Minisyncoccota bacterium; assembly: GCA_041674285.1. GTDB lineage: Bacteria > Patescibacteriota > Minisyncoccia > Phycocordibacterales > UBA9973 > UBA8515. The sequence goes on from JBAYVZ010000003.1 coordinate 54,261, forward strand.
CTTCGATTTCGACTACATCGCCAATTTTCTTTGTGTTGTTTTCATCATGAGCCTTGTATTTCTTGCTCTTCTTGATGCGCTTTCCGTATTTTGTGTGTTCTACGAAGCGAGTTACAGATACTACTACTGTCTTATCCATCTTGTCACTTGTAACGACACCTTTTAATACTTTATTCTTATTTGTCTTTGTTGTATTCATATATATTATCGTGCTACCACGCGAGTCTTAACTGGTAACTTTGTACCGGCCTTTCGAAGTGCTTCTTTTGCAAGAGCTTCTGGGATGCCGTCTACTTCAAATAATACACGTCCAGGGAATATTTCTACGCAGTAACCTTGTGGATCTCCTTTACCCTTTCCCATACCTACCTCGGCTGGCTTTGCTGTAAATGGTCTGTCAGGGAAAATACGGATCCAAATGCGTCCGGCTTTTGTAGCAGTACGAGTAGCCACCTTACGAGCAGACTCGATTTGGTTTGACTTGATGCGTCCAGCACTGATAGCCTTGAGACCATATGAACCAAAAGCAACAGTAAGACCACGAGTCTCTACTCCACTCTGCATTCTACTCTCGCTCTTGCGACCAGTATGCCACTTTCTAAATTTTACTTTTTTGGGTAATAACATATAGATTATTTAGATTACTTTTTTTCATCACTAAAAACTTCTCCACGGTATATCCAGACCTTGATACCGATATCTCCATAACTCATATGAGCCTTTTCACGAGCAAAATCAACGTCAGCACGGAATGTCTGAAGTGGAATAGAACCACGCTTTATCTGCTCTGTACGTGCGATTTCTGAACCAGCAAGACGTCCTCCTAGGAATATACGTGCTCCCTTTACTCCGCGAGCAGTCATAACCTTTTCGATTGTCTGTTTTAGCACACGGCGGTATGGTAGACGCTTTTCAAGACCCTCGGCTATCATACATGCTACGATTGCAGCATCTGCATCAGGATTTGCTACTTCTACTATATCTAGCTTTAAATCTTCACTAGCTACGATACGGCGCTTTGCCAATGCCTTGATTATATCTGCCTTTAGCTTTGTAGCACCATCCCCTCCACGTCCGATAATCATACCAGGGCGAGATGTGTGAACGATAACTTTTGTAGCTTTTGCATTTCTTTCAATATCAACACGAGAAACATAAAAACCACGTAGCTTCTTTGCTAAGAATTCACGGATAACAACATCACTTGCTAGCAAGTTACTGTATTTCTTATCAGCAAACCATCGTGATTTCCAATCACGGAGTGTTACTAGTCTATGTGCGTATGGATGGACAACTTTTGACATAAATATCTATAAATTAATCTTTCTTAGCAGTCTTTGCTACCTTTTTTGGAGCTTTTACTGTTTTTGGTGTTGATTTCGACTTTTTTGGTGTAATAACTTTTTCAGCAAGAGTAAGCACGACATGACTTGTGCGCTTGTTTATGCGTGAAGCAGATCCACGAGCACGAGGCATTGAACGCTTCATAACTATACCCTTGTCTACTGTAACACTTGAAACTACAAGGTTTTCTGAACTTATACCAGAGTTCTTTGCGTTTGCAATTGCTGAATTCAATAGCTTTTGTATAGGAAGTGATGCTCTCTTTGGCAAGAAAGACAAATGCGTATTAGCATCAGCAACCCTTTTGCCTTTAATTAGTTCCGCTACAAGGCGAACCTTGCGGGGTGACTGTCTATAGTTTTTTAGAAATGCTTTCATAGTTTAATTATTATTTCTTCTTAGTATCAGCTGTCGTAGCCTTTGCGGACTTTGCGGCTGTAATCTCAGCTTCTTTCTTCTTCTGCTCTAATTCTTTCTGCATCTTACCTCCGTGACGTACGAATTTCTTTGTAGGAGAGAATTCACCCAATCGGTGACCTACCATGTCTTCTGAAACCAGAACTTCGACATGAGTCTTACCATTGTGCACCCCAAACATAAAACCTACCATCACTGGCGATATAACGCACGCACGAGACCATGTTTTAATCATGCCTGTCTCGATTGGCTTTTTTCCGGCAATCTTTTTCAAGAGCCTTTCGTCTACATATGGACCTTTTTTTAGTGATCTTGTCATAACAATATAAAGAAGCTCTAACTGAGCTCGTAGGGTTATACTAGCAAATTTAAAATAATTGTCAAATTTATCCCCCTACCCCATTTAACCCAATGTACATAGGATTGTTTTTTTACCCAAATGTGGTACTGTAAAAGAAAAATTCTATAAAACAAACAATAAACAAAAAGGTTATGATACTACGCAACATCTATTTTCTCCCAGCACAAGGTGCCTCGGGAGTACAAGGTTTTTTTGGAGACCCAAGATATCCAGAATACAAACACAGCGGATTGATAAGAGCGACTTTTGGAGATATTTTCCATGGAATGGGATTTGTTTCCAAGACAGGAACTTATTTCTACAACAAAGGCAATGTGGAATTAGACAGAAATGGCTATTCCTTTAAAAGATTTGCCCCAGACGCAATTCGACCTTTTATTCTCAGAGGGGCAGCCCTAAATGCTGTAGGACTCAGTAATCCTGGTTATGAAAAGTTACTCAAAACAGGTTTATGGTTTGAGCGAACAGACCCATTTATGTTGTCATTTATGGCAGTGGAGAATACAGTAGAAAAGAGAATTGCTGAAGCTGAACTATTTGTAGAAGAAATGGCAAATTATCTTGGAAAATTTCGCACTCAATTTGCACTACAAGTAAATCTTTCCTGTCCCAATGTAGGTCACGAGCAACATGGCTTGATTGCAGAATCATACAAAATGTTTGAGATTCTAAATAGACTAAGAATTCCATTAGTTCCTAAAATCAACGCATTACTCGATCCGGGAATCGCTTTTGAAATCATGGATCATCCTGCCTGCGATGCCCTATGTGTATCAAATACCATACCTTTTGGACAAGGACCTAGTGGTAAAATTGATTGGTCTAAATATGGACCCAAAGGTAAATCACCGCTTGAAAGAAAGAAGTATCCCCCCGGTGGATTATCAGGTGCACCAATATTCCCATTGGTGGTAGATTGGCTACGTCATGCTAGCGAACTGAAAAATAGCAAGCCAATAATCGCTGGTGGTGGAGTTATGGACAAGGAATCCGTAGAAATATTGGCACAATATCCAAATGTAGAGGCCATATCCATAGGATCAGTAGCATTCCTAAGACCAGGGAGAGTAAGGGGAATAATAAAACAATGCTATAAAAGCATTAATTAAAATCCCATTTTTAAAAAAAATAGAAAGTCCTGTTTTGCTTGCGCAAAACAGGACTTCTTGCTTTCTGGGTCCAAAAAGGCTAATCTAAAAGAAAAATTTCTAAATTAAATCACTTCTTTAAACAACTAAATTATGAGCAAAATCAAAACAACTGACGAATTTGATAATTTCTCTAAAAATTTTCAAAAGGAACACACCATGCCCTATGCTTTCGGGATCGGAATCTGCTTTGAGGACGAAAAAGGGAAACCTATTGCCCACAAGTGGCTCGCTCTAAGTGTAGACGAAAACCTTGGTACAGCTTCAGTATTGATGAAATCAATGGGAATTAAAATGGAAGGAAACTACCCGCAATACTACAAAATGAATGAATTCATTGCCATAGATATTGAAAAATATTTTTCACCCTTCGAAAATGACGGGAAATATCATGAAAACATAAAGGCACTAGAATACACTCAATACATAAAGTATAAAAGGACTAATGCTGTATTAATTTTCTATCCAACACAAGATTTCTTTGGAGGTATGATATCTAGTAATGCTGACGCACATTTTCGATTGGCAGCCATTTCTCGACTGAAATTTAAACCTAACACAATCTGTTTGGACAATTTATTAAATGTTTTACCAAAAAATGTGTACCTAAGTAACGGAGATGTTTGCAGTATTGATTTTTGGAATCAAGAAGAATTTATAAAGGGAAACTCACAAGTTCAAATTCAAAACATAGACCAGATACCTTTTCTTATATGGGGAGCACCCATTCCACCTAAGGTGCGTATTGCTAGTATTGATTGTGCCAGACTCGGGGCATACCTATCCCCTGGAACTACGATCATGCCCTATGGCTTTGTAAATTTCAATGCTGGGACTCTCGGAAAATCAATGGTAGAAGGCACAATTTCTGCGGGAACCACTATTGATGATGGTACAGATATCGGTGCTAGGTCTGGATTCCTCGGAACACTTTCTGGTGGAAACACAACAAAGCTTTCAGCTGGTAAAAATTGCCTTATTGGTGCTGAGTCTCAGTGTGGTGTGATTCTGGGAGACAACTGCGTAATAGCGACAGGAACTTGTTTTGCACAAGGTACCCCAATTCTGGAAATTGATCCAAACATTAAAGAACTTGATAACCCATCAAGAATAATCCGTATTGGAAAAGCAAAAGATTACAATGGCAAAAGTGACCTGACTTTCTGGAGAAATTCAATTACAGGTGCATTGGAAGTTTTTAATAAAACTAACAAGCATAGTCTGAACGAAGAACTCCACAAGAATTAATTAAATTTAATAAAAATAAGCACCCTATGCATATAATGCATAGGGTTGTTTTTTTGCCCAAATGTGGTACTGTAAAAGAAAAATTCTTAATTTTAAATCACTCTTTAAACAATTAAATTTATGAGCAACACAGAAATCACGACAAACTACGCAGGGCAAATTACAAAAGCTCTCTTAGATTCAAATTCAGCTGGCTACGACTTTGCTAACCCTAAACAATGGGCTAGTGGTACGTACAACCCTTTTTATGTGGACAACAGAAACCTTCAATCACTCCCAGAAATCAGGAAAATTCTGAGAAAAGGATTGGCTTCTTTAATTAATGCAGAAGTTGATTATGTTTATGGTATTCCTAATGCAGGCATTGCCCCTGCTACACTCCTGGCTCTGGAATTAAACAAACCGTTGTTGTTAAAATTAAACGGATTGTATTATTCCATTGACTTGAACTATGTAAAAGAGCTTGTCCGAAATAACTCAAAAGAAATTGTTTGGGGTACTGAGATCATCGCTGGTACGACACCCTTTGGTACTGTATGTGGAATAGTTGCAGCAGAAGAATCCGATCTGCCATTTGTATTTATCCGCAAGGAACCGAAGGGTCACGGATTGAACAAGCAAATCGAAGGGATTATCAAACCTGGCGCTTTTGTGACACTAATGGACCCAATAGTTAAAGAATTCGACAGGTACACAGAGATCGCCAAAACGGCCATAGTAGAATCTGGAATGGATCCACGTTACACATGGGAAATCCCATTAAAAATCGAAAAGGAAGCTGAAGGCATCCTCGGGGCTACGATAGTTAGCAATGAGGACCTGGTAAGTACCGGAGAATCCATGTTGAAAGAAATAACAGATTTAGCTGATGAATATTCAGCAAAAATCATTCCTATTTCGATTTTTGATTACAAGCTGAATTCTGCAGTTGAAAATTTCAAAAAACATGGGATAGAGAACCGTAGCGTGGTAGATTTCCTTGAGATTTTAAAAGCCCTCGGAGAGAAGGGTATGCCAGATGCAGATGAAAGAAAAATCTGGACTTGGTACATGGATCAACCCAACTGGGGAGACAAGAACGGCTTCCCTGCTGTTCGTAAATAACGTAAATAAAACAAGGGATTTAAAAAATAAAAAGAGGGCGACACTATCGTGTCCCCCTCTTTTTTAGTTTGGCTAACTTTTTTTAATTTAATGAATTGATTGTTTTCTTAAACTAATAAATCCAGAAATTGAACTCTGTAATTTTATAGTTTCCCTTCTGGCAGCTTCAGCGAAATCTTCACCAGCAGATGCATACAAAATACCGCGCGATGAATTGATCATAATTCCACCATTGTTAATATTCAAACCTGCAGCCAGTGTGGCCTCCAAGTCACCACCTTGAGCCCCAATCCCTGGAATAAGTCTATCCAACTCTCCACCTGTTTGTTCTACAATACGCTTTAAATCTTCAGTAAAAGTCGCACCGGTAACAAGCATGCAATTTTTGTTTTTGTTCCAGGTTTTTTCATCTGAAATACGCTTTGCTACATTCAAATACAATGGTAGTCCATTCTCGCAAATCATACCCTGGAATTCATCACTACCCTTGTTCGAGGTGCGGCACAATACGATGATACCGTTGTCTTTACGTTCCAAAAATGGTGTTAATCCCGTGTAGCCCATATATGGGTTAACGGTCACAGCATCAGCACCAATCACTTCAAATACAAAACGTGCATATCTTTCAGCGGAATTTTCAATTTCAGAGACTTTCATGTCGAGTATAGATCGTATACCTTTTGATTTAGCATGGGCCACAATACTCTCCAAAATACTCGAACCGATAGCTCCGTACGGCAAGTAGAAAGCCAAATTTGGCTTGTAAACTTTTACAACATCACAAGTGGCATCAATAATCTTGTTATTAAAGAAAACCATAGAGTCATGGATGTGATTATCTGAACCCCATTCCCCGCCAATTTGTTCTTTGACAGAAATCGGGATTTTTTCATAATCAGTGTCCATACCTACGCAAACCATTCTTTGATCTGCATCCATCTGACGCATTGCGTCCATAAAATTAATTGTACTCATATTCCTATATATATTTAAGGGTTTTTGTATACATTACAAGATATATAGTCTATGTCAATACAAAAAATTTTGATTTTAAGGGTTGAACTGATACTATAGAGCAAAACATTCAAAAAAAATAAATGGAAAAACAAGAAAAACTAGTAAAACTGCTTTTAGAAAAAGGAATTATTAAATTCAGATCCGAGGAACCAGTCGAAGAGAACCCTCAAATCAAGAGCCCTATGTACACCGACTTTGCTATGATTGTAGATTGGGATGAAATATCATCACTATCTACAGAAATATTGGCATCAAAAATTGATCAGAAAATAAATGAACTTGGTTTAATTTTTGATTTCATTGTTGGAATAAGCACAGCCGGCATACAAGTGGGTAAATTGATCGCTGAAAAATACGACAAACCATTCACGAGAATCAAAAGTGGCCAAACATACTCAGGAAATTCTGGAGACAATAATTTCATGCACGAACCACACTTTGTGAGCGGCAAAAAAGCCCTAGTAGTAGAGGACATTATTTACGCCAATGGAAATATGGTAAAAGAAGTGGATCTGATACGAAGACTCGGGGCTAGCGTAGTGATGGGGGCATCCATTCTCACCTACAACAACCTTGATTACCAAGGAGAGATCATTGAGAAGCAAATTCCACTAGTTAATTCTCTAACAATCGACGAGGTTTTGATTATTTGCATTAAAAAAGAAATAATAAAGCCAAACGATTTTGAGATTCTAAAGAATTTTTTCATTGACCCCCGAAGCTGGTACAACAAGAACTTCCCAAACACAGCAATCGGGTCTAATTAGCACATTCACCAAAACAAAAAAATCCCTTACGATTCATTCGTAAGGGACTTTTTTATTTAAGCTTACAACTGTATAGAACAAAAAGCACCCGTATGGGTGCTTTTTTATATTATTTACCACTATTTAGATATTTTGGAATAAAGACTAGAAGTATTTTATAAAAATCCTCTATCGCCTTTATCTCTACGTATTCATCTTTTGTGTGAATATTAGGAGAATCAATGCGGGTAATTATAGCTGGTATTCCCAATTCTGAAAAAAATCTTGCATCCGAGCTACCCTCCATCTTTCCAAACTCAATCTTTTTACCCAAGACATCAGCGGATACTTTTTTATACATCTGAACAAAAGGATGCTTTGGATCCTGAATAAACGGCTCCCCTGACATCACAACCTCAGCATTTGAAAACAGAGAATTAATCTTCTTTAAGATAAACTCTTTATCTTTTATGCCTGGATATCTGACATCCAATAGCATCTCAGCATAATCAGGAACTTTATTTACAGCATCACCACCTTTTATCAAGCCTAAATTCATAGTGGTTTTCCATTGTCTGGTTTTTAATTCAGGAATTATTTTTCTAAGCTTTAAATAATCTTTTATTAATTTATCAATCGCATTCTCGCCCCAAAAAGGTCGTGATCCGTGAGCACTCTTACCAAAACCTTTTAGTTTTAATTGCAAAATACCCTTTTTATTTACAACGATAGTAGACAACTCTGTTCCCCCATCAGGAGCAATGACGAGGCCCGCGCGGTATTTTTCTTTTTTTATTAAATACTCAGTACCATTCCTGCCCCCAATCTCCTCATCGGTAGTCAGCATGAGTGCGACAGAATTATGCTGTCCATCTCGAGCAAAAGTCCTAAGAGCGAGCATCATAGCAGCACAGCCAGCCTTCATGTCCCCTGTACCCCGACCATACATCCTACCCTTTTTAACTACAGGATTGAATTGGTCTATATTTCCAGGCACAACGTCTAAATGCCCAGACAAAATCAAGTCAAAATTTTTACCCTCAGACAAACTAACAATAATGACAGGATAATCATTTTGATTAAAAACTTTTACAAAGACTTGCTCATTCTCAAAGAATTTTTTAACAAACTCAACAATGTCAAACCGACCATCATTTTTACTACTGTCTATCTTGACCAAATTAGAGGTTAATTCAATTAATTCTTTTTTATCCATATTTTTAATATATCATATTTAATCTAATAAATAAGGAGGTCACAGAGACCTCCTTATAGACAACAACCTTACAAAACCAACCCAAATGTAGTATCCGTTGCTCCATGAATTTTGTAATTCTTTCGAGAATTCCACAACCCACCAGCATAAACATAATCCTTTATTTGTGGACTATACACAAAGAACAACCGAAATATCATCGGATCGCCATTACGCAACATAGGAGCAATAAATGACTGATAATACATAGAATTGTTTTCCTCTAGTACCCTTTTAATTCTAGTTTTTGTAGATATCCCGCTTATACCAGAATCTTCAAGAATTTTTTTGTGCGGGTACCATATCTCCACACCTCTAGCTTTAGAACATTGTTTAGCTTTCAAGCAAAAACCTAAATCCCACTCAAAGTCATTAAAATCATCCACTGTAACTTCTTTCCATAAACCCATTTCTAGGCCGTAACTCTTGTTTCCCTTTTGCTTCAAAGAACTTACTGATCGATTTTCAAATTTATGAAATTCTTCTTCGTTGGGTTCTGCTTTTATCAAAAGTAAGTCTTGTGAATTTAAAGCATCTTCCATTGATATCATAGGAGTCCAGCAATCATAGCGACCATCTCGCCTCTCTGATAAAACTGTTTTAAATTCCGGCCAATAAGGATTTATTTCCTTAAGCGTTTCTCTAAAACGAGGATTTGTCTCGTTAGCAATGCCCATACCACTAGGTCTCTCTTCAACTTCATAGATATGTATTTCGGAGTCTTCCCGGAGTACACAATCCAACCTGATAAACAGCGAAGGTACACCAAAATTATGCTGAACCCAAGTTTCTTCTTTTGAAAAAAAATCTTTCCATTTATTTATTAAGGATAAGGCTTGTTTTTCGCATAAAGCTGATAATTTATACTCTTCATATGAGTAATTATTTTTCCAATTCATATTTCGATTATATTTATTTTTTAAAGAACTATAAGGTAGCTCTGTTACCTGAGATTTTGTTTTGGTGAGCCTCACGCTCCCGTTTATACTAGATGACCTCATCTCGTATAAATATAGCAACAGCTATAGTGATTTTTTTCGAACCACCATTCTTGGGGTTTCTAGACTCCCCAAGAACACTGATACGAAAACAAACACCAGATCTCGTATTTGAGAGCTGGTGTTTGTTTTGAGTTAGTTTCTTAGTTTAATTAAATATCAACGCAAATATCAGCTTTCAAATTTGAAAGCTTCCAGAAGATGACATATGCGATATTGTTGATATTTCTATCCATAATTTATTTATAGCATGTATATAAATTTATGCAAGAATACAAAAAAGCACCCAATGGGTGCTTTTTGTGATAGAGATTTAAAATAGGATAGACTATTTCTTTGCTTTACCAACACGTCGTCGTGAGACAATGTGCATATTTGAGTATTTCTTTGGTGTACGAGTCTTCTGGCCCTTTCCAGATGGCTTTCCCCACATAGTCTTGGCACGGCGTAGACCTCGTCCTTGAGCTCCTTCACCTCCTCCGTATGGGTGGTCTACAGGGTTCATGGCACTTCCACGTACTGTAGGGCGGATACCCTTCCAGCGTGAACGTCCAGCTTTACCAAAATTCTGAAGATGGAATTCTCCATTTGAAACTTCACCGATACATGCCCAGCAGTTTTCAGAAACTTTTCGAACTTCTGTAGATGGCATCTTGATGTTTGTAAAACCATCATCGTTTGCAACTACTTGTCCGAATACTCCTGCTGCACGTACTAGTTTTCCACCGTTACCTGGCTTTATCTCGATGTTGTATACAAATGTACCAACTGGGATAATCTTCAAAGGCATACGGTTTGCAACTGTTAGTGGTGCTTTTTCTCCGACTGTAAACTTGTCCCCTACTTTTACAGACTTTGGAACCACTACATAACGCTTTTCTCCGTCAGCATATACTGCAAGACCGATAAATGCATTTCTGTTTGGATCGTATTCTATAGAAGTTATCTTTGCTGGGATATCATGCTTGTTGTACATAAAGTCAACTTCACGATACAGACGCTTGTGACCACCCCCCTTGTGGCGAGTAGTGATGCGACCCTGGTGATTGCGTCCAACTGAACGCTTGAAACCGTGAGTCAAAGATTTTTCAGGTGTACTTGTTGTAAGAACATTGCGGTATGAGACAGTAGTCTGATGACGCTTTGATGGTGTTGTAGGTTTATATGTTTTCATAAAAATTATACAAATTCAATCTTATCGCCCTTCTTTAAATATACGACCGCCTTTTTACCACCCTGTTTCTTTCCAGATTTACCACGGATAAAAACAATTTTTTCTGTGATTTGTGTTGTTGTCACTCTTATTGGAGTAACTCCGTAAAGCATTTTGATTGCCTTTTTGATCTCTGTCTTGTTTGCATTTGTTGCTACATTGAATGTATAAGCATTGTTTTGTGCAGCACGTGCAGCTTTTTCAGTAATACGAAGCCCTTTTATAAGAGGATGTGTCTTTGTCGCCTTTTCATCTACCTTAGTATCTACTTTTTTTGTTTTTGTTGTAGCCATAAAATTATTTCTTTTCTATTTTACCTCCCAAAAACGCAACAGATTCTGTTGGAGAAGCAATAATAAGATATTTATATGAAAGAAGGTCGACTGGATTCATGTTGCGAACTTCGTCAATCTCAGCGATTGGGATGTTTGCAAAACTCTTCTTTAAGACATCATTTTTTGCAGGAACTGTGATGTAAGCTTTTGGCTTTGTACCTACACAGATTTTTTCAAATCCAGATACAGTACTCAAATCTTTCAACACAGCAATTGCGTCCTTTGTTTTGATATTTTTCATTGAAAGATCTTCAACAAACAATATTTCACCATTCTTGAATTTCTTTGAAAGAACTGTGAATAGAGCTTGAATCTTCATCTTCTTGTTGATTTTCTGAGCGTAGATCTTATCGTTGCGTGGACCATGTGTCACACCTCCGCCTACCCAGATAGGTGAGCGAGATGAACCGTGACGTGCACGTCCTGTTCCCTTTTGTTTCCAAGGCTTGCGTCCTCCACCACGAACTTCTCCGCGTGTTTTGACATGAGCTACAGGTGTACGAGCATTTGCTTGCATAGCTGTAACTACTTGGTGAACTAGGTCAGCGTTCCATTTTAGACCAAAAACTTGCTCTGGAAGTTTTAGACTTCCAACAGACTTACCCTTTTGATTGTATACTTGTGTTTCCATAATATTATCCTATGACTTCCACTAGAGTACCACGTCGTCCAGGGATTGCGCCTTTAATGAGTAATTGGTTGTTTTCAACATCTACGCCGACCACTTTCAAGTTGCGAACTGTGATACGATCACCGCCCATACGTCCCGCCATGCGCATACCTTTTGGTACACGATTACGTAGACCTCCACCGATAGAACCTGGCTCACGCTCAGAATGCTTCTGACCGTGTGTACGAGGACCTCCGGCAAAGCCGTGACGCTTCACTACACCTTGAAAACCTTTTCCTTTTGATACACCTGATACAATAACTGTATCCCCTTTAGCAAAACTGCTGACAGTGATACGATCACCGACTGCGATTTCTTCGATATCGCGAAACTCTCGAAGATGCTTGTAAGCACCCTCCTTAACATGGCCCAGGTGTGCTTTTGTCGCACGCTCCTTTTTCTGATCGAGGAATGCTACTTGAACAGCAGTATAGCCATCAGATTCTGGAGTCTTCACTTGAGTAACGACAATAGGACCCGCATCGATAACCGTTGCTGGAACCACTGTACCGTCCTCTTCGAAGAACTGCACCATATTCTGTTTTTTACCTAGAATAAATTTCATAAATATATAGTCTCTAATTACATCATTTTCACATCAATATCTACTCCGGACGGAAGAGACAAGTTTGTCAACGCCTCGATAGTCTTTGGATTTGGGTTCAAGATATCGATAACACGCTTGTGAATTCTTATTTCAAACTGTTCACGAGCATTCTTGAATACGAATGATGCACGGTTCACAGTGTACTTCTTTATTTCAGTTGGAAGAGGGATTGGACCGACGATCTTTGCATCGTAGCGAAGTGCTGTATCGATAATCTGCTTGACACTAGTGTCAAGAATCTTATTTTCATAAGCTCTTACGCGGATACGAAGTCGAACGACACCGTCCTCTTTCACCTTTTTTTCTTTTTTAACGGTAGTTGTAGTCATATAATGAGTTGTTAAAGTTTATAAAGTAAAAAGTTTATAAAGTAAATGTATTTGTACCTACTTTCAACTTTCAACTTTCAACTTAAAGGCAATTGCTACGCAATTATCTTTGTTACGACACCAGCACCGACTGTCTTACCTCCTTCACGGATAGCAAAGTGTGTTTGATCTTCGAGAGCTACAGGAGTAACTAGTTTTACCTTTAGTTTTACTGTATCGCCTGGCATAACCATCTCTACTCCCTCTGGAAGTGTTGATTCACCTGTTACGTCAGTTGTACGGATGTAAAATTGTGGCTTGTAACCAGTAAAGAATGGAGTGTGGCGACCACCTTCCTCCTTCTTTAGAACGTAAACTTCACATTCAAATTCTGAGTGTGGAGTAACTGAACCGATTTTAGCAAGAACTTGTCCACGAGTGATATCTTCTTTTTTGATACCACGGATAAGGATACCTGCGTTGTCGCCAGCCATACCTTCTTTTAGGTTTTTGTTGAACATTTCGATACCAGTAACTGTAGTCTTTACAGTGTCCTTGATTCCGACGATTTCTACGTCTTCACCAACTTTCACGATACCACGCTCGATTTTACCTGTAACCACTGTTCCACGTCCTTCGATAGAAAAGATATCTTCGATTGGCATTAGGAATGGCTTTGTAACATCGCGTTATGGTTGTGGGATGTATGTATCTAGAGCATTTGCAAGATCTAGGATCTTCTTTGCCCATTCATCATTGTTATCTGCTGATTCTAGGGCCTTTAGAGCTGAACCACGGATAACTGGAGTGTTTGCACCATCGTAACCGTTCTTTGTAAGCAATTCACGTAGTTCTTCTTCAACAAGTTCCAACATGTCTGCGTCATCCACCATGTCACACTTGTTAAGAAATACGACGAATTGTGGCACACCAACCTGCTTTGCTAGGAGCACGTGTTCACGTGTCTGTGGCATTGCACCGTCAGTAGCTGCAACAACAAGAATAGCACCGTCCATTTGAGCGGCACCAGTAATCATGTTTTTGATGTAGTCAGCGTGACCTGGAGCATCGATGTGAGCGTAGTGGCGAGCTGGTGTCTCATATTCATTGTGAGACAAAGCGATTGTGATTCCACGAGCTTTTTCTTCAGGAGCTGAGTCAATATCACCCACCCCCTTTAGTTTTGCACTATATCCACCACCTTGGCGAGCCAATGTGTTAAGGATTGCTGCTGTTAAAGTCGTCTTGCCGTGGTCAACGTGGCCAATAGTACCAACGTTTACGTGCGGCTTTGAACGATTAAATTCTTCTGCCATATATGTTTTATTGGTCCCCCACCACTTAACGAATTTAAAATTCTATAAGTGGTGGGGGACATAAATTATTAATAATTATTATTTCACCTGCACCTAGCTAAGGCTCAGGTCCCTTTTTTAGGAGGGCACGCAGAAAATGCGATGAACCAATAGTAGCAAATTTCAGTAAAATGTCAAATAGATTAGGTGCTAGTAATTAGTGACTATTTACTAGTAAAAAACACAAAAGAGCCCGATTGGGCTCTTTTGTACTAACAACTAGAAACTAATTCTTTACCAAGTTATGAGGACACCTCCATTTGCCCCATTCCCAGTCATCCAATCATGATTATTTATACCACCTTCTCCTATGTCAATTTCAAATTTAGCATTGATAGGCAGATCTTCCCATCTATAAGTATTTACAACGTGAGCACCTGCACCACCACCACCACTCATAGGGGTGACGAATTCTCCTCCTACTAAAATTTTTGTTGTACAGAAAAGAGCACTAGCAAGTGTTGATTCTCTTCCAAAACCTCCCCCTCCGGCACCCCAACTAATAGTATTAGGCGACAAACCTCTACCATTTGTAGTTCCGGTACGAGCACCACCTGCGCCTCCATATCCTCCAACTGTCATATTACCACCTGATATTGCAAACGTTGATGTTGCAGAAGTTCCACCACTACCACCCACACAAGCAGAATTAGTAGAATACCCACCTGAAGCTGAAAAAATTGACGGAGTTACAACAAAAGGATTTTGGCCATTCCCACCCTTAGCAGTCGCTTGTTCTATCCCATTTACATAACCCTTACCCCCTTCACCACCTGTTTGCATTGTAGTACCCCAAGTAGTAGTACCGTAGCCCATTTTCCCAGCTTCAGCTTGAATTGTATAAAAAGTAGGTGTTGAACCAGAATAAATTCTCAAGGAAGAAGAATCCCCAGGGTTAGTTTTATTACCTGCGTTACCTGGATTTGAGTCTGTCCTAGGAACACTATTTCCACCAGCCCCCCAAAGCTCTACTTTTATATCTTTTACACCAGGGGGTAAAATAGCAGTGTCAAAGGTATGATGTCCAGGAGTATTCCTATACCAAACACCAGAAAAAGAAGAACAAACAGTCAATTCTCCTGACGATGAGGCACATAGTCTCTTCGGTCCAGGCTTACCTCCAGAAATATCAATATTTTCTAGAACTAATCTATCCACACTGACCTTGCCTGTTCCTGGGCTAAAATTACAACCAGAAGGAGTACAGTTAGCACTACCTAAATTCAAACTACCAAAAGAAGCAGCATTACCATTTACAACCATAGAACCCTCTACATGGAAATTTGCTATTGGCGCACTAGATGTACCCAAAGCCAATTTACTTGTTTTATATTGAGGACTATATGTACCACCCATTAATGGCATGGCAGTATTACTTGCTGAAGAAAATGAGGCAGGACGAGATGTGTAGGTAGCAAAAGTATTTAAACCTAAAGTAAGAACAAGTGCTGGTACTAATATTTTTAAAATTTTAAATAAGTCTTTCATATTTTTATTAATTATGGGCAAATAATAATCTCTTTGTTTGTATCAATACATAATGATTCCAATGTGTAGACGCTAGAGGATGAACCAGAAGACCCACCACCAGTCGACACGCTCAATCCATATGGATCTTGAATATCCCAAATATAAAGCTCATTTGAATATACAGAACCGACTTGAGCGAAATTACCCCATATTCCTAATGACTTTATGTAAGAATTCCCATAAACATTCAAAGTAGAACCTGAGCTAGCTGTTGTTCCTAAACTTAGAGATCCCCATATATTCTGAACTTTATTACCCGTATTTATGACTGGACCAAGATTTGATGCTGGGTCAGAAACTGAGGGTTTAGGCGTATAGGCTGCAGAAACCCAATTTATTGCTACTGTAAAAACTAGAGCAATTATTAATATTTTTATAGTGTGTAAAATTTTTTTCATATTATTGGCAAATTACAACTTTGTGTGTTCCATTATCAAGACAGAGAGCCCGACTAGCCCCTGTACCTCCAGATAAACCATAAACATGCATCTTCTCCTGAATTACGCTAGACTGGGACTGCGTCGTCTTAACTGTATTGTTAACTACCATTTTGTTCGCAGTGACAGATCCAGGTATACCCAAAGAATCCGCAGATAAATCAAGAGACCCAAATGTAGTAAGACCGTATACATATACTGTTGAATCATTGCCATTACTCAAATAATCATAATAAGAACCAACAACCAAAGCATGAGGGACTTTATTACCAGAAGCACCAGTAGGAGTAGTTCCCACCTTGGACTGATCGACTAAAGGTGATGTTGTATATACAGGAGTAGAGAATCCTCCATTTGGTGGAGTCGCAGTAGGCCCAGCAAATGCTACGCCAGCAAATGCTACGCCCACCAAAACCATGATTGAGAAAATTTGTTTTGTTTTCATATAATTAGCGTTCTATTACTTTTATCTTCTTTGTTAATGGGTCAAAATTTACAGTTACATCATCACTACCTGGCTTTGTTGGATTTGAACAAGTGACCCTAAATATCGTAGGACCAGGATCAGAAACCGACACCGCATACCCAATAGAATTATTATCCATCTGAGCAGGTTGACCAGAAGCTACAGAAGTATTCTTTGTTACATTAGAAATTGCACAAGAATTTGCGAATGTAGATGTCCAATAAAGGTTTACATTTTCATAAATTTTTGCATTAGCTGGGAAAGCCCATGCGGTTACTATTGGTGTTGGGTTTACGGCAGTTACTCTCACTAGTATTGGCCCAACAGTCGCTCCATACATATCCAAACAGTTATAGAGAGTAAACGTCTGAGGTCCAGGTGTATTTCTTATAGTTACAGGAGTACTACTATTACCTATTATGTTTCCTGATTTCCAAGGAGACCCAGGACTAGTTGACGCCCTACAAGAGTTGGCACTGACACCAGATATCTCCCAAAATAGTGTCTGAGTAGTTCCGATCACCGCCTCAATATTACGTGTATTTACATTTCCTATACCAAATTTTACAACAGCAGGAACTGGTGGAATCGTGGTCACAGTCACATCCAGATACTTAGTCACACTTGAATTTGCAGAGTTGAAACATTCCAACATGAATGAATCACCTGTTGATGATATAGATACAGGGAATGCATTAGGCGCCGTCAAGTTGGCAGAAAGTCGTGCGTTATTTAGCTTTACACTTGATGGTGATGTTCTATAAATATCACATCCACCACTAGCATTTGTGGTTGACCAATACAATCCAGTATTTCTATTTGTTGAAGGTACAGGATTTATCGTAGCTTGTAAACCACCGTCGATTACTGGATCTGCAATGACCCCAACATTCACAGATAGATCTTTTGATACAAGAGAAACCCCGTCAGTACATGTAATTCTAAAAATAGAATTTGCAGATACACTCACTCCTGGCCTATTACCATTCTTAGTCAAACCTATACCAAGATCAGAAAATGAGGGTGTAATTCTAGCAAGATTACATGAAGTAGTGTTTACCGATGTCCAACTCAATGTAGTATTGCCCCCCGAAGTAGAGCTAAATGATCCTGGGGTAGCTATAAATGAAGTAATTGAAGGTAGAGTCCCTGGATTATTCACAGAAATTAAAGAAGTTGAAGATTTTGTTTCTACTGGCAAAAGTTTGTTAAAACAATCAACTTTATATAGAGCATTCTGTGTCCCCACGTTAAATGTCTTATTGTAGAAAGCCAAGCTATTTGACACTATTCCTCCTGAATTTTCTGCCATCGGAGAAGCAACCCATCCATCACTCACAGCTTGAACAATACCGTTTACGGTCTTACTTGCATTACATGCAACCATATTCCCAGTAATAGGTGTTTCAACTGTATTGTTAATAAATATCTTGTAGTAGATATTCGAAGATGGAGAATATGGTAATCCAGATAATCCAACCCTAAAATCCCCGCCGGGAGTTGATGCAAGATAAAGATGATTCCACTGAGAAGGAGGAGCAACAAATCTTACCCAATATTTTGTACCTTTCACAACATTTACATTATTTATAGGTATATAGCCCCAATTATAGGTTGTAGTTGAATTTGAAGGCCAGACAGCAGAAGGATTTGGAAATACTGCATTTTGACTACTCAGCATGCCACCAAGCGAACCATTATTATCCCTATGGATATAAACGTTTAAATCGTATGGCTTATATGCAGTATTTGCCTTATAATAAATTTTTATTTGTCTTAGTGGTCCAGTGTCTTGAGCCACAAAACTCTGCATAGAATGCTGTGTCGAGGTCGGGCTATCCATCAATACTGAAGATGCAGGCGTAATGGGGCCAATATTCCCTAAGCCATTTGTCTGATAGGTGCCGACTCTCTTATGTGTATAAAAATTTATATTAGAAGCATTTGGGGATGGGTATGATACAGAGTTAGGATTGGCTGATATATTATCCATAAAATTCCAAACTTTTACAGGCTGGGTAAATGTAACAGACTGACCATTGTTAATATTGGTACAAGTCAATGAATAAGTATTTGAATATTGGCCTACATATATATTCTTAGACCCAGAGACAGGTGTAGCAGATGGAGACCCGGACCAAAGAGATCCAGACCAATTAGTATCCCCAGAAGTGTTTGAAGCAGAACATGTCGTAGCATTTTTAACAGACCATGTAAGATTTACAGCATTCAGCGATTTTATATCTACTGGATTTGGCAATTTACTTGAATCTACAACATAAGAAACATCATTTTTGTCTACTGTAAAAGTAACAGTCGGTGATACTTTTATGCTTACAGAAGAGGTTCTGATTATCGTACCATTAGAACAAACGATACTATATATAGCATCAGAAGGGCCCACATTTACTGTAAAATATTTCCCCGAACCAGATGACGGTACTATTGAACCAACCCAACCGTCACCAGCAGCCTGACTAACACCATTTACTGTCTTTGAAGCAGTACAAGCTGTGGGTGCTACTGTAGTTGAAGTATTTAAAGAATTAAAAAAGCTAAGAAGAACCTGATTACTAGACTCAGAAACTACATATTTTGATGCGGATAAAGATATATACATATTCCCAGTAGACCCCGAAATCTTTACCCCACTCATATCAATCCAACCAACTACATCACTTCCCCAGGCATATCCAGACATATTTCTAGGCATAGTTGAATTACCCGCAGCAGCAACAGAAACACCAGAAAGGTCTATGAAGCCAGAAAATCCTGGTAAGGAAGTTGAACCGTTACCAGATAATACCTTTGCGAAACCAGAGAGAGTGGTCGCAGAAGTCATAGATCCAATTTTTGGAGCACACAATGCGACAGTATTCCCAGCAGGACAAGAAGCGAGAGTCGGGTCAAAATGTATCCAACCCAAATTATCATTCCAAGCGTAGTTCGAAAGTAACTTAGTGCTATCATTTACAGTCACTTTAAAAGAGCCATTACCGCAGGCCCCAATATCTCCACAATTGAAACTAATCCAACCAACGTTTCCAGACCATGCACTACCAGAAAGTTCAAAATCGGCAGCATCTACATTAGAAGCAAAAGAAAATAAACTAAAAATAAAAACTGCCGCAAAACCTATATTGGATAAGTATTTTTTAATATTCATATTATTGATACAAGCTTTTAATAATCTCGAGCTCTCGAGCACGAGCTTCCTTGGTAGGTAATGTATTTGATTTTTTGCTTTGGGATTGTTCCACGAATTCTATTTTTTGTTCTTCTGACAGATTTATATTCATAGCATCTTCGGCTGTATTATTTATCATCTCTTGTATTTTTTCTTCTTCTGTCTGAGGTATTAGAGAAGCTTTGTATTTTTTATAAAAAAAGACACCAAGTAGAACTAGAACAATTAATAAAATTATTATAATGATATTTTTTTTCTGAGAGAAAAAATTTTGTGAAACTTTTTTTATGTCAATCATTGTATTTTTATTATATCACGCATGCAAAGTATCACAACACAAAATCTTGCTTTTCTGTGGAAAAGTTGGTATTATGTTTATACAAATGTCCGTCTCGAACCGGACTTTTTTAGTAAAATAATGAGCCGTAGGCGAATATATTTTATTTATGCAAAACAAGGAGCATCGCGACTATGTTTTGCGCTAGTAAAATAAGGAGCTACGTGTGAACATATTTTATTTATTCAAAATAGGGAGCGAAGCGACCATATTTTGTATTTTAGCAAAATTAAATAGAAGGCATAAATATTTTTTCATGCCGGACAATAAATATATGATTGATATAAAAACAATGAAATCAGCCCTCGAACAACTCGAGACTGAGAGAAAAATACCAAAGGACAAGATACTCGATGCTATCGAGCAGGCTCTTGCTGCTGCCTACAAGAAAGAATACGGCAAAAAAGGCCAGATAATCCGTAACAAATTCGACCTAGAAAACGGGGAAATGAGTTTCTACCAAGTAAAAATCGCAGTAGATGAGACTATAGTATATATCCCAAAGAATATAGAGGGTGTAGAAGAGGAAGAATTAGCTGACGATGACGAGCGCACACGATTCAACGAGGAGCACCACATCATGATAGACGATGCTCGCAAGATAAAAAGTGATGTCCAACTAGAAGAAGAATTGATTTTCCCGCTAGAAACACATGAAGATTATGGACGTATCGCCGCTCAGACAGCAAAACAAGTGATAATCCAAAAGATCCGCGAGGCAGAAAGAGCATCTATTATCGATGAATATGGGGCAAAAGAAGGTGAAATCATCAATGGTTTCATACAAAAGGTAGAAAGAGGTGTAGTTTATATAGAATTCAACCGTGCAACAGGCATAATGCTACCTGAAGAACAGATCCCAGGGGAGTTTTACAAGCGTGGAGACAGAATCCGTGCATATCTATATGCAGTCGAGGAGACTCCAAGAGGTATCAATCTAAAGCTTTCTCGTACACATCCTCAGTTTATAGAAGGATTGTTCGCTGTTGAGGCCCCAGAAATAGCTGGTGGAACAGTAGAAATCAAGTCTATAGCTCGTGAAGCTGGTAGTCGCTCAAAGATCGCAGTTTACTCAAATGACGACCATATCGACCCAGTAGGATCATGCGTAGGCCAAAAAGGTATCCGTGTAACTACAGTTATGAGTGAATTGGCAGGTGAAAAGATCGATATCATCCCATGGTCAGCTGATCCAAAGGAATATGTGGTCAGTGCTCTTTCTCCAGCAAAAGTCCTAAATATTACAGTAAATGAAGGCGATCACAAGGCTACAGTAGACGTAGCAGCAGATCAGCTATCTCTAGCTATCGGTAAAGGTGGTCAAAATGTACGCCTTGCAGCAAAGCTCACAGGATGGAGAATCGATATCAACGGTACAGAAGCTACTCCGGTAGCAGGTGATAGTGATACAATAGATGAAGGATCTATCGATGACGGTATCGTCGACGATGGAACAGACAGTAAGTAAAAAGTAGAAAGTAGAAAGTAGAAAGTCATAAATAAAAACAACTTTATAACTTTTGACATTATAAACTTTATAACTAAATCCTATGGCAAACATAAACCAAAAACCTAGTAAATACATGTATAACCTATTGCACGTGCTACCCGCATTTGCAAACGAAGAAAAGGGTGTAATCAATGCAATTATCGAAGTATCAGCAGGATCTATCAATAAATATGAGATGATTACAGAATCAGGCCAGCTGAAGCTCGATCGTGTAGGATATTCAACACTCGCATACCCATTTACATACGGAGCTATCCCTATGACTTGGGATTATGATGGTGATCCACTAGATGTAGAGATTGTGAACATCACAGAACCTCTAGTACCAGGATCCCTAGTAGAAGCTAGAGTTATCGGTGTAATGAAATTCGTAGATGGTGGTGAGGTAGACGACAAGATCATTGCAGTATTAGCTGATGATCGTCGCTCTGACCACATCAAGACAGTAGAAGATCTAGGTGAATACTTTAAAACAGAGACTAAATATTTCTGGGAAAACATAAAATACCTAAAGAAACCAGGCACAGGAGTAGTAGAGACATTTTACGGACCAGAGGAAGCAATCAAAGTCCTAAAAGAATGCGAAGAGAAATACGCAAAAGAATACGCTCCAAAACTGGACTAATACATATAAAACACCCCTATTTATAGGGGTGTTTTATTGTTTTTGACAAAATACAAATTAATGCTATTCTAAAGAAAAAACCCAAAACCATGAGACAATTAAAAATTTCAAGGCAATTCACAAATAGGGACGCCAGATCTCTTGATGTATTTTTCAACGAAATGAGCAAGACACCACTCCTTAGCGATGAGGATGAGATATCTCTAACACAAAGGATAAGAGATGGAGATCACGTAGCCCTAGAAAAACTAGTGACCTCAAATCTGAGGTTTGTAGTATCAGTAGCAAAACAATACCAGAACCAAGGATTATCATTGGGAGACTTGATAAATGAAGGTAGTATCGGACTAACCAAGGCGGCCCAAAAATTTGACGAGACCCGTGGATTTAAATTTATATCTTATGCAGTATGGTGGATCAGTCAATCAATAATCGCGGCTATAGTGAATAGCGCCAAAATGATTCGTCAACCATTAAACAAAGTTGTTCTGGGTAATAAAATAAATGCAAAAACGGGACAGCTTGGGCAAGAATTAGGGAGAGAACCTAGCGACGAAGAGATTATGGAATATTTAGACATAGATAAAGAAAGTTTTAACCATTATTTAGAAAGCGCAAAACATCTATCTCTAGATTCCCCTATCAGTGAAGAAGGCGATATCACTATTTTAGACACCATCGATAATCAAGAAGAGAGCCCTGACTCAATCTTAATGAAAGAATCTCTTAGTATTGAATTAAAAAGAGTTATAAATAAATCATTAAACGAAAAAGAGAAAGAGGTTTTAATCTATTATTATGGATTGGACGGCAATGCCCCACTAAGATTAGAAGACATAGCCAAAATAATGAAAATCACCAGGGAGGGTGTACGCCAGATAAAAGAAAAGTCTCTTAGAAAATTGGGTAAACATACTTACCGAAAAAAATTAATCTCATATTTATGAGAATAAAGCCTCTGCAATTATTAATTGCAGAGGCTTTTTTGACAAAAAGGTGTTATTTATATAGACTGTGAACACATATGATCAAAACAACAGTAACAAAATTAGAAAAAAGTGAGGTAGAAATCACTGGTATTATAGAGAGTGCAGTATTTATGTCCTATGAGGACAAGGCCCTAGCACACCTAGGAGAGAGAATAGAATTACCAGGTTTTCGCCCAGGTAAAGCTCCGGCTGAGATAATAAAGCAAAATATCAACGATATGATGCTATTAGAAGAGATGGCAGAGCGTGCAATCACTGCATCTTACGCAGAAATCATCGAACAGGAAAAGATCGATGCTATCGGTCGCCCAGAGATCAGTATTACAAAGATTGCTCGTGGTTCTGACCTTGAATTCAAGATCAAAACAGCAGTTCTACCAGAGATAAAGCTCCCAGACTACAAGAAAATAGCAAAAGAAGAGAACGCAAAGGAAGATTACAAGAAAGAGGTTGTGATAGAAGAGGCAGATATCGAAAAAACTCTACTCGATCTACGTAAAATGCGTGCTCACCAAGATCTTCACAAGAATGATGAACCAGGTACACCCCACACAGAACACCCAGAACCAGAAGAAAAAGATCTACCTGTGATCGATGACGAATTTGCAAAATCAATCGGTAAATTTGAAAATGTAGCAGAATTAAAGGCAAAAATTGCTGAGAATCTAAAGACAGAAAAGGAAACTGACCAAAAGGACAAACGCCGTCTAGCTATCATCGAGAAATTACTAGAACAGACAGAGGGTGAACTACCTGAAATCCTAGTAAATGCAGAATCAGACAAGCTGATGTACCGCCTAGAAGCAGATGTGACTCAGATGGGATTCAAATTCGATGAATATTTGACTCAAGTAGGAAAAACAGAGGCTGACTTGAGAAATGAATGGAAGCCAGAGGCAGAAAAGCGTGCAAAACTAGCTATGATCATACACCGCTTGATGGAATTGGAAAATCTAAGACCAAGCGATGAAGAAGTTCAAAAAGAAGTAGACGTATTGGTAAATATGTACAAAGATGCGGATCCAATCCGAGCTCGTGCATATGTAGAACAGATGATTGGCAATGAAAAAGTATTTTCTTTCCTAGAGAATCAATAAAGATTAGTTTCCAGTAACTAGTTTCTAGTAACTAGAAAGAAAAAAGACCGGAGCATAAACGCTTCGGTCTTTTTTATTTGTTTTCCTATTTTTACTTATTTAGGTCTAATTTGTGAATAACAGCATTTGATGTATCCACTTTGAATTCGATAGTGTCCTTGTACTTTAAATTTCCAAGGTTTAACTCAAATTTAAATTCTTTTGGTAAAGAATTGTAATCGAATTGGTCAAAATAAGAGTAAGGTAGCTCGGAATATCTATCAAAACCACTCTTACCCAGAGTCTTACCATAAAAATGGGTCACCAAGAATGTAGATTCAATGTATTTGGGATAGCCGTCTACTTTGGCTAATGTACCATCTTCGTACTTCACCACTATAGCATCACCATTACCACCAATACCTGCTGGACCAGTAGAATAATCCCAAAAGCAATGATCCACATCAAGCTTATTTAGGATTGCTTCATCATTACAACGTATCCTATGTAAATCGTTTCCATCTTTGTCTCGGACATCTACCCATGGTCCGTAATGCAGATAGTAGCAGAAGCACCATCCGGTGAAATTAGCTCCGCCTGGAATAATCCATTCGAACATCTGCATTTTTACCGGAGGTTGTGGAGGTACTACAACTACCGCCTGTTTTGGGGGAGGTGTTTTATTGTAACCACATGTCAGACACTCCTTTTGGCAAGAACTCGATGCAAAGATAAATGCAAAGATCATCGCTATCGAAATAGCGGAAAAGAAAAATTTATTTTTCATTTTAAATTGGTTTATATTTTGCTCATATTATATCATATTTGTACCCTATTTGTCAAGGTAAAAAATTCCCCTATTGAGGGGTGGATTTTGTACTCAAAAGACGGGGTGGACAGGGCCCATCCACCTCCCCCTACGGGTACTCCTCAAGAGGAGAATTATCTGTTATACTAACCCTACAATTACCAATAATTCCCTAGTCACTAGCAACTAGTCACTAGAACCTAACCCATGTTAATCCCAACAGTAATAGAAAAGACAAGCAACGGTGAACGAGCATATGATATATACTCTCGCCTTTTAAATGAGCGCATTATTTTCCTAGCCGGCCCTATCGATGACCATATGGCCAACCTTGTCATCGCCCAGCTCCTGTACCTAGAGCATACTGATAATAAGAAGGATATCTCACTATATATCAATTCCCCTGGTGGATCTGTAACGGCAGGTCTCGCTATCATCGACACTATGAACTTTATCAAGAGTGATGTATCGACTATCTGTGTAGGTATCGCCGCATCTATGGGAGCACTCATCCTATCTGCAGGTGAAAAAGGTAAAAGATTTACTCTACCGAACTCTGAGGTGATGATCCACCAAGTGATGGGTGGTGCCGAGGGTCAGGCTAGTGATATCGCCATAAATGCAAAGCATATACTACGAAGCAAGGATACATTGAACAAAATCCTAGCCAAGAATACAGGCAAGAAATTTGAAGATGTAGAAAAAGATGCAGATCGCGACTACTGGATGAATGCAGATGAAGCCAAGAAATACGGTATCATCGACCAGATAATCACAAAAGTAAAAAAGTAAAACAAAAAAATCTGCCCAAGGCGCGAGCCTTGGGCAGATTTTTATTTTATATGTTTGTGTTTATTTATAAAGAAGTATTTTGTAAATTCTATCACCCATACATTTACAGCGAGCCATCCAAATAAAATCCACAGATAATCAAATGGAACAGAGATTAATCCAAATATGTCTTGCCCAGTCTTTGTATAAATTGTCGCAAAGATTAAAATCAATCCTATCAATACGCTAAGATTCAAGCGCCAATTACCAAAAAGATTATATTCCCAAATATATTTATCCAGATCGATAAACGAATAAGAAATTATCAATATATAAGAGGCAAAACACAAGAAGAATATTGACTGTGCCAATTTAATATCAAAAATATTTTTTGTTAACAAATAATATAGGACAAAGAGTAGCAAAGAAGACACCGTACCAATACCCAAAGCCATAAATTTAATTTTAAAATCAAATATTTTTTTATTTTTAGTCCTTAATATATTATTCCTATCATAAGCAAAAGCGATAGCTGGTAGTGTCCCCGTGAGGACATTTACCCATATGATCTGCAATGCAGTCAGAGGTAGAGCCAGCCCTGCGATAAGTGAACCGGTGATAACAAAGACTTCATCAAGAGAATTCGACATCAAATACACAAAGACCTTTTGTATATTTTTCCTTATGCCGTGCCCAAGTGCGATTGTATCTACAATAGTTCTAAAGTTATCTTTTAGTAAAATCATATCTGCTGCACTTTTTGCAACTTCACTACCAGAAGATAGAGATATCCCTATATCCATTGCTTTTAATGATGGAGAGTCATTCACCCCATCCCCAGTCATAGCCACAATCTCACCGAGCTTTTGATATAACTTGCCTATCCTCAATTTATCTTCAGGGGTAACTCTGGCAAATATTTTAATCTTAGGCAATATTTCTAATAAATCTTCATCACTTATATTTTCCAACTGAGAACCGGTCAAGATCTCGTCCTCGCTCGCATTTATCCCGACTTTTTCCCCTATGAATTTAGCTGTCCCCGGAAGGTCCCCTGTGATCATCTTGACTGCCACACCTCTCTTTACTATCTCATCGATATCATTTTTTATCCCATCTCTGAGTAAATCCGAGAATACAAAGAGACCTAGTAAATTCAAATCACCCAGATTAGAACCACCATCTTCACTCTTTTGAGCTATAGCTACTAATCTTTTACCCTCACTACTCAAAAAGTCTATGTTTTTTAATAATTCTGCTTTATGAGCATCATCAAGATTAGAATTATTTATTAAAATATCTGGTGCACCTAGAAATACAAATAAACTATCAGATGATGATACGGAATATTTATTTGTTGAATTAAAAGATGATATGATCTTGACGCTATTTATTTTAAAATCTGGGTCAATATTCTGCCCGTCAATAATCCTAGACAAGATCACTTCAAAAGCATTGCCGGAATATTCTATCCCCTTTTCATCATTCTTGCGGAGAACAACAGAGAAATTTTTCCTAGCTTTAATTAAAATATTTTTCTGATTATCTGACAAATTGCCTACATCAAATACCGGCATATCACTAAAATTAAAACCTTTATCTAGAAGTAAAATATTTTCAAGATTGAGCTTGCCCTCAGTCAAAGTCCCTGTTTTATCTGTCAAAATCAAAGTCGTAGACCCTAGGGTCTCTGCCGCAGATAATTTTCGAATCAATCCTCCTTTTTTTGAAATATTCAAAATTCCAACGGAGAGTATCACCGTGAGGGCGATAGGCAAAGCCTCCGGCACTGCACCTACAGCTACAGCAGAAGCCAGGACTAGCATTTCAAATATATTCTCTCCTCTATATATACCCAAGATAAATACAAAAGATACTATCAAAATCGCAACGATCAGTATATACCAAGAAACATTTTTCACCGCAGATTGAACAGGGGTCAATACTTTTTTTGTATTTGCCAATGTGTGTGCTATTTTACCAATTTCAGTATTTTCACCTATATGCGTAACAACCCCCACCCCATTTCCATTTGTCACCAAGGTACCACAAAAACAATAATTGCGTCTTTCTGTGATTAGTGAATCTGTGACTACCCCCTCAATTTTTTCCACGGGTAGAGATTCCCCTGTTAGGATCATCTCATCAGTTTTTAAATTTGTAACTTCGATCAATCTTATATCGGCAGGGACTCGAGCACCATACTGCAAAACAACGATATCCCCCACAACCAAATCTTCTGCTCCTATCTCTATAATCTCTCCGTCTCTTTTAACTAGGGCTTTATTTTTAATGAATTTTTTTAAATTCTCGATAGTGTTCTCTGCTCGATACTCTTGATAAGTACTAAGGAGAACATTTATTAGAATAGCGGCCCAGATCACTATAGTCTCCATATTTTCCCCTAAATAGACAGTGACGAGGGAGGCAAATATAAGTATAAATATCAATGGATTCAGGAATTGAGTAAAAAATGTACGGATCAAGCCATTTTTACTATTTTCTTCAAATATATTCTTACCATATTCTTTTTGTCTGAGTTCTACATCTTTTTCAGAAAGACCAGAAATATCTGTTTTTAAATTTTCTAGAACAACTTTTGAATCTAGGTTGTAAAATGAATGTAAATTTTGCATTAGTTTATTATAGCAAAAAACATAGTATAATAGACCTATGGAAATCATAATATTAACTATTTTAGTAATCGTACTATTTATCTACTGCCTAAAGATCAAGACGGATAGTGTCGCTGTCGAAAAATCATTCACATCTATCGTGAATCACACATTTCGTACACCACTCACCCGTATAAAGTGGATGAGTGACAATCTAAAACCCGAGACTACTCTAGCAGAACAGATGGAAATTGCGAAAAACATATCCTATTCTACAAATCATCTCCTAGAGATAGTAGATACACTAGCCGGCATCAAAGATCTAAACAATGGATCCGTATATGCTATGAAGACTATATCCCTACGCGAGATTATCGAGGATGGCATAGCAAAATTCAACAATCCGATAAATGAAAAGAAATTAAAGCTCCAAATTCCAGCATTTAACTCTATCCCCCTATTTACTGCAGATACAAAAAAGATTTCATTTGCTATTCACGCAGTGCTGGAGAACTCTATC
Organism: Minisyncoccota bacterium; assembly: GCA_041674285.1. GTDB lineage: Bacteria > Patescibacteriota > Minisyncoccia > Phycocordibacterales > UBA9973 > UBA8515. The sequence continues at coordinate 83,258 of JBAYVZ010000003.1, forward strand.
TGGTATTCAAAACCTGAAGGCACTATCTCTATCGAGGCTGGAGTATCGGGTAGCAGTATCAATCTATCTATACATGATGGTGGTATGGGCATGAACTGGAAAGACCGCCGCAATGTCGGAGACAAATTCTACCGTAGCACCGAAGCAGTCAAGATGAACACAGACGGAATGGGACTATCACTCTATATGGCCAAAAAGATTATGGAGATGCATGGAGGAAGTATATCTTTCAAATCACACGGTCGTGACCGAGGGTCTGTATTCTATATATCGATACCCATCTCAAAATAAACACGACACTGTACAAACTGACCTTTTTGGCGTATTATATAGTTATCGAATTTTAATAGTTAGAAGAGTGTCTAATTTAAAGTACGGTTTATCTGGTAATTCCCAAAATGATATTTATTTCTATGAACAAAATTTTCCTTTCAATCCCCCGTTTGTACAAAAATACCTATATTCTAAAGCGCCTATAAAGCGTAGTATTTTAAAGTGACACAGTCACATTTATGAGTTTAACAGCAATAATCATATCGATTGCCGCCGCACTAGCTGGGGTAGGTATTGGATATTATTTGCGTCTGATCATCTCTCTTGGACAAAAAGGTTCTATGGACCTTGAGATCAAGCAGATGATGATGGCCGCAAAAGAAGAAGCACAGAAAGTCGTCGACGAGGCCAAGAAAAAGACCGAGGAGAGAGTAGCTGAGCTTCACGCAGAAGAAAAGAAAAAAGAGGCTGAATGGAAAGAGACAGAGCGTCGCCTGGTAAAAAAGGATGAGATGCTAGATAGTCGCCAAGCCGAGATTGATAAAGAAGTTGAAAAGATAAAGACAAAAGTAGAAGAGGTAAAGAAGATCAAAGAGCGTGTCGATGGTATGCAAGAGGAAAAGCAAAAAGAATTGGAAAAGGTGGCTCACCTATCATCCGATGATGCTCGTGAACTCCTCATGAAGAATATTGAAGTAAAGTACGAGGAAGATTTGCTAGTCCGCATGCAAAAGATGGAGACTACAAATGCCGAAAAGCTAGATCGTCGTGCAAAAGATATCCTATCTACATCTATCAACCGCCTTGCAGCTTCAACTGCTAGTGAGATGATGATGACATCAGTAAATATCCCAAATGATGAGATCAAGGGAAAGATTATCGGTAAAGAAGGTAGAAATATCCGCGCATTCGAGCGAGCAGCCGGAGTAGAGCTAGTGATAGACGAGACTCCAGGTGCGATAGTCATCTCTTCATTTGATCCAGTTCGCAGACAAGTAGCCCGTCTAGCATTGGAGAACCTTATCCTTGATGGCCGAATCCAACCAGCAAAGATCGAGGAAGTAGTAGCCAAAGCTCAAGAGGATATAAACAAGATCATCAAAGACAAGGGAGATCAGGCAGTATACGAATGTGGAATATTCAATCTTGACCCACGTATCGTAGCGATAGCAGGAAGACTTTACTTCCGTACTAGTTATGGACAAAATGTTCTCCAGCACTCTATCGAGATGGCACACATCGCAGGGATGCTAGCAGAAGAGCTAGGTGCAGATATCCAAATAGCAAAGGCAGGTGCACTCGTACACGATATCGGTAAGGCCCTAGACCACGAAGTCCAAGGTACACACATCGACATCGGTATCAGAATCCTCCAGAAGTTCGGAGCTGACCCACGTATCATCACAGCGATGAAGTCCCACCACGATGACTGCCCTCATGAATCTATCGAGGCAGTGATAGTGCAAACAGCTGACCATATATCAGGAGGACGCCCAGGTGCAAGACGTGATAGTGTAGAGAACTATATAAAGCGTCTACAAGATCTCGAGGCACTGACCAAGACATTCGACGGAGTAGAGAAATCATATGCTCTAGCAGCAGGCCGTGAAATCCGAATATTTGTAACTCCAGAAAAAGTCACAGATGTACAGGCAAAGGATATGGCTCGTGAGATAGCAAAGAAAATCGAACAAGAGCTCACCTACCCAGGAGAGATCAAGGTAACGATGATCCGAGAAAACAGAGTCGTAGAATTCGCAAGATAACTAAATATAAAATCCCCGAAGCTCACGCTTCGGGGATTTTATATTAATACTCTTCTCTTTTTAGAACTATCAAGTGCAAATGAAAGTGGTGGGATACAGTCGAACCACGAGGTAGATTCTCCCATATAGCATCATAGTGCTCTGCTAGATATGTCTTCTTGATCAATTCATATTCGTCAAGTTCTTCTGTCGTCAGCAAAGTCCAATCAAATCCGACCTCCCTCTTTGTAATAATCATATGACTAACACTCGCCACTGCATCATAGGGAAACTGATTGATAATAATAACCCAGAGATTAAATTCCTTAATTAATCCATCTTGCCAATTTGTAAAATGACTAGGTTTTTGACCCAATTTTTTTCTTTCTTCAAATATCTGCATGTATCTGATCATCCCCTCCTCTGTCCGCAAAAATGTCCTTGTTACTTTTTTACTCATAGTTAGAACGATTATAGCATGCAAACACCCAGACGTGAAAATACACCAGCTTTGGTCTGGTGTATCTCCATATATTTCGCATTCGTAAGCCGAATTCTGTTTCTAAGTGAATATTTATCTGGGCCATATGTCGCCATATAGCTCGAGCGATTCTTCCCCCACCACTTTTACAAACTATTCTTTATTCTTTTACACAATTCAGTATAACTATTCTTGAATTGCTTCAACTTTCTTTCACGCTCCATCGCATCTATTTTAGATTTATATGATTCATAATAAACAAGTTCAAATGGTCTTCTGTTTTTAGTTGAAGCATTCAAGCCTGAATTATGTTCAGAAAATCTTCTCTTAAGGTCATTTGTATAGCCTATATAAAGCTTTTTATCTAAACAACTTTTTAAAATATATACGTAGAACATAATTAATTTGTAAAAGTGGTGGGGGACACGATCTTGCACTCGCGTAAGGATTTAGCCGTTTCACCCTCTATATCACTATAGAGATTTATCTAAAATAAATTTTAGATACCCTAGCCTTTCAGCATCAGGCGTCTCTGCTCGCACCTCTATCGTTGCCGACGGCAGGCGTTACCTGCTACGTTTAATGAATTTGCATTCACTGAGTGTTCGGACTTTCCTCCCCTTCTATTCTTGCGAATAGTCAGAGCATTCACTCGCTGCGGAACAAGATTAACAATACCATAATATGAGAATTAAGCAAGAAAAAAGGCTTCGTCACATTTCTGTGCGAAGCCCTCTTTTTTTTGTAATCATCATGCCAACAACCAAATCGGTATAATATTTTTAATCTCCAAACCAACCCTTCATTCTCAACCCCTCAGGCAATTCAGAATTAGAAGTAGAATTTTTTTTCTTCTTCTTCAAAACAAAAAGATTTTTTTGCTTTTTGCTTTTTTCTTTTCTTTTTTTAATTGCGATTTGCTTTTCAGCTCTTTTTTCATGCGCATCATTTTTGTTTGCGCCAACTACACCATTTTTCCTTGGTGTCTTTTGTGAGTTTGAACTTCTAGGGCTCATATAATATTGGGTTTTAAATGTGTTACAGATTCTTTAAGGCTTCAGGAATTCGGGAAGATAAATCACCCAAATAGTTAAATATCCTTCTAGATATAGCCCTGATTTTGACCAAAAAAATCTTCGTTCGATAACTTAATTCTACTTTCATATTTATTAAATATTATGTTTAAATAAAATATACCGTTTATAAAACAAAAGTCAATATTTCCCTTTTAAAATCCATTGGTGTATAATGTTTTTACTCCTGTTTACCAGGGATCGTTTGCAAACGGTCGAAATATTATTCAACTAGTCCCCCTATTTGCAAAAATAGGCGCTACAAAAAATATGAATAAACAAGCATTAGTAGAAATGGTTCACGAAAAGCTAGGTGGTACAAAGGTACAAGCAGAAGAAGTAGTGAACGGTATATTTGATGCAATCGTTGCAACTTTGAAAAAAGGCGGCGAAGTATCAATAGCAGGTCTTGGAATCTTCTCAGTTAAGGCTCGTGCAGCTCGTATGGCTCGCAATCCAAAGACTGGAGAACAGGTTAAGGTTGCTGCAACTACAGTTCCAAAATTCAGAGCAGCAAAGGCTCTTAAGGACGCAGTTAAGTAATTTAAGCTTTTAAATATGAAATTTGAAAAAACACCTTATTCTATCTAAGGTGTTTTTTCTTGCATTATAAAGCAAAATAGCCCCGTTAAGGGCTATTTTTGTGTGCGGGATAGGAGAATCGAACTCCTGTCTCATCCTTGGCAAGGACGTGTTCTACCACTAAACCAATCCCGCATACGAAACCGAAACTGTCGGGGTGCAGGGAATTGAACCCTGTTCTCA
>JBAYVZ010000004.1:0-86336 GCA_041674285.1 Minisyncoccota bacterium
GGGTTCTTTTCACCTTTCCCTCACGGTACTAGTTCACTATCGATCTAAAAAAGTATTTAGCCTTGCCGGTTAGTTCCGGCGGATTCGCTCAAGCTATTCGTGTCCTGAGCTACTCAAGAATGATAATCAAAGAGTTGTAAAATTTTCGAACAAGGGGCTATCACCCTCTACGGCGTTCCTTTCCAGAAACTTATTCTAACTTTACAATTTGTAACTCTTCTAGATAAATCTACATTATCACCTTACAACCCCGAAAGTATTGCTACCTTCGGTTTGGGCTTCTCTCTTTTCGCTCGCCGCTACTTAGAGAATAACTATTGTTTTCTACTCCTCAAGGTACTGAAATGTTTTACTTCCCTTGGTATGCGTCTTGATATCAAGTATCAAGATAATTGAGGTTTACTCAATTGGGTTTCCCCATTCAGACATCTCCGGATCACAGGTCACTAGGCACCTCCCCGAAGCTTATCGCAGCCATGTCACGTCTTTCATCGCCTTTTTTAGTCTAGGCATCCACCATATACTCTTAATTTCCTATTAGGAAATTTAAAAACCACTTTATTCTTCCCTCTCTCGATAAGAGGAAAGCGATACACAATCTTGATTTTAGTGGGAACCGCTTCCCATCAAAAGGTGTATCCTTTTAATTATCTTGCACTCTATTTCCACCCCGTATAAAAGACCCTAAAAAATTTAGGATAACAGTGGGATGGAATAGCATTCAGTTTTCAAATATCATGATGTCTGTAAACAAAAAACCGCCTTCATGACGGTTCGAGTAAAACTAAAAAATTTTACTTGATCCGTAGTTTTGACTGGTTGTTCTTTATTAACATCGTAGGAGCATTCTATACTAACGAAAAAAGAAAGTCAAGCATTTCTCTACCCTATTTTTATAGGACAATAATACCCTTATAAATAAAGACAAAACCCCCGATAAACGGGGGTTTTGTAAAACGAAACGAAGCTTTATTTTTACATCTTTGAAGACATATCACGAGATACCTGGTCGATAGCACGAGATGCTGCCTCTTTGCCACCTAGACCAAATGCCAAACCAAATCCTATAGCAAGAGCTGCTATAAGACCTGTGAATAGTATCTGCATGAATGCACTTGCGATTCCTAGCTCTGAAAATGCGATTATCAATGCAAAGATCCATATAGCATAGTGAGCTATACTACCTAGCATATTTGCTGATTTTACATTTGCTGCTTTTGCACTAGCTGATACTACCTTTTTCATAGCCTCAGCTATAACTGTAGCGATGATCAATACTAGAGCTGCGATAGCCACCTTTGGTAGATAGAATATCACTGTCTCACGTAGGAAATCATTTACTTGAGTAAGACCCATGATCTCGAGTGATGCCATCATGAATGCTACGATAATGAACCACTTGAAGATTGCTCCGATAAATCCACCTACATTTAGGCGTAGCCCAGCTTTTTCAAAAACTTCATTTGCACCTGCACTTTCAAATAGTTTGTCGATCTTGATAGCTACGAACAATTGTGAGATTGCCTTGCTTACGATAGAACCAACAACCCAACCGATTACGAATAAGATGATCGCGCCTAGTAGACTTGGAACAAAAGACATAAAACCGAACCAAAGACTTTGTAGTGATCCTGAGAACACATCACTCCATGTTTGTAAAAAAATCATAATAGAATATATTTTATATAATTAATAAATAAATAAATCGTACTGTATAAAGCTTCGACCTCTAAAGTACTATTTATATTATACCAAAAAAATAGCCCACAAGGCTATTTTTTAGTTATATATGTGGATAACTGTCCACTGTCTATTAGAGTCTCGTGTGGGAAATCTATGATATCGCAGACGAGCTTGTCGTACATATTCAGGCGATATTGGAATTCTTCACTATCAAATACTACATAATCGAGCTCCTTGCCTATCTCTGCTTCCAGTCCTTTGACTACTTGCTGTAGGACATTCTTCTTTAGCTTGTCCCCTACGAGCATCACATCTACCCTACTATCTTTATTATTCTCGATGAATACTCCGGATACGATCATGAGCTTTATCTTGCCAGCTTGTCTGAATCTAGACACTAGGTCCTCTTGGAGCAATAGATTTGGATCTACGAGCAGGTCACGGATAGCGCTAACATATTGAAATCCATCATTTAGATACCATGCTGGGATCTTTTTCTTTGCACCACGAGAACCCTCTACTGTGACAAATTTTTGTTTTACAAAGCCCATAGCAGAAAGAGCATTTATTTCTTTTCTGACATTTGGTTTTGTGACGCGACTACGAGATACTACATCCTCTACATCAAAAGAAGTATCGGGATTCAATAAAAAGAGTCTCATGATCTTGACCCGGGCCTGACCGCCAAACAGCTTTGCTAGTGTTTCCATCACGTATGAAATAGGAAACGTTTTAAACGTGCGTTTATGTAACGTCTACCTACCCCTGTTTTTAAATATAATTCTCTCGACCTGGCATCATCTTCATTTAGACATGCTTCGTAATAAATAATTTTATAGGGACCACGTCCTTTGGTATATGTGGATTTTCCATCATTATGCTCCTTAAAACGTTTCCGTAAATCTTTTGTATACCCTATATACATTTTACCATTTTTTTCACTTTGTAATATGTAAGTATAGAACATATAAATTTCATACGTGATCCATAGGGTCTAGTATACTCCATCTCCCCCAGCCTTTCAACCCCTATAAAACAAACAAAAAACACCCCCTATCGGGAGTGTTTTTTGTGGATGGAATTATTTCAATGTAACTTTGTCACAGATAATTCCCTGCTGGGAATTTCCGCGACCCCGTCTCAGCACCTATCGTGCTTCCGACCGTAAGGTTACATTAAAGTAATTTCGATTACTTTAATGTAACCTTACCACCTGCTTCTTCGATCTTCTTTTTAAGATCTTCTGCTTCTGCCTTCTTCATACCGTCCTTAAGAACAGATGGAGCTGCATCTACTAGATCCTTTGCCTCTTTAAGACCTAGGGCTAGAGCTTCTTTAACTACCTTCATAACACCGATTTTTTGCTCACCAGCTGATGTAAGTTCAACCGTGAAAGAATCCTTGGCTTCTGCACCTGCGTCTGCACCTGCTGCTGCTGGTGCTGCTGATACTGCTGCTGCTGATACTCCGAATTTTTCTTCAATAGCCTTTACAAGGTCATTGAGTTCTAGAACTGAAGCATTTTCAAGTTCTGTAAGAAATGAATCAAATTTTGCCATATAATATATAAGTTTAATTTTGTAATGTTTAATTTTGTAATTTTTAAATAATTTTTAATGCTTAAAAATTTAAACATTATTTATAAAATTTGGATTTAAAAATTAAAAATTTTATGCTGCTTTCTGACTTGCCACAGCATTGATACCAATAGCAAGACGTTGCATTGGAGACTTGAGCAAGTATGCGATTTGTGATAGCAATACTTCTCGAGATGGGATTGTAGCAACCTTTTCCATCTCTGCCTTGTCCATATACTTTCCTTCAAATACGCCACCGACTATAGAGATATTATCTTTATGTGTCTTTGCAAATGCGTACACTTCACGAGCCGGAGCTAGTAAATCTGTACCATATGCCATAGCGATCTGACCAGCAAGTTCTGGCATGTCACCAGTTATACCCTTCTTATCTAGAGATCTCTTTAATAGAGTTTTCTTTGATACAAAGTAACCGATGCCATCTTTTTGTAAGTTGCGGCGCAGTGCATTCACATCTGCTACCTTCAACTTATCAAATTTTACGAAAACTACAGACTGAGCATCTGCTAGAGCTTTGTCTAGAGATACTGCAATCTCAACTTTCTTTTCTTTTTTTAATGCCATATTGATTAGGTTCTAGTGACTAGTTTCTAGGGACGAGCAAATACTAATCCGAAATAAATCATTCAAACCTATTTCTAAAATAAAAAATCGACCTGTTAAGGCCGTCTAATCACAATCCACGAGTGGATTTTAGTGACCTCGGAAGGGCTTATGGTTGCCTTCTGTCTACGGCTTACCCTCTATATATAACACGATATATAAATAAAATCAACTACCGATAAGAGTCGATAATAGTCAGAGCCAGTAGGCCCAATCCGATCATCACAGAGAATGCAATAATTACTTTGATTGAATGCTTTGTTACCATATCTGATATTATATCATACGCATTCCGAGACTATACAATCGGTCAAATCGATACAACTATTGAAAGATAGATTTAAAGAATAATTTTATATTTTCCCAAATATTCAAACCACCGACAGAATCTACTGCTGATGCTTTCAGGTTTGAATTGTTTTCAGACTCTTGAACCTCTGGTATTTTTATAGTCTCCCCTTTATCTACAACTGTGACTTTTCTTTTTACTATAGCCACTTCTTTTTTGATTATATCTTTATTTTCTACAACTTCATTATCAATATCTTTCAAAGTCTCAGGTGGTGGCACTTCGCCCGCCGGCACAACACTAGCTACAGAGACACTTATACTCGAGACTGAAGTAGACCCATACTTTCTTCCCGTATTTACCTCTTCCACGGGCTCGACTATGTCTATAGTATATGTAGTAGTCTTGTCACCGACAGTCACAGTGAGCACTTGCCCCGACAAAGCTACACTACTATCAAAACCAGACACATCAGAAAGACCGACGGTCTGAATCGTAGTAGTACTATCACTATATGAACCAGTCACCACGAGCCCGGTTATATCCAGACTCTCACCTGTGGTATATGACAATTTATCAGCGGGTGTAGTGATGGAGATATTGTCGAGGGTCGGGGGTGTACTATATGACAAATGGAGTTTTATATAATCATGACTAGTTGTAGTATTCGCCGTAGGAGCACGGTATGCCATAAATCGTATCTTTAGATTATTTACCTTATCTACTGTATCTATGACAGAGCCTAGGTCTACAGTATCTGTATGATCAGTATTGGCTACACCGACAGTTACACCGTAGTCTACAAAACTACTACCATCCCAGACTTCTATTTTGGCTTCTTCCAATGCTCCAGACCTACGAAATTCATGAGAGATGCTGACGCCTTCTATCGTTGCATCTGTCGCAATATTAGGATTAAAAACAAATTCAATATATTTGCCTTCATCATAAGACCCCGCATTAGGCCAGCTACCATTACTCTGAATACGCACATCATCGCTATCAGATATCTTGGACAGATCTGTTGCAGAGAGCGGTGCCCCCACTCCGTCACTCATATCAGTACCACTAGACGGACTATAGTCGACAGAAACAGAAGCGCTAGATATATTTACAGATACAAAAATAAAAACAAAAAAGGAGGATAAAAATACAAATTTACATAGACTCATAAATTTTAATTTTGCGGAATCATATTACGATTTTATGACCCCATTTATTTATATAAATAAATTATCCCACATATGGATTTTATTGACAAATTGTTGTATATTGGTCTTTGTAATGAAGAATTTTTTAATCCGAGGCCGACAGGCGATAACACTACTCATCGATATAATTATCGGGTTTTTTGCTTTGTCTGCTACCCTATTGCTCAGGTACGGCCTTGATGATTTTGCTAAACAATTTGATATACATATAGCCATATTTGGAGCAGTCATTGCTATATTCATATTTAGCTTTTATATATTCAACCTATATTCCCCAAGATTCAATAAAAATATAACTGAATTCAATGATTCTTTTATAAAGAGTATCATTACCTCATTCCTATTTTCGATAGCATTGTTCTATTCTATTGGCCCATTCTTTAACATTGCCCCAAAAACAAATCTGATAATATTTACACTCGTATTTTGCTTAGTGGATTTTTATGTTCGGATAATGGTCAAGAGACAATATGCGAGTAAAAATATAAACAGAAAAGTGCTTATCGTAAATAATGATCAGAATCCTCTAGTGAATGAGATCCGAGACAACAACCATTCAGGATACGAAGTCGTCGGTGAAATATCTGACTTTGATTATGAAAAAATATTAGAGATCAAACCTGATATTGCCATAATAGGTTCGGTAAGAACTGACTATATCTCCAGCATATACTCTCTCGCAAAATCTGATATATATACATCTTCTATATCTGTATTCTATGAGCAAGCATTCCAAAAAATACCGACAGAAGTAGTGACCAAAGAAAACATCATCGGATACATAAACCATCCAAACAATCTTTTTGAAATATTAAAAAGATTCATAGATATATCTATGTCTATAATATTTTTAATAATACTTATCCCTGTGTTCATAATACTCTCTGTATTGATAAAGCTAACATCTAGAGGACCCGTATTTATACGTCAGATTCGTGTAGGAAAAAATGATTCTTTATTTAAATTGTTTAAATTCAGATCAATGTTTGCGACAGATCCAGATGGCCAATCAGAGAATGGCAAGCCGACATGGACAGTAGATGACCGCACAGACAAGAGGATAACTCCCCTAGGTAGAATACTTCGCAAGACTCACCTAGATGAGATACCACAGCTGGTCAATATCCTCCGTGGTGATTTATCTTTTGTAGGACCTCGACCAGAGAGGCCAGAATTCACAAAGATAATAGAAGAGAAGATCCCCTACTATATACTTCGTCACAATGTAAAACCTGGATTCACAGGCTGGGCCCAGATCAACTACAGATATGGGGCTTCGATAGAAGATGCGAACGAAAAATTAAAATACGACTTCTATTACATAAAAAACAAGAATATCTTCCTAGATATCCTAATCATTGCAAAGACTTTTGCCATGATACTAAAAAAGCATTAGACGTAGTAAAAACGGGCTAAAAATGCTAATATATTTTTATGAGTGACTCTCATATTACAGTCATAAAACCAAAGAAATTATTCAGCCTCAGGGACCTAAAAGAGGTGTGGAATTACCGGGAATTGATGTATTTCTTTACTTGGCGCGATTTGAAGGTGCGATACAAGCAGACAGCCATAGGTGCTCTCTGGGCAATATTCCAGCCATTCATCACGATGGTTGTATTTACTATATTCTTTGGCGGATTATTGAATGTGCCGTCTGACGGAGTACCCTACCCTATATTCGTGTATACAGGTCTCCTATTCTGGCAATTTTTCTCTAGTGCACTTTCTGATACAAGCAATGTACTGATCACAAATCAGAGCATCATAACAAAAGTATATTTCCCTCGCCTGATACTACCCCTATCATCTGTAGCTACAAAATTTATCGATTTCGCAATTGCCTCATTGATACTCGTAGGTATGATGATCTACTACGGATACACACCAAATATCATAGGCGTATTAGTGATGCCCCTACTATTATTGATCACATTTATGGCGTCTACTGGTCTTGGATTATTCTTGGCATCTATAAATGTAAAATACAGAGATGTCCGATATATACTGCCATTTTTTATACAGATACTCATGTTCGTAACTCCGGTCATATACCCTGCTGGAGTACTAGGTAAATACTCTTGGATACTAGCACTCAATCCTATGATGGGAGTGATACAGAGTGCTCGTGCAGCACTACTAGGCACAACAGTACTAAACTGGAATCTCATAGGACTTTCCCTACTAGTGACAACAGTTTTACTATTTATTGGAATTTATACTTTCAAAAAAACAGAGAGGCATTTTGCAGACATAATATAAATATATGGAACCAATAATCACAGCAAAAAACATAGGCAAGAGATATAACATAAACCACCAGCAAGGTGGCTATGTAGCATTGCGTGATGTGATAACCAATGCAGTAAAAAGTCCACTAAAGTTTTTAAAGTCAAAAGTAAAGCAAGTCACTGGCATAGATACAAAAGAAGAATTCTGGGCTCTTCGAGATGTGAATTTTGAGATAAATAAAGGAGAAGTCGTAGGTATTATAGGCCACAATGGCGCAGGTAAATCTACCCTATTGAAAATACTATCTCAGATCACACCCCCAACAACTGGAGAGATTAAAATAAACGGCAGAGTCGGATCACTCCTCGAGGTTGGAACAGGATTCCACCCAGAACTCACAGGAAGAGAGAATATCTTTCTAAATGGAGCAATATTGGGTATGAAGAAGAGCGAGATCGTAAAAAAATTCGACGAGATAATAAAATTCGCCGACATAGAAAAATTCCTAGACACTCCAGTAAAGTACTACTCTAGTGGTATGTATGTCCGACTAGCATTTTCAGTAGCTGCACACATGGAAACCGATATCCTTATAATAGATGAGGTGCTCGCTGTTGGAGATTCCGAATTCCAAAAGAAGTGCCTAGGCAAAATGGAAGATATAACCCAAAATGAAGGCAGGACAATTTTATTTGTGAGTCACAACATACAAACAGTAAAAGAATTATGCACAAAATGTATTCTTATGGAAGATGGCAAAGTAAAAGAAATAGGACCTACAGATAGAATTGTTAACTTATATCAAAACAAAAAAAATAATACAGTTATAAACAATAGGTCATTCGCTGGCCCACTATCAAAAATATTAGAATTCACAAAGATAAACATAAACAATTCAGACACAACAGAGATAGAATCAGATAAAAAGATAGAGTTGGCGATCACAGGCATATCCAAAGAAGATATCGACAACTTGCAAATCACAATCAGCATCTATAAAGATGATATCAGGTTATTCACCCTATTCGACACAGAAAATCCAGAAGATATGAAGTCTGGAGAATTTAAATCTGTTTACACGATAGAACCAAACATACTCAGGGAGGGGGTATATTCGATAGCCCTAGGTGGCCACACATCAAATAGCGGTAAATGGATGTACGGGTTAAACATTTATGATTTCAGAGTAGTTCCTAAATTTTCTAACATAAACAATAAGGAAGCAGTAGGAATAATAAATATCCCCCATACAAAAAACAGAATCCAATAAGATGAAAATCTATATCCTACCAATTGAAGAAAAATTTAAACCCAAATCTCAAAAATTTAGATACCCGGCACACAATTCGGATTTTGGTGTTGAGCAAGACTTTTATATATATCTAGGAAAAAACAAAGAAATCCAAACAAACAACCCGGATGAAGCAGATTGGCATTATCTTCCTATCTTTTGGACAAGATGGCATTTAAACCATAACTATGGACAAGAAGGCTTGGTGGAACTACAAAAAGAAGTAGATAAAAGAATAATATCTAAAAATAAAACTTTTACAATTTGCCAATATGATGATGGTCCCATAGTTGATCTAGGTAATTCAATTCAATTTTTAGCATCCAGAAAAAGTAACCATGGGATAGATATCCCCCTATTGTCAAAAAAGCACAGGCAACCATTCTTTAAATTAAAAAAGATATATACGGCATCTTTTGTGGGGAGAATATCTACGTACCACCTAAGAAAAGAAATGCAACAATACTTAGAAAGTGAAAAGGACATCTTAATTAAAGATGGAAATTTTAGTTCTAGGTATTTTGTAAAACAGATGATGAAGTCATTCACATCCCTATGCCCTAGAGGATACGGAGGTAGTTCTTTTAGATTTTTTGAGTCGATGCATTTGGGAGTAGCTCCATTATTAATTGGAGATATAGACACTAGACCATTTAAAAAATTTATTGAATGGGATGATATTAGCTTCTACTCTAACAATATGCCAGAGGTCATTAAAATATTAAAAACTAGAAAACAAACATTACTAGAAATGGGAACAAAATCTAAAAAAATATTCGAAAATGAATTAGATTATCAAAAATGGTGTAAATTTGTAGTTAAAGAACTTGAATATCTTAAAAATGAAAAATAAACAGATAAAAATAATTAAGGAGGATAAGAACTGGACAGAAGCATATCCAGTATTATCTAGAGTCATAAATGAACATAAATTACAGACCGGAATCGAGATAGGTGTGGCTTATGGAGGTCACGCTGAATATATACTAAAAAACACACAATTGAAAAAGCTTTACGGAGTAGACCCTTATAAACATATCTGGGGATATAACGACCCGATGAATTTTTATTTTTGGAAATTCAACAAGATATATGAGAGTATGCTATCTCGCCTATCAATATTCAAGGATAGATTTGTAATCATAAGAAAAAAATCCAAGGATGCTCTTGGTGACATTAATGAGATTGTTGATTTCATATACATAGATGCAGATCATTCGTATAATGGAGTGAAAAATGACATAGAAAGATGGTTTAACAAAGTAAGAATTGGTGGTTTTATTTCTGGTCATGATTATGGCCACCCAAATTTTCCTGGCGTCAAAATCGCCATCGATGATTTTTTTAAAAAATACAAATGGAATGTAAACCACGACAAGAGTGGTGTATGGTGGGTTCAAAAGAAAAATACTCCCATTAGTTTTATAATACCTGCATACAATTGCGAAAGAACCATCAGAGAATCAGTAAATTCAATAATTGATACAAATTTTGAATCTGGTGATGAGATAATTATTGTTGATGATAAATCAACAGACAATACCCTCGATATCTTAAAAGAAATTGCATCATCAAATTCATCAATCAAAATAATTGAAAATGAAAAAAACCTAGGTGGTGGAAGCACCAGGAATACAGCCGTAAAAAATTCAAAAAATGATTTAATTTTTTGTCTTGATTCAGATAATATTTTAGAAAAAAATAGTATCTCTATATTAAGAGAAAAATTAATCCAAACAGATAGTGATATTGTATCTTTTGGGGAAATACATTTCTTTAATGAAAAAACAGAAGAAATAACACATAAATGGAAATACAAAAATAAAACAACAGAGATAAGGGACTTTTTTAATTCAAGCCACATTCCCCCATCGAGCGGGAATTATCTATTCAAAAAAGAAAGCTGGCAGAAATCTGGAGGATATCCTGAATTCGCGGGGGCATTAGATACTTGGGGTTTTGGTTTTAGGCAAATTGCAAACAATGCAAAAATGATAATTGTACCCAATACATATTATTTTCATCGACACGGACACCAATCATACTGGATTAGGTACTCAAAAAATAGCCAATTGTCTAATGTTGCATACCAAATAATAAAACAATACGAAGAAAAAATTAATCCTAAAATTTTAAAGTTTATTAAAAATAATCCATATGAATGGTTTAACTACACTAATAGTAATTATAAAATTAAAAAAATGATTAAAAAGATAATTAATGGAATTAAACATAAATTAAAGAAACAAAGTGATCAAGAAATTCGAGTTATTCCCTGGTTTAAAAATGACGGAGACAAGACGCTCAGATTAAATTATGAATTAAATGAGTCATCTGTGGTTGTCGATGTAGGTGGATATGAGGGTCAATGGGCAAGCGATATTTTTGCAAAATATTGCTCTACTATTTTAATATTTGAACCAGTTAAATCATTTGCAGACAAGATAAAAGCTAGGTTTAGATCAAACAGCAAAATAAAAGTATACGATATCGGACTCTCTAATCAAGATAAAGATATAAATATTTCACTACTAGGAGACAGCTCATCTATATATAAAGAAGATTCCAATTCAGAATATATTAAAATAGTAGATTCATCCAAATTCTTCAACGATAACAATATTCAATATATAGATTTAATGAAGATAAATATTGAAGGCAGTGAATACGAACTATTAGAAAATCTAATTTCAAGTGGATTTATTAAAAAAATAAAAAACATCCAAGTCCAATTCCATGATTTTGTTCCAAATGCAAAAGATCGAATGACAAAAATACAAAAAGAGCTTTCGAAAACACACCACACAACATACCAATATGAATTTGTTTGGGAGAATTGGGAAATAAATAATTAGTATGGAAAAAGAAACTAAGATATCTGTAATAATACCTACATGGAATAGCGAAAGAACACTAGAGGCTACAATCATTAGTTGCCTTAATCAAACATTACCCCCCACAGAGATACTAGTATGCGACGATGGATCCACTGATGATAGTAAATCTATTGTAGAAAATATTAAAGACTCAAAAGTCATATGGGTTCCAGGGCCGCACACGGGCACACCGGGGGTCCCAAGGAACAATGGCCTGAGTATATGTATTGGGGATTGGATCGCTTTTTGTGATAGCGATGACACATGGATGTCGGATAAACTGGAAAAACAGATTAAATCAATATCGACAAATCTAGCATCCTGTACTAATGCATTTATTAAAAAAGACGGAGAGATAACTAAGAATAAAGTATCAAATTGGAATAAAAAATACATATCTTTTTTAAATCTCCTGCATACAAACAACATAATTTGCAGTTCGGCACTTATACACAAATCGATATTTAAAAAAATCGGTGGTTTTACGGAATTAGTCAGACATGGCGCTTTTGCAGATTACATATACTGGCTGAGAGTATCGACCCTGACCAACTTTTATTTTGTAGATGAACCATTGGTTGTTTATCATGATCATCCTGAAGATAGCCTGCGGTCTAATTTCAAGGACGGCAATCTATTAAAAAAAGAAACATTGACTGATTTTATATATTGGGCAAAAAATAAAAAACTTAATAAAGTTATTATTATGGCTTATCTATATAGAAAATTTGAATCTATTAAAAAATTAATACGTGATAAAATAAAAGCATGCTAAAAAAGATAATAAAAATATTAAAGAACGACCACAGTAACCCGTCTAAAAATATAAGGTCTACGGAATTTGAAGTAGACAATTGGCGTATATCAAATTTTGTAATTAAAAAATTATTGATAAAAGTTGGATATCATCCATTCCCTCTTAGTGAGCTAAGTCTGATGTCAGCTTCTGTGTGCTATTTTAAACCTACTCATATCTTTGAATGGGGTACTCACATCGGAAAATCGGCAAGGATTTTTTACGAAACAGCTAAATATTTTAATATAAACACAGAAATACACTCTATCGATTTACCTGACGAATCACCCCACGCAGAACACCCTGGAGACAGTAGAGGGAAATTAATAAGGCACATAGAAAGCATAAAACTACACCAAGGTGATGGAGTTGATACCTCCCTATCGATAATAAAAAATATAAATAGTGAGTGTAAACCATTATTTTTTATAGACGGCGATCACTCTTATGAATCAGTAAAGAGAGAACTATCTACTATAATCAAAAATGTTCCAAATGCAACAATCATACTTCATGATACATTTTATCAATCCGAAGATTCTAATTACAACATTGGTCCATGGAAAGCTATAAATGAAGCCTTAGAAGAAACAGAAAATAAATACAAGAAAATAACAACAAATACTGGACTACCAGGTATGACATTATTATACAGAAAATAAAAATGGAAAAAGATCAAATAGGAATATTATACATATGCACTGGTAAATATAAAATCTTCTGGAAAGATTTCTATTTGAGTATGGAAAAGAATTTCATAAAAGACGCAGAAAAACATTATTTTGTTTTTACTGACAGTTCTGATATAGAATTCGAACATGAGAACAATAATATACACAAAATATACCAAGAAAATTTAGGCTGGCCAGACAATACCCTAATGAGGTTCCACATATTTCTTAAAATAGAAAATGATTTGATGAATATGGATTATCTTTTCTACTTTAATGCCAACCTTTTGGTACTAGAAGAAATTAAAAAAGAAGCATTCTTACCAAGCAAAGAAGAGAAACTAGTAGCAACTATCCACCCTGGTTTTTACAATAAAAAAAGAAATAAATTTACATGCGAAGAAAACAATAGATCCACAGCTTTTATAAATAAAGATGAAGGGGTTCACTATTTTGCTGGGGGTCTAAATGGTGGTAATACTATTGATTTTATATCTGCAATGAAAGAGATGAGATCCAAAATAGACATTGATAATAAAAATAGTATCACAGCAAAGTGGCACGATGAATCACACTGGAATAGATATTTGATAAACAAATTTTACATAAAAAAACTTGACCCTGGGTACCTATACCCCGAAGGATGGTCTATACCCTTTTCAAAAAAAATACTAATCAGAGATAAAAATAAATACGGAGGCCACTCAAAATTAAGAAATAAGACAATATACAATTTAAAATATTTTTTAACCCAAATATACAACAAAACGATAGATTACTTTTACAACCTAAAAAATCTTTTATATTCAAACTTTGAGACAATAGAGCTAAAGAATACAAAATTATTGATAGTTACTGTTGCATTCAACAATAGTGAGATCATAAAAATACAAAGTAAAAATATATTAAAAAATCTAAATGAGGATTTTGATTATATCGTCGCAGACAATTCATCTAACAAAAAACAGTCAGATGAGACACGCCGATATTGTGAATCTGAAAAAATAAAATACATAAAATTACCTAAAAATTCTCAGACCGAGAACCCCAGCAAATCGCACGGTCTAGCCATCAATTGGGTGTATAGAAATTTAGTAAAAAAAATAGAACCTAAATATTTTGGATTCATAGACCAAGATATTTTAGCATTTAAAAATACCCAAATAACAAATCTGATTGAGGATAAAGTTTTTGGTTTAATCCAAGAAAGAGATACTAGGTGGTACCTATGGCCTGGTTTTTGTTTTTTTAACTACACTCAAGTAAAAGAATTTAATTTAAATTTTATGCCTGAAAATGGACTGGATACAGGTGGGGCAAATTATGAATCATTGTATAGATACATAAACAAAGAAACCATAGATAAAATACCCCATAATTACATAGACTTACAAAGAGGGGTAGAAATTAAAAAAATAGGTGATGATTTTACCTCAAAAATAGAGCGTATTGGGGATTGGGTTCACCTGATGCGATTATCTAATTGGGATGGACAAGTAAATTCAAAAATTGATAACATAGAACATATAATTAAAACCACAAATAATCTGTATGGAAAATAATCAAGGACAAAATATGAAAATAGATGTCATTATACCCGTATATAATGGGGCTTCTTTTATAATAAAAGCCTTAGCTTCAGTAGAAGGCCAGACGACACAACCCGACAAAGTTATCATAATAAATGATGGGTCTACTGATAATACTGCCGAAGTAGTAAATAAATATAAGGAAAATTCTAAATTAAGAATACTTTTAATTTCAAAAGAAAACGGTGGTTTAAGTTCTGCTCGAAATAGAGGGATAAAGGAGAGTACTTCAGAATGGTTAGCATTTTTAGATGCAGACGATGAGTGGCTCCCAAATAAGCTCGAGGAGCAAATTAAAGTAGAGAGAGGCACAAAACTAGAAAATCCAGCTTTAATCTATTGTGATTATTCTGTTATTGATCATGCAAGCAAAATCAAATACAAGAACTACAAATCACCAATAGATAGAAAAATGTCGGGCATAGTATTTACCAAACTACTAGATAGGAATAGAATCACCGCAAGTGGCAGCGGTGTGCTAATAAAAAAAGAGGTATTTAGTAAAGTTGGATTATTTGATGAAAGTTTAAAGTTTGGAGAAGATTGGGATATGTGGCTAAGAATATCAGAATTCTACAATATTGATTATTCACCAAAAACACTTGTCCTAATAAGAAAGAATGTCGGGAATATGACTTCAGATTCCAAAAAGGTTTTTACAGGAGAAATAGAATTCTACAACAAATGGATAAAGATATTAAAAAATAAAAACATAGAGGTGCCAATTTTTTGGGCAGATAAAATAACATTTAGAATACTATCCAGACTACCTAGAATAGATTTTTTAAGGATACTAAAAGAAAAAATTCCTACTGATAATTATAAACAGATATTCAGATATGGACTAGGATACTTCCCTATTTATATACCAGTATTTATAATACGAAGATTATTCTATATAATAAAAGATCCTCAATATATAAAAATAATCTGGGGATTTATTAGGCACAAGGGTATATAAATTAAATATTTTTATACAATTTATATAATGGGAAATATATCTTTTTAACTAAAGATATATTAAGTAACTGATAAATACACAATAATACAAAATTACGCAATAATGCTTTTAAATAGTTGGTGTATGTATTTTTATATAAATTAATTAATTTAAAAGTTTTTTTATATTGTTCTACCCTATTTACAAAACTAATACTTTCACTGCGAACAGATATATTCGCTCCATAGATTTGCAAATTGGCAAATTTATGAGATGAGCCAATTCTAAGCCACAATTCATAATCTTCAATATGTTTAAAAACTCCAGACTCAGAATACCCCCAATACTGATAACTGCGTCGCGAATAAAAACTACACTAGAATGAGCAAAAGGATTTTTTGATAAAATTATTTTTCTAATATTCAAATCACTTGATTCTCTATTTGATTTAGAGATTTCATTTCCTTTTTCATCGATCAAAATAACATTAGTTCCGACTAGTGAGTATTCTGGATTTTTATCTAGAAATTCAACCTGTTTAGCCAGCTTTTCTATGTCACACCAGATATCATCATCATCGATCCTTGCTATATATACACCGAGAGCCTCCCTTAGTCCCCTGTTTAAAGTCTTCTGAATGCCCATATTTTGATCATTCTTGATATACCTGATTCTATGGTCATTTAATGCTAAATCTTTGATTATAGAGCCTGTATCATCCGTAGAACCATCATCTACAACCAAAAGCTCCCAATCTGTATAGGATTGAGCTTTTATACTATCTATGGCTCTCTTTATCCATTTCGAGCCATTGTATGTAGGCATTATGATCGATACTTTTTTCATATTAGATTTTTATCCAATTATCTGGTATCAAGTCACTAGTATCCAAAAAATCTTTGGCCCAAACTTTTGGATATACAACTATTTTCTCTGGATTACTTGCGAGGAATGCACCCCACCAAGAAAAAGTACTATTAGCAATTACAAAATTACGACACTGCGACATCAGGAATAAGTGCCCAGAATTTCTATCCCCCACATAGTCATCACCCACAAAAAAAGTTGGTATATTAAATTTTAAATTTGCCTTACACCAAGCGATATCATCTGAAAATACATAAATTTTATCTATCTTTGATTTATTTTTTATATATTCAATACCTCTCACGTAATAATCCATATCTACAACATCGTGATTTTTATTGTTCACATAATCAGATCTTCGTAGGTGGACACATAGAGAATTTATGTTTTTCATTTCGAAAGCTAAATCTAAAATATTCTGACCTGGCTCATTCTTTAGAGTAAAATCTATTTTAATAACATCTTCATATCCTTTAAAATATTTGAAGCTTTGCCAAAATCCATCCAAATAAACAGAACTCCCCGCCGACATGACCCCTGGGTTAAAACAGTGACCTCTCTCCTTACCTTTAATTTTAAAAATTTTTATAATAAAAGAAAAAATTCTATTTGTTATCTTATTATAAGTCCTAAATAATATTGGTATATTATTTTTATTTACCAATGAAATATCTATATTAAAAACATCCAACTCAAAGTTTCTTTTAGCTGCACCATAAAAATATAGATTCAAGAAATCTGTATCAAATACTAATTCTGTATTATTCTTCAATGATAATACCCGCCCCAATGCATACTGGAACATCTGATTACCTAGTCCTCCTTGTAATCTAACTATTATCATATATTATTTTCTTTATACCATTTGTATGTCATCTGGAGGCCAGTTTTCAAATCAACCTTTGGCTTCCAACCTAGATTATTTAAAATAGAACTATCCATCAATTTACGATATGTACCATCAGGCTTTGTACTGTCCCACAATACACCCCCATCGTAACCTACGCAATCTTTTATTTGATTAGCCAATTCAGAGATAGTCACATCCGAGCCGTATCCAATATTTATCAAATCAATTCCAGAATTTGAATTCATCAAAAAAACACAAGCAGACGCCAAGTCGTCTACGTATAAAAATTCTCTCATTGGATTACCACTGCCCCATAGCACGACATTTTCTGCATTATTTTTCTTTGCATCATCAAATTTACGTATCAGAGCTGGTATCACATGAGAACTCTCTAGGTCAAAATTATCTCCTGACCCATAAAGATTAGTAGGCATCACGCTTATATAATTTGTACCATATTGCTTATTGAATGACTGACACAGAGTTATGCCGGCTATTTTTGCTATCGCATAGGGCTTATTAGTCTCTTCTAATTTACCAGACAAAAGATATTCTTCTTTGATAGGTACCAATGATTCTTTAGGATAAATACAAGAACTACCTAAAAACAATAATTTTTTTACATTATTTTCATAAGAGGATTGAATTATATTATTTTGAATTAAAAGATTATTCAATATAAAATCAGCAGGATATTTACTATTAGCCATTATTCCGCCTACTTTTGCCGCAGCGAGGAATACATATTCTGGCTTTTCTATCTCAAAAAAAGATTTCACTTTTTCTTGATTAGTCAGATCGAGTTCCTCATGACTTCTTGTTATTATATTTGTATATCCGAGATCCTCGAGTGTACGCAAAATAGCAGACCCTACTAGTCCCCTATGCCCTGCTATATAAATCTTTGAATCTTTATGAATCATTCTATTTTAGATAATCTTTACTTGATAATCCTCTATCTTCAAATTCTCTCTCTGTCATCAATTTTATCAAATCTTTGAATTTATATTCTGGTTCCCAACCCAATTTTTCTTTAGCCTTTGTAGCATCACCCAGTAGTAGGTCTACCTCTGCTGGTCTGTAATATATAGGGTCTATCTGTATCAAAACTTTACCGGAATTCCTATCCCTACCCACTTCACTATCTCCACTGCCTTCCCATACAATATCAAATCCCACTAGACTACCAGTATATTCTACTAGCTCTCGTACTGTATGTGTCTCCCCAGTAGCGACTACATAGTCATCCGGGGTGTCCTGCTGTAGCATCATCCACATAGCACGCACATAATCGTGCGCATAGCCCCAGTCTCTCTTGGCTTCGAGATTACCCAGGAAGATTTTTTCTTTCTTGCCTAGCTTTATATCTACTAATCCTTCTACTACTTTTTTGGTCACAAAAGTCTTGCCTCGGCGAGGAGATTCATGATTGAACAGTATCCCATTACAGATGAACATACCGTATGACTCACGATAGTTATTGCAGATAAGGTGCGAGAATACCTTTGCACAAGCATAAGGACTCTGTGGATTAAATGGCGTAGTTTCTTTTTGTGGAGTCTCTAGGACCTTACCATACATCTCACTACTACCAGCTTGGTAGAATTTTATAGGATAATTTTGTTCTTTTATGACGTCTAGTATACGCAATGTACCGAGTGCGTCCACATCTGCAGTATATTCAGGTATGTCGAAGCTGACTCGCACATGACTCTGAGCCCCTAGATTATATATCTCATCTGGCTTACTCTTATTCACGATACTATTAATACTATTTGAATCGGACAAATCTCCATAGTGCAGGATAAGATTTCTATTGTCTATATGTGGATCTTGATATATATCTTCTAGTCTATCTGTATTAAAACTAGACGACCGGCGAATCATGCCATGAACCTCGTACCCCTTCTCAAGTAGAAATTCAGCCAGATATGATCCATCCTGCCCTGTAATACCTATGATTAATGCTTTCTTTTTATTTTCCATTTTTTAAATTATATTATTATATTTCTTTAATTCGACCAGTCCATCAGATAGACTAATGCTCGGTTCCCATGATATTAAATCTTTAGCTTTTTGGATATCCGCAGATGAAATCTTGGGCTCTATTCGTGGCTCAACATAGACCATATCCCCACCGATTAATCGAGCTATATCATTCACAGAGTGCTCATCATGTGAAGCTATATTTATATATTCACCCTTACCAACATTTACGCTCTTCATAGCTAAAATATTTGCACGGGCGACGTCTCGGACATGAACATAACTACGAATCTGATTTCCATCACCTACTACTGTCAGCGGTTCCCCATTTTTTTTCAAATCTACAAACCGGGCTACGACCGATGCATAGGCCCCGCGACTATTCTGTCGGGGACCATACACATTGAAATATCTCAACATTACAGTTTCTACGTTGTATACTCTGGAGTACAATGCACAGTGTACTTCACCGATATATTTATGTGCCCCGTACGGAGAAAGTGGTTTTTCGTGTACACCCTCTTTTATAGGCATCACGTCTTGGTCACCATACACAGCAGACGATGAAGCAAATATCAATCTCTTTACCTTATTCATCCGGCAAGCTTCTAGCACATTGATAGTGCCATTTACATTTACATCATTGGTCTCTATCGGATTCTCCATAGAATACTGAACTTGGGGCAAGGCCGCCTCGTGGAATACATATTCTGCATCTTGAATATATCTACTAGTTTATCGTAATCCCGAATATCCACATTATGGAATACTGCTTTGGAATTTATATTTTCCTTATTACCAGCATGCAGATTGTCCACAATGTGCACATCGTACCCATCATCCACAAGTGCATCCACGATATGTGACCCGATAAATCCTGATCCACCTGTGACAACTACTTTTTTCATATTAATTATATTTAAAGTCTGGTATATTTTTAACGGCCTCAGCTGCGATCTCACTGAATGACTTTTGGTCACCTAGCAATCTTGTAAAATTCAGAGCCAGGGTGTATGAAGCTGGCAATGTAGGGGCTATTTTTATGGCTTGCCTATACTCCGAGACAGCCCCTGCATAATCCCCCTCCCATACCTTTATCTGAGCAGTAGACCAATATATATCCGGATATGAACTATTGATCGACTTTGCATTTTCAATCAATGTATACAACCTTGTTCTCAATTCTGGTGTAATCTTTCTCCCAGATAAATATGTCATAGTATTCTCTAGTGACAAAGTAGTCATGTACAATCTAAAATCTGTACTATTTGTCTCTTGTGCTTTGTATAGGTAATGAATAAGTGCATCTAGATTTTTAATAGACTGAGGTAATTTCTTTGGGTCATTCTTTATATTTGCAGCACTAACTTTATAATACTTATATATAGCATCTGCAGAGTCAGATGCATCCCAATCAGAACCCATAGTAGGGCCCTCTAATAATTTTTCATATGGAGGCACAGTACTGCCGAGAGATGCAGAAAATACTTTTCTATACAAAGAAGCCTTTTTATTTGGAAGATAAACACAATAAATAAATACAAAGACAAAAGATGCAAATAGGAACGATCCGATGAGAACATTCTCAAAAGAACTCTCTTCTATGTTTTCTGAGACTTTAGTTTTAAAATCAAAACCTAGATACATAACTACACTAAATAACATAAATATAGCCAGTATTGATATATTGGATTCAAAAGCAAATAGATTTTGTACGACATACCCGACGATCAGAGCCCCTATCAAACTCGCTTGAACTCTATTTAGTCTACCGCCCTTGTAGGCCACATAAGCAAAATACAATATAGATAGTAATAGTATTGAGTACAGGACGATCGCAGGATATCCACCATACACACCCATATCAAAATATATGTTGTGTGCCTTATCTGACCAACCCTCTATACTATTTTGTTTCTTTAAGATTTCTGGATTGAAATATTTCTGAAATACGAGACCATAATTCTCAAGGCCATATCCGAGTATTGGTCGATCATGCATAGCACGACTAGCAGTATCCCAAAAGATAAATCGAGTGCCGGTAGCACTTGAGACAAATGCTTCGTGGAGCTTTGTCCCTGGAGTCATAAAATTATTCCATACCAGACCAAATGCAATCGTAGATAAAAGGATGAGGGATATTCCTATGTTTTTTATTTTCTTCTTACTAGACAAAAACAGGTAAAATATAAAATACAAAAATACAGAGATAAATAAAGTCAGAAATCCGGCACGAGCGATACCCACTACCCCATGCCCATTGAGCAATCCCATAATATTTATAAACAATGGAGAGAAAACCATGAGAGATATCCCCACCCATAGCAATTTTTTATGGAGAGGTCTTATCTGACCACTTGAGATCAAGAATAATGCAAAGGCCATAGCAAAAAACAAATAGGCAGCAGACAGAGAAGAGTTCCCCATCAGCCCATCCTCCCCACCAGTTATCAGGGCATCTATACCAATATCAAATCCATACGGCCCCATCCATATACTCAGAGCACCGAGTACGCCCCCGAGAACAAAATAATTCAGGAAGCTATACAGATATGATGTACCGTATTTTTTCAATATAGATAAAAATACAAAAGAAAAAGCAAGCGTATGATAAAGGAGTAGTAGCCCAGTACCTCGAGCAAAATTAGAGAGTAATGCTAAATTAGGATTGATCGCATATACAGCAGTCAGACTCATCCATAATACAAATAAAATTGCCGGAATAAAATACACTAGGTACTTCCTAGAAAAACGATAAGATGAATCCACAATCAGAGAGTATATCCAGACAAAGAACATAATCTCGACCACTCCATAGATAAAGAAAGTCTTTGAAGATACATGTGGGTATAAATTATTGTAAAAATAAGCAATAGGTGCCAATAAAAAAAGCCCAAAAGAGCAGTATTTTAGTATTTTATCCTTTAGATTAAACATATAAATAGTATACCAAAAAAACAAAAACCACCCAAATGGGTGGTTTTTGTAGTTCTGATATTCCTAGAACTAGCTAAACAACATTAGTTGTTAAGTAGTTGGAAACCAGTACGGAAGTTAACATCAGGAGACAAAGTCACCCCTGTACCTGTAACTAGACCAGCCTCTGTGAAAGTCTGAACTTGTTTAACTTGTACGCGGTATGAAGTATTGTTTGTACCTGCTGTTAATGTTGCCTTCAATGTGAAGTGCTTTGCCTCTCCTTCATTTAGAGCGTAACCATTTGTATCAATAGTTGCATCTGAAGTTTCAAGTGTAATACCTGATACTGTTACAGATGTATCTGTTGTTGTTGGTGCGCCTGAATTTTGGAATACAAATGCGAATGCATGTGAAGCTGAAACTGTTGCAGCATTTAGTGCTGTTTGGCCTAGGTAAAGTGTATCACCGAAAGCTGTAACAGTAACTGGGATTGAGTAAGCAACTGAAGTTACATCACCAGTAGTTGTGTTTGCTGTAGGAGTAACTGTAGCAGTTCCCATTACAACGTTCACACCTTCTGCGAAGAATTGCTGAGCATTACCAGCAGCAGATCCAGAGATTTCTGTAGAATCTGTTAGCTGATCACCTTCTGCGTTTTCAGCAACCATAGCTGCACGGTCTGTTGATAGCAAAGATGCTGTTAGAGTATCTCCACCATCAAAGTCTGTAGCTGTAACACCTGTGTTTTCTGTATCATTGATGTCAGCTGTAACAACGAATGTTGTTGTTGAGCCAGCAGCAAGATCAAGATCCAAGTTGTCGAATGTTACAACAGCTGTTGTGTTTGATGCACAAGTAGATACACAGTTTGAACCTGTTGATTCAGTATATGTGTTTCCACCGATTGTCAAAGTAACAGATCCTGTTAGAGCATCGATAGAATCACCAGTTGATACTAGAGTGATTGGCATTTCATCCAACCATACCTTTGATGTACCATCTAGAACTAGCTTACCCTTTAGAAGTACAACTCCCTTTGTATCGTTAGTTGTACTTACTTTTACAACTGCTGCTGCAGGTGTACTGTCTGTAGAGATCTTTAGTTCTGTATCTGCTGATGTAGCAAATGATACGAATGCCATACCTACTCCATCTCCTGCTGTATCGTAATCAAGATTACCAGTTAGCATTGAGTCTGCGTTTGTAAGTGTTGTTGTAACACCACCACCGTCAACGTAACGGATGTTGTTGATACCAACTGTCCATGAATCAGAATCGATATCACCTGAGTCTAGGTTTGAGATTGCGTCAACTGTTACGTACATTTTTGCTGTAGTATCAGCCTTTACAACTGCACCTGCTAGAGTGATTGTCTTTGAGTAAACACCTGTTGAATCCTTTGTAAAGTCAGCAACGTTTGCTGTACCAACCTTTGTTGATCCTGCGTATACGTGTACTGCTGTTAGGTAATCATTTAGGCGATCTGAATCAGTAGAACCGTTTGAAGCTGAGTCGAAAGTCAATTTGATTGACTTTACTTCAACGTCACCATCCTTTGATGTATCAACATCGAAGCCCATAACTTTAACATCTGTCTGACCAGCACTTACTTCTTCATCATTGTATGAAGAGATTTGTGTGATTGATGTGATTTCACCTGTTACTCCAGCTAGTGTAGATGGAGTTGTAGCTGATGCTACACATGAAGCGAATAGAGGAGCAACTGGAGTTGTAGCTACATATCCTGCTGGACATGTTGTACCTGTTGTACCACCTGTTGAACCACCGTCTGTTGCTACAGCGTTAGCCTTAGCTTTTGACATGTTTCCGAACACACCATCAGCTGTTAGGCCGTTAGCTGCTTGCCATACCATAACCTTTGCTTTAGTCATAGGACCAAAGTTTCCGTCAGCGTTTGCACCGACTAGAGTCTGGAGAGTCATTACTGCTGCTCCTTTACTTCCCACCTTAAGAGTAGTAGTACCGAAATCATAAGCAGCTGAAGCTGAGAATGCGATTGCAAAAGCAGCTACTGCGAATGTTCCGATTAAATATTTTTTTAACATAATTTTTTTGTAATTGTATACACGTTTAGATTAATTTCGACTTATCTTTCGATGCGACTAATAATAATGCATCGGAAGAAAAAATTAATGTGTGTGTATATATTTTTATAACAGTCTCTATCAACTGCTATTTTTACTATCAGATAATTCCCCGAGAGAAACTATCTGATGAACGTAAACGAATTGAATGAATGCCCTGAACGAAAAGCTCAGGAACAAAACATATCTGCCTTGTCGACAGGGCCGATACCACATTCTGTCTCCTCCTCTGTCACCCGCCTCTATCTGCGGATAATCGTAACTCTATCTGATACGATACACCCAACCTCTATCAAGTCGGGCAAGAAAGAAAAACACAAAATGGACGACCATAAAAACAAGCGCGGTCTAATATAGTGAGGTAAAATACCCCACAAACGAAACTACAAAGCCGTGACAATATTCGGTATCAAATTGCACGGTATTTTGTTTTCAATGATCGCCCCTCATTAAAGTATGAGGGCTACTTACATACTAGCACATATTGGCCAAAAAAGCCAGTACTAGATGTACATCCATTATATAACACCCATAGATATATATGCAAGCAAAATCAAGCATATCTGTGGATAAATACTATAGCCTGTTCCCCTCTTGAGGGGTGGACTCTGTACTCAGAGGACGGGGTGGATGAATCCGAATCAATACTTCCACCCCACCCCTACGTGGCACCCCTGCCGAGGGGAATTTTAACCCCTAAGCTAGCATGTACCTACTCCATCTTTTCTCCCCCGTTTTCTTTATTTTCCCCAGAGACACTAGCGTGTTCAATTCGCGCTGAATTGTCTTTTCTGAGCAGTCAGAGAACGACACGGAAATGTCCTTTATGGACAAACCAAACTCTCCACCTTTGTCCTTTATGATATCCTTTATTTTTTGAGACCTGTCTTCCTTAGGTAGAGATACTTCTTCTTGTCCTTTAGAGTAAGATTGACTCTTTGGCTTGTCTGAGAGAGCACTCAGTCCGTGATTATTCCCCAGAGACATGAATGTCTTTTTTTGTCCTATAATACCCATCGGGTTCACAGTATTCGCAGACACGGACAAAGATTTAGAATCATCAATTTTGAACATTTCTTCTGACAAAATAAATTCTGAGATTTTGCGGTTTTCAAATCTTTCAGCACCTTCTTCTACCCCCTCGATCTTTCCCTGATGTAGCTCTAATTCGTGAATCAAAACTTCAAATTCCCTACGCAATATCCGAGCATTCATCTCTGAGATAAAACCAATAGTTGAGGATATGTCCACCAGCGAGATGACCTCATTTATCTGTAGTCGCACAGACGTGATATGTGTATGTTTTTCGACAGGAGAAAGGACAGACATTTGATGCACCGCAGATAGGACATCTACCCCTCGTAGGCGCATCTTCATCTTGATCGCGTCGTCTGTGTCCATACAGTCCGTGACCATATATAGAGCTGCCAGTAGCTTCTCTGTCTTTTTCAAAACAAAAGAATAAACATCTTCATTACCAATGCTTTTATCGTTACGGACATGGCTACCCATATAGTTATTTTGGGTATTTGTCTGTTTGTTTTTTAGTTTGTCTTTTTGGTCGTTCATTGTCTTTTTTATAAAAAAATAATACTAGATACTGTCTTTTTGTGTGTCCATTATACACCTAAAATAGTTTCTAGCAACTAGACATGCAAGGCAAAAAAAGGTGGTCAGTATAGGTTATTTAAAGTACTAAAATCTAGCGCTCAAGCACTAGATTTATGATATAATTAGCATATAAATTTATGGTCCCGTTAGAAGTCATTTATGTCAGATCACGCACGGGAATAAATATTATTTTTTGAGTTATATTTTGATTTTATTATTTATAATTATGTACGATAATCTAAAGATTATCTACTTCTAACGGGATGGCAAAAAAAGACATTGAAGATGAATTTGAAGACGATGAAGAATTCGAAGATGACGCTCCCATCCGCAGAAATTCCAGTAACGGAAAGAGGAAACCAGGGCCCAAAAAAGGATCAAAGCATCGCAGAAAAGTCGAACTAAAAGATGAAACCCGACAAAGTATTTGGGGTGTAGTTTTTTTTGTTTTCGCAATATTAATAATATTATCAATTTTTCACATAGGAGGTATCGCAGGTGATTTCTTGATGCAAGTATTAGGATCGTTCCTAGGCATTGGATACTACTTGCTCCCCGTAGTTTTAGGAGTACTCGGCGTATCATTTATGAGACGAGGCAGGCCAGAAGTTGCTACTCTGCATGCGATAGTTGGAGCTACTCTCATACTCTCTGTATTAGGTATTTGCGACATCACAGCTAACGGCGCAGGAGAATCTACAAATCTCATATGGGGTGGATACCTAGGTAGTATCGTCGCATGGCCATTCATAAAATTATTCCGCGAGATCGGAGGCATCCTAGTCCTAGGAACTGTACTGATTGTATCCCTACTCGTACTCTTTGACGAGCGCCCAAACCTCATGCAAATCTGGGACAAGATAGTCGCATTCTTCAAGCAAGATATTCGCATAGAAAACAGTAATCAAGAATCTACCGCAGTAGAAGAAAACGAAGCAGAAGATTCTGCTCCTTTGAAAAAGATAAAACCACTAGAAGAGGAGTATGCGGAGACAGAGGAAGAGATGGAGCTAATAGAAAAACCTTTACCAAAATCCAAAAAATTTGTATCAAAAGCTTACACACCTCCCCCACTAACTCTCCTAGAAAAAGATAGCGGAAAGGCAAATGTCGGAGACACAAAATCAAACGTAAATATCATACAAAAAACTCTATTGAATTTTGGTATCCCAGTGGAGATGGACGAAGTAACAGTTGGACCTACTGTTACTAGATACGCACTCAAACCCGCTCAGGGGGTAAAGCTATCTCGTATAGTAGGACTCCAAAATGACCTAGCCCTATCTCTCGCTGCTCACCCTATACGTATCGAGGCACCTATCCCAGGTAAATCTCTAGTAGGTATAGAGATCCCAAACAAGGCAAAATCAACAGTCGGAATGGCGACGCTCCTAGCAGACGACAAGTTCCAAAACGCCCCAAAGCCATTAATGATTGCGTTGGGTCGAGGACTCTCTGGCAAGGCCCTATTCGGCAACCTAGCCAAGATGCCTCATGCACTTATCGCTGGAACTACAGGCTCAGGAAAATCAGTCACAATCCACTCTGTCATAGTGTCTCTGTTATACAGGAATGGCCCAGAAGATTTACGATTTATCATGGTGGATCCAAAGCGCGTAGAGCTCACCCTTTACAACAAGATCCCTCACCTACTCACACCTGTAATCACAGACCCAAAGAAGACAATCCTAGCCCTCAAATGGGCAGCAAAAGAGATGGACCGTCGATATGACCTGCTAGAGTCTCATTCTGTTAAAGATATTACCAGTTACCACGAAAATATCCTGGCAAAAGACAAGAGTGGTGAATTGGAGCGTATGCCGTATATAGTCATCATTATCGATGAGTTGGCAGATATTATGCAGACATACCCAAGAGAGCTCGAGAGCGGTATCGTACGCCTCGCTCAGATGTCTCGTGCTGTCGGTATACACCTCATACTATCTACTCAGCGCCCATCTGTGAACGTCATCACAGGTCTCATCAAAGCTAATGTCCCTACTCGTATTGCCCTCCAAGTAGCATCCCAGATTGACTCTCGTACAATTCTAGATCAAGCAGGAGCTGAAAAATTGCTAGGTGCCGGAGATATGCTATACGCAGGCGCAGAGATGAGTCAGCCAGAGCGTCTACAATCAGCATTCATATCAGAAAATGAAGTGAAGAAGGTGGTAGAATACCTAAAAGATGCATATATGGACGAATTACCAGATACTATCGAGCTATCTGGTTCGATAGAAAATGGCAACAACCTATTCAACGGCAGTCTGACAGATGAAGGTGGCGATGATGACCTATATGAAGACGCGAGGCAAATAGTGATTGAAACTGGAAAAGCCTCTACCTCATACCTACAGAGAAAGCTAGGAGTCGGATACGCTCGTGCAGCAAAACTGATAGATATGCTAGAAGACAGAGGTATAGTCGGTCCAGCCAATGGATCAAAACCTCGTGATGTATTAGAAAGACCAGTCGATCATATAGGTAGCGAAGAACAAATCTAATATGACATCAACTATCAAAAAAAGATCAGTGAAGTGGTGGGTGGGGACAGGGCTATGTATGGCTCTGTTCCTCTCTATCTCTGTATATTCATATGCAAAGATGCGAGTCGTGATAAATGGAGTCAAAGTAAAGGCAGAGATAGAAAAAACATCTGAATCCCCCCTTGCCTTCATAAAAGGAAATGCGAGGAATGCCATATATATCAGCCTAAATGGTAGAGAAATTTTTATAGACAAGGACGGCACATTCAAAGAGCCTATTGCCCTACTAGACGGCCTGGGTGTTGTCACCATAGAAGCTCAAGACAAATTCGGTAATACCTCAAAAAAGCAATTCCAAGTTGTATATAAAGACAATCAAAAAGTCGCATTATTAGAAAAGTAATACAAAATTTTTAATTACAAATTTTTAATTTTTAAATAATAAACAAATGTTTTAATAAATTAATTCATTTAAACATTATTTATAAAATTTTTAAATTATAAAATTACAAAATTATAATTTTATGCAAAAGAAAGCAAAGAAAGAACCAAAGACAACAGGCAGTGCGATAGAAGATACAATCAAGTCTATCCAGACTAAATTCGGTGAAGGTGCCATCATGACACTCGGAGAGACAGCAAAGGTAGATGTGAATACTATATCCACTGGATCAGTGGGATTGGATATGGCGCTAGGCGTCGGTGGACTACCCCGTGGACGTATAATCGAGATATTTGGACCAGAGTCATCTGGTAAGACTACTCTTGCCCTACACGTAGTAGCAGAAGCCCAGAAAACTGGCGGTGTATGTGCGTATATCGACGCAGAACACGCTATGGACCCAGATTACGCAGCAAAGCTCGGAGTAAAGATAAATGAGCTCCTAATCTCTCAGCCAGACACTGGAGAGCAGGGTCTAGAGATCACAGAGAGTCTAATACGCTCTGGCAAGATCGACGTTATAGTCATCGACTCTGTAGCAGCACTCACTCCAAAGGATGAGATCGAGGGAGATATGGGTCAGTCACACGTAGGTAAACAAGCTCGTCTAATGTCTCAAGCACTAAGAAAGCTCACGGCAATCGTCGCCCATTCAAAGACTGTCGTTATATTCATAAACCAGATCCGTATGCAGATCGGTATCATGTTCGGTAATCCCGAGACTACTCCAGGTGGAAAGGCTCTAAAATTCTATACATCTGTACGTCTTGATATTCGTCGTATCGCCCAGATCAAAAAAGGTGAAGACGTAGTAGGATCTCGTACTCGCGTAAAGGTGGTCAAGAACAAGGTCGCTGCCCCATTCAAACAGACAGAATTCGACATACTGTACGGCGAGGGCATCTCTCGTGAGGGTGAGATCATCGCCCTAGGTGAAAAGCTAGGATTAATCGACAAAGCAGGCGCATCATACTCTATGAAGAACAAGGAGGGTGAAAAGGTACCTATGGGTCGTGGATACGATGCTACTCGCGTATGGCTACGTGAGAATAAAAAGGTAGCTGATGCCCTACTCAAAGAGATCAAATCTCGTTTCAATGAAATCCAGATAACCAGCGCAGGAGAATAAGACAGTTATAAAGTTGAAAGTTTATAAAGTGTAAAGAATTAGACTTTTAGACTTTATTTTGATATATTCTCAGTAGTTTACTTTATAACTTTTAACATTAAGACTTTATAACTCTATGGCAATGCTAGAATACAGCGATATACGCACAGGAAAGATTATTATCCACGAAGAGGAGCCTTGTTTGGTGGTGGACAACCATGTTGCCCGCACTCAACAGCGCAAGCCTCAGAACCAAGTAAAGCTCAAGAGTCTACTATCTGGACGCACATGGAATACTACATTCCACGCTTCAGACAAGGCAGACGAGGCCGAGATTAGTAAAAAAGAGGTAAAGTTCCTATTTGCAAACAAAGGTGAATACTGGTTCTGTGATCCAGAGAATCCAAAAGACCGATTCCAATTAGCAGAGAGTGTCATCGGTGATCAGATAAAGTATCTCCAACCAAATGAGAATACAACTGCAATCTCTTGGAACAATGAAGATGATGAAGAGCAGATAATCAGTATAAAGCTCCCAGTCAAGATGGAATTCATCATCAAAGACTGCCCTCCTACTATCAAGGGTGCCACAGCTAGTGGTGGAAACAAGATCGCAGTATTGGAAAATGGTACTACAGTCAATGTCCCCCTATTCCTAAACCCAGGCGAAAAAATCCGTATCAATACAGAGACTGGCGAATACGTAGAAAGAGTCCAATCGTAATATGACGCAAAAAAAATCCTGACCACTTGTGGTCAGGATTTTTTTATTTAGAAAGCCATAACATGCTTATTGTCTTCAATAAACTTATTTATAGCTTCTTCAAAGTGTAAAGGAAAAACTACGTCACGGAAACCCACGATCTCATTTGCAAATCTTGATAATTCCGAAATGTGCTCACGTAGAACATTTACTAAAATAACTTCATCCCCATAGTGGAGATAACCCTCATATGCGTAAAATAAATATTCCCATTTTTCCAAAGCTGGAAATAAATTAACTTCATAAGGATATTCTTCTCTCAAATAAGTAATGGTAGTAATCGCATCTTCGGGGAAAATACTAAGATATTCATCAGATTTGTGAGCAAACTGCAATAAATAAGCCTCCATAAAATGGATATACAGATTAAAATCTGTAAACATAAAATGTTGAATCTTTTGCTCAAAAGCACTATACTCCTTTAAATCATGGTGAGCTCTTTTGCTCACAACAGAGATATCCTTCTTTTGAAGCAAGAGCCCTTCAGGCAAGTCATGCCACTGGAATGCATCCTTCATTAATTCTGTATTTAATTTAGGGTAATGCCGACTCTTGAGATTAAAAAGTACGGGTATTATCACCATAGATACAGAATGCTGGTGGTGCAGAGTCGTCTGCTTTCTTAATTCGGGGTTACGCTCTACGAACCTACCCCATCTAACAACTTCGTCCAATGGACACTGAGATGCGAGCCATAGGTCGAACATCTGCTCGAAAATTGTGTTACTAATCATTGTTTGTTTCCTCCTATTTTATTGTTTTTCTTTCATCTTACTAATCCCCCACAATAAGTCAAATAGAATAAAAACACCCCTTTCGGGGTGTTTTTATGTGTAAAACGATTAGTCTACGATTGTGATTCCTGCACTGCGAGCTGATCCTTCTACGATTTTCATAGCACCTTCAATGTTTTTAGCATTTAGGTCTGGCATTTTCTTTTCTGCGATTTCACGAACCTGAGCACGTGTAATCTTTCCTGCCTTTGAAGTGTTTGGCTTTCCTGAACCCTTTTCTATACCTGCAGCTTTGAATATCAATCCTGCTACTGGTGGAGTTGTGACTGTGAATTCGTATGTACGATCATCAAAAACTGAGATCTTAACACCTACGATATCACCTGCCATTGCCTGTGTTGCGGCGTTGAATTTTTGACAGAATTCAGCGATGTTTACACCTGCCTGACCGAGTGCGGGTCCTAATGGTGGCGCTGGAGTTGCTTTCGCAGCGGCAATTTGTAGTTTTACCTTTTTTGTAATTTTCTTTGCCATATAGTCATACAATTCTTAATTTTGTAATTTTTAAATAATGCAAAAATGTCTAATTTTTAAACATAAATACATTATAAAATTATTTATAAAATTAAAAATTTTAAATTAAAAATTCTTAATGTTTTGAAGCTTTTTGCGTAACAGGTCTACTTTAGCATAAAAATGCTTATAGGTAAAGCTAGAACTTTTTAACCTGTAGGAAGTCCAATTCCACTGGAGTCTCTCTACCGAACATAGAAACCAATACTTTTACCTTGCCTCTCTCGTTATCTACATCACTAACTTTACCCTCTAGGTCCTTGAATGGGCCGTCTCCGATACGCACGATCTCACCAACAGACAGATCAATCTGGTGCTTTGCCTTGTTCTCTGTATCCATCTTTCCGAAGAGTGCATCTACCTCAGACTTTTCAAGAGGAACTGGGTTCACCCCTGCCCCTACGAATCCTGTGACGCGTGGAGTATTTCGGACTACATACCAAGAGTTGTCATCCACGATCATATCTACTAGGACATAACCTGGGTAAACTTTTTCTTCTACTTCAGCACGCTTTCCACCCTTGATCTTGATCTTCTTCTCAGTAGGAACGATGACATTGAAAATCTTGTCATTCATACCTAGGCTATCTATACGCTGTTTTAGATTTCTCAAAACTGCATTCTCGTATCCGGCATATGTGTGGATTGCGTACCAATTGCGCTCCCCTTTTAATTCTTGTTTTGCCATTGATTTATTAGTTTCTAGTAATTAGTTTCTAGTGACTAGAAAATAAAAACTAGATTTTAAATTAATTTAATAATAATTATCTGTTCAAAAGCAACCACTGTAAGCCAGATGAGAACAAGTAATCAAAAAGACCCAGGTAGTAAGCGATACCCACAGATATAACAATAACTGCAATAGTAGCAGATATAGCTTTTGTGCGAGTTGGCCATGTTACATTCTTTACCTCAGCCTTTGTTTCTTTAAAATATGTTATTAATTCTTTCATAAATTGATTATATTACTCTTACTAAAAAACACCCCGCGGGTGTATGTAAATACATAATACGCCTTTTATCCCATAAAGTCAATATAAAGA
This sequence comes from Minisyncoccota bacterium, assembly GCA_041674285.1. GTDB lineage: Bacteria > Patescibacteriota > Minisyncoccia > Phycocordibacterales > UBA9973 > UBA8515. The sequence continues at coordinate 33,267 of JBAYVZ010000004.1, forward strand.
AAAAACCTCCCAAATGGAGGTTTTTTTCTTTATGTATCTACCTTATGCTGTATGTGATAGTCACATTTGAAGTGATCTTGTTCTCCCCTTTTGGTAGTACTGGAGCTGATGCACCCATAGCACTATCCATCATTGCACTCTTTGCATACATGATAGGATATCCTCCACCATTCTCAGAGAAGCTAGCTACCTTGCCTAGTCTGACTCCTAGTTGCTTTGCTAGTATCTCAGCTTTTTCGCGAGCATTCTGAATAGCGATACCACGAGCCTCATCTCGAAGAGTTTCTTCATCATCGATCATAAAAGTAGGACCACTGATCATATCTACTCCGATCTTGGAAAGACCAGTCTTGATATCATTTGCTGTATCAACATCACGAATTTTTACTGTGATAGATTGTGTAGCTGTATACCCTACGATCTTTGATTCACCTTGTGGACAAGGTACAGTCACACAGTAGATAGGTGTATTTGAATACTTTGGATTCACTCCACCGTATTCAGCTTTGACATCCTTGTCGGCAATCTTTTGCTCTTTTAGATAATTCAAAACAGATGCAGTTATCTCATTTAGATTCTTTGATGCAGAACCAGAGGTAGATGCATCCTTTGAAAGAGTAAAGTTGATACTTGCGATATCTGGAACCGCAGTCACCTCTCCATCCGCAGATACACTGATAGTATTTTGGACCCCATTTTGACCATAGCGACCCATCATACCCCTACCACCATATGAATGAACACAGATGATAGCTAAAACTATTAATCCAATAATGACGTACTTTTTGTTATTTTTTAATGTTTCCATAAGTATATTGTACCATATTCTAAATAAGTCCAGATTTGACAAAATCTTTAAAAGTTATATTATAGACATAAATTTCCTATTTTAAAACCATATAAAAAACAAAAAAAGATGACTGACAAGAAATCAATCGAGTCCATGTTGATGGAATCCCAAACCTTAGTTGTTAATGAAGGAAACTTCCCAGTTAGAGGCACTCCCTATAAAATCCCATTGGGGGTTTTTATGCAAAAAATGATATCAAACAATGAACTAGTTAACGAAATTGCTAGTATTATAATTGATAATTTGGACACAGAGATAGTTGCCGCTCATGATTATGACGGACTAGTTGTTGCTAGTGAAATTTGCAAAAGAACAAATAAGCAATTATTGTTCTTGCAGAGAAATACTTCAACAGGAAAACTTTCCGGACTAAACACAACAGAAGGCAAACCATTCCAGGGTAAAAAGGCTACCATTATCACAGGAGTATTGGCCACAGGCACACACAGCGCTGATGCTATTGAACTTTATGAAGAAAACGGTGGTAAGTGTAAAAAAATAATCGCAATTTTCGATTATGGTTTTAATTTACAACCAGCCGTATTTCAGAGCCCAAGCCAATTTGCTGAGGTTAAGAAATTGCCGGCAGAAGTACATTCAATAGTTACTTTAAGGAGTACCGTTATCGATTCTGGATTCAGTGGGACTGAGCCATTAGAAAAATGGATTAGTGCACAAGGTGCTAACACCTTCCGAAAAACAAGAACAATCAGCATAAGACCCAAAGAAACAAAACCAGTAGGAGAACCTGCCAGCTAGTTATTTTTTGTAACAAAAAAATGCCACCCAATTGGATTGGGTGGTTTTTTTATTTCTTATTCAATTTATCGCTCACAATCTTTCCGTCAGCCAGGTGTATCGTGCGGTCAGCCATCTGTGCATACTCCTCCTCATGAGTCACCATTATGATAGTCTGCCCTTCTTTATTTAATTCTAGAAATGCTTTGATCACAGAGGATGAAGTCTCGGAGTCTAGGTTTGCAGTAGGCTCATCAGCAAAGATAATCTTTGGGTCATGGGATATAGCACGAGCGATAGATACGCGCTGTTGCTGACCCCCAGAGAGCTCGCTCGGCAGATTGCCCATCTTGTCACCCAGACCGATCTTGATCAATGCCTTTTTTGCTTTTACTTCAGCCTCTTTCATATCATACCCCTGCATTAAAAGAGGTAGCAATGTATTCTCGAGTGCTGTGAGGGATGGCAATATCGCATAGTCTTGGAATATATACCCAAAGTCATTTAGGCGAACCATAGTCCTATCCTCCTCTGGCATATTCACCAGTTCTGCACCATCAATCTGAATAGTTCCACTATTTGGCAGATCGAGCAATCCCAACTGATACATCAAAGTTGATTTACCAGACCCAGATTTACCAGTGATAGTCACAAACTGACCTTCTTCTATAGTAAAAGAAAGGTCGTTCACTGCTATCACCTCTTGGTCTCCACTCTTAAATTTTTTTGTTAAATTTTTTACTTCGAGCATTTTATTTTTATTATCTTACAATTATCTTCCGAGTATCGCGCTTAATGTATTTTGTTTTATGACCATTCGAGCTGGAATGAATCCGGCTATCATTGTCGTCACTAGTAGTATTCCTGCTCGGATCAATGCCCCTGGGAATGTAGCTACGAGTATACCATCAGAGAATGGGAAGTTTATAGGGTTGGCAGCAAAATATGGTTTTATAAAGAAGAATATGAGAACCATACCTATGATGATTCCAAGTGTCGCATATATAAAAGCCTGGTACATATAAGAATAAAGTATGGCTCTTTTATGGATACCTATACCCTTTAGTATTCCGATAAAACGACGACGAGTTATAGCATTTACGAATATCACGATGAAGATAGTTATAGACGCGACGACTAGTCCTATAGCAGATATCATCGAACCGAGTAGAGCAAATGTGCTTTTCATATCTTTGAGGAATTTAGGAAAGGCCTCCTCTGCAGTTTGCACACGAGCAAATTCTCCTACACCAGAATCAATCAAAAAGTTTTTTACAAAAACAGGATCTGTACCTGGTTGCAATAGAACTGCGATAGCTGCAGCATTTAAATCTGTGCGTCCAGTTAGCTTTCTGACCTCAGAATCGATCATAATGATAGAACTATCAAAGTCTACTTTAGACTGCACAAAGCCTTTTACAAAGTACTCTCTAGAAGTATTACCGACAGTGATTTTGACTCGTGATCCGATTTGTACATCTTTGAGTGTCTGAAATCCAGGAGCTTCAATCGGAGTAAATTCGTAAAGTAGATTTTTACCTAGCAGAACACTATCACCATCCTGTGGAGTCAGGTACTCCCCCTTGGTTACAAATTTAGCAATGCCAGAAAAATTTTCTTCTTGTATTGGATCGATACCCAATAGTGAACCCCCTGCTCCACCACGCTTATCTCCGGGCTTCACAGTGTCTCGATAATTTGACTCAACACGAGCAGAACCAGAGTATCTAACTGTATGATTCTTGTAACCAGGAATATTTTTTACAATATCTACAACCTGCGGTGTCTGATCTATAGCACTACGATTCAAGAATGGTGATATGAGTACATCCCCTATGTCATACTTTTTTGCTGCATCTTCGGATCCTTGGATGAGTCCCACCAGGATTCCAGAAACTACAATCAGATTTAGAAATGTCAGAGTCATCACGAGCACGATCAATCCCGTAGTCCAGATATTTGCACGCTGAATATCACGCTTGGCCAAAAACCAACCGACACGGGCATTTAACTTGAAAGAATTTTCGATTTTTTGTAGGTTATTTATCATTTAGAAACTATTAAGGGCGAGACAATATTATCTCATCGTTCACAGAAAGACCGCTCTGTATCTCTATCAATCCACCGTCCCCTAGCACTCCTGTAGTTACAGATTGTTTTACTGACTTTTTACTCTTTTTATTTGTGACCATATCTACATAGCTACCAGTCTCATCTTTTTTAACACCGGCTTTTGATACTACGAGAACATTGTCTTTTCCACCTGCATTTATTTTTACATCGGCATTCATACCTGGTCGGATTACATCACTCTTTTCATTTATAGAAATTTTAATCTCGTAGTTCACGATACCATCCTCTATTTTAGCAGCAGGATCTACTTGGACTACACTACCAGTGAATTCCCCAGCGAATGCATCAAATGATATAATTACAGATTGTCCCACTACTACGCTTGCGATATTTGATTCATTGATCTTTGTTTTTATATAAAGATTACTCACATCCTGGAGCATAACTACTTGCTTTGAAGTACTAGCTAGCTCACCTACCTTTATATCTACAGAAGTTATAGTACCATCTGCTGGAGCTCGAATGATAGTGTTTTCATAATTTGCCTGAGCCTGCTCAAGAGTTCCACGAGCTTGGAGAATATCAGCCTCAGCCAGAGCCACATCAGCAGGGCGAGCAATGGCTTTTTTAAGAGCAAGCTCAGCCTCCGCAGAGGACACGGTTGCCGACTTTGCCTGAAGGGCTGACTGATATGCATTGTAATTTACAAGATAATTTGAAGCTTTTTTATTTGGAATTTCGATCTTCCAATCAGTACTCTCCACAGTGCCAGAAGTCGGCAATTTTATATACAATCCAGAATTACCAATAGGCTGGGCTACGTCATCATTCAAGGGACCAAAGCCTGTAGTGAGACCAGAAGCATCAAAACTCTTACCGTTTGAAGAATTATAAACCTTCAGGTTTATGGTACCTTCTTTACCCAAAATATAGTTTCCAGATATAACTGGTGCAATGTAATCCTTTGAAAAGTCTACGGGGATAGCTTCTGGGTAAGAACTAAGAAGATTATTTAAGGCATTTTTTACTAGCACATCTTGTGTTGCTTTTGTATTTTCAAGATTTATTTGAGCGATAGCAATCTCCTCATTTGAAGAACCGTCTATTATCTTTTTATATCGAGCTTCCGCTGCCGCAACAGCACCACGAGCAGAAGTAAGAGCTGCCCCCACAGAACCCTGCTCTAATGTAGCGATAATACCCCCCTTCTTTACTTGGTCTCCGACTTTTACTTTTACAGAAGACACGTTTCCACTACTATTAAAAGACAGACCTAGGTCTACATTTGAGGTCACCTGACCAGTAGCGAGAACTGTCTGAGTTATACTCTTGTTCTCGACTGTTGCCACGACTACCCCTTTTGATGGATCTTTAAGCAAAAAAGACAAGGCTATTATCACTATGATAATTGCACTTATCCAATATCTTTTTTTACCAAAAAAAATCGATACTATATTTTTAATTTTATTTATTTTATCTTGATCCATTTAATTTATTTTATATTAACTAATTCTACTTCAAATATTAGAGTTGAATTTGGGGGTATTACTCCAGGTACACCGTTTTCTCCGTATGCCTTTTCTGGTGCGATAGTCAGAGTCTTCTTTTCCCCGACTTTCATCCCTACTAGACCCTCGTCCCATCCAGCTATTACCATACCTGCGCCTAGCTTGAATTCAAAAGGTTGTACATGATTAAATCTTGGATCTACATTTGAATCAAAAACAGTACCATCCTGTAAGCTTCCAGTATAATTCATAACCAAAACGTCTCCATTTTTTGCAATTTTTTCCATATTTTTGTTTTTATTAATAAAGAAGTACCCTACTCCACAAACCACACCGATAATCAACAAAGATGTTATTATTGTATTTATATTTTTCATTTTTTATAATCTTTAAATTAAAATGCTACTATATTTACATAGTAGCATTTTTATCACGATTTTGGAATTAGATGAATCCTAATAATAAAGCAAAGGTAAATGCAACACCAAGTATACCCAATACAGGGTGTATTTTCCATAAAATAATATCTATCAAAACCAATATAGCGAAATAAAGATATCCAATAGAACTAATTTTTAGTAAAACTTTTGAAAAAATTGTATCCATATTTATATAATATCACGGCCAGCACGCAGTGCATAGAGTATAACTACTATGTCGATACCCTCTTGTATTAGAGCCCCGTAAAGTGGCATCAAATTGCCAGACAATGCAACGAACATACAGAGAGTAGACAAACCTATCCCAATAAATATTCCTTCACGAGCTACTTTTACAGTACGAATAGCTACTTTATAGGCTTCAGGAACTTTTTCAATAGAACCAGAGACTATCACAATATCCGCACTTTCAGATGCCGCTGTTGCACCGTGAGAGCCTAGAGCTATGCCGGCATCTGACTGTGCGAGAGCTGGTGCATCATTTACCCCGTCACCAATCATCGCTACTTTCAATCCACTCTTTTGAAGATCCTTAATCACGATCAATTTTTCGTCGGGTAGACATTCCGCCTTATATTCATTTATTTTCATTGATGCAGCCACGGTCGATGCTACACTTTCTTTGTCACCAGATAACAGCATAAATCTCTTTATACCTAAAGTAGATAGATCAGAGAAAACTTTACGCGCTTCAGGTCGAACTTCATCCTTAAAAGAAATCATTCCTATCACACCAGCACCTCTCCCCAAGTACACAGGTATGACTCCCTCATTTCTTGTTTTTATATATTCTTTGTTTAATTCGTCTCCGGCAATTATTCCATTATTTACTAGGTATGCTAGTTTTCCAAAATAATATTTTTCACCGTTTACGACACCGCTGACTCCATCTCCAAAAACTTCCTTAAAGTCATCGGGGTAAATTAATTTTTGAGATTTAGAATGGGCGTATTCCACCAATGACCTAGCAAATATATGTACCGACAGTTGATCGAGAGATGCGGATATTTTCAGTATTTCATCTTTTGGTATATTGGTGAATGTTTTTATGTCGTGTATCTCGGGTATCCCCATCGTGATAGTGCCTGTTTTATCAAACACGCACATATCCACTCTTGATAATAATTCGAGAGCTCCCCCATTCTTGACTATAATACCTGCGCGAGACGCCCTACTCATACCTGACATAAATGCGATGGGTGTAGCGAGGATTAGTGGACAAGGAGTAGCCACCACCAGCACTGCCAGCATTCGTATTGGCCCACCAAAATAATATGCCAATGCTGCCATTATGATAGTAAAAATTGTAAAGTATACACTGTATTTATCCGCCATACGTACAAATGGTGCCTTGTTCTCCTCAGCCTGGCGCACCATATTGATTATTGTATGTAGTCTGGATTCAGTCAGTTCTTTGGTCACACGGATTTCTAGAGCAGCGTCTGTATTTTTTGTACCAGCCAAAACGACACTCCCGACTTCTTTTTTATTGGGTACTGATTCCCCTGTCATTACAGATTCATCAACATAAGAAACTCCACTCTCCACGACGCCGTCAGACGAGATAACTTCACCTGCCTTTACAATAATATGATCATTTATTTTTATATCAGAACTGTCTACATCAATAACCCCGTTATCCTTTTTTACATGGGTCTTTTGTGGTATCAAATTTAATAGATCAGAGAGTGCACGTCTAGCGCGGTTCATAGCATATGACTCCAGTGCTTCTCCTCCAGACAGCATCAATAGGACTATCATACCAGGTAAATATTCACCAAAGACAAGTGATGTGGCTAGGGCAAGTCCTGCGACGAGATCTACTCCAAAATTACGACGAAGGATATTTGAGATTATTTCATACCAAAGGGGTATAGAAAATACACACAAAACCACGAGCGATACCTGTTGCGCAAATAAGTCTATTTTAAAAACATAAGAAATGAAAACGAGAACCAGTGCCCCTAATGCGACAAAAGGAGTCCATGCCCGAACTTTGGAAATAATGTTTAGTATCATACAGGCATTATAGCATAACTATTTTCCTCTCTTAAAAACCCAAAATAATATTAATAAATAGAAAATAACCAACATTAATAATGAAAATTTATATACAGTAACACTAGCAAATGGTAGTGAGGCAAATATCTGTATAACTTTTAAAATATAAGAAAGTAGTATATTTGAAACCCCACCAAATAAAGAGGATAATCCAATCCCCAAAAAACCAGCCAAGCCAGAGATAAATGAGAACAGCATCGCTAGTGGAATAAAAGGTAGTATAAATATATTTGCGGGGAAAGAAACAAAAGACAGTATTCCACTACTATATAGTAGCAGTGGGAGTACTGCTATTTGCGCAGCGATAGTAGTGGAGGCTATTTCTCGTATACCAAATCGTGCAGGTATCAAGAATACCCAAGACACCACCATAGGTGTAATATATAAAATACCAAAAGTAGCAACAAAAGAAAGTTGAAAAGATATATCAGTAACAACTCGCGGATCATACGCAAACATAATAAGACCTGCTATTATCAGGGCCCTACTAGCATCATAATTCCTCCCAGATATCCTACCGAGCAATGCGATGATAGCCATTACCCCCGCCCGGACAGCAGATGCCCCAGACCCAGCCATGACAACAAATAAAATTATGACAAAAACACCCAAACCCAGAGATATAGCCATCGAGAAAATAATACCGAAAACTTTGACTACAGAGTTCGCAACGATAGTCACATTGTACCCAGAGAGTGCGATGATATGTATCGTTCCAGTAGTCACAAAATCATTGCGCATCTTTTCGCTAAAATTCCCTTTTACTCCTAAGATCAATCCATTAGCCAAGTCGCTACTAGGATGACCGATAGCAAGATTGATATTTTCTACAAAATTATTTTTTAATTTAAATAAATATTTTTTAATCATACTCCCCTGATCATGAGACACCACGTCCACCTCTGCATACTGCACAGTAAAATAAACATCTCGATTTGCAAGATATCTCTCATAATTAAATTCCTTGCCTGTATTTGTAATAAAATTCTCTGGAGTTTCTAATGATCCCTTTACATAAATCTCGTCTCCATACTCTACTTTAGTCTCAAGATTAGCAACTACTAGGATATTGATATCTGTATTGATAGGATTTACAGTCAATCTCTGATTATTGACTCTTACATCTGGCTGATCCACAACGATACCGTGGAACGATACGACCTTCCCCACACTATCAAAATACCCACTCGGAGGAGTAGGTATAAAATACAAAAAGCGTATGAGTGCTATAGATAAGAGTATTATTACAATTATTATTTCACGAGTTCGCATACTCCTTTACTTGAAAAACTTGTAGCTATTTGATCAGCGCGTTCATTGTAGATATGACCGCTGTGGCCTTTTACTTTTTCCCATGAGAGCTTCCCTTGATATCCACGTACGAGGCCGATGAGTTCTTGCCATAGGTCCTGGTTCAAGACTGGCTTTTTATTGGCAGTTCGCCATCCATTTTTTTCCCAGTTTGCCACCCAAGAATTTACGCCACCTAATACATAGGCAGAATCAGCGCAGATATTCACCTCGGGGAAACTTTTTAGACTAGATAAATATCGTAGCGTCTCAATCACGCCTTTTAACTCCATTCGATTGTTTGTAGTGGCTTTTTCGTATCCACCGAGCTCGTATACTATTTTATCCCCTTCTACCATGACAGCACCGTACCCTCCAGGACCAGGATTCCCTAGTGAAGATCCGTCTGTATATACATCAACCCTGTTAGAAGCCGCCCCCGATAGTAATCGGGTGCTACGGTCACCTTGGGGCGACCTGCTTCTAACAGGGTCAATTTTTTTTATATTCATATTCATATTTGCATTGTATCAGAAATGTACTCCCAATTAAACTATGTCAACAATACGCAAACGGAGCTCTGTGCGCCCTGCAAAGAAGCTTTTTTCAAAGGTAGCTAGGAGATTTATTCTATCCCCATCATTTAATTTAAAAGTCTCGCGAGTTTTAAAGAATGCGATAGCTTTAATTGTTCGTCGTCTTGAATCTAGAAATACAAGTTCAAGATGATTTTTTTCTTTTCCAAATTCTTTTAATCCAGCGATTTGAATATTTTCAAATTTGAAAATTGGCTTTGGATTACCCATCCCAAACGGTGCCATCTTTTCTATAACTTTATAATTATCATTATTTACATCATCAAGAGTGATTGATGCATCTATCATATACGAATTATTATTTTCTTCTGTGTCTTCTGTTTTATTTGAAATAATATTTGAGTGTACAATATTTAATCTCTCTTCAAGGAAATGAACCTCTGTGTGAGAGACAGCGAATCCTCCTGCCCCCACATGACCTCCGAATTCAAGTAAGCTATTTTCAGGTAATCCGGTCATCAGTTCTACAACATTTACAGACCCCCATGTACGACAAGATCCACGAATAGTATCACTACCCTCTTGTCCCCAGACGAATACTGGCTTTTTGTATTCTTCAGCAATTTTAGATGCCACGAGTCCGAGCACTCCTACTCGCCAATCAGGATTACCTATCACTATTATTTCTTTTTCTTCTCGGGCTTGCATCTTGTGCTTCACATCTTTCATAATGTGCGCAACTATTGTTTTTCTCTCTGTATTTATTTTGTCCAGATGAGATGCGAGAGTTTTTGCTTGTACGAGATCCGTAGTTGAGAGAAGTTCGAATGCACGCATCGGACTATCCATACGACTGGCAGCATTGAGCTTTGGTGCAATAGTAAAACCGACATCATCTTCAATGATATTTTTTGGATCTACATTCGCCTTCTTTAACAATTCAGCCAGTCCTGGACGACGAGCTTTTTGTAAAACTTTCAAACCATAAAATGCTAATACTCGATTCTCATGTAGCAGTGGCACTTGATCAGCAATAGTAGCGAGTCCTGCCATATCCAGTAACCATTTCTCCCAGCCATTTTGAATATTCCAATACTCTCCGTATTTTTTTATTAATCCTTGTACGAGCTTGAATGCGAGTCCTGCCCCACAGAGCATATCATCCGGATAGCTACAATCACTCTGTTTTGGATTGATGATCGCATAAGCCTTTGGTATATGCTCGTGCGGAAGATGGTGATCTGTGATGATCACGTCTATACCATTGGCCGTAGCGGTCGCCACCTCTTCAACTGCTGTGATACCTAGATCAAAAGTGATGACGAGTTTTACATCTGTCTTTATAAATTCATCTACGGCTTCTTTGTTTAAACCATACCCTTCGAGGTGTCTGTCTGGTATATATACTAGGAAATTCTCATATCCGATCTTTGTAAAAAAATCGTGCATTATCACAGCAGCAGGGATACCATCGCAATCATAATCACTGTAAACGACTATTTTTTCTTTTGCTTCTACTGCTTCGAATATGCGTACACAGGCACGCTCCATATCTTTTAATAGATACGGATCATATATATCAGTCTCATAATTAGGATTTAGGAACTTGTCGGCATCAGATGCAGATATTCCCCTATTTCTCAAAAGTATCTCTAGTAGTTCGGCATGGTTTGGCATACCTGCAATTGTAACATATAATAGATACATGATCCCGTTAGAGATTTGTTTGTAATATTTCTAATTATTGGGATAATTTAAATTATCGTCGCATTTTTTACTAGATATTAATTAGATACGGTAATGTAAACATTACCTATCTCTAACGGGATGAATGAAAATTGTATTTTTTGTAAGATTATAAGCAATGAAATCCCATCATCAAAAGTATATGAAGATGATAAATTCTTGGCTTTTTTAGACATCCATCCTGTTTCTAATGGGCACACCCTGTTAATACCCAAATCACATCATGAATGGATGGTTAATGCTCCAGATGAATTAATATCAGAAATATACAAAATGGCAAAAAAATTGATGATAGAGATCAAAGAGAAAAATAAATGTGAATATGTAAAACTATCTGTTATAGGTAAAGACGTGCCACACTTCCACATACACCTAATACCTGAATATAATAAATAAAAAACGCCCTGTAGGGCGTTTTTTATTATTCTGATTATTTTAAAGCTTTGATTCCAGGGAGTGTGCCCTTTGCTAAGAATTCAAGAGTAGCACCGCCACCGGTCGATACAAAAGTAAAATCTTTTTCCATCTTAAATTTAGATATGACTTCTACCGTATCCCCTCCACCGATTATAGATATAGCTTTTGATTTTCCAATTGCTTTGAGTAGAGATTTAGTTCCGGCATCAAAACCATCTTCCAATTTTCCAAGTGGTCCATTCCAAAGAATCAGTTTTGCTTTTGCAATCTCCTCTTCCATCTTTACTATTGTCATCGGTCCTGAATCGACAATTGTCTCTCCTGATGAAACCTTGTTAGCAGATACTGAATGTGGCTTGCCACTACCAGTAACCAATACATCAGTAGGTACGATTATCTTTGGATTCTTGATTAGTTTTGGTAGATTAAAATTCTTTTCTTCTATCAGAGAGTGCCCTACTTCATACCCCTGCTCTCGAAATACCTGATCCGCGAGCGCCCCTCCGATAAACAGAGAATCAGCTATTGGTAGATATTTTTTAATCAAAGGTAATTTTGTCTCAAATTTTGCGCCTCCGAGAATAAATAAAAATGGATGCTTGGGCTCGTTGAATACAACAGAAAGATGCTGGACTTCATCCATCATTTGCAGGCCAGCAAAACTCGGCAAGAATTTAGGTAGTGATACGATAGATGCATGAGGGCGATGAGACACAGAAAATGCATCATTTACATAGATATCTCCTAGTCGAGACAAACCACGAGCAAAAGATACGTCATTTTTCTTTTCACCCACCTCTCTGCGAATATTTTCCAGCAATACAACACTGCCAGATTTCAATCCGGCTATTATATTCTCAGTCTCGTCAGATAGTATGCTGGATTTTACAAAAACAACTTCTTTTATATATTTTTTAAGAGTCTTGGCTATTACATCCAAGCTTTGACTACCATCATCCCCCGCGTGAGCCACTAGTATAACGATCGCCCCCTTTTTCAACAGAAAGTTAATAGTAGGTAATGATTTTTGTATCCTAAAGTCATCGATTATTTTACCGTTCTTTATTGGCACATTAAAATCCACTCTTACTAGAACTTTCTTACCCTTCAGATTTTCGATTTCTTTAATTGATTTCATTTTATTTGATCCGCAATAGATATTATTTTTACAATCTTTTTTGAATTTAGACTGTCTCGGCCAACTAATAAACCATCAGCACTACCCTCCAATAGGAAAGACAATGCATTCTCTGGGTGAACAGAACCTCCATACAGTACGGACATACCATGAGCAGTTTTAATGTCATACATATCAGAAATAACTTTCTTGATAAAAATACTCATTTCAATAAACTCAGGAATCTCTGCATTTCGCACGGCCGAAGAACCTATCGCCCAAACTGGTTCATAAGCAATAACAACATTTTTTATTTGAGATTTAGACACAGAAGCCAAACACTCATGTATCTGATTTTTTACAAAAGAAAGATAAAAACCATTATGATCTCGTTCCTTCTCCCCTACACACAAAACTGGGATCAGTTTATTCTTTAAGGATAATAGTATTTTTTTATTTACCAGAGCGTTGTCTTCACCCATAGCTCGACGCTCAGAGTGACCTATGATTGCATAAGTGGCCCCGATGCTACCTGCCATCTTGACTGATACTTCGCCAGTATAAGCACCTTCAGACTCAGAAGAAATATTCTGTACTCCAATAAATATTTTTTTATTTTTTAATTTAAGATTAGATATGAATGGAAATGGTGGACAGATGACAGTAATACTATTTTTAAAATTCTTAATAGCACTTGAGATTTCATTTGAAATCTTGTCAGAATCCTTTTGAGTTTGAGGATTCATCTTCCAGTTAGCAATTATAAGTTTTTGAGCCATTTATCTATTATAGCACAATTAAGGCGTTTCTACTGAGCCTCTTTCCAAGAGGCCAAATTCCATGAGCCGCTTGCATTTGAAGACTGAAACCCTAGACTAGACAAGGCTGATTTGAAATTAATCTTTGCCCCATTGGTTATGGCCATTTGGTAAGCTACAACAGTATTGAGCTCTGACCCTCCTGCAACCCATATCTCTCCATTTGGAGCATAAAAAGCGTCCACGTCCCCTCCGTTGTCTAAATATCCAGCAAATTGTTCTTTGTTGCTTATAGACCCGGAGTGGATTGCATTGTTGGTGGTAACAAGAACCAAGAAACTATTAGAATTGCCAGAACCACGGACGCTGGCACCACCGTAGATATATATAGGCCCATCTGAAATTATAATACCGTCATTAGTACCAAAACTAGAAGCGAGCTCTATGTCCCCCCCATTGCTCACCTGTATCTTACCTGTAACATACACAGGGCCATTGATAGTCAATTTACCAGAAGTAATGATAAGGTCACCTACTATTTTTCGTGGACCAAGAGACCCCCCAGACCAGTTGATACTTACGCTGCCATTAGTGACTCCCCCTGCAGTTGCTTGCTCCTTCCATGAGTCGATGAATTCGTTTGTCACGGGGAAAGACAGTGGCTGAGGGTTTGAAGATTCTTCTGGCGCTGTCACGCAATTTTTATTATTTCTACCGGCTTGACAGTATAGATTATAATTACTATTCACATTTACACCTCCTACCGTCTCAGCATATGCATTCCCTTCTAGATTAATAGAGCCATAAGATTCTCCTTGAATATAAGAAGGCACCCTATCGAAAAATACTTTATAGTAGCTTGTGGACGCAGGTGAATTGGCAACCCAAGCGCTACCATTATTGGATCTGACCTTACCCTCTCCACCAGTGGTCAAACCAAGAGTGTGATGATTCCACTGAGAAGTAGTGTGGTTAAAAATAATCCAATATTTTGTATTCGCTGAAAGTGTTGGGGTGGTAGTAAAATCCGCATTAACCCATCCAAAACTACTCATCGTTCCGAAGCTATTCTGCGGAGTAGTCCAGGTGGCTAGTGTGGTTGTCCCAGGTGAGCCATAATTATCATTAACGACACTCACAGTAAAATTACCCGCGGACTGATTCGTCTTCATGTAGAGAGACACTCTCTTTAGGACACCACTTGCTGTAGTAGTAAAACTTTGAGCAAAATCTTCCTTGGGACTGTAGCCCAATATCACGCTTGATGGTGGAGTACTCGCACCAATATTTGAGACATGAGCTGGAGCTGGGACTGGACTCGCAGCATAGATATTTCCGTGCACACTCACGCTTTGGGCCGTTAAATTACCGCTGACATATATATCCCCACTCTCTACTTGGACACCATTACCCAGGAATAGCCCCCCGCCACCAACTTGAGCCCCATAACTAAAAGACAAGCCAGGTGAAGTCGTTAGACTAATATTATTTTTTCTCTGCAATGATCCACTATCCCCCAGGGAACTAATCTCTTTTTTATTGGCAGTGATGCTATTTATAGTCGTGGTTGCAGTAGAACTACCTAGGACTATTGTTTCACTCGATCCAATCTGTTTGTTATTTTTTATGCGATATATAGCGTCTTCAACTCCCGACTCAGAAGCAAAATAGGACTGCCTGGAGGTTATAACATTTGAAGCTATCTTAAATTCTCTCACTACAGGAGTAACTATCCCTATTAAAATAGTAATACTAATAAACATAAAAAAGAAGACGAGTACCAATGTCGCTGCCCCCTTATGCCCTTTTTTATATTTAATTTGTAATTTATAATTTATCATTTCATTTTAATACCCACCTCTTAATATTATAGTACTATTAAAATTGCGGGGTATTATATTTTGAGTATTTGTATTTACTACAGTCATTTCTATCTTTACAGCCTCCCCAGCTGTAGTCACAATACGCCTAAATACTAAGTTAGAAATAGATACATCTGCTCCCAGTAAATTATCAACAAGAGTACCATTTTGATATAGATTCAAGGCTCCATTCTCTATTATAAATTTTACTGTTCGAGCATTCCCTGATTCATCTTTGCTATTCAACTGCAAAGAGCCCAGACTACTACCTAGCACACTATTTGAAGTATCTACACTAGATGATTGCCTGATCTCCCGTGTCATCCTCTCAAAAACAACATTACCAGTTTCTAATATATTACGAATATCACGTGTCTTACTAAAAGATGAAATTACTACTACAGATGAAGTAATAACCGCGATAGATATAATACTAAAGATACCAACATAAATTAAAATTTCCACCAAGGAGAAACCTTTATTAAATTGTTTTAAATTATTTGTCATTTAATTAAAAATATTAGCAACGTAAAAAGACAAACTCTTTGAAAGAGTGACTCCTCCAGAAGGCCAAGATACAGTGACTGTCACCTTCTTGGTGCCTGGGTCAACTGTCCCAGACGTAGCGATATCATCATTCGAATCTCTAGATACAGCAGAGAATACGATTGTTCTTGTAAAAAAACTATCGATAGTATTGGGGGTTGTAGATAGAGAAACCGTATTATTACCTGTATTAAAAGATGTGTAATAATTAGTATTATTACTAAAACCAGAGATGTTTGACCAATTATTGTCTCGTATTATTTTTACACTCTCTGCCCCCTCTTCAAGAAGGAAACTCGCTTGCACTTGCCTGAGTGCTACATTTGAAAGATTTATACCTTTGTTGGTAGCAGAAATTAAACTGAAGGATAATATCGAGAAAATCGAACATGCCACCATCACCTCTACGAGAGCAGAACCCTTCTTGTATTTATTTTTTAAAAAAATATTAAACATTTTTAATTTGAAGAAGAAACTCCAGTTTTTTTAATCGTTATAATCTTTTTTTGATTATTATCACTATTTAATTGTAGCACGATATTCCCATTTTGATTTGTATCTCCAGTTAGTCGCGTAAATGTTACATTTGCACCACCCCCAGTTAGATTGATCCCGCCACTAGATGGGATAGATACAGCACTATCAAAATTTACTACATAATTATTTGAGTCACTGCGATTAAATACACCACCAGTGAACAAGACAGCTCTATTTGTTTCAAAATGGACGCTGTAGTAATTTGAATTCTTTGAAGCCAATGTTTCCATCCGAGCTTTGTTCAAAAGAGACACGACATCTTCTGCTGTATTAACCAAGACTTGGTGATTCTTGAAGCTAGACAATGATGGCATAACAACCGCCGTGATAACCGCCAATATCGCTATTGATATCAATATCTCAATTGCCCCTATACCCTTATTGTAATTATTTTTTTTCATATTATTGAATTGTGTCCAATATTGAATACATTGGCTGTAACATAGATACAGCAAAAAATCCAACAGCCGCGCCTATAAACACCATAAGTATAGGCTCTATTATAGTCGAAAGATCTTTTGTTTTTGAATCAACTTCACCTTCGTAAAACGAGGCAATATCGAGCATCATATTAGACAAATTACCAGTCTCTTCCCCCACTTCTATCATCTCACCCACCATCACAGGATAAAGATCGTTCCGCTCTTTAAAGACAGAAGATAGGGGTATTCCTTTTTCGATGCAGACGATACCTTTGTCGATAACATTCTTGTAGTAAACATTCTGAAGAACTTCCTTTGTAATCTCTAGAGCTTTTGACATATTGACCCCCGAAGATAAGAGTGATGCTAGTGTGCGTGTTGTGCGTGCTGCATTCATCTCTTGAACAATAGAACCAATGACTGGCAATTTTATAATAATAAAATCAAGAATCTTTTTTGTAGAATCAAAAGTAGACATAAAATAAATAAGACCAAATATTCCTGATATAAAACCTAAGAATAGAATCAAGTGATTACTCACTGTGTCCGACAGCCATATTACAAATTTTGTAGAAGCAGGAAGTTCGGCACCCACATCTGCAAAAGTCTTTGTTAGAGTAGGCACTACAAATATCAACATCAAAACACCAATTAAAATCATCGCTGAAAAAATAATCCCTGGATACATAAGTGCTCCTTTTATCTTTTTATTTAGAGCATAAGTTTTCTGTAAATTTGTACCAACTTCAACTAGGGCTTTTGGGACAGACCCTGACTCCTCCCCCGCACGAACCATAGAGACGAACAACGAAGAAAAAGTGTCCGGAAATTTTTTCATACCATCTGACAAAGACCCTCCTTTACTGATAGTCTCTGACAGTGTCTGTAAAACTTTTTTGTATTGATAATTCTGAGTTTGCTTTTCGAGAACAGCAAGAGATCGAGCTAGTGACAAACCAGCCTGGAGCATTCCTGATAAATTTTTAGTAAACATAATACGCTCCTCTAGACCAATTCCGCCAAAACTAATATGTGATATTTTAAACCATATATTTTTTTCTTCAACTTCTTGTACTGAAAGTGGTGTCTCGTTCATATCACGAATCTGTCGAGCAGCCAAAAGGCTATCAGATGCCTCGATGGAACCCTTGTGAATCTCACCTATCTTATTTTGAGATACGTAATTAAATTTCATATTATTCAGAAACTACACGTAGGACTTCTTCTGTGGTAGTCACACCTTGCACAGCAAGGAAAATACCATCTTCAAGCATAGTCATCATACCTTCACTTTTTGCTTGCTTTTCAATCTCATCCGCAGGTGCACCTTTTAATATTAACTCTTTTATTGATAAAGATACTTTCAGTACTTCATGTATACCTATTCTACCCTTGTATCCCTCTTTATTCTCTTCAGTGATTTTAGGTCTATAAAAAGGAACTTGGTCCCAAGTAGCATCCCCTTTTATAATATTTTCCTTTTTCAAGATAGAGAGCATTTTATCCATATCTATCATACGAGCCATAGCTTGCTTCTCGTTTTCATTTAAAAAATATTGCTCTTTGCCTTCAGATAGTCTACGAACAAGACGCTGTGCAATAACCGTTTTAACTGTAGATACAATCAAAAACGGCTCTACTCCCATATCTACTATACGAGGGATGGCTCCAGCGGCAGAGTTAGTATGGATAGTAGATAGCACAAGGTGACCAGTCAGAGCCGCATTCACAGCTAGTGATGCAGTCTCCCCATCACGAATCTCACCTACCATTATTATGTCTGGATCCTGACGTAGTAGCGTACGCAATCCATTTGCAAAAGTTAAACCAATTTCAGATTTAGTCTGAGTCTGATTTATGCGAGCCATCTGATACTCGATAGGATCCTCTACAGTAGAAATATTCACATCAGGAGTATTTAATATATCTAACATTGTATACAGAGTAGTTGTCTTACCGGATCCAGTAGGTCCAGCACATAGCAACATACCAGTTCTCTGCTTCATACCATCGTGTATCTTTTCTAATGCTTCACCATGAAAACCTAGACCTTCAAGAGTAAAACCTTTTGCATTCTCACGAAGGATACGGATGACAGTTTTTTCTCCAAAGTATGTAGGCAGTGTAGACACACGAAATGACACTCTCCCCTGTTCATTTTCAACCTTGAATCTTCCATCTTGAGGTAGTCTTTTTTCATCGAGCTTCAAATTAGACAATACTTTTATACGGGCAGTTATACCTGGAGCCATATCCTTTGGCAAGACCATCGCATCATGAAGAATTCCGTCAATGCGGTAACGAACCAGAAGTGAATCTTCACACGGCTCGATATGCACATCAGAAGCACCTTGTAGTATGGCATGAGATATCAGAGTATCTACAATCTTAATTATAGGAAGATCTTCTACTAGTTCGCGTAATTCCTTCTCTGTCTTTTCTGAGTCAGGAGTACCTCCCGTATTATTCTTTGAGGCCTCTACACTCTCTTTTTTAATTATGTCTTCAAAGTCTGCTTGCAGGCTCTTTTTATATTGAGACAAGGCGCTCTTGATAGAGTCACTATCTGTCAGACGAGGCAAAATTCGAAGCCCAATCTTTTTCTTTATAAAGTCGATAACAGTTAAATTGGCAACATCTAGCATGGCCACCTCTAGAGAATCCGGACCATTTTTATAGGCAATAATATTATTATTTCTCGCAATAGGCTCTGGGATCAAGGTCAATACTTCTGGGGCAATTCTTATATTTTTAAGAGACACATAAGGTATACCCAATGCTTGAGCCTGCATATTCATCCAATCTTTTTCAGTCAAATTACCCATAGAAACTAATATCTCCCCTATAGACTGTTTCTTTTCTAGAGATTTTTTATACGCAGTTTCAAAATCAGTTTTTGTAACCAATCCTGAATCACGTATCAGATCCAATATTTTAGTGTCGCTAATATACATACGCATATTATATCATAGGGTTTAATTTTTAAACCAATAAAATACCCCAGACTTTCATCTGGGGGTATTTTATTTTAGTCGTCCGGGGTGATAACCACCCTCCTCTTCATATTTTTCTTTTTTACTCTCTTCTTCTGGTGTTATAAACTTACCTTTTTCTTCCAGAGTTCTCTGCATCCACAATCTGTATAATTCACTAGCATGCATAGTATCGGTAGATATAAACATTGGAACATCGTACGAATGCAATTCACCAAGGAAAACAGTTAATCGTTCTGATAAATCAGAAGTAGTAGTCAACATAAGCATATACTGATCTACATCTTCTAGTACTCCGTGCCATGGATACACCGACTCAACGGGCCACAAATCTCCACACACTGCCATATGATTCTCTACTGCGGACCGGGCCAGATCACGCGCCTCGTCCCTATCTCTGCATGTAGTATACACAAACACGGCACCTTCTGAATCTTTATTTATTTTATCTATAATCATTGATTCTGCGGAATCACATCGCGCAAGTCGATTTAGCGCGATGCTCTTCAAATTAATAATAATTAAATCACTTCCTGCTGATAACACTTCTCACAATAAATAACCTCTGGTCGGTCTGGAGCGTAGCTAGTCTGGAATTCATTATCACAACCTTCGTGCATACATTTTCTGTTCCAGAGCTTTAAAGGTGTTCTTTTTGAAAATCTTTCTTTGTGACGACACTGATAACACATCCTAGGTATCGGAATATTGAATCTTTTGTAAAAGGTTAATTCATCTCGAGTTAGACGAAATGCCCCAGAGCAACGATCGGATCCAGGGAATGTATCGCAAGATATTATTTCTTGCAGAATATCGAGGGAGGTATCTATTATTGAATCAGGAATTTGCTCTGTTTTAATTGTGGGATTATGATTTTGATTATCTTTATCTCTATATAAATAACCATTGCTAATGGTATCCTCTTTAGATAAAGGATAGAAGTAATTAGCGATAGTCTCATTATAGGCAAATGGTGAAAATTCTATTGGGAAAAATTCTCCATATTTATACACCCTACCCTTTTTATCAACATATGGCATATCAATCATATGCTTTTTAATTTTACCAACCATATCAAAATATTCTTCTTTTGAATATTGTTTATTTAAAATACAATATGATTTATTTCTAAGACCAATACACCCAAATAAATCATGCGAATTATAACAATTAAAAGAATATTCTACATTACTTGAGTTATAAACAACATTTGAAAAATTACAATTTGTGCCCCCTACTCCGGAGTCACAAGACTCAAAACTATTTTCTAGCAGTCCAATAGCATTACAATAATAACAATCAAAAATATTTTCAGCTGCCCAGTACAAATATTTAGTATTTTTAACATTACCAGAAGCATCAAATATATGCTGACTATCAACAACGCCACTGAGGTCATTCCCTGTAGCATTATGACAATTAATCAACGCAGCATATTTATGAATTGAATTTAATTTTAATTCTTCAAAATCTTTTTTTAGTTTCTGAATTGTATTATAACTACCCAGATCATATTGTTTTATTTTTTCAAAATACTCCTCTTTTGAATATTGAATATTATTAAAACAATAGCTCTTGTTGCGGAGATTAGACGACATAAAACAATTCACACAACCCTTACAGTCATATAGGAAATAAGAGTCAGTTGATGAATTTGTTTTTTCACAATAAAAAATTTTGTAAGAATCTACACAGTAAATATCCTGATAACAAAACTCACTATTGTGAACAACATACAAATCAGAAGAATCTTTAACTTTTGTAATAGAATCAGAATACATCGTTCTTTCATTTTTCCAACAAGCAGAACATAGATAACAGTCATAATTTTCTTCTGCTACATTACAATAATCACTATTAACAGATTTTGAATTTGATAGGGCCTGAAATGGAACAACATCACGCAGAGCACGCCATTGTGAGAAAAAATCAACAGAAAAATCAAAATCACGTCCATAGTCAAATGGATCCCATTGGTCACCCCACCAATATTTTTGATCTACAATATTCATCTTTACATCTGGGTGATATATAGAGATTAAATCTTTCCCCGTCACACTATCTGGACGCCTATATAGAGCGTGAGTATTACGCCAAGCAAAACGTCTTTGATGTGAACAATCCGGGCAAAATGTAGGTGGTGGGACTTTTATCTTGTCATAAAACGCAAAATCCTCTGGCTCTATCGTGAAATCCTGCAGGCAGTTCTGACATTGACGTGCTTCTTTATTCATAATTTAATTATACATTTTAGACTCTTTTATACAAGAATCGAAATACTATACCCGATATGACTATAGTTATCGCAGCTATTAGTAGCGGTGTAGTAGAGGCTAGCGCTGCAGCGATGAATCCAGAGAGTATTGCCGGGATAGCTTGAGCTAGAGCCTGGACAGAAGAACTAATTCCCATTATTTCCCCTCTTTGATCTGCTGGTGCTGATTTTGAAAGTAGACTATTTACATTGGCCATAGTGAGTCCTGTAAACATAGAAAAGAATGGAGGGATCAATAATAATTGCCAAGAATACTGTGGCAAGAAATATGCGAGAATCATAATACCTGCCCCCATCAACGAATAACTAAGTATCTGATATTCACTAAATCTTTTTGAAAAAGCGCGAGTGAGCACTGCCTGAGTAAACACACTCCATAGGCCTACGTATGCAAAAAAATCTCCGATATTTCCCTGAGTAAAAGAAAATTTATTAATTAAAAATACCCCAAAGAAAGTAGTGAAGAATGTAAACCCACCAAAAAATAAAAAGTTTGTAGCAAACAGTATACTCATACCTTTCATCTTCATTGCACGTTTTATATTTGAGATTGATTTGCCCCAAGTCAGTTCTTCTTTACGTAGATTTTTATTTGTCTCAGGTACAAGGAAAAGTACAGACAGCATATTTATAAATGCCAAAAATGCTGCAAAATAAAATGGGACAGCAGCACTAAACCAAGACACGATTGATGGATCAGAAAGCTTACCCCCTATATATGGACCAAATATAAACCCCAGACCAAATGCAGCACCCAGCATACCAAAGTTTTTTGCACGATTATCTGGACTTGATACATCCCCTATCATAGCCTGAGCAATAGATATATTTCCACCTGTAATACCGTCAAAAAATCTTGAAGCAAATAATAATGGGATATTTTTTGTAATGATAGCCACAGCGAACAATATATAAGACAGGGCCGTCCCCAAAAGTGCAATACTGAGAATTTTCTTTCTTCCGTATTTATCAGACAACTGTCCGAGTATAGGAGTAGCAAGGAATTGACCGATTGGATACACAGCAATCAATAGCCCTAGTAACATATACCCCTGATTAAGAGACGTGCCAAATGGAAGCATGTATTCCGATGAGAACGGATTAGCAAATAACTGAGGAATAACCGGGATCAGTATCCCCACCCCGAGCAAGTCAATAAATACAGTAAGGAAAATTGTAATCAAAATTTTATTTTTAAACATTGTTCTACTGTATCACAAAATTAAACACTACGCATAAAAAACTCACCCGGATGGGTGAGTTTTTTATGCTCTTGAGATGTATTTATAATTCCAAAGTATCAACATTAGGAATACTCCCATTGACAGTGCCATAACAGGGATAGATACATAAGAGAATTCATATACATATCGCACTGCACATGACACCTCGGTAGCACTACCCGTAGCACAAGCGAGATTTGACGCTCCTCCATGTTCTACATATATATGGAATAGTGATATTATGCTACCGATAAATGCGAGAACTAGTGCGTAGTCCACTATCACCTTTTCCCTCTTCCAGAGCTCCATACCAAAAAGAATAACTTGTGGATAGATAAATATTCTCTGCATCCAACACAATTCACAAGCTGGAAATCCAATCACATTTGAATAGAATAAACTAATTGCCATAGCTCCAAATGCAGTTAGGAATCCAATTATAAATGTGTAGTCGTGCAAAAATTTCAAAAACACATTATCTTTTTTTCTAAAAAACAAAAGTGCTCCAAAAATAGTAAAGCAAAAAAGCTGTATGAAAATCGTCCCTAGAGACAATATATAATTCAATGTAGGTACGTAAGTAGGCATATTATTGAGGTAGAGTAAACTTTATCTGTTCGGCCAAGAATTCAAGAGGAATCTCTCCTACTGCCATAGCACTGCTATCAAAATTCCAAACATCACCATTTTGAACTGGATCTTTTTCTGACTTTATTGAGAATTTATAATTTGAAAATACCCAAACTTTTGCGTACTCTGAATGTATATTTGCACAGACAGCAGGCTCCCCCTCAATCTTTGCCCCAGTAGGACTAGGAGCACAAGCAAGAGGCTTTGGGTCGGAAGATTTCAATGTTATACCATTCTTGAATGTCCAAGATGGGTAACTCTCTACTTTATTAGCCTTGCACTCATTCGTCTGACCTCGTGAATCAGGGGTAGAACATTCTACATAAGGTATATACTTTTTAGAGCTACCAAAAAGAGCTTTTGTAGCCTGACAATGCGGACACCAAAATGCCCCATAGAATACTGCACCCTCAGATTTGAGAGCTTGTGCAAAAGCGTCATACTTTCCAGGTTTTGCAGTTTTTTCAACAATAAAACCAACACCCATAATCAATATAATAATAGCAACAACAGACACGATGAATATATTTTGTTTTGTTTTAAACATAAGTTAATTATACCAAAATGATAGATTTAAAAGAAATTAAAAATTAAACCAAAAAATGTTGTAATATTATGCCACACAACCCTTGTGATTGCGGGTATTTTAGATACAAACGGTGCAGAACTCGCACTTGCTACTAGGTTATTTTTTGCTGGCACAGGACTATCCACAATATCATTCCTAACGACAGGTGTTATCTTTTTTACTTCTTTATTTGGTTTTTTTACTTCTTCTTTTTTTATTTCTTTTTTAGCTTCTTGAATGACTGGAGTAATCGGTATAATTTTTTCTTGAACAACAGGAATGATAACAGCAGGAATAATTTCCACTTTATTTTCACCTGAAGTTTTTACTATTTCTGTGACTGCAGGCTTCTCAAAGTCAGACAGTATGTCTATCCATGATTTGAGTGATTCTGCTGTTAGCGCATAAGAGGTAGCCCAGACACGTGAATCTACATCGCTACCTATATCCCCTACACCACCATCACTTTTCTGTTGTGATGATACATAATTTCTCGCATTAGACAAAGCAGATGCAAATTCAGATCCGAGTGATAGTGCCTGTATAGCCCAGCTTGTAGAAGATACATTGTCCCCTATACGCCCATCAGAAGATTGATTGCTGGTTAGATAAATATAAGCTTTGTCTATATAATCTGAGACTCCATTTTTATTTTTAAAAGGAGACAATGCCATTATCGCAGCAGATGTCATATCAACACTATTATCCCAAGACCCATTTGAGTATTGTTTAGTTTTTATAAAATCAATAGTATTGGCGATTATCTCATCTTTATATGAATACCCTGCTTTTTTCAAAACGATCAAGCCAAAGATGTCATCATTATCCAGGTTCGCATCCCCTATCTGAACTCCATCAAATTTTCCTACAATTTTTGAGATATAGTCTACGTTTGTACCGCTATATGGATTTATACCGAGAGCCATCAGGGCCATCGCATGGCGCTCATTGTCAGTCACAGTGCTTGATGTAAAATTATTTGATGTTAGATATACAGCGATGCTTTCAATCAGAGCTGAGTCACCAGTAGATCCAATAGCGACAGCCCCCCAGTCCGTATACAATGATGTACCCAAAGATCCATCTGATTTTTTATTGGCATTTAAAAAAACTACTGCATTTTCTTTTGAGAAAGTTACTACAACAGGAGCACTATTTGAACCACCAGAAGACACAGGCTCCGATACAGACACAGAATAAGATGGAAAATAATAATCCTCTGATACTCCTATATTGTATGCACCTGGACTTGAGAAAGAAAGATTTGCACTCCCCATATCATCTACCAACGTAGTTGATATTACGGTTGGATTCCATGGATCATTCGGATTTGTCTGGGTTATGCCGATATTCACCCCGGTACGCACCACCCATGTATCGTCTGTATAATTATAAGATTTTGCCTGTGCAGTTATGGACCCAGTAGTTGTGATTGTATTAGTATCTAAGTCTACCTTGTATGGACTACCAAAATACAAACCAATATTTTCTCCTCCTGAGAGAACAGTCGCATCGATACTTGTCCAAGGGCTAGCACCTCCTACTACATACTGCCAATTATCACACACTTCTCCGGATGAATTTATATTTAAACATTTCAAATAAAAAGAAGAAAAAGAATCATAGTACTGCAGACTAGAAAGTGAGAAAGAATCTTCTGATTGATCGAGAGTGTATAGCACACCGAGCACACTCCGAGAATTCACAGAGTGAGATACTCCCACATTATCTAGTATATCTATATTCCCTTCTGGAGGTAGAGCAATATCCCCACTATACACAACGTCCGCACCATTACGAATAAATATATTTTCATACAAAATTGGTGCAGGTTCTTCAGCTTGATTTTGCTCTACCGGAGGCTGTTCTTCTGTGGGGATTTCTTGTACCGGAGACTGCTCTTCTAGTGGGGCTGGCGTTGAATTCTGAGTCTCTTCTACTGGCGGATTTCCAGTATTCTGATCTGTCTGAGTAGAATCTTCTGCATATACAAAAAATCCTGAGAAAATAAAACCGAGTATTATTAAGATAGAAAATATATTTTTTTTCATATTATTATTTATATTTAAATTGCGATCGCGGATCCTAACGGGATTCATATCCTTTAATTAATAAAGCCTTCTCTCTCCCATCGCACAGCATCACCCTCTTTCAAAAAATTCTTAGATATACCCACAGATGCTTTTTTATCATTTAAATAATACACCCAATATTTACCCTCATTACCTTGTAAACCATTGATACTATCTACAAACATACCCATACCACTATAGTCTTTTGACGTAAAAGTAAAATATTTATTTTGAGTAGATAAATCTACCATTGATTGGTATATACTCACCCCTTCTGAGGCTTTGGATTCGTAAATTTTATCTTCAACGATTATTTTGATATTTATCTCATTTTTATCTATCTCTGGAATTATTTCTTTTACTTCTGAAATTTTATAAGTAACTTTTTTGGAACTTTCAGTTTTTCTCGGTACTAGCTTTGGGGCCTCTATTTTAGGTGTAGTATTCACTACTGATTCAGAGTTGCTAACTTTTTTAGAATACTGATAAAAGAAAGCAATAGACAGTATGACTAGGACAGCGAACAAAAATATTTTAATATATTTATTTTTCATAATAAATTAATGCATACTAAATAATAAAAACTCCTGCACGGGCAGAAGTTTTTATATCCTTTTTTACAAAGAGATTTCCTGCTCGGGTGAACAATTTATATATTAAGATCGGACTTGTCTCTTGCGAGCTTTACCGTTGCGGCACAGTGGAGGAATATGACCTCACTTCCAAACATATAAACTTAAATTTTAAATGAATTATACTCGGACAACTTCTGGAATAACAACGACTGCAGTACTTTCCTTTTCTACCCATCTTTCAATCATTGGTGATAGAACTATAGCAAAGGATACATTTGAAAGCAAATGAATAGCCGTGAATGGTATCTGACCTACTATTGCCGCCATGAATGATTGCCCAAAGAATAGTGGACCCATAGTCAAACCAGTAACAACATCAAATACGATAGTACTTACAAATGCGAATTTAGCATAGTTCTTCCATCCTGTACGATTCTGGAAATAGAAAGATGCAGCAAGACCAACTAATCCATAGGCAATACCTGCAAATAGTGTCCACACACCAAATCCTACTGTAAACATGTCGTACACAGCCACAGACAAGAAACCAAATAAAAATGAATACAATCTACCGTATGTACGAGACAACGGCATAACCATAGCCATCAGAGGCTCCAGATTTGGAGCCCTAAATGGTAGCAGTCGAACCAGTAGTCCAACTACAAACAGAGATATAATTTTGATTGGGTTTTTCTTCATCCCGTTAGAAGTAGATACTCTTTAGAGTATCGTACATAATTTAACTAATAAACTCGAATATAACTAATTTATTCAAATAAAATCCGTAGCTAGAATAACATGCATGACTTCTAACGGGATCATAAGTTTTTTTATCTTACACGATATCGCAAACTCCTGCAACACAAGCCAATTCTTTCTTTACCTCAGTCTCATCACGTAGTTCATAAGTCACGATCTTTGAGAAATCAAAGTCAGGCATGCGACTTGCGAGCTGTTCAAAGGTCTCTTTTGTTATCGCTTCATATGGAGCTAGCTGGTACACGTGATTTGAACGTGGTAGGAATGATAGTCCACCTACGATATCCCAGTTCTGATATAGCCAGTGCGCTACCTTGATCCATTCATTCTCCCCCACTGATATAGTCACAGATGGATTGTGCTCTGTATAATTTACCTTTACAACCTTCCAGTGCTCTAGCTGATCAATAGCAGATATATCATCTTTACATATCGCACCGTCTGGAGCTTTCATTGGGAATTCTAGAACAAAAGTATTTGCATCTTCTGCATTCTGCCCCACCTCTGCATGATATGGCACACCTTGGTCCTTCATCATTTTGAATAGTGAGTCTGTAGCAGAGATACGAACACGACGGATATAGTACGGAGCATGACGTGGGTGCATACCAGATGCACAATCCACAGTCTGAGATACAGTACCAGAAGGCTTCACTGCTGTGATACATGTAGATTCACTAACACCAAATTTCTTTGCATAAATCTTGTTTATACGGATAGCTTCTAGGCGGAGCTTTTCTAACATCTTTGCATCACGCGCCAAAGTCGAATCCCACTGACCAGTCACTGACACTCCTAGGAGTCTCTCCTCATCACAATTCTCCTTCCATTCCTTTGAAAGGTACCCGAATTTTGTAAGTGTTGATTGATATGTTCCTAGAATTGTAGCGATACGGATCTTCTTCATCAGAGTCTTCTCTGTATCTTCTGCACGGGCTACAACTTCTGAAAGATTGCAGAACTGTTTTGATCGGAGGATAATCTCCCCACAAGGGTTTGTACCCATCTCTCCGATAAAGTCACGGGACTTTTCTACACGCCTCTTTGGTAGCGATGTATATAGTGATCCACGATTAAATATTCCACGCTCTCCTGTACCTGACTCCATAAGTGCAATCCACTCTCTTAGGAATTCTGTTTCTGTAGGTTTTGTATTGTATACAGCAGAGTTATTTGCGAGCATTCTCTGGCCTTCATTGTTCCAGAATTGACCATTCTTTGCATCACGCATGTCCTGATCATCTAGATCTGATAGTGAGATAAGTGCAGAACGACGTACTCCACCAGATACTACACACTCACCTATTTTACAGATGATATCGTGCGCATCGATATTGCGAAGATGTCTTCCTTGACGACGTAGGATACGTTCACGAGTAAAACCGAGTAGGTCTATCAATGGTTTTGGACCAGAGCTCTTGCCTCCCATGATCTTGAGACGTGCACCAGAAGGACGCAATAGAGAGAAATCGAAATCAACGTCCTCTCCGTTGAACCATGTCTTCATACCAAATACGAGTGCATCTGCCCAGCCCTCTTTTGTATCAGGAACCACGTATGTAGGCTGCTTTTTGCCTACCTGAGTTTTGATCTGAGGAAGAGATTGAATATTCTGACTTTCGACAGAGAATCCTACTCCAGTACCACACATAGATATGTAGACTATCTCACCAAAGTCTTGGAGCTTTGATGGTGCGATAAATGAACAATTGTACGCACATACATTTGTCTTCTCTGCTGCAGGTCCTGCGAATTGGAGTAGGCGCATTGATGGCATAGCTTCTTGCTTCAAAATACCTTCACGCACTTCTCCATACTCATCGACAGATAACATATCTCCGAGCTTTCCTTTCATGAATGACATATAGCGATCTACTGTCTCGATCCATGTCTCGCGTCTACCCTGCTCTTCGATCCATTTGGCATAAGTACGATAGTATACGAATTCAGAAAGTGGATTTCTGAAATATTTTTTACTTTCATCTGCGAGCTGCTTTACATGTGGAGGAACAGACATACTGTGTGATCGGAGACGAGCACGTTCTTCACGGTATAGGATGTAGTGCTTTGAAGTCTTTACATAATCAGAGAGCATGAGCTCCTGCTCTACGCTATCCTGGATACCCTCTACTGTAGGTACAAAGTTTTTGTACTTCTTTGCGATCTTTATCATGTCCATCAATACACGACTAGCCACTAGGTGAGCCTCTTCGATAGAGCCTTCTCCTGCTGCAAGCATAGCTTTATTAATAGCATTCGTAATTTTTTCAATATCGAATGGAACAGTCGATCCATCACGACGTTGAACGCTTTTAATAAAATTATTCTTTATCTTTATCTCTGTTTTTTTCACAGGAGTTGCTTCTACTTTCTCTACAACCTCTACTTTTTTCGCGACCACTTTCACTTTTTTTGTAGCCTTAACTACTTTCTTTTTTGATGGCATATTTTTATAAAAAATTAATAATAATGTATCCTCCGATACTTTGGACTATTATTATACCGCCCGACCAAAACCATGCCAATACCCAAAACAGGCAAAAAAGCACTATGTCGGACACTTACCCCGTCGTCAACTGCATCCCTGACAGAGCATTAAAACAGAAGTTATTTTCAGAAAAATTTACTAAAACTAAAAAACTACAAAAAATTTCATTTTTTGTAGTTTTTTATCTGATTTTTTCTATTTTACAAGATAGTATATTGTAATTTTCATCAAAAACGGCACCTCCCTCAAAATATTCTCTATTTAGAAAAAATGGGAACCAATATTTATCAGATTTCCACATCTTCTCAAAAGGGATTTTATCTATATGGAACCAGTATGGAATCATCTCGTTACTCTCAACTAGAACTCCTGTACAATCCAAGCCTTCATATATATGAACTTCCTTAATAGAATCAAAAAATTCAAATTTCATAACTCCACGAAGCTCGTATTTCAATAAATCTAAATCCGATTCCTCTTTCATCTCGCGCACGAGTGCCTGCTCCACACTCTCCTCCGGATCTACCTTGCCACCGTAGCCATTATAGTTCCCGGCGCCAAAACGAACTTTCTTCATGCCAAGCAAAAGTTCATCCTCTTTTCGCAAGATACAAAGAGTCATAACTTGCGTAGGTTTTTGAATGTTATTTTCTTTATTCATCTTAATATTCCATATTTTAAATTATTACTATTCCAATCCCATGGGTTTGAAATAGTAAAGACTACCTAGAGTACTTCTTGTTGATAACATTTCTCACAATATACCCTCTCTGGTCGATCTGGGGCATAGGTTGTTTGAAAAGTGGTTCCGCAGTTGTTTGAACATTCGCGATTATACAAACTGAGAGGGTTTCTGTATCTTAGTCTTTCTTCGTGTCGACAATTTGGGCATAATCTAGGAATGGGTAAATTATTCTTCTTGCAAAATTCTAGTTCTTCTTTTTTTATTCTAAAAGCATATGTACATTGATTACTAAAACCTTCAACTTTACTACACAAAATAACATCATCTAATATTGAGTCATTTATTTCGGAGATACAATCAGGTAGAGTGTCCTTGTCCTGATTAGTCTTGTAGTCTCTAATGTCTCTTTCATACCAGTTATAACCCATATCAAGAGCAGTATCTTTCGAAATAGGATACATATCATTGGCAAGAGACTCATTGTAGCCAAATAATGAAAATCCAGTAGGAAAAAACTCTCCGTACTTATAAACCCTACCCTGTTTATCTACATAAGGAATATATATCATATGTTTTTTTATTTTACCTACAGCATCAAAATATGCATCTTTTGAATATTGCTTGTTTAATATACAATATCTTGCATTCGTAAGACCAACACAACCAATACAATCAGTACAATTTTTACATGAGATAGAATACTGTATATCTCTTGAGCTTACACACATAAAACAAGAAACTTGGTTGAAGGACCCCCCGCTGCCAGTCATTGTCTCGTACTCGAGCTCCCCAGCCAAAACCCATCCGCAATCCATTAGATCTTTTGATTTTACAATACGATAAGAATAACTAATATCTTCAGCCTCCATTATATCGAATGATTTTTTTACATTCTTTGATCTTGTGATTATATCCCCAGAAACATCGACAGAAGCGATTACATTTGCAAAGCGATGGGTAGCAGAACTTATTAAGCCTTTAAATTCATCTTTTAAAATAACCAAGGTTTTAAAAGAACCTCTCTCTAAATCCTGGATGGCTTTTTCGTAGTCAGATTTTGATAATTTTACATTCCTAAAGACATAAGATTCATTTCTTAACCCTGAAGACATAAAACAATTCGAGCAGTTAGAACAATCAAAAAGAAATGAAGAGTCCATACAATTCTTGGATTCAAACATATAGTGACAATTATAATTTTTCTCTGAATTTATATTCCAAGAGCACTGCTGTATATCTATACAAGACAAACAATCAAAACAATCTTTTGATCTATCTACATTTTCGGAATAAAAAATATTTTCTGATTCAATAGATGAAAAAGATAGGTATAAATTTTTAGAATTTACTATTGAGTTAGAATAGTCACTATCCAAGTTTGTCCCATATCGAATAGAAAAAACTCTCGGTTGAACATTCAAAATATTTTTAAGCTGAGTAAAAAAATCTTTAGAAAAATCAACATCTGCTGAAAATTTATACATATCCCAGTTGTCGCCAGAATAACAACTCTCACAGTAAACAGGAGCGCCATCATCCTTATAAAAAGAAATTAAATTTTTTTTACAAACACCACAAGAGCGAGAATGAAGAGATCTATTGTTTCTCCATGAGAGTCTTCGGATATTTCTACACTCCGGGCAGAATGTCGGTGGTGGGACTTTGATCTTGTCATAGAACACAAAATCCTCTGGATCAATAGTGAAATCCCCTTTGCAATTCTGACACATTCTTTTTTCTGTTTGATATTCCATATTTTTACAATACTTCTTTTTGATAACACTTCTCGCAATATACTTTTTCAGGTCTGTCTGGGGAGTAGCTAGTCTCAAACTCTACATCACACTGCACTACGTGATCATGATTATCCAGATCACACATGCACTGACGGTGCCAGAGCTTCATTGGATTACGTTTTGACAATCTGTCCGCATGACGACAGCTATAGCAAACTCGAGGCAGTGGAATAACGAGCCTCTTGTAGAAAGAAACTTCTACTTCATTCATTTTATAAGCTTTTGTGCAAGTTACATACTTATCATTGTTTATATTTTTACATTCTACAATCTCACCCAGGATAGAATCATTTACATCAATGATTGAATCAGGCAGTTCAGAGGACTTCACAGTAATATTGTATTGTTTATTTACTTTTGGTATATATTGAAAATTTTTCTGAACTAAATCATTTTCATTCAAAGGGAAAAAGTCCCCTGCAACAGTATCATTATAAGCATAAGGAGCAATCTCTATAGGAAAAAATTCTCCATATTTATAGATATTCCCCATGCTGTCACTGTAAGGGATTTCATTCATCTGTTTTTTTATTCTGCCTAGCAACTCAAAATATTCATCTTTTTCATACTGCTTGTTGAATATACAATAATTTTTATTTTTCAAACTCACACAACCAAAACAATTATTGCAAGAATAGCAATTAAATGAATACTCTACATTCGTAGAATTCCAAACAACTACACTAAATTTTACATTACTATTAGCTACACCGATACTAATACCCTCATAAGTAAGTTCTGACTTTCCACCTGCACCAGGGCCGACATCGTATGAATCCTTCAATCCAAAAGTCCCCCAGTTACAATATTTGATATTCTCGACACCCCTTGGCAGATCAAAAGAATAATATGCATCTTTTGCATTTTGCATATTATCCCCCACCACATTTACACAGTTGGTAAGCTGGGCGTATTTCCTAATGGCATTTTTCTTTAATAACTCAAATGATGCCTTATGATTTTGAATTGATGCATAACTACTCAAATTAAATTCTTTAATTTTTTCTTTATATTCATCTTTTGAGTATTGAATATTGTTTATGCAATAAGATTTATTTCTCAAACTATTACACATAAAACAATCAGTACAATTCCTACAGTCAAAAAGAAAATATGAATTTACACAGTTATATGAGTTCTCGCTATAAAACAATCGAGACGAATCCCCACAATAAATATCCTCGTACGAGAAATCTAGCTTGTGGCTGATATATGAATCTACTGTATTCTGACAAAATGATATCCTGTTTGAATACATAGAATCTTCACATGTCCAAACAGCAGAAAGCATATAATTATTTTTACTCTCAGTAATATAATTACAAAATTGATTATTTACACCCTTGCTATCAAAAAAAGAAATCAGGGGTGTTCTATATAAAAGATCTTTATACTGAGAAAAGAAATCTCGAGATAAATCATATTCGCAACCAAAAGATATAGCATCCCAACTATCACTCCACCAATAAGTATTGTCGTAAGAGGAAACAGGAATACTCTCAGGGTAAGTAGAGATCATTTTTTCTTCGGAGCCAGGCTTGTCATTCTTTCGAAAGTACAGACCTCTCTCATTTCTCCAAGCTAGACGTCTCTGCATTCTACACTCCGGACAGAATGTCGGTGGTGGGACTTTGATCTTGTCATAGAACACAAAATCCTCGGGCTCTACTACGAACTCCCCTTTGCAATTCACGCACGCTCTCGTTTCTGGGCTCATAAATATAAGTATACATTTCCAGATGATTTACACAATACATAACAAAAAACCACCCAATGGGTGGTTTTTGTTTAGAATTATTTTCTTGATTCGATGATAGTTGTAGCCATCCCAAAGGAAAGAGTACTTCCTACGGGACAGGCATTCTGAGGTGTGAGTATATTACTTACGTGACTCAATAATTGTCGTTGCTACGTTTTGAGGCACTATGTCGTAACGTAGGAATTCCATAGTGAATCCTGCGCGACCTTCTGTCATAGAACGTAGAGTTGTCATGTAACCGAACATTTCAGATAGTGGAACAACAGCTTTCACTGCTTGGTTCATACCACGTTGTTCCATACCTTCGATCAATCCACGCTTTGAAGATAGACTTCCTGTCACATCTCCCATGAATTTATCTGGAGTCACAACTTCGACATTCATCATAGGTTCTAGGATCACTGGGCGAGCCATCTTACATGCATCTTGGATTGCCATAGAGGCTGCGATCTTGAAGGCCATTTCGTTTGAGTCCACATCGTGGTAACTTCCATCCCATAGCTCGACAGATACGTTTCCCAATTTGAATCCTGCAAGAACTCCACGATCAAGACCTTCTTTAAATCCTTTTTCACAAGCTGGAATGTATTCTTGTGGAATAGCACCTCCCTTGATTGTGTTCACGAATTCAAATCCCTTTTCACGCTTTGTATTTCTTGGTAGATCTTCAATTGCGATACTCTGATCCATTGGCTTTACCTTGATCTTTACGTGACCGTAGTTTCCACGTCCTCCTGATTGCTTGATGTACTTGCCTTCTACATCTGCTGTACCTGTGATTGTCTCACGGTATGCAACCTGTGGCTTACCTACATTTGTCTCAACAGCGAATTCACGCTTCATACGATCTACGATAATTTCCAAGTGGAGCTCTCCCATACCTGCGATGATTGTCTCATTTGTCTCTTGGTCTGTAGCTACGCGGAATGTTGGATCCTCTTGAGCAAGACGATTCAGTGCCATACCCATTTTCTCTTGGTCGGCTTTTGTCTTTGGCTCTACACGTAGAGAGATAACTGGCTCTGGGAATATGATACGGATCAATTCTGCTGGAGCATTTTCATCACAAAGAGTATCTGAAGTGATAGTGTCTTTTAGTCCTACTGCAGCTGCGATTTCTCCAGCGTATACCTTCTTTACTTCTTCACGGTCATTGGCATGCATACGTAGGATACGTCCGATACGCTCTTTGTTTCTTGTACGAGGATTGTATACATATGAACCTGCAGTTACAGATCCAGAGTAGACACGGAAGAATATAATCTGTCCTACGAATGGGTCAGTAGCGATTTTGAATGCTAGAGCTGAGAATGGTTCAGCATCTGAAGCCTTACGTACTAGTGGCTCATCTGTATTTGGATCAATACCTGTGATTGGAGGAATGTCTGTAGGAGCTGGTAGGTAGTCGACAACTGCGTCTAGCACTAGTTGAACTCCTTTGTTCTTAGAGCTGATCCAGCAAATACTGGGAATACATCGTTGGCGATAACAGCCTTACGCATTAGCTTCTTTAGAGTATCGTAGTCTGGAACTTTTCCTTCGAAGTAGTCACTCATGATCTGATCATCTTGCTCAACTATTTTTTCTACTAGTTCTGCGTGATACTTTTCTGCTTCTGCCTTGTACTCTTCTGGGATTTCTTTTTCGATAACTTTGTTACCCATCTCCCCTTCAAAGTAGAAAGCCTTCATCTTCAATAGGTCGATCACACCTTCGTGCTTTTCTTCAAGACCGATTGGGATTTGCATACGGATAGCTTTTTTAGTAAGTCTATCTAGGATTGTTTTATATGAGTGCTCAAAAGATGCGCCTGTACGGTCAAGCTTGTTTACGAAACAAATACGTGGCACATTCGCCTCGTCAGCATAGCGCCAGTTTGTCTCTGACTGTGGCTCTACTCCAGCCACTCCATCGAATACAACTACTGCACCATCGAGTACACGAAGTGAGCGCTTTACTTCTACAGTAAAGTCGATGTGTCCTGGTGTGTCGATAATGTTAAAGCGGTGCTTCTTTGTCTTGTCTGTCAGTGCGTATGTCGGTGTCCAGAAACAAGTAACAGCAG
Source organism: Minisyncoccota bacterium (assembly GCA_041674285.1). Taxonomy (GTDB): domain Bacteria; phylum Patescibacteriota; class Minisyncoccia; order Phycocordibacterales; family UBA9973; genus UBA8515. The sequence goes on from JBAYVZ010000004.1 coordinate 70,056, forward strand.
CAGATGTGATAGTGATACCACGCTCGCGCTCTTGTTCCATCCAGTCTGTAGTTGTCTCACCATAGTGCACTTCACCTATCTTGTGTGATACACCAGTGTAAAACAATACACGCTCTGTTGTTGTAGTCTTACCCGCGTCGATGTGGGCAATAATACCTATATTTCTAACTTTCTCTAAAGGATAATCTCTTTGGTCCATATATATAATTCTTATTAATAAAATAAAAAACCCCGTAAGGCATTTGTCCCTAGAATATACAACAAATAGGCTAATTTTGCAACAAAAAAGGTAGTCTGATTTAGACTACCTTTTTTACTATTTTATACACTTTACTCGTGAGCGTTTTACACAAACATTCTTACTAAGAGACACTGTTGTGTTTCCACGACTATCTGGTTTAAGTAAATTATTTACAGCTCGAGTATTTAAAATGAGCTTTCCGTCTTTTTTTACTTCCAAGACTTTTACGTGGATTAAACCACAAATACATAGATATTCAACGATATCTCCTGCTTTAATAATTTCTTTTTCCATAATTTCAATATTTATTTGTTTTTCTCCAGATTACTACATTCCCACTTTTTGTCAATAAATAACAAAACTCCCCAAGTGGGGAGTTTTGTGTTTGAGTCTATTTTGATTACCAAGCAAAGTGAGCGAACGCTTTGTTTGATTCTGCCATCTTGTGAGTATCATCACGCTTCTTGATAGCGATACCTTCGTTCTTTGAAGCAAGGATTATCTCTTCAGCTAGCTTTTCTGCCATTGCTGCACCTTTCTTTCCACGAGCTGCTGTGATTATCCATCTCATAGCTAGTGATGTGCGGCGGTCTGGGCGTACTTCACGAGGAACCTGGTAGTTTGCACCACCGATACGACGTGAGCGAACCTCTACTAGAGGACCTGCATTTTTGATTGCAGTATCGAAAACTTCTAGAGGATTTGGATTACCAGTCTTTTCTTTGATGATATCAAAGGCACCGTATACAATCTTTCTTGAAGTCTCCTTCTTTCCGTCCCACATAACATTGTTTATGAACTTTCCAAGCTTTTGTGAGTTATAAACGATATCTGGTTCAACAATATTTCGATTTTTTACTTTTCTTCGCATAAATTTTATTTCTTAGCTCCAGCCTTTGGACGCTTGTTACCATACTTACTTCTTGCTTTTCGACGTTTCTCAACTCCAGTAGCATCGAGACGTCCACGAACTATGTGGTAACGTACTCCGATCAAGTCTTTTACACGACCACCACGTAGCATAACTACAGAGTGTTCTTGTAGGTTGTGACCTTCACCTGGGATATAAGCTGTAACTTCCATACCATTTGTAAGACGTACACGAGCAATCTTTCGGAGAGCTGAGTTAGGCTTTTTAGGAGTAGTTGTTGTAACTTTTGTACAAACACCACGCTTGAATGGTGCTGGGTAATAAACTGGCTTGTTTTTAAGCGCATTAAAACCGCGAGCGAGAGCTACGGCCTTTGATTTTCTTTTTATTATTGTACGGCTCTTGCGAACCAATTGATTCATTGTAGGCATATATTTAAAATAGGTCGTAAAGACCAGTAGGAACACTTTACTATATAGCCGTAAAAAAAGCAAGCCTGCTTTCTAATGCTCTATTCTCCAAGCAACAATCTAGCCAACCGCAATTCATCATATGAATATTTTCCATCAAAATGCTCAAATACTGCAGACAGTGATCGGGTGTCGAGCTTGTGAAAAGCCTTGTGTATAGCAGGAAGAGATTTTTCTGTATTTTTATCTAGGATTCTAGATAGCTCCCCTATTGGAATCTTTTCATCTTCCACTAATTCTTCTATGTGAGTAAAAATTGTACTTTCTTTTAATTTACGGAGCTTTGCAATCTCTACTATATCGCGCCCTTCATTCCACATATCTAGAGTCAATTCTTTTGTATCTACTTTTGATCCTTTTTTATCTTTTACTTTTTTCTGAAAATCCGGGCTGGGGTTTACTACTCCGCCGGATGCACGGATAAAATTGTCATGCATTTTTTGTAATTCATTTTTAGGTAATTTTGAAAATTCTATTTCTGCAGCACTTGATTGCTCTTTGAAAATCTGATCTTGGGAGAATATCTGTGGGTGAACTTCAAATGCTCGCCTATTCCATCCGAGTAAATGCAACCCTGAAAGACGTCGCACACGCGAGAGTGCCACGTACCCCTGACCATATTCAAATACATCAGAAAGGTCCATCACAGCTTCATCCAGACTCATACCCTGACTCTTGTGCACAGTGATAGCCCACGCCAGGCGTAGTGGGATCTGAGATATACTTGCTCTCACCTTTCCATTCTCCTCGAGGGCCCACTCTGCAGGTTCAACTGTAAACTTCTTTCCCTTACGATCTTCAACTATTGGGTACCGAGTGCCCGGGGCAAATCCGACGATAGTACCGAGGGTGCCATTCACATATCCCTCCTTTTGATTATTCTTTGTGCACATCACCTCCGCACCGAGCTTCAGCACCAGAGTGTCTGGAGACAGACATCCCTTTTTCAATGTCTCGACAATGATATCTCGCCCTGTACCTACCATACGATAGAATTCTTTTTCTTCTTTTATTTTCTCTAGCATCGCATTGTTCACGCTATCCACATCGACATTGCGAGAAAAAAGTTTGAGCATTTTTGCAGATGTCTTGCCCACCTCTACCTTACGAGCTTCGAGGTGCTCGAACATATCTTCATCAAAAGTATTGGACCGGATAGAAGATAGTATAGATAAAAATGTATCATCATCTTGGCGATACTGCTCGGATAGGTAGCAAGTGATAGGTTGAGCTCTGGCCCAAGATTCAGATTCATATGCAAATATTCCTAGTGGCTTTGCCTCAAATAGTGCGTCCTGATTGTAGTCATCCTCTGGAACTTTTGTATTTAAAATATCTCTCTTTGTGATCGGTGGTAATTGGAAAAAATCTCCGACAAATATAACCTGCAGTCCGCCAAAGGCCTCAGTACTCCTGCGTACTTCCCTACATACTGCATCCACCATATCGATAGTATTGGGTCCGAGCATGGACACCTCATCTATCACGAGAACTTTTGCTTTTGTTACACGACGAGTGACATATTCACTAGTCGATATTTTATCTAGATCGTATTTAGTCAGAGATTTACGAATACCGATACCACTCCATGAGTGGATAGTCATCCCGCCGATATGAGTAGCCGCAATACCTGTGGATGCAGTGATAGCCACCTCTACACCACGACTACGCAAATAAGACACATACTCATTTATCGTATGTGTCTTGCCGGCACCAGGCTCCCCTGTCAGAAAAACATTGGCCCCAGTCTTTAGTATTTGCAGTGCCTCGTCTTGGATCATTAACTGATTATAACAGATTTAGAGTTCTTTCTTTTATTGAATCATATTTATCTTTTTGTTCGGAGTAGGCAAAGAATGCGAGCGAACCTAATCCTATTCGAAGTTTGTAGCACAGCAGTCGCTCTTCAAAATTTTCTAAATTCATATCTCGATAGGCTTGCTCTGCGTTTTTGTTTGGGTCATTTCTAACTGACCAAAACGATAGCCATGCTACGTCGTAAATAAAGTCTCCATACATAGATTCACCCCAATCAAGAATTCCTGTGATATTCTCCTTATCAGAGACCACATTATTGCCACCGTAATCTGCGTGGACTAAATATCTCTCCTCTGGACACATTTCAGCAAGTTCTTCTATTTTAGAATATATCTTAACCCAAACATCTTTCTCTAGAATTGAATTTTCAAATAATTTATCTTTATCTAAATGTGACCCCACAGATAGTACAAATTCTTTCCAAGTCTCGAATTCCCCCACCCCGTCATTATTCCATTTTCCAAAGCCATTTGAATCGCCAATATCAGTAGAACTTATTTCCCCCAATATCTCGAGTAGTTCGGGTAAGATTTTTTGATATTCATCTTCATTCAGCAGATTGAGAGTCGCGCCAAGAGCTTTCTTTGAAATACAAAGAAAGTGAATATCATCAAATTTTACAGTTTCTATTATTTCGGGGATTGGCAAGGTGCTCTTTGTAAAATACTTTGAAGCATATTCGTCTTTATAAAAACTACGCGCGCCCTTATTCACCCGAGCTACTAGGTCCATACCCTTTGAATTAAAAGCAAAAGCCTGTGAGGACTCCCCTCCTTTTAGGAATTCCAATTCTTTTATTTCTGCATCAAAATTTTCTCTTAGAAAAGAAAGGACTAGGCTCTGATCAATTTTTGTTTTTACTGTAGACATTTTATTTTTATTTCATTACTTATTTTTAATTCTTCTGGAGTATTTATAAATTTTACAAAACCATCTGCCAATTCATCGGCGCTCAAAGAAGAAGAACTTTCAAAAACATAATGCTTAGGTTGAGACAGGACTTCTTTTTCTAAGTGATGAGCCCAATTTAAATTGTCTTGAATTAATTGATCATTCCAACCTCTTTCTTTTAATCTATTTTTAATCACCTCATCATCTGCGTGCAAAATACCAAAAACTAAATCTGTATCTTTATTTAAACTTGGTGAATTTAAAATTTCAGAAGGAACACTAACTCCACATATAACTGTAGAGATTTTATTTTTCTCATTCTCATTTGAAATTTGTATCCATATATCCGTAGTCTCCTGTCTCCACTCTTTACTAGGATTCTGAGGAACACCATTTTCATCAAAATCATGGACATCAAAACTATCTATCGGAAGTTTAGTTTTAAGGGATTCCATCAAAGTGGTTTTACCTGATCCACTAGTCCCAGTTATAAAATATATGCTCATATACACAGTATACCAAATAAAAACCCTCCTGTTTGGAAGGGTTTTATTATTATTCTTTAAAGTATTTATTTTTTAAAAATTCTGTTAAATCATCCATCTCTTTTCTGGATAAATCCAAAATAGTTCTTTTATTTTCAATAGAATTATTCTCAGCATTTTCCAACCCTACTGGAGCTAAGCTGTACATTGAATCTTTTGTAAAGACCGAGACGCCGTAGTGGTAAGGTGACCATTCTTTTCCGGAATAGAATTCGTCCAACAAAATTTGAACCTTGTTCTTTAGATTTGAAGATTCTTCTTTTATTGATTCCAGAAGTTCACGATACTCAGGACTATCACCCTTGACATTTCTATATTTTGTATTTATTTCGTTTGATTCTTTTGAGTAGAATTGAGAATGTTTTTTTGATCCGAATATAACACTAGGATATGGCTTTTCTTTTTCTACATGCCCTTCACAAGATTCCATAGTATTTACACCCAGGAGGTTCATAACCACAACTGTATCCATAACACCCTCTTCCATTTTTTCATTCTCAAATTCAGATGCTGACTTTAAAATATTCTGTTTTATATCATCCCAAGCTTTCTGTTTGATTGAAATATTTTCAGGATCAGTTTTAATAAAACTTTCTAGATTTTTCATAAATTAAATATACCAGAAAAGTCTTTCGATTCCCAGACACTGGGACCGCGAGTACGCTTATCGCCGATTACATCGGCAGGTACTTTTCGCTCTGGTAAACCAGAGAACGAAAAGTCTTTCAATTCCCAGACGACTACTGGGACCGGCAGTAGCCTTATCGGTCCTTACAGGACCAGTATACCTTTTGCATTTTTCTGGAGTACTCTCCATAAAAATAAGCAAAAGGTTTTCGATTCCCAGACGGAACATGCTCAAGCATGTTCCTTAGTCCCCCAATAGAAAAAGCCGGCACAAGGCCGACTTTTTCTATTGGGGGACTACTGGGAATCGAACCCAGATCGAAGGTTCCACAAACCTCAGTGTTAACCGTTACACCATAATCCCCATATATACAATCCTACTTGTAAGTAGGAGGTTCCTCATTTATACCAGAAAAGTGGTTAGAAAGTCTAGCTAGTGCATAAAGTAGTGAAGAAAGTCGATTTAGATAAGCTTTTGTATAATCACCCACTTTTATATTCCCCTCGTCCGCTACACCTATCACTCTCCTCTCTGCTCTGCGTGAAATAGTACGAGCGACATCAAAAAATGCCGCCAATTCTGTGCCCCCAGAAATAAAAAAAGATTTTATTGGTGGCAATTCTTTTTCTATTGTATCTACATAATTTTCTATCTCTTTTATTTTTTCCTCGGCTATAGTCATATCACTACCAGCGAGCTCTGCCTGCACAATAAAAAGATTTTGCTGTACATCATGTACAACTTTTTCAAAAAGTTCACCTGTCGGAACTTTATACCCCTTTTCAGAACTCTTTACTTTGCAGACACCCAAAAAAGAATTGATCTCATCGAGAGTCCCTAGCGCCTCTGCTATATTTGAACTCTTTGATATTCTCTGGTCGCAGCCAAAAGTTTTCGTTGTTCCATTGTCCCCTTTTCTTGTATAAAGCATGTTAGATATATAGACGATAAAAAGCTAATAAAAACATAAGGATAGATATCAATGCAGATGATATACACCACACACACCACTGTTTAATCAGAAAGCTTTGAATAAACAAAAGATAGACAGAGAATAGCACAGACATGCCAGATATCACAATAAATAGCTCGTTTATAAAAGGTGTCCACACAAGATAAAAATTTACAAACAGATAGGCTGATGTGATAAATAAATAATATACCAAACCTAGAACTTCCACGCGGAAAGGTCCAACCACAGAATAATCACTATTCGTCACAAGCTCACAATCTGTCCTAGCTGGGCAAATCAATTTTTTCTTTTCACTCTTTTTTCTATAAATATAGAAAGCGACGAGGAAGCCCGAGATCCCGAGTATGACGAATATTATAGAGATAATCAATTCTAGGTTTATTTGCATACAGTTCCAGATAAGGCGATTTTTGTAGTTATCTTTTTATTTGTACTATCTACACAGACATAGCTACCAGTCTCTGATGCCAATGGAAATGACATAGCCCAAGCTTTAGTTGTAGAGTAGCAAGATCCCTCTCCGTCCGTATTATCAAATATTTTACCCAAGAAAAACGAGATAGTGTTTGTATTCATATCATTAGGGTCAGTATAGAAAAGAGAATCTTTTTCTGGGTCAACACAACTGCCTTTGAGGTTTGACTTGGTTCCATACAGGTTTTTATTCAATGCATACTTTTTATATATTTGAAGCTCAATATTAGAAATATTTTCTTCTATATTTTTATCTTTTATCTTCAGAGCTTCGATATCTACAGCGGAATTAGGAGGCACAAGGACATCTACACCACCAGACCCTTCAGTCTGGCCAGATTCATCAAATACAAAAGAATTAGTAACATTATTTAATTCCAAGTTCGTATTATTTTGCTGATTTGAATTTTGTTCATTTATTATTGGGTCGATATATTTTGCAGTTACAGCTGTCTGATTAATCTTTGGCAAAAAAGGAATATCTATCAGTCCAGTCGTGTAAGCAAAAGCCACCCCACCAAAAATACAAGCAATCGCAACAAAAATAAAAACTCCAACAATGAATCTTGGGACACCAGGTTTTTTCTCTTCAAAAACAAAATTCTTTGAATCACGAGGGAATGATGAAGTAACTGCACTATTCGGAGAATATGGGGCAGGTGCTGATACTGGCATAGATACTGGACTAGTTACAGGTTTTGACAATTCTTGTTTGGCAAAGACCATATAAGGTGGCTTGCCAGACGGAGCTGATGTAGCAGGAGCGATATTTACAACTGGAGGAACAGAAACAGTGGGGGTAGGATTTATTTCTACTGCTGGACTGGCTAGAGTGGATACTGGAGCTGGAGTAGACACACCTGGCATAGGCGCTGAAGATGACGCTGGCACTGTAGACATAGCTATGGGGGCACTCATCGCAGGGGGCACTATATTGTCCTCCACAGGGGCCACTGATGGCTTCTGATAAACTTTTGCAAGTTCTGCTTTTCTCTCTGGTGTACGCACTGGCGGTAATACAGCCTTTGGTGAGACAACTGGTTCTACCTTTTTAGGAATCAGTCTGGGTATAACTTCTGTGTTCTCAGAAGAAATGATAGGTATATTTGAAGGTGTCCAGACTTTTGGGAGATTCGATGGTGGCACAGAAGCAGAAAAACTATTTTCAATAGGCTTATCCTCTTTTACCACTTCCCTATATGGATCTATCTTTGGAGTTTCTGGCTCAATATTAGAATCTATTTTTACTTCTGGTGTTAATACTATATCGGGGGCAGGCGCAGAAACTGGAGTTGGCTCCACAATAGGAGCTACTGAAATTTGTGGTTCTATATTTTTAACAATTTGAGTTGCTGGTTTTTCTGAAGTTGATGGTTCTAGTATTTGTACTGATTCTACTGTTTTTACCTCAGGCATTTTTTCTGATTCTGGAGTTTTTATTTCTGCAGGAACAACAATATCCGCCTTTGGTTCAGCTGGGGGTGTACTAAAGGCCGGAGTAAAAGTAGTTTGTATTTTAGGAGCAACAGGTTCTACCATCTTGGGTACAACAAAAGCAGGAGCAACCTTCTGGAAACCTTCTTCGATATCTTCTGCTAGCCAACCAGCAGAAAGTAGCTCGGATTTAATTTTCTCACGAGGTGTACCATTCTTTTCTTCTTTCTCAATAAACTCTACAAGATCAAGAGTAATCATATGATAAATTATATCACACAAACATCTACAAATTAAAATTTATAGATATATAATTTTCGAGCATTAGTATAATCACCCTCTCTATCCATATCAATCTCGGCAATCGGTTGCTTGTTTGTAAACTTAAAAGCCACGGACACGAGAGTAGTCCCCTCTTTTATCTCTTCATCAAACTTTTTTAAAATATCATCCATAACATTTGGATAAAGATACATAACCAGATGAGTGGCATCACTAAAGTTGTAATCATAAAAATCTTCTTTAATTATTTTTACTCCATCGATACCTTTTATTTTATTTATATATTTTCTAGCGACAGAAAGAACGTACGGGAAACTAAATTTTTCCAATCCGACAAATGTAGCTTTTGGATTATTCTTTTTGAGGAAATACAACAACCGTGCATCACCAGAACCCAGATCGTAGACGACTGAATCATCTTTTAATTCCAGAGCCTTCAACACATAAGGCAATACACTCCTAGGTGTACGGATAAATGGAGTGTCTGTCTTTATGAAAGACATAGCCCACATACAGGCCAAGATAAACAAGACTATGACAATAGCTGTGAAAAGATAAATAATTATAGAAAAAAATATCATTGTGCCCGGGACTGGACTCGAACCAGCACATCTTACGACACACCCACCTCAAGGGTGCTTGTCTACCAATTTCAACACCCGGGCAAACACTTACAAGAGTGAGCATAACAGATTTAGGTCTTTTTTTCAATAAAAAATAAAACCACCCAATGGGTGGTTTTATTTTTTATTCAGCAGATTTCTCTTCTGTATCTGTAGACTCTTCTTTTGAAAGAGTGATACTCTTTAGGCGCTTCTTAACTTCTTTAACAGCCTTTGTACGGATAAAGTATAGCTTACTTCGGCGTGTCTTTGAGCGTTTGATAATCTCAATCTTGTCGATATTTGGAGAATATAGAGGAAAGATTCTTTCTACTCCGATAGTTGAAGCAACTTTACGTATTGTAAATGTAGCACCAATCTCGGCACCATGTTTACGAGCCAAAACTAGGCCCTCAAAAGCCTGAAGACGAACTTTTCCTTTTTCTAAAATTTTTGACCAGACCTTAACAGTATCACCTGCTTTGAAATCAAGCTTTTTGCGAGCTTCGATATCTACTGGAGTTAATTTCATTGTGGTTTTTTCCATAGGCGTTAATATAGCATAAGAAAATGTTTTAAGCAAGATTTTCTATTTTAATTGATGATTATTGATAACTTTTACGAAATCCGTAGGCAGTGGAGCCTCGACTTCTATTTCTTGCCCTGAGAGGAGTATGAATTTGATAGATTTTGCATGTAGGGCCAGTCTGTCAAAACCTAGAGATTTTTCTTTCTTACCTCTGTATATAGGATCTGAGATAATCGGGTGGTTTATATATCGTAGGTGCACACGGAGCTGATGGGTGCGGCCAGTTTTTGGGTAAAGCTCCAGATAAGAGAATTGGTGACTGTTGTCTTTGATCTCCACCTCATCTTGTGTATCTGTAAATCTAGACAGGACTACATACCCAGTCTTTGCTTCACGTATAGGATCCCGGGCACCACGCCCTGCAGTCCACATACGTACATCTCCGGGAGATCTCCCTATTGGGGCATTGATTACGCCCATCTTGCCATTCAAAAGTGAGGCATTGGGATCTGCTACATATCCATAAACAAAAGCTCGGTAAACTTTCTCAATAGTATGATTCTTGAATTGATCTTTCAAGAACAAAAAGGATTCCTGGTTCTTTGCCAAGATGATCACTCCTGAAGTTTCGCGATCGAGACGGTGTACTATACCCGGACGCATGATTGCACGTCTCTCCCCACCTTTTGCATCTACCATCAATGGCTCCCCTACATCTTTTGATTCTGGGTATTGTTTTATAAACCAATCAGCCAGTGTCTCATCCTTGTTCTTTCCATCGTTGTGCACAGAAATACCAGACGGTTTGTCTACCACCACCAAATCATTATCTTCATATAGAATAGTTACTTTCACGGTGCGCGATGAGGGACTTGAACCCCCGACCTTCCCGGTGTAAACGGGTTGCTCTACCAACTGAGCTAATCGCGCATAAAAACTTGAAAACAATTTAATAGATAAACAATAACCTATTTCAAGACTTTTTTCAAGTCCTCCTTGCGAGAAAGTTAATTTTAAGGTATTTTAAGTAAATATCCTTGTAGTGTATAAGATATAAACCGTACATACTGTAGTCAAGGTTTTGGTGTTAAATGTAGTAAATATACGCCCTTGTAGTGTATGTGATATAAACCGTACATACTGTAGTCAAGGTTTTGGTGTTAAATGTAGTAAATATATGCCCTTGTAGTTAAATGGATATAACTGCGGACTTCTAAGCCGTTATTGCAGGTTCGATTCCTGCCGAGGGCACAAAGCAAAGTAACATACTTATATTTTTAGCGGACAAAAAAGCCGTTATTGCAGGTTCGATTCCTGCCGAGGGCACAATATAAATAAAATACCTCCCCTATTGGGGAGGTATTTTATTTCTTAAAACGAGGGTCTTCTAATTTTAGATTACTATCCCTTAGTGATTCCATTTTTTTAGCCTTTATATCAAAATAGCTCTTTACATTATTCAACAATTTTTCATTCCTAGAAATCAAAGTATTTTTTGAAGAAAACTCCAAACTTTTATTTAAAAAATTATCATTTTTTATTTCATATAACAGATAGAAGCTTGATATAACCAAAAGAAACAGAATCACAAAAAAAGAATTCAACATAAAAATCCAATGCTTGTGTGGATTCATACACACAGACTTTTTGTGATGTTTTATGAAAAGAGATTTTATATCTAATATATTCATATTAAAAAGTATATACTTCAAATAATATTTCAGCGACCCAAGGATACCAAACTTCCCCCTTTTTTAGAACCTGGGCCGGAGTACCATCTTTGTTCGCAATATTCGTATTTATATTTAAAGATTTTATATTTACAATATAAGGTATACTCTCGACCATTTTTATAGACTTAAACACAGAGACGAAGCTTCCCTCTATGGACAATCCTATATTTATAACCCGTTTATCTTCTTTTGAAAAATCAACAGATGACACTGAGGTTTTATTTCCCAGACTATTTGAATCTTTTTCAAGACCAGAAACAAAGTCATCAATGGAGTCTGGATTAATAAAATATGAATCTACTATTTTATTATCATCAACAGCTTCTTTTATATTTTTAGACAAAATAGATCCTTGCTGTTTTTGCATAATCTTTTCATCCAAAGTCGCCTGCATCGCACTTGTATGAATATTTTTATTCATAATAACAGTGAACAAAAAAGCAAAAAAACCCACAGACAAAATCAATAGAATAGAAGAGATTATAAATAAAATGGTTGTTTTAGATTTTTTCATATTATTTCAGAATTAATACCATGTTAAAATCTATATCCTGTGGTTTAATAAAATTAGAAATAGGCAAATCTACAGAAGAAAAAGTTTGATCGGCAGAGAGTGCGTCTTTAAAAGTCCTAAGTGCAGTTCTATCACTAGCAATACCCACTATATTAACAGTCGCTTTTTTTAACCCAGCGATATTATAAGATATCTGACTGAATACTACCCCCTGAGTCCGGAGGGATAATATTTTCTCTAAAACATATTCAGAAATATACGAATCATTTTTCTTTGAAATTATAAAAGACAATTTTTCGTTTGTTTTTAAAATTTCATTGTTTAATTTATCTATATCAATCTGTGGATTTTGAGCATTAAAAATTTCTAGATTTGACTGAGCTATCCCCTCTCTGAGGACTGAGTATTTGTATGATGGAGAGATAAACAACGCAGCAACTACGGCAAGAATTGATATCATAAAAAAAGAAACAATTAAAAGTCGGAATAGATATTCCTGTCTTAATTTATCTTTATCTTTTTTGGGTAATAGATTAATCATATAAATAATCTCCTAATGCCAGACCAAGCACGGTAACATAAGACAAAGATTCTTTTGCTGACATATACGGAACTGATTCATCCATGTTTGATATATTGGTCCAAGCATTTGCATACTCTACACGGGTTTTAAAACTGACAGAGAGGTACGAAGATAGGCCTGGTATATTTGACCCACCTCCACATAGAATAATCTTGGATATTGGATTTCTACTTTTACCACTTTCTGATTTATGAGTAGCCCAATAAACAAAATGCTTATTTATCTCATCGCGAAGTACGGCCACCACGTTTAGAACTGCGGGAAAAATATCTTCACCGCTCTCTATCCCCAACTCCCCAAAGGCATATTTTTTCTTCTCGGCATCTTCGATAGAAATATTGTAGTGCTTTGCTATCATCTCCGTAAAAGTATCTCCCCCGATATCAAAAGTAGAAGTAAATACAATCTTTCTGTTCACTGCTATAGATATCCCTGTGCGAGTCTCTCCAAAATCTATAATCATAGTAGTGCCGATATCTTCCATTGAGATAACAGCTTCAGCTATAGACTGAGCCTCCAGTTCAAAAGATATAGGTATGAGCCCCGCGCGATTAAAAACAAATAGATAATCTTCGACAACCTCAGAAGAAATGGCTACCACCTCCACTGTCACATGGGTATCGGTCTCAGACAAAACCTCATAATCAAAAAGAGTGGATTTTGCAGAAAGAGGAATATGGTCTTCGAGTTGCAACAAGATTGTATCTCTGAGGCCAGTCTCTTCTATCTTTACAACAGACAAGGTAAAAAGATATATTTGTTCCTCGGGCAGAGCCACTCGGACAAATTCCATATTTTCTTTTTCTTTTAATCTGCTCAAGATTACGATAAGCTCTTCGGGATCCTCTATCCTACCTGATTTTATTATCCCGCTATCGATTTTTTCCCTGCCATACTTCCCTAGCCTCAATCCAGAAGGAGACATCTTTAATTCACCGTATTTGATAGAGTGATCAGATATGTCCATAGAATAAGAAAACATACCGAGTAGTTTGGGTGTAGGAAAATGCTTGCTGTATAATTGCTTCATCGTATTTATATTATACGATAGATACTATCAATATAAAAGTTTATTTTGTTTTAGATAAATAATTTCTAATCAGAGTTGCCAGTACTGGGATCAATGACAAAAATACGATGCCTACAACTACAGGGATGATATACGTATCTGGATTGGGAATTAAATTTCCAAAGAAATACCCGAGTGAGAGTAATGAAACGGACCACAGGATTCCCCCAAAAATATTGTAAGAGATGAATGTCTTGTAATCCATCCTAGCAACTCCAGCAACTATAGGAGCAAATGTACGGATCACAGGGATGAAGCGAGCTAGTATTATCGTATACTTGCCATGCTTTTCATAAAAATGCTCAGCTTGATGCAATCTCTTTTTCTTAAAGAAAAAACCCGCTTCTTTTTCAAATAAAGATCTGCCCATACTCTTTCCTGACCAGTACCCCACACTATCCCCTAGTATCGCTGCGATGGAACACAAAATTAAAAGCAATCTAATATCCAAAAATCCTTGAGATGCGATGAGTCCTGCAGTGAACAGCAGAGAATCTCCTGGGAAAAAGAATCCAAAGAAAACACCGGATTCCAAGAATACGATAACTACTATTCCGATTAAACCAACTGTCTGTATTAAATTTATAGGATCTAGCATAAAATTATCTTATCTTGGAACCATTATCTACTTCGACTTCAGGAGTTATAAAAACAGGTGCACCGTCACGGCCATCTACAGCCATCAGCATACCCTGACTCTCGAAACCTTTTATCTTTCGTGGCTCCAAGTTTACGATGTAAAGAATTTGTTTGCCAATCAATTTTTCATAATCTGGATAAAATTCTCGAATACCAGATACTATTTGTCGAAGTTTTGGCTCTGTAGTTTTTTCTTCACCTTCCCCTACTTCTACTGTCTCACCAAAATCAATCTGGCATCGTAGTAGTTTGTCTGTATCGGGAACAGGCTCGACTTCCCTAATCGTTCCAAATCTTATATCCATTTTTTTAAATTCATCGTATGTTATGTATTCCATTTCTTTATTTTAATTATTTCTAAAGCGTATTAACTAACTTATCTTGAGACGATATGTCACCATCCAATTCTCCAATTTTACGAAAAGTATCAGCACCAAATGTTTCATCCACTAATCTTCCCAGTGGCAAAATATTTCCAGTTATCATTCCTTTAAAGAATACTTCAAGGACTTCTTCTTTATCTTTGAATTTTTCAGTATTCTTCTGATAAATTTTATCAACTAAAGTGTGCAAAATTTTCCTTTCTTGTTTATACGTAAACCTTTCTGTATTTATTATAGTATTATATTTTTTACCAACTAAGCGCCCGACTGCCTCTCTCAATGATTTACGATTCTGTGTTTCTGCATAAAAAGTATCCTCATTAAAAAGTGGCTTTCCAGGCTCGATAATAGCTTGTGGATGTTTAGATATTATTTCTTTTGTCTGATTTACTTCATCGATAAAAAGTTTATTATCTAGAATTTTCAATACAGTCCTTTTTGTTATCTCTTCTGTAACTGCTTCATTGAGATTTGTAAAATATATTTTATCTCCATCTCTGGTCTGAACAGTTAAACCTAGCCGATATTCTGATAGTTCAGGTTTTTCAACGTTAGTAATTTGAAGGGCATTATATGATTTAAAGTGCAGCATTTCATGAAAAACCTTAGCAGTGAATGCTAGATTAGAAAAATTCTCACGCATAACAACACCTTGCATGCCTGAATTAAAATAAGCTGTATTTTTTTCATCTGACCATTTTTCATCAGAAACAACATGAATATTATCCGGCGGTACGTCAAAATTTTCTAAACCATATTTTTGCCTAATTTCATTTGTAAGATTATTAACCATATCAATAATCTGCAACTCATTTGATGTTTTTTTTCTTTCAACCCTCTTTAAATGATCAAAGGCTTGATCGTTAAATGACTCCCCACTGTGTCTAAGAATTTGTTCTTGTTCTTTTTCTGAAATTTTTCCGACAACTCGGTCAATTGATGAAAATTTTTCCATTCTATTATTTTAATTACTTTTTAAATTTTTCTTTTCGAGATATCTCTGTAGTATGAGTGCGGCGGCAGAGGCATCGGCGGGATTTTGTTTTTCTTTTGCTGTCTTACGGGCATTGTTCACCTCTTTGCCACCCCTACCCCGAGCCTCTATGGTAGTCATGAATTCTTTTTGTAGATAAACAGGAAGATCACACTCTATCTCTATATTCTTTACAAATGTTTCAATACTGCCCATTATCTTGTTTGGCTTGCCAGACAAATCATGAGACTCTCCCACTACGAGAGCAGTTACATTTTCTTTTTCTACGATATTCTTTATGCCACTTATCAAATCCATATTATTGGCGATGATAGTATGGGGAAAAGCCATAGTCCCACCATCGTCAGAGATAGCCACCCCCACCCGCTTTGCTCCATAATCAATTCCTAGATATTTCATATATATAGGATAGCATAAAATTAAAGCGTTGCGATAAAATCCTTTTTTTGCTATGATAATCCCTATGGCAATAAGTATAATAAAAATAATAGTTATTGTGTTAATGCTAGCTTGGTTATTGTTTTGGAAGGGATATTCAGTTTGGACTGCAGCGAGAAATGGACAAAAGAAATGGTTCATAGCTCTAATAGTTCTAAACACCCTATCAA
>JBAYVZ010000005.1:0-82633 GCA_041674285.1 Minisyncoccota bacterium
GGTCCCAAACCGCGTATACTACCGGTGTACTACACCCCGAAACGTCTTTCTATAGTAGCATATTTTAAACAAAAAACAATGCCCTCCTAAAGTATTATATTCTCCATTCTTTTTACTCTCGCCTTTCTATTCTCCAGATCCAGATAAACCACCAATATATCAAATTGCCATTCCCTATTCCCTATCCTGTTATGTATTAGATATGTCTGTATAACTCGAGCCAGTCTCTGGCGCTTCCACATGTGGACATTCTCTTCTGGTCTGAACCACCCACTTTTAGTTTCATGTGTAACATAATCCAGATCTGATACAGATTTTGCCTTTACTTCTATAAAATATAGAGAATTCCCCTTTTCAGCTATTATATCTACCTCCCCCCATTTCTTTGTATAGTTGCGCTCCAATACAGTAAAACCCTGTTTCCCGAGAAACATACAGGCTACATCTTCGCCCAATTCCCCTATTTTTTGAGTGTTTGAAGTAAATTTCTTCATCCCGTACGAAATAGGAAATGTTTACATTTCCGTATTTTATTATAATTATCATTAATAATATTAATAAATTTATATCTCTCAACTATATTTTAAAACAAAACAAACACATTTCGTACGGGATTCATATTGTTACATGTGTAACTAATAAAGTGTGCCACGTGAAACGTTTTTCTATTTATTAGACATCCAAACCATTATATAATATGTCTTTCACTTAAATAGCTTGATAAATAATGGTATTATAGATATTGTCTTATCTCTTTCGTGCATGACTTTATCCAATAAAAGCCTGTCTTATAAACAATACACACATAGTTATCCACATAAATGCTTATTTTGTAGTGGATTAACCTGGGGATAAAGGGACAAATCAAGGACGTCCATTAAAAGTATTTAAATAAATATAGTGCGGGATAGGCGAATCGAACGCCTGCCAACAGTTTGGAAAACTGTAGTTCTACCACTAAACTAATCCCGCAAACAAAATAACACATAGATTATAATATTTTGTAATTAAAAAAGCAATACTAAAACTCGAAAATATTTGGTATTTCGAGTCGAGTTAGGATATAATTAAAATATATGCTAAAAATATGTAGTAAGTGTAAAGAAGAGAAGACACTTGATCAATTTAGTTTTAAATTGAAAAATAAGGGTATATTGCACAAACAGTGTAAAACCTGCACTAGAATTTTGATTCAAAATCATTACAATACGAACAAGGAATACTACATAAATAAGGCTGTTAAACGAAATAGTGAGGTAAAGTTAGTAATTCTTAGATACCTGAGAGACTATTTATTAAGTAATCCATGTGTTGATTGCGGTGAAAAGGACATAACCGTACTCGAATTTGATCACAATGGCAAAGTTCCAAAATTTAAGGCTGTTTCTTCTTTGATAAGAGATGGTGTAAAATTAGATATAATTAAAAAGGAAGTTGAAAAATGTGATGTTCGCTGTGCAAATTGTCATAGAAGAAAAACTGCGGTCGATTTTAATTGGATTAAAAATAATATGCGCTCGTAGCTCAACGGATAGAGCACTTGTCTTCGGAACAAGTGGTTGGGGGTTCGATTCCCTCCGAGCGCACAAAATTAAGTTTCATATGAAACTACAACCTATAAACAACTCAAATATACCTGAATATGTTACACATGTAACATCTACCCTCGAAAACGCTGGCTTCGAGGCATTTCTCGTGGGAGGCTGTGTCCGAGACCTCATGATCGGCAGGGAAGTAAAGGATTGGGATATCACAACCAATGCCACACCAGAAGAGATCATTCCATTATTTGAGAAGACGATATACGAGAACAAATTCGGAACAGTAGGGGTATGTATCCCAACGGTTACACATGAAACTAATACAGAAGTTGAACAAGAAACAATAGAAGATGTTACACATGTAACAATTCCGACAGAAATAAAGGCTGAATACCATATAATGGAGGTCACACCGTACAGAACTGAAGCAAAATATAGTGATAATAGGCATCCAGATGAAGTAAAGTTCAGCCGGGATATATCCGAGGACCTTCAGAGACGAGACTTTACAATCAATGCTATGGCCTACAATATAGATAAAGGACAGGTAATTGACCTATATAAAGGACAACAGGACCTAACGGACAGTGTTATACGGGCCGTGGGTGCCCCGTCCTTGAGATTTCAAGAGGACGGCCTACGAATGCTCCGTGCGGTACGATTCGCATCACAGCTGGGCTTTATGATCGATTCAGATACTATGACCGGGGCTGTGGATAACTCACATCTTTTAAAAAATATTTCTGGTGAAAGAATTCGCGATGAATTCATGAAGATCATCGAGAGCCCTCGCAGTGTTGAAGGGGTAGGGCTACTACAAAAACTCGGACTACTAAAATACATCGTTCCAGAACTCGAAGAGGGTATAGGGTGCGATCAGGGTGGGGCACATATCTATGATGTATTCACTCACTGCCTAGGTGCACTCGGACATGCTACAGACAAGGGATACTCTACCGATATCCGCCTGGCTGCACTGTTCCACGACATCGGCAAGCCAAGGACAAAGAGAAAGGGGATCAAGAAGCCTACATTCTACGGCCACGAGGTAGTAGGTGCGAGGATGACAAAGGTAATAATGGAAAGACTCAAATTCCCAAAGGATACAATAGAATTCGTATCCAATATGGTACGTCGCCACATGTTCTTCTCTGATACAGAGCAGATCACGCTCTCTGCAGTCCGTCGAGTGATACAGAATGTCGGACCCGAGCATATCTGGGAATTGATGGAGATACGTGAATGCGACAGAGTAGGGATGAAAAAAGCAGAGGCTCCATATAGACTACGCAAATATCATGCGATGATCGAGGAATGTCTCCGTGATCCGATATCCGTCGGCCAGCTAGTAGTAGATGGTAACATTATGAAAAACGAACTCGGAATAGCACCCGGCCGTAGAATGGGATGGATTCTCCACTCACTACTCGAGGAAGTACTAGAAGACCCAGCAAAAAACACTCGAGAATATCTAGATATCCGAGTGCGCGAGCTAAATGATATGACAGATGAGACACTAAAAGAGCTCGCAGACAAAGCAAAAGAGCTCAAAGATGAACTAGAGAATGAAGAAATAGGAGAATTGAGAAAGAAGCATAATGTATAAATAAAAACACCCGGTCCTGCCGGGTGTTTTTATTTATAGATTATTTAACTGGAACTACGATATTTAGCTCTACAATCTCATTTGCGAATTTTTGATCAATACCAAATTCCTTCATATTTAGATTGAACATTATATTGTAAGCTCCATTTACTGGCTCGCCTGCATTTACTGTGACATTCTTTGTCGTACCATGCACAGAGAGTGTTCCAGATAGCTTGCCGTCTACTAGACTCATGGCTTGGAATTTTGCAGTAGGATACTTTTCTGTATCAAAGAAGTCCTTTGATTTTAGGTGACCTGTAAGTTTTTCTGTATCGGTAGTCATAGAATTCAAGTCTACAGAGATATCACCCTTGATACCTGATCCATCAGTAGAAAGATTTGAAGTTATCCCACTAAATGAACCGTTGTGAACTTTTCCTGGACCAAAACCTTTGAATGTTATCTTGATATTTGCATTATCTATTTGCTTTAGAGAAGATACATCTCCTTGATTATTTTCAACTTCACCCATTACAGCATCAGATACTACTGCATTCTGGACTTCAGCATTTGGTTTTGTCTGGATTGCATACCAAATACCCGCACCCACTAATATCAAAACTATTATTGAACCAGCTATTTTCATATTTTTTTAAAAAATTTATTTATAATGTTTTAGTATTATACACGATGAAGCAAGAATAAAAAAAGGAGGCCAGTATAACTGGACCTCCCATTTGCAAAACCCCAAACTACGCGAACCATGTTCGCAATTTTTAATTGGTTTTTAAGTCACTGTTTCCATTTTTAAAAAATGAACCCAATATATCAATACCACCCAGTAAACATGCTCCGCCTACTAATCCAACAATTTTTCGATCTAGGTTTTCTAGGTCAAACATGTATGCCTTAAAGCCTCCAAAAGACTCAATGTAAATAGCAGAGATGAATGCAATCATAAGTAGCGCCAGGGCAAGTAGCCCCAATAAAATTTTTCTAATCATGGTTATAAGTTTTTTATATTATATCACGAAACAAATAAAAATCAAGCTATTTAAGTTCCAATACAAGAGGGCAGTGGTCAGACCCCATATAATCTGTGAGCATATATGAATCCTTTACCTTTTTGATTAGAGGGGATGATACAAAGAAGTAGTCGATACGCCAGCCGACATTGCGAGCTCGGGCACCAGTCTTTTGATCCCAGTATGTATACATATCAAGAGTTTGAGGGTGGAGATGACGGAATGTATCAATATAGTCATCCTTTATCACACGATCTATCCATGCACGCTCGATAGGGAGGAATCCTGTATTCTCCTCATTTGCCTTGGGTCTGGCTAGGTCTATCGCAGTGTGAGCAGTATTCACATCTCCAGTAAATACAATCTCGTAGCCGAGCTTTCTCTTTTTGTTTATGAATTTTAGGAATGCATCATAGAATTTTAGCTTGAATTCTAGGCGATCTGGACCTGAACCACCGTTTGGATAGTAGCCATTTATCAAGATCACTTTATTTTTCAATCCTGTAAATCCTTTTTCGAAATACAGGACGAGCAGGCGACCCTCTTGATCGAGCTCGGGCACACCCATACCTTCTTCTACTTTGTCTGGCAACACTTTCGTATATATAGCTACACCGCTGTATCCCTTGCGAGTTTTGGAATGAGAGAAATACGAATTATATCCAAAATAATTCTGGACTTCGTTTGGAAGTTGTTCTTTTTCAGCCTTTGTCTCTTGGAGGCAGACGATGTCTGGCTTGTATTTATTGAAAAGGGGATCAAAATTGCCTTGTTTGATCGTCGCCCGTAGACCATTTGTATTCCAACTGATGATTTTCATCTATACAGTATATATTATTTACCCTTACTGTGGAATTTCTTGTGAACCCCAAAGGAAAGAGTACTTCCTACGGGGCAGGCATCACTCAGAATGTATTTATTTTGATTTGCTGTGAAACTTCTTGTGTACATCTCTTAGTTGCGAGTCCGTCACATGGGTATAAATCTGTGTGGTTGCAATATTGGCATGGCCGAGCATCATCTGCACAGATCGGATATCAGCACCATTGGATAGTAAATCTGTGGCAAAGCTGTGGCGGATCACGTGAGGGGTGACCTTTTTAGATATACCTGCTTTGATGGCATAGTATTTCACGATACGCTCGATCGATCGGGGAGTGAGGCGACCAGAATCTGAACGATTGCGAGAGTTCTTCACAAATAGTGGCTCGTCTAGATCCTTTCTATTTTTTAAATATACTTTGATTGCCTCCTTGGCTGTAGGAGATAGGAATACTACTCGCACCTTTTCACCCTTTCCGCGGATAGAGAATTCGTCTTTTGACAGATCCAGATCCCGATTCAATGAACATAATTCAGACAGACGGAGCCCAGTGGAGAAGAATAGTTCCAGTATCGCCTTGTCGCGAAGACCCTTTGGTGTAGTCATTTCAGGTGCATTCATCAGGCGAGACAGTTCCTCGACTGATATCAGATCCAGATGTCGCTCTTTTATCTTGGCTAGTTCGATCTTGTCGGGGGATAGGGATGTGACACTGCGTTTCATCATGTATTTGAGGAATGCGCGCAATGCTATCAGATGATAGTTCTGTGTATTTTTCTTTAGTGTCGCCGAGGACTGTCCACGGACTTTCATGCCTGGGAGTCTATTTATATGCAATCTGAATTCACGAATCATATCGTCGGTGATATCAATGGGATCTTTTGCTTTTGAAATTTCTAAAAAGCGCGAGATATAGTGATCATAATTGCGCACAGTCAGTAGACTATTGCCCTTTTCTATCTCTACGTGCTCGAGGAATTCTCTTTTTAATTGTTCTAATCGTGTCGCCATAGTCGTACAATAATTTTACCACATATCTACGGATATTATGTATAATAAATATATGAGAGAAATAGAAGTTAAAGCAAAAATAAAAGATAAGGAAAAATTACTCAAAAAGTTAGCGGACCTTGGCTTTGTTTTTGATTCAGAAAAACATCAACACGATAGAGTATACTTTCCAAATGGAGTAGAATTCACCGGTTCAAATATTATTGGGCAAAATATCCTCAGAATTCGCACAGAAGAAAAAGACGGCAAGAAAAAATCAATGTTTGCATTGAAGTATTCTGCGAGTGCCGCCCTCGACAAGATAGAGAAGGAATTCGAGATAGGGGATACAGATCAGATGCATGAGGTAATAAAAATGCTAGGCCACTACCTATTCATCGAGATAAAGAAACACAGAAGGACAGGCAAGTATGGAGATTACGAGATATGCATAGATGAAGTAGAAGATCTCGGATCATTCATAGAAGTAGAAAAGATAGTAGAGGAGGACATCGCCGGAGACCAGATCCTAATAGAACTAGACGAATTCTTAAATACTCTCGATATCGACCATTCCGACAAGACAATCCACGGCTACGATATACTGATGGGACAAAGAAAAAACATGTAATAAACACATAGGTATAGGCCCTTGCAATTCTTTTTAATATGTGATACTATATGCACATGTTAACAACGAAGAAAAAGGCAAATATAATCAAGAAAAATCAGATTCACGACAAGGACACTGGCTCTCCAGAAGTTCAGATCGCTGTTATTACTGAGAAAATTGATGAACTTGCATCACATTTAAAGAAGCACAAGAAGGACAATCACTCTCGTCGTGGACTTATACAGATGGTTGCTGACCGTCGCAAGCACCTCAAGTACCTTGAGAAGACAGACAAGACTCGTCACGAGACAGTAGCTAAAAAATTAAAAGCATAATTAAAACATCTCGACTAACCTCGAGATGTTTTAATTTGGTCCCGTTAGAGATGCGTTGTTGTAAATTTACGGGATAGTGTAAAATAAGAAGAGGAACATATTATTAACAATAATTAACAAGATACGGAAGTCTTTGGACTTCCTATCTCTAACGGGATGATAATCAAACATAAAGAACAAAGAGTTGGAGTGTTTATTGACACAGCCAATCTATATCACAGCGCAAAAAACCTCTATAAGAGAAAGGTAAACTTTGGTGCTGTACTAAAAGACGCAGTAGCAGGACGTAAACTAGTCCGTGCAACAGCATACGTGATCACTAGTGAGGGAGGCGACGAAAAGAGTTTCTTTGAAGCTCTCACAAAGCTAGGCATAGAGACAAAGACAAAAGACCTCCAAGTATTTTCAGGTGGAGCAAAGAAGGGCGACTGGGATGTAGGTATAGCAGTAGATGCTATGAAGATGGCACCCCGTCTCGATGCAGTAGTACTAGTAGCAGGAGATGGGGACTTTATCCCTCTCGTAGAGTACCTCCGAAATACATATGGCACACAAGTAGAAGTGGTTTCATTTGGGAAATCTGCTTCTATGAAACTAAAAGAAGCTGCCGATGACTTCCTAGACTTATCAGTGAGTCCTCAAAAATACCTAATGAGATAAATTGTATGGAAAAGCTTTGGCCAATCACATTAACGAGGAAAATATCTGATATACACTGCGGTGGTTTCACCATGGCAGAGGAAGAGAGTCTCGGCTTCAAAGCAGGTGAATTATTTGAGGCACCGAATGAGCTTTTTGAACTAGTGACATTTCACAAGAAAAATCTTTCAACAAATTTACATAAATACAAAGAGGTAATAATAAAAAATAACGATTACACCGAGGTCAGACCTGGGGTTTTTGCTCATGCAGGTGCAGTTATAGATGAGCAAGTGGTCTTTAATACAAAAAATGGCTTGGTCATAGTAGAAAAAGGGGCGCATATAAATCCATTTAATTATATAGCTGGGCCAGTACGTATAGACGAGAGTGCGACAATTAACCCGCATTCAAATATTTCAAATTCTTATATAGGTAAATACTGCAAAGTGGGAGGTGAAGTCTCAAATTCTATAATAGAGTCATACAGCAACAAAGGTCATCATGGATACCTGGGTGATAGTTATGTAGGCTCATGGGTAAATATCGGTGGGGGCGCGTCAACATCAAATCTTAAAAATACATACGGAAAGATAAAGCTAGGTGGGGTAGAGACCGGGGAGCAATTCCTAGGATCAGTCATCGCCGACCATGCAAAAATAGCCATAAATGTATCTATATATACAGGAAAAGTAATCGGCGTGGCCGCTCACGTATATGACACAGTCACAATAGATGTGCCCTCATTTACAAATTATATTTCAAAAGAAAATATGACTATTTTACCCGTTGATATAGCAGTAAAAATAGCAGGACGAATGCAAGAACGTCGGGGTATAAATACTATAGAGGAGGACAAAGCTATGCTATCATATGCTTATAATGCCACCGAAGGTGAACGAAAGAGTGCTGGCGTTACAGAAGGTAAATTAGCATTTTAAACCAAAAAATTGCAAATTTTTTCTTCGCATATCTTTTCTAGGGTACACAAATTTTTTGCTAAAAATTTGTGAGAGTCTAGCGCCGGTCGCGCTGTAGAAGCCCCTAAAAAAGATAAGCGTGCGACAATTTGCAATTTTTAATAAAACTATGTCAAAAATTTTAATTATTGGGGCGTGCGGTCAGATAGGGGTAGAGCTTACTTTGGCCCTACGAAAGATTCATGGTAATGAAAATGTAATAGCATCTGATATCCGTGGAGAGCATGCCATGCTCGCAGGTACTGGACCATATTACACACTAGATGCTACTGACGCAGAGGGGACTCGAGCGATAGTAGAAAAAGAAGGAGTCACAGATATATACTTACTCGCTGCATTACTATCTGCAACAGGGGAGAAGAATCCAAAGCTATGCTGGGATTTGAACATGAATAGTCTCAGACAAATTCTAGATCTAGGGGTAGAAAAGAAATTAAAAATCTTTTGGCCTAGCTCTATCGCAGTATTCGGACCGACAACACCTAGAGAAAATACACAACTTCACACTATCATCGAGCCTACTACTATGTACGGAGTGACAAAGTACGCAGGTGAGATGCTCTGCCAATACTATGCAAATAAATTCGGACTAGATGTCCGCTCTGTGCGATACCCGGGCCTCATCAGCTGGAAGAGTGAACCAGGTGGTGGAACTACAGACTATGCAGTAGAGATATTTTATGAAGCTATCAAGAATAAAAAATATTCTTGCTTCCTCTCAGAAAATACTTATCTACCGATGATGTATATGGATGATGCGATCCGTGCGACGATCGAGCTGATGCAGGCGCCACTTGAAAATATAAAGACTCGAATGTCATACAACTTATCTGCAATTAGCTTTTCTCCTACTGAGATAGCAGGTGAATTGAAAAAGCACATGCCAGAATTTGAGATATCTTATGCTCCGGATCACCGCCAAGCTATCGCCAACTCTTGGCCTGCATCTATCGATGATTCTGATGCACGTGCAGACTGGGGATGGAAGCATGAATTTGATCTAGAAAAAATGACAGAGGTAATGCTTGAGAATTTAAAAAATAAATTAGCCAAATAGATACTATAAATTCGTCGCACGTGTATCTTTTTTAAGGGCTTCTGCAGCGCGACTGGCGCGAAGCCTGAGTAAATTTTTAGCAAAAAATTTACGTACCTTAAAAAAGATATACGAAGAAAGAATTTATAAATTATTCATATGTACACAAAAAAATTTACAGAGTCACTCTCTCTTGATTTGAAAAATATCGAAGAGAGTGGAAAGTTCAAAAAAGAAAAGATGATCGAGAGAGTTCAAGGTTCTCATATCAAGATAGGGGAGCAGGATTTTATCATGTACGCCTCAAACAATTATCTCGGACTAGCAGGTAGTAAATTCTCAACAGATGCAAACAAAGAGGGATTGGAGAAATACGGTTTTGGTATGGCATCGGTCAGATTCCTATCCGGCACTCAGACTATACATAGACAACTAGAGGAGAGGATAGCAAAATTCATCGGCACAGAAGATGCGATCATATATTCTACAGGATTCATGGCCAACCTTGGATTGTTTGCTACGATAATAAATGAACCTCGTGGAAGTGAAGCTCCCTACAAAGATGTTATATATAGCGATGCAAACAATCATGCTTCAATCATCGATGCATTCAAGCTCTGCAAAAAAGAAAATCTAGACAAGAGAATCTACAAGGGTGGGGACCTAGCGATGCTTGAGCAATTCCTGTCAGAAGATAAAGATAAAAATTACAGAACAAAGATTATCGCTACGGACGGGATATTCAGCATGGAGGGGAATTCTGCTGATTTGAAAAAGCTTGTAGATCTAGCTGAAAAGTACGAGGCCCTACTATTTGTAGACGACGCACACGGTATAGGAGTGATGGGTGATCTCGGAAGAGGTACACCAGAGAGCTGTGATGCACTCGGGAAAGTGGACATCGTATCTGGTACATTTGGCAAGGCGCTCGGTGGAGCAGTCGGTGGGTATATAGGAGGTAGTAGAGAGCTCGTAGAATATCTGCGACAAAAATCTCGCACATACCTATTCTCAAATGCGATGCCAGCATCGATAGCATACACGGGGATAAAGACACTTGACCTACTAGAGAGCGATGATACACCAATCAAAAAAGTAAAAGAAAATGCATTATACTTCAGACAGAAACTCGAAGAGAACAATCTGCCGACACTGCACGGCAATCATGCTATCGTCCCACTGATGATAGGTGATGCGAACAAAGCAGCCGAGATGTCTAGAAAACTTTTTGATGATGGTATCTATGCAGTCTCACTATCATTCCCAGTAGTACCAGAGGGCGAAGCACGAATCAGATTCCAACTTTCTGCACTACATACAAAAGAGGACATAGACGAGACAATAGAAAAAATAAAGAAACTATACTAAAAAAATAAAAGCCACAATTGTGGCTTTTATTTTTTTATTCTACTGTTACGCTCTTTGCTAAATTACGAGGCTTGTCTACATCTGCTCCACGTAGTACTGCCGTATGATATGCCAGTAGCTGTAGTGGTATCACAGATAGTATCGGTATCCACTCATCAGGAACATTTGGAATCTCGACAATGTGATCAAAAATATTTTTCAATTCTTCGTTGCCACTGCGTACTATACCGATAGTCAGCGCTCCACGAGCTTTGACCTCTTGGACATTTGATATTACTTTTTCAATCAATGCATTATTTGTAGCGACTACAATAACAGGGAAATCTTTTTCTACTAGTGCTATAGGACCATGCTTCATCTCTGCTGCTGGATAACCCTCAGCATGGATATAAGAAATCTCTTTTAATTTCAACGCCCCCTCGAGTGCGACAGGGAATAGTACTCCGCGCCCCAGGAACAATGCATTATCTTTTTCTTTTAAAATCTCGGCGATCTTTTTAACCTTTCCTTCTTCTTTCAATACTTGCTCTACCTTGTCTCCGATAGTAGACAATTCTTGAACCAAGAATACATATTCATCATGGCCTAGAGTGTCGCGATCTTTTGCTAGTAGTAGAGAGAGTAGTGATAGTATCACAGCCTGACCAGTAAAAGCTTTTGTCGATGCTACTCCGATCTCGGGACCGACGTGGATATATGAACCTGCGTCAGTGATACGTGCGATAGATGAGCCGACTACATTTGATATACCATATGTCATAGCACCGGATTCACGAGCGATCTGTAGTGCAGCTAGTGTATCTGCTGTCTCTCCGGATTGTGATATAGCTATTACGATATCGTCTTTGTAAATTATCGGATTGCGATAACGGAACTCTGATGCATACTCTACTTCTACTGGAATCCTAGCTAGAGTCTCTATCAGATATTCACCGACGAGCCCTGCGATCCAAGATGTGCCACAAGCAGTGATGATGATCCTCTTTGCATTTTTAAATTTATCAGCCATCTCTTCTATTCCACGTAGATGCACAGTATTATCGGGCAGTATGTGGCCACGGAGTGCGTCGTGTATAGTACGAGCCTGCTCAAAAATTTCTTTTTGCATATAGTGATCGTATCCACCTTTTTCCAGCATCTCAGCTTCGATATTCAGCTCCTCTATGAATGGAGTATGAGCTACACCATCGATAGACTTTACATAGAATTCACCATTACGCATTACTTTTGCCATATGACCATCTTCTAGGTAGATCACACTCTTTGTGTACTCTACGATAGGGGACGCATCCGAAGCGATAAAAAATTCTTTTTCTCCGATGCCGATCACGAGTGGGCTACCCTTGCGTGCTACGATCAATGTATCGGGATCTTTTTCGTCTAGCACTACGATCGCATAAGCTCCTACTACCTGAGATAGGGCCTCGCGAACAGCCTCTTCGGTACTTAGATTGTCCTTTATTTTTACTTTTTCTATCAGACGGGCAAGGACTTCTGTATCAGTGTCACTCTTGAAAGTATCTCCATCTTTGAGGAGGGCAGTCTTTAAAGTAAGATAATTTTCTATAATACCGTTATGTATCAAGGCTATAGACCCAGATTCTGAGAGGTGGGGGTGAGCATTGCGATCCTCTGGTGCACCATGGGTGGCCCAGCGAGTATGACCTATGCCTATATTCCCAGCAGGATTATGGTCTTTTGCATACTTAAAAAGCTCGGCAACCTTGCCTTTCTTCTTGAAAACATTCATTTTTCCATCTAGAAGTGCAACTCCAGCTGAATCATACCCTCTATATTCGAGCCTTTCTAAACCCTTTATAATAATGGGAAAGGCTTCTCTTTTTCCTATGTATCCGATTATTCCACACATATAATATAATAAGCGGGCCAAATCCATCTGCTTTGTTGTCGATTCCGTTTACTCCCGCAATGTAGATAACTACATCTTGGTCATAATACTCATCGACGCCTCGCATCTGCATTCGTCCGGCTGATTATATGATTATACATTTAAACCATTTATTTTAAAAATCCTTTCTTCGCATATCTTTTCTAGGGTACGTAAATTTTTTGCTAAAAATTTACTCAGGCTTCGCGCCAGTTGCGCTGTAGAAGCCCCTAAAAAAGATACGCGTGCGACAGATTTTGCAAAATGATAAAATATAAAGAAGGTCCCGTTAGAAGTCATATATGTCATTCAAGCTACGGAGACTGTTTAAATAAATTATTTATATTCGATATTATTAGTTAAATTATGTACGATAATCTAAAGATTATCTACTTCTAACGGGATGTTAAAAAACGATATTAAAAAATACGATTCAAAGAATGTACTAGCTTCAGTCGAGCTTTTTTATGCCCAATGCAAAAAATCATGGGACACGACTATTTATAAAAATGATAAGAATGAGATATCAAATATATTAGTCATAGGTATGGGTGGATCCGCACTGGGTGCACAGATAATACAGTCACTAAATATATTGAAGGTGCCTATGCATATATCAAATGAGTACACGATACCAGAATGGGTAAATAAAAATACCTTGGTCTTGGCGATGAGCTACTCTGGTAGCACAGAGGAGACAGTCGAGGCACTGAACTATGCATTAACAAAAAAGGCAAACATCGTAGGTATAACTACGGGAGGTAAACTAGCAGAAATCTTGAAAAAGAAAAAGCTTCCACTATGCCTGATCGACAAGACGGACAATCCCTGCGGTCAACCAAGATTTGCAGTGGGGTCTATGATGATGATCATGCTGCGAATTTTTATCCATCACAAATTGTGCAGATTAAATACAAAAGATATAACGGGGGCACTTTCAGAATTGGAAAATGAAAAGGTGCTAAATGATAAATCTCTAGAAAAAAAATATAATCAGATAAACAAATTAAAAGACAAGATCCTCGTACTAGTATACGCCGAGCATCTATCCCATGTCGGACTATTCGCCAGGAATCAGATTCACGAGACATCAAAAACTTTTGCAGTCACACACAATATACCAGAGCTGAATCATCATCTGATGGAGGGACTATCATACCCCGCAGTAAATAAAATTATTCTGCATTTTATATTTACAGAATCCACACTCTACAGTGACAAAATACAAAAGAGAATCAGTGTGACAAAAGAAGTACTAAAAAAACAAAAGATAAAATCAAGTGTAGTAGAGGCGAGAGGGGGCAGTCATCTATCTGAAATATTGATCCAGATACTAGACTCTATGTATTTTGCTTATCTACTAGGGATAGCAAATAAAAAAGACCCGAGTGACATCCGCTGGGTAGATTATTTTAAGGCACGGATATAATTGACATAATCAACATAGTAATCTACAATCATAAAAACGCTATAATTATGATCACTTTTATTAAATGGGTGGTAATTATAGTCATAATAATTATCATCTACAGATTTGTAAAAAACTATGGATATTATCTATACATTCGTGGACCTATCGACAGAAAACCGAGATGGAAAACAGTATGGAAAGTATTAACTAAAAAATGACCGTACCAAAAGTACGGTTATTTTTATCCCTTTAAAAAAAGGCTGTTTTCTGCTAATATACTTATATTAGTATGTTAATCAGCTTTCCTCCGGACAATTAGAGTTGAAACCTACATTAAGGAAGTCGGACTTCATTAAATACAGGGTGTTTCAAAGCTAGAGTCTGGAGAAAAGCTATATATAGTATGCAAAGTAAAGAATACAGTGTAGAGATAGGCGGCAAACAAGTTGTCGCGGTTTTTAGTGACCTAGCAAACCAAGCCAATGGCTCTGTGATGCTAAAGTGCGAGGGTACAGTAGTCATGGCCACAGCCGTGATCAGTCGTGATGGCAAGTCCAATCCAGGCTTCTTTAACCTGACAGTAGAATACCTTGAAAAGTTCTATGCTTCAGGTAAAATCCTCGGATCTCAATTCACTCGTCGTGAAGGACGTCCTAGTGAGCAGGCAATTCTAGCTGCTCGTGTGATCGACCGCACAATCCGTCCACTGTTTGAGCACCACATCAAAAATGCAGTCCAAGTGATAGTGACTGTGATAGCAGTAGGCAAGGCAGACCCAAAAACTCTGGGTATCAATGCTGCATCTATCGCACTCTGTACATCTGACATACCATGGCATGGACCAATCGGTGCAGTGCATATGTCTATGACAAAGGACGCTCCGACAATAGCTATCAACAATTATATCCCCCAGGCAGACGAGCCAGTATACACACTCGACCTGATGGTCTGTGGAAAGGATCGCAATATCGCGATGATCGAAGCTATGGCATTTGAACTCTCTGAAGATGTGATCGGTGAAGGTTTCGATCGTGCAGTTGCAGAGATAGAAAAGTGGGAGAATTTCCAAAAGATGCTGGTAGCAGAATTCGGAAAAACAAAACTACTATTTCCAAAGCCAGAGGCACCGGCAGAGCTATCAGAACTATTCGCAGAAAAAATAAAACCGATTCTAGATGAAGGGGCATTCGGACCAAATAGTAAAAAAGTTCTAGATGATGCATGGCACATCTGGAAGGGAATAGTAGATGAGAAATACGCAGACATGCCCGAGACAAAATTCGTAGCCGAAGACTACATCGAAGAATATATAAACAAGGTTATTCATGATGCGGCACTCCTAGAATCAAAACGTCCAGACCTAAGAAAGCTCGATGAAGTCCGCAGTCTGTATGTAAAAGCTGGTGGTATATCAGAAGTTCTCCATGGCTCTGGAATATTTTACCGCGGAGAAACTCACGTCATGTCAGTGCTGACACTCGCAGGACCAGAGAGCATGTTCACAATCGATGGTATAGAATTTTCTGCAAAGAAAAGATTTATGCATCACTACAACTTTCCTCCGTATTCAGCCGGAGAGACTGGTCGCGTAGGTGGTATCAATCGCCGAGAGATGGGTCATGGATTCCTCGCAGAAAAAGCACTCATACCAGTACTACCGACAAAAGAAATTTTCCCTTACACTATTCGTGTAGTATCTGAATCAACAGCTTCAAATGGATCGACCTCACAGGCGAGTATCTGTGCTTCGACAATAGCTATGATGGATGGGGGCGTACCGATCAAAACTCCTGTCGCAGGAATTTCTATCGGAGTGATGATCGATGAAAAAGACAACACAAAGTACGCACTCATCTCTGATATCCAAGGACCAGAGGATCACTACGGAGACATGGACTTTAAAGTCGGAGGCACTGTGAATGGTATCACTGCTATCCAGCTCGATATCAAAGTCGGAGGCATCCCAGTATTTATTTTGAAGGATGCGCTCATTCGTGCAAAAGCTGCTCGACTACAAATACTAGAAGCAATCACAAAAGAGATTCCTACACACCGTGCAGACATCTCTGAAAATGCTCCAAAGATTTTGACTGTGAAAATAAACAAGGATCAGATCGGTATGGTCATCGGCCCAGGAGGTAAAAATGTAAACATGATTCGTGAGAAAACTGGGGCAGAGATTACAATCGAAGAAGACGGAACAGTATTTGTAACAGGTAAAAATGGTGCAGCAGAAAAAGCACAAAAGATAATCGCGGACATGACTCATGAATACAAGGTAGGTGAAGAGGCTACAGGTACTGTGGTCAAGCTCATGGAATTCGGAGCATTCGTATCTATCGCATCTGGCACAGAGGGACTAGTACACATCTCAGAGATCGCACCATTCCGTGTAGAGAAAGTTTCTGATATGCTTAAAGAAGGAGACACAGTTCCAGTGAAGATAATCAAGGTAGATGAAAAAGGAAGACTCAACCTTTCTATAAAAGAAGCCAACAAAGATTTCTTCAAACCAAAGGCTGCCACTCCAACAGAAGCAAAATAAAAACTATGGATCCCGTTAGAGATGTGCTTGTCATATTTTTAATTGAGGTGAATTATAAAAATTAAGGTCGTATTTTTAGCATAAACTAATAAGATACGGTAATGTAAACATTACCTATCTCTAACGGGATGGACAAAAAAAATAACCCGACAAAAATACAAAACATCCACACCTATTCATCCGACATGGCAGATGCAGTACGCGAACAAGAAGCGACGGTTATTAAAATCGCCCTAGCAGAAAAAGAGAGGAAGGATAGAGAAAAATATGTAGAAGAAAATAAAAATAATTTTTCTTCAAATATTTTTTATGTTATAGGAGGAGTTGTACTAATAGTATCATCCATCTGGGCCACTTCTTACTTTATACAAAAAGGTAAAGAGGCATCCTCGATCGCAGTTAAAAAAACTACAGTAGATACTCTGATAAAGACAGATGAACAGATGATGCTAGATGTGACAAGTATCACAAACAAGCAGGACCTAATAAACGCAATAAAAACTGAAAAATTAAAAGAAATTAAAATTGGAAATATAAAGTCGATAGTTCTATATACAAATACAGAGACTGGGGTAAAAATGCTAACCACCACAGACCTACTGGAAAGACTCTCGATAAATGTTCCTGGAGCTCTAGCTCGATCACTACATGAGAGTTTCATGCTGGGAGTTCATCAGATAGGAGGAGAGAGAAACTTATTCCTAGTATTATCTACAAATGACTACAATTCATCTTTTGCAGGGATGTTATCATGGGAACCTACCATCCTCTCTTCTATGTTTAGTCTATTTAGTGTGAATGTTTCATCTAGCCTAGAAGGTGTATTTGAAACACCCTGGGGAGATAAGATCATTTTAAACAAAGATTCTAGAGTATTATCTCTACCTGATGGTACAGAATTGCTCTCTTACATGTTTATAGACAAGAATAAATTGATTTTAACTGACAAAGAGGAAACAATAAAAGAAGTGATTCAAAGACTAGTTACACAGAACATAAAACCCATATAATTGCTGTTTTAATTATAAATGATAAAATTTAACTATGGAAAACTACAAAATAAAACTCGAAGAGGAAAAGCAAATATTAGAGGAAGAGCTTTCTGGCCTAGGCAAGAAAAATACAGAGACAGGACAGTGGCAAGCAGTCAGTGACGACGCCGGGGCAACAGAAGCAGACGAAAGCGACATGGACGACAGAGGTGAGGACTATGAAGAAAAATCTTCTCTGATCCGAGTCCTGTCAAAGAGACTCACTGGTATACTAGTAGCACTCGACAAGATTGAAGGTGGAAAGTATGGCAAGTGTGAAAAATGTGGCCTTGATATCGAAGCCGAGAGACTAGAAGCAAACCCCTCAGCACCGACTTGTAAAAATTGTATGTAACAAAAAAATCCGCAATTGCGGATTTTTTTATTTATAAATCATTCAAAAGAAAAAATTAAATATTTCCTGAGTAGGGGGTCCTGCGAGCGGCCGGCTAGCAATTTCAGAAAATTCTTAGCAAAGAATTTTCGTACCCGGAGCAGGAAGATATTTCATTTTTTCTTTAAAATATTTTGAATTTTTATATTGATAGAGTTATAATTATTTTATGTCATTCTCGCGAATATATTCTGCGCAGACACATCTACTAAAAGGCAAAGTAGTAACTATCGAAGTGGACATCACAAAGGGAACACTCCATGCATTTACTCTTGTCGGACTACCAGACAAGGCCGTCGATGAATCCAAAGACCGCATGAGCTCAGCTCTGAAAAATTCTGGATTCAATTCTCCTAAAAATCAAAATCAAAAAATAGTCATCTCACTGTCTCCGGCAGATTTAAAAAAGGAGGGACCGTATTTTGATCTGGGTATCGCACTCGCATATCTACTGTCTGCAGGGGAGATTGATTTCGATCCAGAGGGAAAAATATTTCTAGGTGAACTATCACTCAATGGTGAACTACAAAATATAAAAGGTGCACTGCCGCTGGCCGAGGAGGCCAAGAAGCGAGGCTTCAAAGAAATATTTTTACCAATCGGCAATGCGACAGAAGCAGCTCTCGTGTCGGGAATAAAAATTTATGGAGCTCGAAATCTCCGCGAAGTCATCGATCATCTATCTATACCTCGTAGGGACAAGAAGGGGAATTTATTGGAGCCAGAAAAAAATAAAATCGCACAGACACCCGAGACAAAAATAATTTTTGAAAATAAAAAACATGCGATAGATTTTTCTGACATTCGGGGACAAGAGGGTGCAAAGCGTGGATTAGAAATTGCAGCAGCCGGTGGACACAACATAGCGATGAGTGGATCACCCGGCACAGGCAAGACGATGCTCGCACGAGTCTTCTCGCACATCCTACCCGAACTTTCCAAAGAAGATATTTTAGAAATCACAGGAATACATTCTGTCGTCGGACTACTCGATGGAGCACTCGTGACCGAATCTCCATTCCGTGCACCACATCATACTGCGAGCTATGTATCGATGATCGGTGGTGGAACTAATCCAAAGCCAGGCGAGGTCACCCTCGCGCACAAGGGGGTTTTATTTTTAGATGAGTTCCCGGAGTTTGAGAAAAAAGTTCTCGAATCATTACGACAACCACTCGAAGACAATATCGTATCCATCTCTCGTGCACGAGGGTCTGCAATATTTCCATCAAATTTTATTCTAGTTGCTGCGATGAATCCATGCCCGTGTGGCAATCGCGGTGACAAGAAAAAAATGTGTATCTGCAAACCGATGGACCTGGATAGATACAACAGAAAACTTTCCGGACCGATTCTAGATCGTATCGACATCTGGGTAAATGTATCGTCAGTGGACTACGACAAACTCGCGAGTGAAGGGGTAGAGGGAGACAGAACAGAGACTATCAAGGAGCGCGTAGCCCGAGCCCGCAATATCCAGGAGAAGAGATTCAAGAGTGCTACAAGAAATATCAAGACAAATAGTGAGATGAATGTAAAAGAATTGAATGCATTCGCACCACTCTCGCCCGAGGTTCGTGAGATACTGCACAGCAGTGCCGAGCGACTACAGTTATCCGCTCGTGCATATCATCGAGTGATAAAGCTCGCCCGCACTATCGCAGATCTCGAGAGCTCTGAGCACATCACCACTCCGCATATCCTCGAAGCTCTGCAGTATAGACCGCGGACGCAGAATTAATACACCTCACCCCAGCCCTCTCCTGAAAGGAGAGGGTGAATAATACCTTAAATCTCTTTTTCTAATCTTTTGGCTTCGGACCAGGCAAGCTCGTAGATCTTTTTCATAGCATCTGCTATCTCGGCGGATTCAATGATAATTCCTAACTTTTCACGCCAAGAGGCTATCATGACCTTATTGTCGTAGATATTTATCTCTGGGTGAAAACCAAAACTATCAGGAACTATTACAGATTCACGCTTCTCTTCTTTATCAAGACTAGCTCTTTCACGAGCATCTTGAGAATCGGGAAAAATTGCACGTATTGGAATACCTTTTTTTGCACGCCTCTTGTAATACTCAGGGAAATAATGGGGAAGTGTCGGCTGGATATCCTCGACACTTGCATAGGCAAGAATTGTCTCACTAGAGCTGAGAGTATCCTCATACACCTTCTGCAATCCATCCTTCCCCTCATAAAATTTTATCTTTGGCCTATTCTCTTTATTGTGAATAGATACCAGCTCAGGAATGATCTCTTTGGCCTGCTTAAGTGCGCTCGTATATTCGGATATCTTTTCCTGTAAGATATGCTCGATATTCTCAGGGGACTCAGCTGTGTATTCCTGCTTTGGTTCTTTGCCCGAGGTACGCACGAGCTTTTTAAGCTCGAGAGCTGCCAATACATGATAAGCAGTAGGGCGGTTGATACCAGCTTTGCGGGCAATCTGCGTAACGGTACCTTTTCCCAATTCCAGTAGAGCCAAATAGACTTCAATTTCTTTCTCTGAAAAGCCAATAGAAAGTAGGCTTTTTTTTATATCAAATGATGTATTTTCCATCTCATTAAAAAATTAAAATAATAATGTTTATTTACAGTTTCCCGTAAGTCGATTTTCTAACGGGACAAGTATATTCATTGTATTCCAAGCACTATATTTTGTCAATCTATATCAACAATATTATTTAAATCTATAAAACACCCTGTTTTACAAGATTAAAATTAAAGAAATTAGTTCTGTGTGCTTGACAAATATTGCTTGCCTGATATTATATATATAAAATTTTAAAACATGGAACAAATAGAAAAAGGGCTCGACGACTTTCGAGTAGAAGCAGTTCGGGGTTTTTTAGGATATCAATCACTAAAGTATGATTTATCTAAAATAACACCAATTCAAATAAAGTATTCTAGATTATACTTTAAAAAAGAAGGATGTTTTATTGGTGACCTCAGATTAGAAGAAGCTACTTATATTAGTGATGCGATACTTCCTAATACCGAGGTCAAAAATGTACTATTAGAGGTAGATAGAGCTGGTAATCAGTGGCGAGTAGTCATGAAAATTAATTTTTTTGGCTTGAGCTTGTGTGTGCCCCACACAGAAGAAAAACAATTCTATCTAGTTGGAATTCCTGATAATTTTGCCCCCAGATTCAAGGTAATTTGCAGGGAAGATGACCCTAATTTTCACAGAAATGACAATCTAATTTAATTTTTCATATAGAGCAGTGGGCTAACTACTGTTCTATATTATAAAGTTAATTTAAGTTATTATTAAATAAGTAAAATATATGACAAAGCAAAATTGTAAAACATGTAGTAGCGAGTTTGAGATAAGAGACGAGGATCTTGTTTTTTATGAGCAGATGAAAACAGTCCCGCCCACATACTGCCCAAATTGCCGAATGGCAAAAAGATTGACCTTCCGAAATGAAAGAACTTTTTACAAGCGCCCTTGTGACATGTGC
The DNA here is from genome assembly GCA_041674285.1 of Minisyncoccota bacterium. Classification (GTDB taxonomy): domain Bacteria; phylum Patescibacteriota; class Minisyncoccia; order Phycocordibacterales; family UBA9973; genus UBA8515. The sequence goes on from JBAYVZ010000005.1 coordinate 21,680, forward strand.
AAAAAGGATATCATCACAGTTTACTCTCCGGACTCACCATACACTGTATACTGCCACGATTGCTGGTGGGGTGACGCTTGGGACCCAAAAAGTTTCGGCAAAGATTATGATTTTAGTAAATCATTTTTCGAACAATACAAAGAACTACAACACGAAGTACCCCGAATTGGCCTCATGGCTTTCAATAATGTCCGAAGTGAGTATACAAATGGTTCAGCAGAAAATAAAGATTGCTATCTAATATTTGCTGCCGATTACAATGAAGATTGTATGTACGGGCGACTATTACAACGTGACAAGCAGTGTGTGGATTGTGCATTCCTGCACGAATCAGAGCTCTGTTATGAATGTATCGACTGCCGACAATGCTTTAAAACAATGTACAGTGAGCAATGCCAGTCTAGCAGTGACCTACTATTCTGCTACAACATGCGTGATTCACAAAATTGTATTTTGTGTACCAATGGTCGCCATATGTCGAACTCTATTTTAAACATAAAATATGACAAGGCCACATTCGAAGAAAAGAAAAAAGAAATACTTTCAAGTTATGAAAATATAGAAAATGCCAAAAAAAGTTTTGAAGAAATAAAAAAACAGGCTATAAAAAAATACGCATCCCGCACAAAATGTCACAATGTGACAGGAGACTACCTACACAATTGCTATGATGGGGTAATGCTTTTTGACACATATGATGCAAAAAATTGTTCTTATATGACTGACTGTGAAAGCCCGATAGATAGTATGGATTGCAATAACTACTACTACAAACCAGAACTAGGCTACAACATAATGGGTGCACTAGAAGGAAGTAAGTTAAAAAATTCAGCTTTTGTATTCTACTGCAACGATGTCGAATATTGTGAGAGTTGTCATCATTTATCAGATTCAATTGGATGTATTGGAATCCGAAAAGGAAAGTATCTGATTCTAAATAGAGAATATTCAAAAGAAGAATATCTAGATATTAGAAAAAAAATTGATGAACAAATGAAAGGGGATGAAAATTATGGACAATTTTTCCCGACAGATATTGCGCCTTTCGGATACAACGAAACACTCTCGCAAGATTTCTTTCCTCTAACACGTGAAGAGGCTCTGGCTAGAGGTTATCATTGGCAAGAAAAAAATACAGGTACATTTGGCAAGGAGACAATGGGCGAAGAAAATATTCCGAGCTCCATAGAAAAGACACAGGACACGATAATATCAGAGATCCTAGCCTGCAATGAATGTGGCAAGAATTATAAAATCACACAAGCAGAATTGGATTTTTATAAACGACTAAACATCCCGATCCCGCACAAAGATTTTGAATGTCGCCACCAAGACAGGATGAGAAAAAGAAATCCGAGAAAATTATATGATGGTCACTGTATGTGTGAGGCAGAAAATCATATCAATCACGAGGGCTCAAAGTGTAGCGAGATATTCAAGACGACATACAGCCCCGACAGAGGCGAGACAGTATACTGTGAATCATGTTATCAGCAAGAAGTATCATAAATTAAAATCACCCCATATTGGGGTGATTTTAATTTATTATTTATTGTACTGAGCTCTGATCTGTGCGCCGGCGACACCGTCGACTATCAGACCCTTTGACGCTTGGAATTCACGGAGAGCTTTATCTGTCAGTGGGCCAAAGTTGCTTGTCGCCTTGTGAGTCGCTAGTTCTTTTGCAGCAGGACCTACTGATTTCTTTATTAAAAATTTCTGGAGAGTCATAACATCTGAACCCTTCATACCTAGCTTCAAATTACGGACAGTAGCCTTTTTTGATTTAGCTTTTGCTTTTGGCTTGGCTGAATACGGAGCAGTACCTACTGTGAATTTGGTAGGAGTAGGGATAAATCTTTCCGCTGAAACAAAAAGAGGTGAAACTCCAGCTAAAAATGAAGCGAATATAAAAATTGTAAATATTTTTTTAATCATTTGGTTGGAAGTCACGTGCATTTACTTTTAATCCTAGGTACGGGTTGCTCTGTGGGCCATGGAAACCGATATGAGTATGTGGGCCTGTAGATTTACCAGTATTACCTACATAACCAATAATCTGACCTCTTTTTACCTTATCCCCAGGCTGTACAAGAACTTTGCTCATATGACCAAATATGGCTTGTCTACCATCTGTAAAGTCGATAACCACATAAAGACCATATCCTCCATTGTATCCAGTAGGGCGGGCAATCAAGACAGATCCATCATATATAGCGTATATAGGTGTACCCTTTGGTGCGGCAAAGTCATAAGCATTGTCTCCATGTAGACCTTGGGATATACGCCCTATACCCCTTGGGAATGGCCAGATATAGCTACTTGAGATTGAGCCGTCTGGCTGACCACTAGAAGCAGGATCTTCTTTAGGCTCTTCGACTATATTTTTAACCTCTTTTACAGGGACAGCTTCTACTACGACGGGAGCTGGGGCAGGAGTCGGAGCTTGTGCTACTAGCTTTTTAGGCTGTTCGATTAACTTTTCTGAAGAAGTAGTCTTTTTCTCTGGTGTTTTTGAAGTCACCTTGATTTCTGGAGCTTTTTCGGCCTTTTCAGTCACCTTTGGTACATTCACAGGGATGATAGATAGGACTTGACCCACTTTTAGGACTTCGCCCTTCTTTAAGCTGGCAGCATAAACTACTGAATCCTTGGAAACCTTTAATTTTCGAGCGATACCATCTATTGTATCTCCCTTTTTAACTATATAATTACTGATTTTCTCTGTTGTAGCGTATTTTTGGACGTCATTGTTGCCTAGGAAGCCCTCTGTGGCCTCTATAGCCTGCTCACCGACAGTCCCTTGACTTAAATCTATAACTGTATTCTTTAGTTCTGGGGTTAGATTTGATTCAAGAAGAGGGACTGTTTGCGAGTTGTGGGGCATATCTCCGGTAGACTCGGGAACAACAGAGGCATAGGTATCTGACCCTACAATAGCGCTAAATACATCCCCAAAAAAACTAGCAGAAGCAGTACTAGGAGCCAGTGATACCGACAAAACAAGGACCAAAGAAAAACAAGCTTTCATAGTAAAAGCTTTATTTTGCAAGGCTATTTTTGGAAAACTGGCTTTCTGCTCTAGGAGCTCGTGGCGCAGATTTTCCTTTTTAAAGAAAAATGATTGCATAAGAAATGTGGGCGTACGGACAGGCGGTCATCTGAGGGAAACTATCCACTATTCTGTATTGCAGGGGTATATTCCCCCTGTCTATATATGGTACCGCAGGGGGTATATGTAGTCAACCATAGTTATGCACATATGTGCATAACTATGGGAAAACATAGGCACCGAGAATGGGGGTATTTTCTTTGACAACACACAACTTAATATTGTAAAATATAGGTACTTTTAACAATAAAACTTATAAATATATTATGTCAGGACACGAATCACATGGGCACGAAAAAAAAGTTGTCATCCGAAAACCTATCAAAAAATATGAAAAGGAGGAAAATATAACTGATGAATATATAGAAAACCTGGGGGCAGAACTCATAATAATAAGAGACCAGCTGGCAGATCTAGAGGAGAGAATGCACGGGAAACTGAGCTCAAAGGATAAACACGACATAGAACACCTAATACATGAAAAAACAGAGAGGGAAATACATCTCTTAAATGAACAGGCTCGTGCTTTTATTTATTCCATAAAAGAAGAAGAGGCACTAACAAAAGCAAGAGAGAGGGTAAATTTTTTAAAAAAAGACATTCCCCATGAGAAAATCCCAGAACTAAAAAAGAAAAAAGAGAATGAGCTTACTGAACTAGAAGAAAACATAATTACACAAAGCTTAAAAGCAGAAAAGAACAAGGAAAATATTGAGGATGCAAAAATACAAATTCAATTAAATAGAACTCGATCTGAGTATGCAAAAGAATTCAAAAAGCACAATAAAGGAATTAAAACGAGGAAGGCAATAGACTCTGTATCTACTTATTTAAAAAATATCGGAATAAAGACAAAGAACAAATTAAACTCAATAAGACCATCCTCTTGGGATTGGACACGGGATGATTTTGCAAAGGGGAATAATGGACAAAAAAACCTTTTAAAGAAAAAAGATATTTCAGAGTATGAGACACCTGAGCTAAAAGCAAAGAGGGGAGCCTATGATGCAGCTCGTCTTGCTTTTGCAGATAGAATGTACGAGAAGAGAAAAAACGAGCTCGCAAGCGCAAGCTCAATAACAGAAGAAGCAGCAGTGGAAGAACTCAGAGAAAAAGAACTTCACAAAGCAGAAGCAAGTGGTGTGAATATGAGCCTGGACGACATAAAAGAATGGGAAGAAATATTTAAGCGTAAAGTAAAATCCGGTGAATACAAAGATGAAATAGAAGAAATAAAAAACAGAGGAAAGATAGATTCTACAGAACAGATAAGGAGATTACAACAATTTAAGGCAAAAGAAATACTTCAAAAAACTTTCTTTGATGAAAGAAGGAGGGTATATGAGGAGAGTGGTGTACCAGAGAGGGGTGCAGTTTTGAAATTGATGCATGGGTATGCGAGCCTGCCAAGATGGAAAAGAATCACACTGTCTACAATACTATTCACTGCTGGTGGAGTAACAGGGGCAATCCCATTCGCCCCTTTTGCTGGAGCAATGATAGCAAAATACGGCATAATATCTTACGCCGGGATGAGATTTGGTTTAAGTGCTTTTACAGCAGGAGTAGCAACAGAGGGCGCAAGGGGAGCAGATCGGTGGAATCACAAAAAAGATGAAGAATTTAAAAAAGAACAAGCGAGAAAAAGAAAAGAATCAGAGGATCAATTTGCAAATGGAGAGATAAGCAAAGAAACACATGAAAAAAATCTTATTTCCATAGAAATAGATGAAAATGAAGATAGAAAAAAAAGAATGAGAATAAAGGCTGTAGTTGGAACACTACTAGGTGTTGGAGCGGGAGCTGGGGCTTATCAATTAATAGGTGGAATGATGACCCCAGAAAATGAACACATAACACCACCAATGACAAAAGGAGAGCACTTTACTAAAGCGCCTGCACCAGTTCAACTAGAAAAAACCCTCGATGAATTTGCAGTGAAAGCAGACAGGGTAGAGGCAGTACCTACACCCCCAGCACCGATTAGTACAGGAGGAGATCCAGTAATGTTAAAATACCCAGATCTAAATATCGACCAGACAGAGTTTAAAAATATGGAAGGGGGGCTAGCTACTACATCAGATTTCACTCCACATACTACAGCAGATGAATTCAACCCAGGTAATTCAAATGCAGACCAAACACCTGCAGTAGAAAAACCAAAATACAATTTTGGAGATTATAATCCAGATGAAAGGAATCTCAACCAAGAGAATCCTGAATCCGGGGAGAGATTAGAACTACCAAAGACCCCAGCCCCAGAGGGGCAAGAGAACCCTGAATCTGGAGAAAGGTTAGATATACCAGAGACTCCAGATCCAACTGGCCAAGAGAACCCTGAATCTGGAGAAAGGTTAGATATACCAGAGACTACAGGGGATGCAACAGAGCCAAAAATAGAGAGTCCTACATCTACAGAAAATACAAATACTGAATCTGATATAAATAATAGTACTGAAAAGCCTAAACTTAAAATAAATTTTGAAGAGACTCAGAAGATCCAAGAAAATCAATTGACTGAACTTAAAAATGAACTAGGCGAAAAAGAATACAACAAGATAATTAAAGATCTAGAATCTAAAAACATTCCCTACAAATCAGACTCAACGGCATTCCGAACAATTTCAATAGGAGAAAGTACTAATGAAAATTTTGCGAGAACTATTGCTAGAAATTATGCTGGTTCTCAGGTTCTAGAACAAACAGGTCAAACACAAGCAACAATAGGTAGTAGCCGAATCTTAGATTCACACATGTACAAACTTCCTAACGGGGAATACCGAAGTGTGATAATATTTGAAACAGAAAAAGTAAACGGGCAAGATGTTGGCGAGCTTTTAAACACAGAAAAAAGCCCAATAACAGAAGTCCCAGAGAGCACTGGAAATGGGGAAGAAATGAAAATCAACCCTCAGGAGACAAAAGGAAGTATGGAGGCTCCAAACATAGAAAGTGAGACTAACCTTGCCATTGAAAATATAATAAAGGAAGGGAAATACAAGGATATAGTTAAAAACGTAGAAATGCTTGGTTATAAATTTGAAGGGTCTCGCAGTGCAGATGTTACTGTTCTAAAATTCCTAGAATCTTACAAGTCTGGTGAATACACATTAGCAATAGACTCAGCAGATGCTCCTACACACAATCTTGCGTCTCAAGCAATTAGCCAGAGACAAGACCTCGTAAACACAGCAGAAAAAATGAATCTATGGAAAAAAACTGACAGTGGATATCATATGATTTCTATTCGTTTAATCAAAAAATAATTATTAATTAATAAAAATATATGGATACAAAAATAAAAAATGATATAGTTTCTATCCTTGGTATAGATTCACTACCAAAAGAAGAACAGGAGGAAGTGTACATGCAGTTCGGTGCGATCATCTATATGGAGGTCATGACTCGTGCTATGGATATACTATCCGAAGATGATCAAAATATCCTGGATAAATTAATCCAAGAGAATCCTGATCCAGAAGTAATGTTCACATTTCTAGCAGAAAAAATCCCAAACCTAGATGAGATAGTTCGGGAAGAAGCAGAAAAGGTTCACAAAGAAGCAGGAGATCTGATGAGTAAAGTAGGTCAATAATACAAAAGAAAAACGCCTTTGGCGTTTTTCTTTTGTTCTGTATAATAGAACCAATGTCTCCCGTTAGAGATTCGCTTGTTATATTTCTAATTTGAGGTGATTTGCAAAATGAATGTCGTATTATTTACTATATATTAACAAAGGGCGGTAATGTAAACATTACCTATCTCTAACGGGATGGATTATCTAAATACACTAAATGAAAAGCAGAAAGAAGCGGTCCTTCAGACAGAGGGGCCGCTTCTGATTGTAGCAGGGGCCGGAGCAGGAAAGACCAAGACTCTAACACATCGAATCGTACATATAGTACATGGTGGAGTGAAGCCAGAGAATATACTAGCAGTTACTTTTACCAATAAAGCCGCAAAAGAGATGAGAGAAAGAGTGATAGGACTACTTTCACAGAGGGAAAACGGTGCCCCCGCTGGTGGACATAGTGGTTATCCATTTGTTTCTACATTTCACGCACTCGGAGTAAGAATTATAAAGGAGAATGCGCACTTACTAGGCCTGACAAAGCACTTTGTCATAGCAGATGACGATGACTGCATGAAGATTATCAAGGAATCTCTCAAGACCCGCGACATAGACCCAAAGCAGTATGAGCCGAGAAAGATCAAGAGTATCATTTCTCGAGCAAAGGGGGATTTTATAAACATAGATAAATTCTCAAATGAAGTAAAATCAGGATTTGAAAGTGTGGTCGCTACTATCTGGCGTGACTATGAAAGAACTCTTAAATCAGAAAAGGCTCTAGACTTTGATGACCTATTGATCGAGACTGTGATGATTTTGAAAAAGTATCCAGAAGTAAAACTACACTATCAAAATCAATGGCAGTATATCCATGTGGATGAATATCAGGATACCAATGAGGTACAGTATGAGATGGTAAAGCTACTCGTAGGACCCAGGGAGAATATCTGTGTAGTGGGTGATACAGATCAGAATATCTATAGTTGGCGCGGAGCAAATATAAAGAACATGCTTCATTTTGAAAAAGATTATCCGAAAACTGTGATTGTGATGCTCGAACAGAATTACCGATCCACAAAGAATATAATCGAGGCAGCAAACAATGTGATAAATAAAAATGTATTCCGAGTGCCAAAGACGCTCTTCACAGAAAAGGAGACAGGGGAGGATATCACAATATACGAGGCCTTCGACGAGATATATGAGGGGCAGTATGTAGCAAATCAGATCCATGAATTGCTCCGTGAAAATAAACCCGAAGATATAGCTATACTCTATCGTGCGAATTTCCAATCCCGCGTATTAGAGGAAGCGATGCTTTCAAAAAATATCCCATACCAAGTCCTCGGTACAAAGTTCTTTGACCGAAAAGAAATTAAAGATGTCCTATCTTATCTACGTGCAGCATTGAATCGTGATAGTCTGTCAGACATCAAGAGGGTGATCAATACTCCCGCTCGAGGTATCGGAAAAGTGACTCTAGTAAAACTATTCTCCGGAGGAATCAATGACTTGCCAGCTAGTATGCAGATGAAGATCAGTAACTTCTACAATTTACTAGATGAGATCCATGAATACGCCATGGTGAACAAGCCAAGTGAAATAATAAAATTCATCATTGAGCGTAGTGGACTAGAAGAAGAACTTAAAAAGGGCACTAGCGATGACCTAGAGAGACTAGAAAACATGAAGGAACTAGTGACACTCGCCATCCGATACGATGGTTTCGATATCGAGGAGGGTATAGATAAAATACTCGAAGACGCAGCACTATCTAGTGATCAAGACAGCCTGATAAACAAGCCAAAACCAGGAGGAGTACGCCTGATGACTGTGCACGCATCCAAAGGCCTTGAATTCAAATACGTATTTATCACAGGCCTTGAAAAAGATTTATTCCCGCACTCACGCCCCGGTGGAGGCAAGAAGGAGGATAGCGAGGAGGAGCGCAGACTATTCTATGTAGCACTGACTCGCGCCGAGAAAAAGCTATATCTATGCTATGCATCACTACGAACAATATTCGGTATGAAGCAGGTAAATACCCCTAGTGAATTCCTAGAAGACATACCATCACACCTAGTAGAGTATGATAGGGGTGGCGGAAATGGAGAAAGGATTGTGTATATTTAACTGCTTCGTAGATTAATTCTCGGACTCAGCACGAATATTTTTCTGTTGAAAAATTTTTTCCTATGGTCTGCTATGCAACGACCATTTCGCTTCACGAACCGGATGAAATGAAAAGAAGTTTTCATTTCATTACCCGCGCTCAAGAAAATAATATTCGTCAACTCATTTATTTTCTAAGCTCCTGCGCAAGACTTCGCTCGAGAACAAATCTACTTCGCAAAAATATGGTAGTATAAAAACATGATTCATAAAGCTAAAAAATCACTAGGGCAAAACTTTCTCAAGAGCAAACCAGCATTGAATATGATGATTAGTGCCGGCGAGGTAGGGAATGCAGATACTATAGTAGAGATCGGTCCGGGTAAAGGCGCTCTCACAGAGAAACTCCTTGAAAATGCGGGACATGTCATTGCGATTGAAAAAGATCGTGATCTTATAGACTTTCTGAAAGAAAAGTTCGCGACAGAAATAGAAAACGGGAAATTTGAATTAGTGCAAGGGGATTGTCTGGAGTGGAATCCGAGTGCACTAAAAGCAAAAAGCTACAAGCTAATAGCAAATATCCCATATAATATAACCGGTGCAATACTAAAAAAATTCCTCTCTGAAGAAAATCAGCCAGAGCGCATGGTGCTATTAGTCCAAAAGGAAGTAGCCGAGAGGATAGTGGCCCGAGACGGCAAGGAGAGCATACTGTCTATCAGCGTAAAAGCATATGGTACACCTAAATACATGATGAAAGTAGAAAAAAGATTCTTTTCTCCGGCACCAAAGGTAGATTCTGCCATTATCGCTATAACAGCTATATCAAAAAAGAATTTCAAGGATCAGGAACAAGAAAATAAATTCTTTGAAATACTAAAATCTGGATTTGCCCACAAGAGAAAGGTGCTAAAGAAAAATCTAGAGGACACCCTACTAAAAGAAAAGATATCTGAATTATTCAAAACATACAATATAAATGAAAAAGTTAGAGCAGAGGACATAAAACTCCAAAACTGGCTTGATTTCGTAAAATAAAAACCTTACAGGTCCGACCTGTAAGGTTTTTATTTTATTTAATTAGAAAGATGTACCTACAAATTTGATAGTGCCCTTTGATGCTGTAATTGGCTCGCAGGGAGTACCCAACATAAGACATGACCCACCAGAACTATACTGACCCAAGAGATAGCTACCTTGTTTTACGGTACCCCGAGAATAAGTCTTTGTTCCGGCCAGAGGAGAATACAGATATGTACCACTACTGCCCTTGGGTCCACTGATGGTCAACAGATAATCCCCTGGACTACAAGTACAAGACTCTTTTACCATCACTTTTCCTCCAAAATAACTTCCACTATAAGAAGCCTCTGTCTCTGTGTATGGGAATAGTGGTGACATAAACAAACAAATTAAAATTAACAACCCGAGTTTTTTCAAATCTACTAGAATATTTTGCATACATATATGATATAATATTTTTGTGAATAAAGAAAATAAAAAATCTTATCTCCCTAGTCACGAATTCGTGGCCAGAGTCATCATCCTCGTCCTACTACTAGGGGCTGCAGTAGGGGGCAATGCTCTATATAAATACTTTAAAAACAAAAAAGACAATAAATCCACCTCTATCCCCACAGACACCATCAGACTCGAGAGTGGGCTGACTGTTTCAGATGTGATGTCAAAGGATTCAAATAAAAATGGAATAGCAGATTGGGAGGAATCTCTATGGGGCCTAGATCCTAAATCTGATGGTTTTTCAAATAAAACAATAATAGACAATAAAAAGAAAGCCCTAAATACACAAAATGGGACAATGGACACAAATACAGAAGAAAAAGAGGACGAAACAAAAAAATTAGCTATAGAATTCTTCTCTTCTTTTATGTCTCTCAAGGAATCTGGAGCTTTAAATACAAATGCCGTCGAGAACTTAACTTCAGTTATAGGGCAAGAAGTAGGGAATACAGAAACACCAGATACATACATAGGTAATAGTATAAAAACAACCAAATCAAACAAAGAAAATCTTGCAAAATACCAAAAAGACCTCGAAAATATAATAACAAAGCACGAAAACAGATTGCCAGGCACAGAACTCGAAATAATGGCTCGCGCCATGGAAAATGAAGATAGTGCTCTCATCGGAGATCTAGCTCAGATATCAAACGAATACAGGAGCCTGGCAAAAGACATGACCACAATAACAGCGCCGATGAATGTGGCGCAAAATCATCTTTTGCTTATAAATGCTTATGACAAGATTGGTATATCTATAATCAAAATGTCCGACGCATTAACAAATCCTGTAGCTGCAGCCACAGGCACCGCAATGTATACAAGATATACAAATGAGATCAACCAAATAGTAGAAGAAATGAAGACAACATTTATAGATAATGGTATACTTGAAAAAGATGCGAACTAGATTTTATACACAATTTATATCGTTGTTTATTATCTTGCAATTAGTATTTGCTCCTATTGTTACAGTTGCAGCCGAGACCGCAGGAGCGGATGCATTTGGAGGATTCGGGTCACTCATAGGATGCTCTAGTAGCACGGCTCGAGGTATGGGTGGAGCACTGAGCTCTATATCTGGATTATTTACTAAAAAATCAGACTCAACAAAAGCTAAAAATATAACAGATGGATTCCTAAAATCTCAGACAACTAGCGAGTCCTTGGGTGCTTCTGCTATACCAGTAGAAAACAAAGATCTAGTAAAAACAGCAGAGAACACTGCAAAGACTGCAGAGATAAATGAACGGGTAAACCAAAGAGAGGAGTGTCTAAATGGTCTAGCATACAGAGTAGCAAAATTCGCACTAGCGAAACTAACAGAGCAGACAGTGAACTGGATAAACACTGGATTTAATGGTGATCCGTTCTTTATACGTGACCCACAATCATATTTCAAGAGTATCGTAGATAGTGAAGTAAATTCAATTCTAGGACCAATCAGCAAATACCAAGACAAAGAAACATACCCATATGGCAGAGATTTTGCCAGGGCTTTTCTTCAAAATAGAACAAATAGCTACAACAGCTATTCACAGTCAAATCTGAATAGATATATGATGAAAAACACCACCCCGGAGCAATACTCACGTAATTTTGCAAACGGTGGATGGGATGGGTGGCTAGGAATGACTCAAAATCCAGCAAACAATCCACTAGGATTCGGATTGATAACATCCCAAGAAATAGCTGACAGGAGTGCTAGATCAACACAAGACACACTAAATGAACTAAACTGGGGGGATGGATTTCTCAGTCAGAAAAAATGTGCAGAACCAAAAGACTACACACCAGCAAATGCAAAAGAAAAACCTTGTCAAAAGTGGGAGACAGTCACACCAGGTATAGCAATATCCGGACAGCTATCAAGAGTGATGGGTACATCATACAATCAACTAGAGATGGCTGACCAGATAAATGAATCAATGAGCCTAATATTTGATGCTCTAATAAACAAAGCAATGGTAGACGGAGTGAGCAAGCTCTCTAGTAAAAGAGATAATTCATATACTACATTTGGAGGACTCGGGTCAAACAGAGTATACAACAGCACTGGAGAAGATATAACTAGCCTGACAAATATGGGAATTAGTGGGAACAATTCAATGAATTCTCCTCAAGCATCGGGATGGTTTAATCAAAATGAAGAATTCGACATAACAGGAAAGAAAAACAGTTCAAATAATCTAGGGGTAGTATTAAAAAATCAAAGAGATTACAAAACAGAACTAACTAAAACAGTAGAGATCATCCCAAAAATTCTACCGAGCGTAGGGGAGCTAGACTACTGCATACCAGGACCAAATCCAAACTGGACCACAGACGTGGAATACATATTATCAAATATTGATTCATTGCAAGCAAAAGGAGTAAATCTTGCAGATCCAGATTTTCAAGAGGTGTCCAAGGGGTGGGGAGTAGCAGGCAATATATTGATGGTGACTGGAGGTGTGATATCTATGACAGGCATAGGAGCTCCTATCGGTCTAGCTGTAGCTGGTATCGGTATGTTAGTAAGCTCAATATCAAGCTGGGTAGGTAGTAAAAAGCAAGATGTATACAATGCCAACAAAACAATACTAGAAAATACCCAAGAAGCTGAGATCAATATGCAGAACAATTTAATAGAAGAGACTGCGGGGTTAGACAGAGAAGAATACAAAAAATACAAAGCTGCAATTGAGAAATATTATGCAAAAAATATTCCAGTAGCAGAAAAAGCTCTAGGGATAGCATCAAATCTAAACAGCTACAAAGAATCGGTACCCGATGCTATAGATATATATAGCCAGACGATAAACGAGACGACTGTAAACATAAATGAGCTTGTTGACATAAAGAGGCAAGTGGATGAGATAATGAAACAAGATTATATCCAAAAACAAATAGACCGATGTGGTACACAGGCAGCACCTGCAGATCTAGGGTCATATAGTGGTGGTGGATTTATAAATGTAGGTGGTGGTACTGGTCCTAGCACGGGAGGGAATAGTGGATCTGCCGGATCAGTGGGCAACAATGGTGGTGGATTTATACAATTCCCATAATAAATAATTAAGTATAAAATATGCAAAACAATGGAAACAAATTAAGAGCATTCATCATAACATTCATCGTAATGGGTATTTTGATTGCTATAGGATATTTTATATTTAAAAATGCAGGCACTGACAACACAACACGAGGAGAAAGCATCGGGAAAAAATTCACGTCTCTGTTCGGACAATCAAAACAATTACCAGCCGACAAGATAGACGACGTAGACACACAAAATAACACAAACAATACGGACCCCAACCAAACGGACCAAACTGCCGGGAATGGATCAACAGGATCAAACACTGACGGGACAAGCAACACAGGCAGCACGGGGTCACAGAACAATGGACAGAGCACGGCGAACAATGGATTATCAAACACAATAATACCTAAACTTAATCCATTCCCATACGGCGGTAGTGGAACTTATGGGGGTGGACTTATCAGTGGGGGAGGTGTCACTGGTGGTGGATTTATAGGAGGGGGTGGTTTTACAGGTGGTGATAGTGGCTTTACGGGAGGGGGTACGAATGGTGGAGGTGATACATTTGACTACGGTGACCTAATAACATCAAAACCAGAGTGTAGCGATGGCATAGACAATGACGGTGACGGCAAAAAAGATAGCGCCGATTCAGGGTGTCACACAGACTTGAAAGCATCAAATGCCTATTCATATTTCCCTGGATGGGACGATGAACAGTCAGAAAATGATATCACAGTCGATGACAAGAAAAATATGTGCGAAGTAAACATAATATTCAACGACACAGACAAGAAGAGGATGGAGGAGCTAACTAGGCTTTTCTATAGACTTGCGCCGAATCTAGCCACAGCAGAAGATATCAAACTAGAAGTAGCCAATCAGAAGACATACGAAAATGTAATAAATAAATCAAAAGAATACACCGCTCAGTGCTACAAGGAAAGAGAGACTCTAGGGCCGAGCAGAGCTCTGTCGAACGGCAAAGACTACATGCTAGAATCTAGAGACAATGGATATGCAAATCTTTCAAAAATAAAACCATCAGAGACATTCCTACCAGGGGACAAAGGTGCGTCGTTTGAAACTCCATACATAACAGTCACAGACTCATACAGAAATAGATATTTCCAAGAGCACGGAGATGATCTAATTATAAATACAGCCATTACAAAGCAAAAAGATAGAGGCGGAGCGGCAGGTGCAGTAGCTGCTCATATCCTACAAAATATGCATGATTATGGAATAATAAAAAGATATATACCAGACCAACTAGCAGTCCCAATGACATTTGAAAATGCAAATATCAAAAACCCTGATGGTATATATAACTACAAAGGAGATGAAAATTACCAAAAAGTCCTAGATATACTACTCCGAGAAACGGGCCAATACCTAGATGCCCTCGAACCAGGCAGGAGAGAGTGGTCTGATAGAAGTGGGAGGAATGAGACACTCGAGACATTTATAGGATTTGTACAAGTAGTAGGATCAGATTACTGGGGATACATAAATACAAAAGAAGCCCTGAATCTATATCTAATATCAGGAGCCACCGACGATACTAGAAAGGTAGATTTTGGTAAGATCACATGGTTCTCTGGTGCATCAGAATTTGAAAATAAACCAAAGAATGCATACAAAAATTTTGAGGATGCTTTTATGATTTGGTAACAATAAAACTCGCCACAAAATGGCGAGTTTTATTAACATATTTTCATAAAAAAATAATGTTATTTTTTTATGAAGTGATATAATATAATTGTGAAAAAATTTGGTAGCTATCTTTTGCTTTTTCTAATTATCGCGAACCTCTTCGCGCCTATTTCATTGCAGAAAAATAGTCAAGGTAACCATGCAATAAAGACAAACATAGCCTCAGCTGAAAATGAGGCAGATACTGAAATAATAGACAATTGTAAAAAAAGTAGAGTCCAGTACTGCATCAGTATTCGACCTACATCTGCTTCTAGCTCTACAAAAACAGTATCGATCCTCAGAATAAACATATACACCACAGAAAGCTGGTCTACGACCGAGAATCTTTCTGTTCACCTAACAATGAAAGAACAACTTTCTGGTCTAAGTGTTTTAGATAAAACTATACTTAGCTCAGAAATGCAAAAAGTAGATAGTCCATATTCAAAATCAAATGGATTTGGTCAATACACAATACCAGTACTAGTAAATAAAGAATTAAACCCAGACACTGATTATGTGACGACAGTTGACTCGATGAGCATAGTAAAAGTAAACAATGTCGGTGGTGTGACTACAGTCCTAGCTACATCTCTAGCTACAGCTATAACAATTAAAATGTCGACAGCTTGTCTTGTTTTTCTTATACCTGGAATTGGGCAAGTGGCTCTTGCCACATTAGCTGCAGCAACGCTAGCAGCTGGGGCTGTATATGTCTACTCAGCACTAATTGATCCAGTCACCAACAAAGAAAAGTTTGACATTCAGTTTAAAACTCCACCAGCAGCGAAGGACGGAGAGGGTCCGAATATAACAGTAGGGGATAAGACATATAGAGGTTCTACGGGTGACACGATCATGCCGGGGTGCTCTATGATGCCAGCGATCTTAGATGAGGTAGCAAACACGAGCGGTACTTTTATGGGATGTGTAGCTCAGTTATTCTACTACGCAGTTTTTGTCCCTACATCTTTCCTATTTGCACTAGGTGGCAAATTCTTTGACTTTGCATTGCACTATTCTATACAGGACTCTTCATACAGGACACCTTTTGTCACAGAAGGGTGGAAGATCGTACGTGATCTATGTAATATATTCTTTATATTCCTGCTACTCTCTGCTGCTGTAAAGATGATCCTAGATATTGGGCACGGAGCAAAGGATATGATAGTAAAGGTAGTCATCATCGGACTATTGATAAACTTTAGCCTATTTACCACACAGATAGTAATCGACGCATCCAATATACTGACTAGATTGTTCTACAATTCAGATGCGATAAATATAGTAGTTAAAAATGGCCAAAACTCAAACGGAAACGGCAGTGTATCTAGCTATGTATACGGACAAAATGGTCAGCTACCATTGTCAGCAGCTCTAGTAGACAAGGTAGATCCCCAAGCGATAATATTGAATGCGAAAAATATAAATATCCAGAGTGTAGACAATGGAAAAGTGACAAATCCAAATGCAGCAGACATGGAAGCTGCCAATCAGGGTATCGGAGTGGGGCCATTCTTCCTAGTCACACTGCTAGCTGTAGCTATAAACTTGATAGGATTCTTTGTGTTTATATCTGTAGCCTTAATCTTTGTGGGTAGGGTAGTAGGACTATGGTTCTCTATGATTTTTGTGCCACTCGCATTCTTCTCTTATGCGGCACCAGACCTCCCAGAGGGATTAAAGAGATTTGGATGGAAGGGTTGGTGGGCAGAGCTGATCGGTACTGCGATGCTAGCTCCAGTATTTATGTTTATGATGTATCTGATACTCCTATTCCTATCAAAGGGATTCATGGGGTTATTCTACTCAAATGCACAAGGAGCAGAATTCGTATTGCAGACCCTCGTACCATTCATCGTGATAATGATACTACTATGGCAAGCAAAAAGTGTGGCATCCGATATGTCAAAAGGGGTAGCTAGCTCTGTGACTACAGGCCTAAAGGTGGCTGGTGGTGCGGCTCTAGCACTAGGTGGTGCAGGCGTAGGATGGGCAGGAAGAAGTGTAATCAGAAAAATTTCATCAAAAGCTTCAGCTGGAACTACGTCAACCCAAGAATACGAAGCAGCATCGAGAGCTGAGAAGGATTTTGGTGACTCGAGCCTGATGCAAGCATATAACAAAAAACGTGGTTTTGTCGGCCGTAATTTAGGCAAGTTAGGAACCAAAATCGGAATGCATAAAGTTTTTGGGCAAAGCACTATTGGTGGAGGAAAGGACCCTACAACAGGCCAGATATTACCTACAGAGGTTGGTGGAGTTATGAATGGCATAGGAGGTAGAATAAACAAGGCGCAGAAAAAAGTTGGAGATATTGTCCACGCAAATCATGAATACGAAAAAATTGCAAAAGAATTACATCTTGATCCTAAAATACCATACAAAGATCTTGGGGCAGTAGACAAGGCAGCGGTGGATAAAAAATTCAGAGATTCAAAGAGAGCGGATACTGAGAATAATATTAAAAAAGGTCTTGTTTCTGGAGTACCGGGAGAAAATGACTACATCAAAGATCAGGGTAATCTAGCCCGTGCAACCAGCGAATACAGTGCAGACAGAAAAGCAGAAATTACACAAGACTTCTTACTTAAAAACAATGCGACAAGCGTAGCTGGATTATCTACAGACAAAAAAGATGCCTTGGCAGCAAAAATCGCAGCCCCACTCACAGAATCAGACAATAACAAGATTAAGAACAAGCTGACAACAGAATACAAAGAAACAGTCCTAAAACACGAGACAGATCACAAACTAGATTACGACCTGGATCATATGGCAGAAAATTCAGCAAAGAGCATATCGATAAAGGACAGGCTTTCTGCAGATTCTACTCGCGGTACATACAACCCGCTCAACCTCTCAAAACTTGACTCTATCAAGAACGACGCCTTTGCTACAAAACTAATCTTTGGTATCACCAGTGCAGTAGCAGTGGGTATGAGGACTGGTATGAAGAATATACCTCAGGTTAATATGGGTACAGGTTCTGGGGAATTCAAAGATGACTTCAAGAACGCATTTGCAGAAGCGATAAAGGGTGCAAACTTCAAAATGGAATCTGCGGGAGGTGGAGGAGGCCACGGTGGTGGACATGACGATCATGGTGGAGGGCACGACGATCATGGACATGGAGGTCACTAGAAAATAGATGGATCCCGTTAGAGATGTGTTGTTAATAAAATAAAATATAAGTTAAAATTAAGTATAAAATAATATTACATAATAAAAATTAATAAGATACGGAAATGTAAACATTTCCTATCTCTAATGGGATGGACAAAACAGAACTACAAAAACAAATAGCAGAATACTTTTCAAAGCTACCACCAGAAGCTGCTGCTATTTTTAGTAGCATGGCCTGGATAGATCAGACAGAAGAAATAGGCAATAGGTATAATCTGACAGAGGACCAATTAAAAGCCCTAATAACAGAGACTAGCCTGGCTCTCCTAGGAGTCATACACTTGAATCAATATGAGGATATATTAATCCAAGAACTCGCTCTCCCTAAAGAAAAGATAGCACCCATGATATCTGAAATAGATAGGGAAGTATTCGCATCTATCCGCCCAGCCCTAGAAAATACATTTGAATCAAACATAGAGAACATAGCAAAAAACAAATACGGTGGAGCTCAGAATATGGACGACAGATTCAAAGGGTTGCCACCTGCTGTCCAAGAGGCTATAACAAATTCCAACTACAAAAAGAACCTATACAATATAGCCAGTAAGTACAAATTGAACATGCCGAGCATGAGCACCCTAGATGAAGTAACCACAAAAGTCATGCTAGGGATAATCCCCAGTGAAAACTACAAAAATGAACTGTCAGCAGGGGTCCAAGCTTCGCCAGAAAATATAGATCTCATAGTATCAGAAGTCAATGAACAGGTTTTTAAAAACATAAGGTCATTCCTAATTCAAAATACAAAAAGAGATGACGCTGAAAAAGAAAAAATAGAGATACCGATACCTCCATATAAGAAATCAAATATCCCGACACCCCCATACAAGAAAACAGAGCCATTCGTTCCAGTAAATTTACCAATCGCAGAATTTGAAAAAAAAGAGACGGATGATGGCATGAAAATATCGGGGATAGAGATACTAGCAGACGAGAATACAGAAGAAAAAGTAGACGAAGAAAAAGTTACAATAAAAGAAGACAATATAATGGTAAAATCTGGGGTCTCGGTAGTAGAAGAGGGTAACAATCCCCAGGAATCACACATTATACCGAGCAAGGAAACACAAAAATCAGTATTGTACGGTATAGAGAACCCCCAATCAACAAAATCAATACTAAATATGAAGCTCCAGGGAGCAACATCAAGTGGAGTATCCAAAAGCAATCAACCAATATCAAATATACCTCCACAAAACACAACAAAGTCAGTGATTCATGATCCATATCATGAGCAAATATAAACACCAATCATATACATGCAATTCAAAGTCCCACAATTCATAGATATAGAAGATAAATTATTTGGACCTTTTACGTTCAAACAATTCTCATACCTAGCTGGGGGAGCGGGTATTGTATTTTTAATATACAAAACGATGCCATTATGGATAGGCATATTCCTGATTATCCCCATTGCGGGGTTAGTATTGGCTTTAGTTTTTTACAAGATAAACAATCAGCCATTCATATATTATCTCCAGGCAGCGATAACATATGCACTCGGAAATAAACTATATATATGGAAACAGAGAATCCAAGAAAAAAATGAAGAATCAGAAGAAGAAATAAAACAAACCTCTGTCGTACCTAAAATGTCTCAAAGTAAATTAAAAGATATTGCATGGGGACTCGACATGAAAGAAGAAGATAACTCAAAAAACCTCTCGTAGTAGAGGTTTTTTTGCACTAAAAATAAAAATTGATGATATAATATAAAAATGGCAATCAATGCAGAAAAATCTCAAGAATTTGTACCAATAAAAGAAATCCGTGATGGAGTGATCATCCTGAAAGATGGGGGATATCGGGCAATACTGATAGCTTCTTCTATAAACCTATCTCTAAAATCTAGCGATGAGCAGGTAGCAATAATAAATCAATTCCAAACATTCCTAAATAGTCTGGATTTTTCCGTGGAAATAGTAGTGCAGTCTCGAAGATTAGATATCCGTCCGTATTTAATGACACTAGAAGACAGGATGAAGAACCAAGTAGAGCCACTACTTAAGATACAGACCAAGGAATACATAGACTTCATAAGATCTTTTACTGACGAGGTAAACATAATGACAAAGTCATTCTTTATCGTAATCCCATACAGCTCCACAATAATAAAACCTACAGAGGGAATATTTGATAAACTAACTGGCAGTAGAGTAGGTATGTCTGCTCCTGCAGAGCTTTCCAAAAAAGAAACAGAGATGGCTGAATTCGAAGAGACCAGATCTCAGCTAGATCAGCGTGTGAGCGTAGTAGCATCAGGACTTTCAGGAATGGGAATTAGAACTTCTCAATTAAAAACAGAGGAAGTAGTAGAATTATTTTATAAAACATTTAATCCTGGCGATATAAGCCAAGGAATGAAATTATAATATGGGTCCCGTTAGAAGCCGCGATCACGATTTATAAATAAAAAATATGAAAAATAATTATCGAAACATTAAAAATATAACTGAGCAAAGTCGCGAAACGATCGCGATCTGCTTCTAACGGGATGGGAATTTTTTCATCATTATTTGGGGGAGGCAACAATAACCAGCAAAACAAGCAGGGTAGTGGTGTCATGCCTATACTACCAAAGGAGATTTACCGTGCGGCGACACTAGAGCTCCAAGACGTGATAGCCCCTTCGGCACTACAAATAACACCAAAATCTCTAAACCTAGGGGATAAGATTGCTCGTACTTTCTTTGTCATATCATACCCTAGATATCTAGTAGACAATTGGTTTTCTCCTATAATCAACCTAGACAAGGTCTTTGATGTATCTATAAATATACACCCAATAGAGACTACAGAAATCCTACGTACATTTGAGAAAAAGGTGGCTGAAGTACAGAGTCAGGTAGCTATACGCGAATCAAAGGGGCTAGTTCGCGACCCAATACTAGATACAGCATACCAAGACCTAGAAGGTCTTCGTGACAACTTACTGCAAGCCCAAGAAAAGATGTTTAATGTGGGTCTATATATCACAATATACGCAGACAACGAGAATGAACTCTTTAAAACAGAAAATGAGATAAAATCTATTCTCGAATCTAAGCTCATATATCTAAAGCCAGCCCTATTCCAGCAGGAAGAGGGGTTCAAGAGTGTCATACCTACAGGTACAGATATGCTAGAGATACACCAAAAGCTTAATACAGAGCCATTGTCTTCAATCTTTCCTTTTGTATCTTTTGACCTGACATCAGATCAGGGTATCCTATATGGAGTAAATAGGCACAATTCAAGTCTTATTATATTCGACCGTTTTTCTCTACCAAACTACAATTCGATTACATTTGCTACATCTGGTGCAGGTAAATCATATGCGACAAAGCTAGAAATTATCCGAACACTGATGTTCGACACAGAAGTGATAGTCATCGACCCTGAGCGTGAATACGAGTACCTAGCAGAAGCAGTAGGGGGTAGGTATTTCAATATTGCACTATCTAGCGACCACCACATAAACCCATTTGACTTGCCGATACCATCCGCAGACGAGACTGGCGGAGATGTGTTGCGTTCAAATACTATAAATCTAGTAGGTTTATTCCGTATCATGTTAGGAGGACTCACACCAGAAGAAGATTCCATAATAGACAGAGCTATTACCGAAACATACGCACTAAAAGACATCACACCTGAATCAGATTTTAGAAACATAGAGCCACCACTACTATCAGACTTTGAAATGGTGCTCTCTGGTATGGAGGGTAGCGAGTCTATCATACAAAGACTAGCAAAATACACTCGTGGGTCATGGGCTTCATTCCTAAACAAGCCATCGAACGTAGATATAAACAGAAAATTTGTAGTATTTTCTGTGCGTGATATGGAAGACGAACTCAAACCAGTGGCTATGTATATAGTCACACACTACATCTGGAATGCCGTTCGCAAGAATATAAAAAAGAGACTCCTAGTGGTGGATGAGGCCTGGTGGATGATGAAATCAGAAGATACTGCTTCATTCCTATACTCTATCGCCAAGCGTGGACGTAAATACTACCTAGGACTCGCGACAATCACTCAAGACGTAGGAGACTTTATGAAGAGTCCATATGGCGTACCAATAGTGACCAACTCATCTATACAACTACTATTAAAGCAATCTCCATCTACTGTAGATGTGCTCCAGAAAACATTCAACCTAACTGACGAGGAAAAATATCTACTACTAGAAGCAAATGTGGGGGAGGGTATATTCTTTGCTGGCTTAAAACACGTAGCAGTAAAAACAATCGCCTCATATACAGAAGACCAGATAATCACTTCAGACCCATCCCAGATATTGGCCATCAAAAAAGCCAAAGATGATGCAAATAATGCACAACAATAATTGTTTGAATTCTAAATGTATCATATAATAAAGGAGTGAGTAAAAATTCTCCAATCTTACTTCAATTCTTTTTTCTAATTTTTATAATTGGGTTTATTTTTAGTATTTCAGGCGAAAAAATATACGCTGAAACCAAGGCTCTAGACATAGTAGCCAATGTAGTCCCAGAGAACCCAAAACCTTACGATGATGTAACGATCACACTAGAGAGCTATGCCACAGACCTAAACAGAGCACAAATAGAATGGAGGAGTGGAGAAAAAGTTCTACTAAAAAATACAGGCGTAAAAGATTTTTCTTTTAAAATGGGAGCTCTGGGTACCAAGTCCATACTAGACATCAAGGTCACGACAATAGAAGGAGACATCATACAAAAAAGGATAATTTTAAGCCCAGGAGATATGGACATATTATGGCAGTCATTAGATTCCTACGTACCACCATTTTATAAAGGCAAAGCCCTACCTCCCAAAGAGGGTAGGGTAAAAATTATAGCTATACCTAGTGGACCAAAAGGAATCCAAGCAAATAGTGCGACATACAATTGGAAGCTGAACGACAAGACTGATCAATCTCAATCAGGATACAAAAAAAATTCATTTATATTTAACCTAACAAATGAGATTGAAGATACTATAGAAGTAGTTTCTATGTCTAGCACAGATAGCCCAAACTCAACAGGAACAGTCAAAATATCTGGAGTAAACCCACAAATATTATTCTACAAAAAAGACCCAGTAGAAGGTATTTATTACAACAAAATACTAGACAAAGAAATTCCACTTGAATCAGAAGAGATGACGATCAAGGCAGAACCATACTTTATGGGTGACACAACAAACACTCAAGCCCACATATACGAATGGAAAATAAATGGGGAAACTATCTCAACACCGAGAAAGAAAAATATGCTCACTATAAAGCCCACAGCCCGCGGGGGATATGCAGAGATAAACATCAACATAGAAAACACATTAAAATTATTTCAGTCGGCAACGCAAAGCCTTAAAATAAACCTATAATATGAAAAAGATAATAGTAGCGATTTTATTTGTTTTACCAATGATAGTATCAACAGCCAAGATAGAGGCTGTTTCCCTAGTAAGTAACAGCTTGGAGGTAAAAGATAAAAAAGTAACCATGAAAGTAAACCTATCAGCAATATCTAATGCTGATAAAGAGATACTGACAGCAAAAGTCTTTTCTACCTTCGAAAACAACAAACAGATCGGAGTATTCACAAAAACTTTCACAAAAGAAATTAGCAACATGGGTACACCCCAAATGCTAGCCATAGACATGCCTGATTCAGCAAAAGATGGGAATTATACTTTTACTATTGATTCAAATGAAGGGGATTCAATACCAGCGACACCATTTGACTACAAAGCTCCAGTAGTAAATACTCCGAACACAACTCCGTGTATTGTAGACAAGGCGAATTTTTACCCTTATGGCGAAACTGGTGATACTTTCTACAAAGAGGGTAGCACAAAAGTAAGTATCGTGATACAGACTGTTAACTGTGCAAACAAAGATTTAAAATTAACCGTCAAGGAACTAGACAGGTGCCCAGCTAGTTCTATCCCAAATTTCAACTGTAACGACGCATTGAGTAGTTCAGGGCTGGAAA
This sequence comes from Minisyncoccota bacterium, assembly GCA_041674285.1. Taxonomy (GTDB): domain Bacteria; phylum Patescibacteriota; class Minisyncoccia; order Phycocordibacterales; family UBA9973; genus UBA8515. Next base: position 45,877 of record JBAYVZ010000005.1, read on the forward strand.
ATAAAACAATAATAATGCCAGCTACCGAGTCAGTCACACTAAACTACATAGCAGGAGAAGAAAATTGTGAGACTCTAGGTTTAGCGGATGGATATGATTGTCTCTATTACTTTGAACTAGCCACTCCAGATGGGGAAAAGTGGTCGTCTATGGACCGCGCAGGGGGGAGAATATCGTATGAGTGTGATGGTATTTGCAACAAAGACTGGGAACAAGCAGGACCCCAGGAAGACACAGTAGACCCGGGGGCAATAGACCCACGCATAGCAAATGATGAGTACAATCTCCTGGCTCCAATCGGTGAGATAAAATCGATAGATGACACAAAACAATTAGGAGACTACATTAATCTAATGGTGAAAATTTTTCTAGGCATATGTGGTGCATTGGCTGTGATAATGATTGTCATATATGGAATACAGTGGATGGGTACAGATTCTGTATTTGGAAAGACAGAATCAAAGCAAAAGATAGGTGGAGCACTGATGGGACTAGTACTAGCACTAGGATCATGGATGCTACTAAATACTATAAACCCAGATCTACTAGGCGGAGAGCTCAATATCGGACAAGCAAATATAGAAGTAGAAGAAGACGCTATGAGTTCAAACGATGCTCTGCCACCACTAGGTACGGCAGTAGCGAGGTGTCCAGAAGGTATATACCAAGTGCAGACAGCTGGTGGAGTATTCCCAGTATGCAAAACAATGCAAGATAACTTAAAAAAGATGATAGACCTGGCATGGAGTCAGAATATTAAAATTACAGGTTTTGGATTTAGGTCAAAAACTAGACAAGAGGAATTGCGTGCACAAAATTGTGGAGCAGCAAATGTATACAAGCAAAATGCAAGATGTAAGCCAGACACAGCAATCCCGGGGACTTCAATGCATGAGAGCGGTCTTGCTTTTGACTTTAGATGCGAAGGTTCAAAGATAGCAACCAAAGACAACAAATGTTTCCTCTGGCTAAAAGCAAATGCAAGTAAATATAATCTTAAAAATCTATCTAGTGAACCTTGGCACTGGTCAACAACTGGACACTAAAATATAAAAATATGTCACGAAATACAATATTAATGATAATAGGATTTATAGCTATCGCCTCTGTGGGTGGTGGATATATTTACTATGCCACGAACAAACCAGTAGGGGACACTAGTAGTGAGAACAATACATCAACAATAGATAAGATATTTTCTCCTTTTGGTTTTGGGTCTAAAACAAACAATGACTCAACACCTAGTCCTACAGATGCCCTAGGCAGTGCCATAAAAAATATAGTCAGTGGTATAAATATAAATTCAAAGTTTACACAGCTCACTGATTTTGCTGTATCAGGGGTGACATTTTTCACAGATGAGAGACCACTACCACCAAAGCCAGTAGAAGAAAAAGTGGCAGAGATAGCAAAGGGCACAACAACAAAAAACACAAAAATAAAAACACCTCCTGAGCCAACAACAGAAAAAGTTCCATCGATAAGATATATGAAGAAGAGTAGTGGTCATATCTATCAGACATATCTAGATACTAAAGCTACTGGTAAAATATCCAACTCTACTATACCCGAAGTTTATGATGGACTATTTGGATCAAATGCAAACAATGTAATATATAGACTCCTAGGCGAAGATGGTATGACAATAAAAACAGCAGCGGGCACACTAGGGGGTAGCAAGAGTGGATTCCTCCCAGACAATGTGATAGATGTATCAATAGCCCCAAACGGAGATAACTTCTTTTATTTACAGCAAAATACAAACGGCTCTACTGGGACAATAGGGTCATTTACTGAAGCTAAAAGAACTCTAATACTAAACTCAACATTTTCTGAATGGCTAACACAATGGCCAATAAATCAAACTATATTCCTGACAACAAAAGCATCATACAACACGGAGGGTTATATATACTCACTACCAACAGTAAAAGGAAGTCTGAGGAAGGTAATAGGGGGGATAAAAGGACTAACTACATTAGTGAGTCCATCAGGGGACAAGATTCTATATAGTAGTAGTACAAACAATGGTCCTGTTCTTGGAATATATACTATATCTACAAATAAATATACACCGCTGAATTTATTTGGACTACCAGAAAAATGTGTGTGGACAAATGATAGTGTCAGATTGTACTGCGCTATTCCAAATATAGTAGAGGGTGTCGCATATCCAGATATATGGTATCAAGGAAAGGTCTCATTCAATGATAAATTTATCAGAATAAATACTGAGATAGGATCCTCGAGCGAAGTATCCAATTCAATCTACGAGACACCAATAGATGCAATAAAACTGGCAGTAGACGAAGCAGAAAGGACACTATTCTTTATAAATAAAAAAGACTACACTCTCTGGAGCTTGAACCTACAATAATATAAAAACCGCAACAATGTTGCGGTTTTTATATTATCTATATTGTATCGTTTCCAATGTACTTTATAACGACTTTTCTATCTGGACCAAATCCAGTAGATTCAGTGGTCACATCTTTTGCATTCTCTAAAAACATGTGAATTATACGTCTCTCTGAAGCTGGCATAGGATCTACCTCTATATTACTCTTGAAATATCGAGCACGTTCTGCGAGCATGTATGCAGTAGCCTTTAAATTATCGAATCTTTTCTTCTGATAACCATTGATATCTACAAATAGGGCAGAGGTGGCTTCCTCTGTGTGATTCTTTTCAGAAAGCTTACGGACAAGATGGTTCAAAGACCGGAGAGTATCTCCCTCACGGCCAATAAGGAATCTCGAGTCTGGAGTATTTATGGCTACCCATGTCATACCTGCGTCTTCGGTGATCTCACAACCAGAAAGAGTACATCCTGTGTGTGTAAATATCTCTTCAACAATTTTTTTAATAGAATCTTTATCCATCCCGTATGAAATAGGAAATGTTTACATTTCCGTATTTAATTATATTATCATTAATAATACCGACTAAGTTTATTTTGTAAAATCCGTATAAATATTATATACACATTTCATACGGGATCCATATACGTTTAATTAGAAGTTATTTTCTTTTTTGGCTATTTGGTCTCTTACGTACCATTCCTGACCTATAGTGAATATATTACTCACAATCCAATATAATGCAACCCCTGCAGAGAAAGTATAAGCGATAAATGCAACAAACACTGGCAATACGTAGCGAATATTTAACTGCATACTACTTGCCAATTCTTCTTGAAAAGTCTTTTTGGTATTATCTGATACAACCTCTACGTCTTTGATGGTCTTCTTTGGAGTAGCTAGGTATGCCTGGAAATATTGAGAAACACCTGCCAATAGAGCTAGGAATATGCTGTGATTCAAAGAAAGATCAAATAATCCCAAGAAATTTGTATTCATGACAACCGGTACATTGATAAAACTATAAATGATACTACTGTCTATCTTGAAATTGATAAATACATAGTACAGGGCAAATATAACAGGAAGCTGAAGTAAAACAACAAGGCAACCAGAGAATGGGTTTACTCCGTATTTCTTATACAATTCAAATTGTTTTTTTGCTTGCTCTTCTTTATTTGGATAATCAGTCTTCAATTTCTTGAGTTCTGGCTCAAGCTTTTTCATATAAATCTGACTCTGTATAGACTTCTTGGCAAGAGGGAAGAGGATGAGTTTTACGAGTATAGTCAAAATAATAATAGCAAAACCAATATCCCCAAAAGTAACCTTATCTATTAAAAAAACCAGCATATTATATATAGGCTGATAAAAAAATGTATTCCATAGTGCGCTCATCCGTCTATTGTAGCATAAAATTTAAGTATTTTTAATTCCCCTCTTGAGGGGTGCCCGATAGGGTGGGGTGGATATATTTTGTATTAAATTCAGTCCACCCCGTCTTTTGAGTACAAAAGCCACCCCTCAAGAGGGGAATAACTACCTCACAGGATCGTAGCTATGTTTTTGCCATGGGTGACATCGGAGCACGCGCCAAACAGACAAATAAAAACCTTTAAAAAATCCATATTTTTCAAAGGCTTGTTTACTATACTCTGAACAAGTCGGTAGAAATTTACAAGAATAGTGCGATTTTAAAGGAGTTTTTTGATATAAGTTTATTAAAAATATAATTATTTTAGACATCCCATTAGAGATAGGAAATGCTTACATTTCCGTTTCTTTTTAATTTAAATTAATAAATACAACCTTATTTATAAGCAAACCTACATAAAAAACACAAACAACATATCTCTAACGGGACAAGTATAATCCTGCTTTTTTAAATAAATAGACAATATTTTCAGATATTTGATCATTTTCAGCTTTTAAAGCCTCCTTTTTAAAGAAAAGAGCGCCGATAAAAGGCTTTGCCAGTAATGGGCCAGCCATACGATAACCCTTTCTCCTGAGAGAATTCCTTAAAACAGCTGTTTTTGCAACGCTTTTCGGGGCAACTACAGCAAAATGAACCACACCATCAGTGGAGGGTATATACCGGAAAGTAAAAAGAGGGCTTGAGACCATTTTTCCTTCTTTCATAATGGCTTCAAAAACCCCCTTATTAACACGATGCTTTTTGGAAAGCATGTTATTTCTTTATAGATACACTAGCGCGACCTTTTTGGCGTCGGCGGGCAGTGACCTTTCGGCCATTTTTTGTCTTTGTACGTACAAGAAAACCGTGTGTTTTAGCTCTTTTACGTTTGTTTGGTTGATATGTTTGAGACATAATGTCTAATATATACTATAATGGTGCATTATGCAACCCATAAAGTTATCCACACGATATACACAGGATTGCACACAATTCAAACAGGACGATTATAAATCTTAACTAGTATAATAGGAACTATGGTATCAGATACAAAAAAATTATGGGAAAGCTGTTTGGCGGAAATCGAATTATCCATTTCAAAAGCAAATTTTACAACCTGGTTTAAAAATACACAGATAGTAAAAGAAGAGGAGGGAGTACTATTTATAGGAGTACCAAATGAATTCGTAAAAGACTGGTTGAATAATAAATTTCACAAGCTAATCCTTAAAACTCTAATGAATTATGAGGATAGTGTACGCAATATAGAATACATAATCACAAAACACGAAGTAGTAAAACCAAAAACAGAAAATGAACAAGCCCCTATATCTATAAACAAAGAACTGCCACTAGCTGATCTCTATGTAAACAAGGACGACAACTTAAATCCTAAATATACATTCAATAATTTTATTGTTGGACCATTCAACGAGCTTGCATATGCAGTTTCCCAAGCTATCATCACCACACCAGGGGAAACATATAATCCATTCTTTGTATATGGAGGTACAGGTCTTGGTAAGACACATATGATCCAATCGATAGGGAATAGTATCAAGAATAAATTTCCAAATAAAAAGATTTATTATGTGAGTCTTGAAAAATTTGCTATTGACTACATAAACTCAATTCAAAACAAAAATCCAAATGGATTTAAAGAGAAGTATAGAAAATACGATGTGATAATTATGGATGACATCCAATTCATATCAGGAAAAGAAAAGACTCAAGAAGAATTATTCCATTTGTTCAATATATTCCACGAAAACAATAAGCAAATTGTTTTTTCTTCAGATAAACATCCAAACTTTATCCAAGGATTAGAAGAACGTCTACAATCTAGATTCGCTTCTGGTATGACAGTACAGATAACAGAGCCTGACTATGAATCACGCGTAGCGATCATCAAAGCTAAGCTACAGAAGACAAATATAATAGTGGATGAACCAGTCATCTCCTACCTTGCAGAGGTACTAGAGGGTAATATACGAGAATTGGAGGGTAGTTTAAATACAATCATCTGCCAATCTCAACTCAAAGATAAATCACTCTCTTTAAATGAGACAAAAAATTTAATTAAAAATAATATCCGACCAAAGAAAAATGTAGCTATCAAAGATATTATTAAAATAATTGCTGATTATTACAATATCCCCGAAGCTCACGTATATGAGAAGACCAGGAGAAAGGAGATAGTCCAAGCTCGCCAAGTAGCGATGTACCTACTCCGAGAAGATTTCAATATTTCATACCCACTAATAGGTCAAAAGTTTGGGGGTAGGGATCACACCACAGTCATACACTCACACCTCAAAATAAAAGAAGATTTAAAGACGAATCCAAGCCTACTCCAAGAGATAGAGAGGATCAGAATCATGTTCAAATAGCTGTGGATAAAACTGTTAATAACTAGGGGGCTAGAATTTAACAAGATGTTCACAAAAACATAAACAAAACTAATCCACAGCAAAGTATACAGATGACATGTTTTATAAGAATTTTAAAAAAGAGATAAAAAGCTTACTTTATATAGTCGAAAAAAGTAATCCACATATCCACAGGAATAGTATTAGTAATAGAGTTTATTTAATAATTAATTAAGAAAGAATATATGAAACTAGAATGTTCAATAGAAAAGATAAAAGATGCACTAATAACAGCAGAAAGAATTACAGGAAAGAACCTCACTCTTCCAGTACTAGGATCTGTACTTTGGGTAGCTTCAAATAAAGTTTTAAAACTTCGAGCTACAAATTTAAACATTGGTATTGAGATTGAGATACCGGCAAAGATAGAGACTGAGGGTGTAGTGGCTGTGAAGGGTGATATTCTTTCTTCTTTGTTTTCTCTACTACACGGAGATTCTACTGTAAAGTTTGAATTAATTGATTCTAATTTTTCTGTTAAAACAAAATCAAATAATATTTTATTAAATACAATTCCTTATGAAGACTTTCCAACTATTCCGATACTCTCCGGTGAAGAGATTACAGTACCCTCTGTAAAGCTCGTAGAGGGCCTCAAGGCGGTTTATTATAGCGCAGCGGTATCAGACATCAAACCAGAGATTGGAAGTGTCTACATCTACCCACAGGACGATATGCTGGTGTTCGTGGCGACAGACTCTTTCCGTCTCGCAGAAAAGAAAGTTAAGATTAAAAAAGAACTTAATTTTGATGGAATATTATTACCTTTAAAAAATGCAACAGAGATAATTCGTATTTTAGATGGGGTGGATGATGATGTAAAAATAATCTTACACAAAAATCAGATATCTCTATCTGTGAATGGTATATATATCACATCTAGAGTTGTAGATGGAACATTCCCAGATTACAAACAAATTATTCCAAGAGAATCAAAAACTCAAGCTACACTTCTCAAGCAAGATTTGTTGTATGCAATAAAAGTTTCAAATATTTTATCTGATAAATTTAATCAAATAACATTTAATCTGAAACCTAATGAAAAAGTTTTTGAAGTTGATTCAAAAAATAATGATATAGGTGAGAACACTACACACATAGAAAGTTCTCTGTCTGGGGAAGAGGTGAGTGTAAATATAAATTATAAATACATTGTGGATTGTTTTCAGTCTATAAATGGCGATAGTGTGACACTGGAATTCAATGGTAGTAATAGACCTATTATAATTCGTGTAGTAGGAGATTCATCTTTTATGTATCTCGTGATGCCTATGAACCGTCAGTAAAATTATGGATTATAATCACATAAATAAATTTTTAGAGAAATTTGTAAAGATGGTGTCTAAGGGTGATCTAGTCCTCAGTGAGATATCTTCAGTAATATATAAACACACAAATCTTAAAATAGAAAAAGAAAATATAAATTTTAAGGGTGGGTATATCAAGATAAACACAACACCACTTGCAAAAGGGGAGTTGCTCATGAGTAAGGAAAAGATTTTGCTTGAATTGCGTACAAATATGCCCGGTACAAATTTCTTGGATATAAAATAAAAACCTCGATAATATCGAGGTTTTTATTTTTTACTTTACGTAAAAGTTTAATTTTTGCTGACTTGTACCACCATCCATATCGTATATTTTTACCAGTATTGTATTTCCTCCACCGTCTATACCTAGCTCACTAGGGATAAATGATACACCATAAGGATCATTTTTTAAGGAAGTTAGATAATTGTTGTTTACAAATATATCTATTTTTTGTATTGGACTCTGGCTCTTTACCTCTACTTTAAAAGATATTGTCTCATCTTTATTGTAGGGTGTGTTTAGTAGGTTTTTAATTGTAAAACTCGGTTTTGTCGATGAGTTGTGGATATTGTCATAAAACAGTGGTTTATCTTTTAGACTCACGTATTTATATTTGTAAGAATTTTTTGACCACCAGTTCTGTACACTTATCTCAAAGTGATCATACAGGGAATCACTCGAAGGTCCAGGAGTCTTTTCATTCTTTGGGTCTTTTTTGTCTACCCAGTACAAGATAGTATGAACATTTGTTAGTGATTTTTCTTCAATACTTTCTTTTGGGGTGAACTCTGTCGCTAATCCTCCAGATTTTTTATCAACCTTGAAAGTATCACCACCTTGCCAGTATCCTCGGAGTAGGGGATTCAAATTTGAATCTACTTCATCTGGCTTGTTAAATGTTTCATCTTTGGGTAGTTTTGTTAATGCTTGCATCATTATTTGGTTCCAGATTGGTCCAGCGAGAGATACACCACCTTTTTTCATTGGTATATTATCATTGTTACCCACCCATACACCCACCACCACAGATGGGGTATATCCTATAGTCCAAGCATCTTTGTTGTCATTTGTTGTTCCAGTCTTTACTGCAGCCTGGATACCTTCTGGTAGTACTAGAGCTGAGTTTGCTCCGTATGTAGGGATACGAGCATTGTTGTCGGTAAGAATGTCTGCCAAAATTCTTGTTGAATTTGGATTCAATATTTGTTCTGGTCTGTCTTTGTATTCTTCTAATATATTCCCTGTACCATCTGATATTGAAAGAACTCCTGTATTTGGATGTCTGATACCTTCTGTGGCGAATACGCTATATACAGAAGTCATATCTAAGAGCTTTGTCTCTCCACCTCCGATCACTAGAGACAATCCATATCTATTTGCATCATTGAGTGTAGTCACACCCAGGTCGTGAGCCATCTTTATAGCATCTTGTACTCCTACTAGGTATAGAAGTTTTACTGCTATTACGTTTATGGACTGAGCTAGAGCATCTTTGAGTGTCATCGGTCCATGGAATGCATTGTCGTAATTGTCTGGATTATAACAATCTGTTTTTTTGTTTTTACCTTTTGGGTTGCTATATGCATCACAACTTGTAGAAAATTCTGTAGGTACGTCGAATAGTACTGTATCTTTTGTGTATCCCTTTTCAAATGCGGCTGCATAGACTATAGGCTTGAATGATGATCCCGGCTGTCTCTCTGCTGTAGCTACATTGAAATTCCCATCTATACTTTTATCAAAATAATTTCGTGATCCAACCATAGATAGTATTTGACCTGTCTTTGGATCCATTACCACTGCGGCTGCATTTTTTCCATCCCAGTTTTTTTCATTATCCAGAGCTCTTTCTAGGACTATAGCTTCTGCTTTTTTCTGTAATTCAAAATCAAGAGTTGTGGTAACTTTTAATCCGCCGTTCTCTACCATCTCTACTCCATATTTCTTTTCCAAGTAATCTTTTATGAAGAATACAAAGTGTGGAGCTGCTATATACATCGGTTGCGCAGGTAGGAATTCTACTTTTTCTGCCACAGCTTCATTGTATTGATTTTCTGTGATGAATTTTAAATCCAGCATCCTTTTTAATACTAGATTTTTCCTTGTATCTAGGCGTGCGCGACCCTTATAAGGGGAGTAGTATGTAGGACCATTTGGTATCGCTGCTAGGTATGCAGATTCAGCGAGTGTCAGATCTATTGGTGCTTTACCAAAGAATGCTTTTGAAGCTTCCTCTATTCCGTAAATATTTCCACCATAAGGGGCTTCGTTTAGATACAGAGCTAGAATTTCGTCCTTGTTCATTACTTTTTCAAGCTTGATTGCCAGGATCCATTCTTTTATCTTTCTGGTCACAGTCCTCTCTGATGTCAGTAATGTCTGCTTTATGATCTGCTGAGTGATAGTCGATCCACCTTGGATTTTTCCACCTGTCATATTTGCCCACACAGCACGAATCAGTGACTTTAATCTAACTCCGTGATGTTGGTAGAATTCAGAATCTTCTATAGCAACAGTGGCATTCTTGCTATATGTACCCATAGACTCATAGGGGATGACAGTACGTTTTATGTTGCTGTGTACGTCATATAATATGATGGTTCCAGTCCTGTCATATATCTTTGTAGAGCTGGCTATTTTGCGCTCGGTAAAGAGTTTAAAGTCTGGTAATTGTAATGTGCTAGTCCAGATTGCTAATATACCTACGACCAATAGTCCAAAACCAAAAATACCCAAAATCCAATTTTTGAGCTGGTGTTTATTAAATTTAAACTTAATTTTCTTCATAAGTTAATAATAACATACTATATTCTATAAATATGGCAATTGTGGGATAATTTAATTATGAGAAAAAAATCATCAACCCCGTCCTCTGATTACAGAGTCCACCCCTCAAGAGGGGAATTAAATATGAATACAAAAAATACATCCACCCCACCTTTTGATTACAAAAGGCACCCCTCAAGAGGGGAATTTTGGGATACAGGTTCTTTGTATCCATATTGGGAAATTCCTAAAAATAAACTTTTAATCTCACGAGCAAAAGAATTAAGAAAAGCTGGCAATTTAGCGGAAGTTATTTTTTGGAAAACTTTCAATGATAAAAATAAAATAGGTTTTGATATTGATCGGCAAGTTATAGTAGGGAACTATATTGTCGATTTTTTTATCCCGGAATTGGGTTTAGTTTTTGAAATAGACGGATCGAGTCACGATAATAAAATAGATTATGATGCCGAACGGGATGCATTTATGAATGACCTTGGATTGTTTGTTATTCGAATTCCTGATGTAGATGTGAAGAAAAATATGGAAAGTGTCTATAATTTTGTAACTAATATAATTTTAGAAAGAACAAATAAACTCAAGGGTTTTTCTTAGAAACACTTGCAATAAACAACCTTGTATGGTATAGTTTATCTAATGGAATCTTCTTTGCTCTTTGTTAGGTTCCAGATTTATATGCTCTCGGAGGGTCCAATCTCCGGGGGCATTTTTTTATTGGTTCATAACTCCAATCAAAATACCCACGACATATGTCTGAAAACATTAATTTTTTAAAATTCCCCTCTTGAGGGGTGGCATTTGTACTCAAATGACGGGGTGGATGTATTGAATTTGGTGTGGTAAAGTATAAATATGATAAAGAATGATACAAATGAATTGCTAAATCGGGGAATAGAGAATATCTACCCTTCAAAAGCATACCTAGAATCTCGTATTGCAAAGGGTGAAAAGCTCACTATCTATCTAGGAGTAGATCCTACTGGTCCGACACTACACCTCGGGCATGCTATACCACTACTCAAACTTTCAGAATTTCAAAAAGCTGGCCATAAGATCATCCTTCTTATGGGTGATTTTACTGCGATGATCGGTGACCCGACAGACAAGGGTACTGCTCGTGTGCCTCTAACCCACAAGCAAGTGATGGCGAATTTGAAAAATTACAAAAAGCAGGCAAGCTCAATTATTTCATTTTCTGGCAAGAATGCAGCTCAAATAAAATTCAATTCAAAGTGGCTCGGTAAGATGAACTTTGAAGACGTGCTGAGTCTCGCATCAAATATGACAGTACAGCAGATGCTAGAACGTGATATGTTCTCAAAGAGAATGGAAGAGGGCAAGCCAATATTTATTCATGAATTTATGTATCCACTCATGCAGGGATACGACTCTGTAGCTATGGATATAGATGGAGAGATCGGGGGCAATGATCAGACATTCAACATGCTCCAAGGTCGCAACTTGATGAAGACTCTCAAGAATAAAGAAAAATTTGTCATTACCGTAAAACTCCTCGAAGATAGTAGTGGTAAAAAGATGGGCAAGACAGAGGGTAATATGGTCGCCTTATCAGACACCCCAGAGGAGATGTATGGCAAGGTCATGAGCTGGACTGACGGCATGATCCTCCCAGGATTTGAATTGTGTACTACTGTATCCCTCGAAGATATGGAAGCTATGGCTACCGATATTGCCAAGGGTATGAATCCTCGCGATCTGAAGATGCGCCTAGCTCGTGCGGTTGTGAATACTTTTTACGGAGAAAAGAAAGCATTGGATGCAGAAAATAATTTTATCTCTACATTCCAAAAATCTGAAATACCAGAAGATCTGCCTGAGGTAAAAGTAGGGGATGGGACACTACTAGTAGATGTACTCCTCGCAAACAAGATAATTGCTTCAAAGACAGAATTCCGCAGGCTCGTAGATGAGGGTGCTATTACCAATCTGGATACTGATAAAAAGGTGGATAGTCATACGGCACATGCTGTATCAGCTGTATACCGCATAGGTAAAAAGCGCTTTTGTAAAATTAAAATAGGATAGTTAAAACACGAGGTTCATTCCTCGTGTTTTTGATATAATAAATATATGAATAAAATTACACTCAATAATGAATTTTACAATGCTACAGAAAATGATTTTCCTTATTTAGTTGTCTATGGAGAAAAGTCTGGTGGGTCACACTTTTCTGTGACTTTGATGGCAGAGCTTTTTTCCTCTGGTTCTAAAATATTATTTTTTACAGCCTTTCCGATGGCTACCGATAATTTTTTAGGGCAAATTGGGTCTGACAATTCAAATGTCGCAATTGTTAAAAATATGGAAGATTTAAAACAATACGAAAACAGCCAGGCTATTATCTTGGATAGTGGAAATGAAATCTTGTTTTTACAGGCGATAAAAGAATTGAAAGATATAAATGAGAGAATAATACTCGTGAAAAATATAGAGGCATCTAGTGACGAGTTATTGGGTTCTTGCTTGAGTTTCAAGAATATTATTTTATCTGGTGATATTGATACTTGTGTGTCAAAAGAAAAGATTATCAAAAAAACTTTTAAGAGTGTTGTTGTTTTTACAAAGCCAGAGACTTCACTTTCGATAGATGTTCCAGAACTAGAAAAATGGACTGGGTATTTAAATGGGGGAGATAAAAAAGGAATTATTAAAGTTAAAGTAAGTTAAAAATTTTTGGAGGAATTGTGATAAGTGTGATAAAAAATCCCCACACGGGGGATTTTTTATTTATATAGCGTCTACATCATCTGAAGAGAATTCATCTTCGAATCCCTCTTCGTCATCTTCATCGATTATCTCACCATCATCATCTAGTAGGGCATCATCTAGATCTAGATCTGCATCTTCACTAAAAGCAGAATCATCGTCTTCGTTTCCAAACCCTATTTTGAATTCTTCTTCATCAATACTCATATTGTATTATCGATAATTTAAATTATTAAACGACTCATTTTTGTAATAGATTATTTGTAACAAAATCTATTTTTCTTTGCAAGGGGTCAAATCTGTGGAAATCTTTCGCAGGCAAAACAGGTCAATCCTATGGCTATGGCGTCTAGCTCGTCGTCTGATTTTATGGTTCTCTCTATCTTGATCAATTTAGGTACCATACTCATCACTGCACTCTTGTCTGACTTGCCGTAGCCCGTCACAGCTATCTTGATCTGAGGGGGAGTGTATTCAAATACTTGTAGCCCGTACTTCATGGCAGAGTATATGATCACCCCACGAGCTTCGGCTACGCCCATGACGGTCTTTTGGTTGTTTGTAAAAAAAAGTTTTTCTATGGCTAATGCTTTTGGTTTGTATTCTTTTGATATACTTTCTATTTTTTCACCTATCAGTAGTATTCTCTCATAAAAGGGGAGCTTTGCACTTGTCTTGAAGCACTCTGAATACAATAGCGTCTCCTTGCTCTTGCCGTCCTTTTCTATTATCGCGATTCCGATTCTCTCGAATCCCGGGTCTATGCCAAGTATGATCATAGTATGATTGTATTTTGTATGGAAGTGTTTTGCAAATTTTGCCAAAATAGTTTTTTTGTGTTATCTTGAAGAAAAAAACTTTCCACAATTTAAATTTTTAACTCATGCCAGAACAAGTAGCCCAAGAGGCACCAAAGAAGCTTAGCTTCGAAAACGATTTCACATTGATTCGTCGTTACAGGATACTCTATGTAGACCATGGTTCTATTGCCGATGCCACAAAACAAGAAGAAAAGAAAGAGGGTAAACCCACAAAAGAAATTATGATTAATTCTGTGACCAATCTTTCTGGAATTGATTTAAAGATGAAGCAGGCATCTAGAAAATCTGAAATTAGTATCGACGTAAGAATGATGCAAAAGGTGGATATAACACTCCTCCAAGCCTACCACTCGATTGGAAAAACAAGGGAAATAATTATCCCCGAGGATCGGATTATGCAGATCATTCATTCTCTAAGTAGAAGCTGCTTGGATTTTAGGGGTGATATTTATAAATCTCCCACTCGGACAGTTAATTTTTTTGTAAAACAAAAGGTTAAAAAATTAGACGAAAAGAGAACTATTGTTTACAGAGTCATTATGACAAAAGGGAAAAAATTCGACATTGTAATCCTTTCCTTGCAGGACCCAGAAATTATAAAAGGGGAAGCAGGGCACCTTTTTGCAATTGACTACTCATTAAAACATTAGACCTTTCATCAAAGATATAAAAAACAGCAAATACAAAGTTTGCTGTTTTTTTATATCTCTTCTGGAAAATCAAACCCCAAGTGTGCGTAACCCTTTTTTGTGACAGTACGCCCACGTGCCCCACGCTCTATTAATCCGAGCTGTATGAGGTAGGGCTCGATGACTTCCTCTATGGTAGCCTCCTCTTCACTAGTAGCAGCAGCGATAGTCTTGAGACCTACTGGACCACCGTTGAATTTTGAAATTATGATCTCTAGTACTCTACGGTCAGAAGCAGAGAGTCCTAGCTCGTCAATTTCTAGTAGTGCCAGAGCCTTCTTTACCGCATCCTTGTCCATCATAGTCTTGTGGACTTGGGCATAGTCACGGCAACGCTTCAAAAAGTAGTTTGCTGTGCGGGGTGTGAATCGTGCACGCTTTGCGATCTCGTCTAGTGCGCCATCATCTAGTGTGACACCTAGAATCTTTGCAGAGCGAGCGAGAATTTTTTTTATCTCTTCATGATTGTAGAATTCTAGTCGGAATACTCCACCAGAGAATCGTGATCGGAGGGGGGATGATAGTAGTGCGATACGAGTAGTCGCAGCGATCAATGTGAATGGTGGTAGCTCGAGCTGGATAGTACGAGCAGATGGTCCCTTGCCGATGATGATGTCGAGCACTCCAGACTCCATAGCAGGGTACAGGACCTCCTCTACCATTTTATTTAATCTGTGTATCTCATCGATAAATACTATATCTCCAGGTGCGAGATTTGTTAGGATGGATGCGAGGTCACCGACCTTTTCTATTGCAGGACCGGAGGTAATCTTGATCTGCCTCCTGGTCTCGTGCGCTACGAGGTGAGCGAGAGTGGTCTTGCCTAGTCCTGGAGGACCGTAGAATAGTATATGCTCTGCTGGGTGAGAGCGCTCTTCGGCTGCCTGGAGGAGAATTTTAAGGTTGGCCTTGATGTTTTCCTGACCAATGTATTCATCCCACACACTTGGACGGAGTGTCTGGTCTAAAAAGCCTTCATCTTTGGTTGTATCTTTGGGACTTGACATTATTTTTTGTTTATGATATACTCTGTGTAGATTCAGTTACAACAGTATTATAGCATCAAAGCAAAGAGGACATAAATCTCTAAGCAATCAGCCCCGTGCTCTATGTGTGCGCGTAGGACATTCTGGTTTATTTTTAATATTACTGGGGTTATCCTTCAACCACTCATTACTTTAGGACTTGTTTTTAAAGGATTGTTTAGAGATTTATGTCTTTTTCTATGGGTAGATGTTTTGTTTTGTGTTAAAATAAAAATATGAAAATCAATCTTCATATACCTGTAAATTTTCCATTTGCAGCAGTAGTCATCACTATTATCGGGGCAATGTTTACATTTTATATATATAAAGTCGCAGATGGGGCTATCACTCAGGTCGCATCCAATGGAATAGTCTCTACTCCTATGGAATAAAAAAACAATCCTAATTTTATTAGGATTGTTTTTTTATTACTCTGCGTAGAAATCTACTACACTTGCAACTTCTTCAAAAGATGTAGCACCGGTGAGGATCTTTACCACACCATCTTCTTCCATATTTAGATTGCCCTGATTGCTGGCCACCTCTTTAATCTCGCGTTCACTAGGATTGTTTGGGATTATGGCTTCGATTTCTGCATTGTTGTGCACAGCTTCGAATATTCCCATGCGACCCTTGTATCCAGTAAAGTTACATTTTTCGCAACCGACGGGTTCATATGTTTTGAATGGATTTGTCATGTCGACTCCGTAATTTGCCAAATCTTTTTTGTGAGCCACTGCTCCGGCTATCACTTTATCGATTATAATTTTTTCACTGTCTGAAATTTGTTTTTCTTTTTTACATTCTACGCACAGCTTGCGCACTAGACGCTGAGCGATAGATAGAGATAGTGCAGATACTAATATCTTTGGATTTACCTCTAGGTCTATCAGGCGGGGGATTACTCCAGCGGCATTGTTCGTGTGTAGTGTCGAGAATACAAGGTGACCAGTGAGGGCTGATTCGACTGCAATCTTTGCAGTCTCGCTGTCACGGATTTCTCCGACCATGATCACATCCGGGTCCTGGCGGAGTGCTGATCGTAGGCCCTCTAGGAATGTATAGCCCTTTTCTGTATCTACCTGCGTCTGCGTGATGCCGGGTAGATGATATTCTACTGGGTCCTCGATCGTGATGATCTTTATCTCGCTAGAATATATCTTTTGTAGGAATGAGTATAGTGTAGTAGTCTTTCCAGATCCAGTAGGTCCAGTCAGGAGGATCAGTCCATTTGGTTTTTTGATCTCGCGCATGAATACTTCAAAAAGTTTTGGCTCGATACCCATATCCTCGAGCTCTACTCTGATAGATTTTGGATTGAGTAGTCTCATCACTATGGATTCACCGTATGCCCCAGGGATGAGTGATACACGGAGAGATATCTCATCGCCATTTATCACTACACTGAATCTGCCGTCTTGGGCTATAGAGTGAGATGTGATTTTTAATCCAGAGAGTAATTTGATTCTAGAATTTATGAACTTGTGGATCTCGATAGGGATGTCGGCTACCTCTTGGAGGATACCGTCTAGTCTGTATCGTAGGCGAACTATATTCTCCTCTGGCTCGATGTGTACGTCAGAAGCATTCACTGCGATAGCTCCGGCCATGATCACCTCGAGCATGTGTGATGTAGTGTGGGTCTTTTCTTTTTCTATCTTTTCAATCTCGGCTTTGATGTCTACTATGTTTTTTATATTACCGGCGATTTTTTCTAGCACGTCACCAGAGATATCGATACTACCTGCTTTTGATTCTGATGCATAGGAGATCTCGGCATACCTATCCCAGGCCTTTTCTAGTGATGCAGTAGAAGCCATATAGAAATGTGGTTCATATCCATGAGAAGTAAAATATTCTGTAGCCATCTGTATGTTGTCTGGCTGAGGAGACTTGATTGCTATGTGGAGATTCTTGCCTAGTATTTTGAAAGGAGCCAATTCTTTCTCCCTGGCTTCTGCCTCGGGGATAGTACGTAGGGCATCGTTCTCGATAGGGAGGTTTGCTAGGTTTACATGAGGCATATTGTACTTTGATTCTGCTAGCATAGCCACTAGATTCTCTTCCTCTTGTTTATGTATATCTGCCAAGTCTTTATTCTCTTTTTCGTCATCAAAAATGATAGTCATAATACGCTTATTATACTTGATTTTTAAAGGTAAAAATAGGGGTAATACCCCTTGACTTTTATATCCAAATATGATACAATATGTGTAAATAAAAAAACTTTGAAAAAATTACTTTTCGTAGTGATGGTACTAGGTGCCTTAGCTACAACAAGCGCAATCGCGCAAAATTACTTGCCTTTGTTGCCAGTATGCAACTACAAGCCTGGAACTCTTGAATATCGTCAGCATTTTTATAACGAGATCAAGAGTGACTCTGCTTATGAGTCACAGCTTCTTCTTTTTGTTAACACTGCATTGAAAAATGCAGGCGAAGACAAAAATCTGAACAATGGTAAACCACTTGGGCCTAAGCATCTTTGGTGGATAACGGGTCAGATCTATTATGGTAATGTACGGTTAGGTAAGTATGAAAGTTTTATTAACACTAGAAAATTAAGAAGTGGTAAAACTGAGTACTACGAAGACTCAATTCAAAAAGATTTTACCGCAGGTACTTTTAAGTACAAAGAATGCAGTTTAACTTTTTTGAAAGGTGATTGCTTTAACTTCATCACACTACCTCTTTCTGACCAAGTTAACCCTGAAGAAGGATTGGCAACTCTTCCTGTGGAGCGTATCCGTGACACAGTCTATCTTCCTGGAGAAGTAAAGATTGAGTACAGGGACAGGGATGTAGAAAGAGGAAAAGTTGCCGCTGAAGCTCATGCTAGAAACATGAGCGGAAGTACAAGTAGCTCTAGCTCGTGGAACCATCAATCATCTGAAGATATCTCCCAAGTAGATTATCATCGGAGTGCTGGTGTTTCCATAAATGCAGGAGCATTGTTTCAGACTGTTTGTGCTATTGCCGGTATCGGTAATGGTAGTTATCAGTCTAGTAATTCTGGTGGTAATTTAGGGGTTACTGTTATCCCAAGTGAGACCTACAGTGCTTACTCAAACAAAAGAAGTTTAAGTGGAGGAGCATCTTCTTCAAATTCTACTTCTGTTAATCTGGGTGGTAATGCTGGAAATCAGAATCAAAACCAACAGGCTCAAACACAAGGTACAAACAGCAAGTGCCGTTATTGTAATTACAATAACAACCTGGTTGGGCAAAAACCAGTACAGCAGGGCTACAATATAGCCACAACTGCAGAGTAGTTCTTGTGTCGAAATTTATTGCTCGGGAGGGTTTTTTATGAAAACTCCTCCCTTGCTTTTTTAAGTTTTCAATATATTATCAGGTAACCCTATTGAAGATTTAAAATTGCAAATATATGAAAAAATTATTTATAACAATGTTTATAGTTGGTGCATTCCTATTTGTAGGGGATGTTGTTTCTGCTGTCACAGTGCCAGGTTGTAATATCTATTGTCACAACGCTCCGCAAGTGCCAGTAGTACAACCTACACCTTGCTGTGCTCCACAGCAACCAGTTTATTATCCACCAACAAATCCTTGTTGTGTGCCTGCTCCACAGCCACAGCCTCCATGTTCACAGTATCCATGTGGTGGTTTTCCTGTTCCTACACCTGAGCCGGTAGTAGACAATTGTCGTATCTCTAGTTTTACATCAAATCGAAATTATGTGACTTCTGGTGAAGCGGTCACTCTACGATGGACTACTACAGGGGATTGTTATAAAGCCAATCTCTCTGACTATGGATCAGTGAATACTTATGGTAGTAGGACTATATATCCTACTGTCAGTGATAGCTACACTCTACGTGCATACGGATACAACAATACAGATTCTGAGGATCTGTATATCACAGTTAACGGAGGTAATACAAACATCCTCCCTAATGTATCTACATACAATCCTTCATATTTGGGCACAGGCTCTGCAGTTTTAAATGGTTATGCTAGTATCTCATCTGGTACTATGAATGCATGGATAGAATTCCCATGTTACTCTACAAATTATGGTAATCGATATAGTGTCTCTAGTACAAATCTTTCTGGTACTGTATACAATCTAAAGCCAAACACTACATACTCATACTGTGCTGCAGGACAGAGTACATATGGTAGTCAGATCGTGAGGGGTAATATCGTATCATTTACCACTATCGCACTATCAAATCCAGTAGATACTGATTCTTCTGTACGCACAAATGCTCCTACTTATGTATCTAGGAATTCTGGTACTATGAACGGTACTATCAGTAATCCAAACAATTATTCTCTCAATGGATATTTTGAATATGGTACAAGCGTAGGTTTGGGGTCTCGTACAAGTTCAAAGACTCTAGGGAATAGCAATACTATAAACTTTAGCGAGACACTAACAGGTCTGTCAGAGGGTACTATATACTACTACCGCGCAGTCTCTGAAGGTTCAAATGGTACACAGAGAGGATTGATAGAAGTATTCGGTACGACATCACCTACAAAGACAGTGGTGATAAACAAACAGCCAACAGTGCAAAAGAGATACAAGACTATATATGTACCTACTATCGTAGAGGATACTAGTCCTATAGTAGATGAAGCCCCAGTTATCCAACCAGTTCAAAATAATCTCGGGGCCAATGCTTTCTGGAGTGCTATGTGGCTACAGTACGGACCATACTTCTGGTTATTGATAATCATCATAATCTTGCTTATAATTCTATTGGCTCGTACATATCGAAACGATGGGAATACAAAAACAAAAACTACAACAGTAGTAACTCATGACAACAATATTCACTAAAAATGAATTAGGAGACATCGCAAAAAAGATACTTGAAAAAGTATCTTTTTTGGCTTCATCTCGTGCAGATGTAGTCACGCTATCTGGTGACCTAGGTGCAGGCAAGACTACGCTCTCTCAGTCTGCAGCAAAAGAATTGGGTGTGGTAGAAAATGTAATCTCTCCGACTTTTGTAATAATGAAAAGTTACGAGATTAAAAATAAAAATTATAAGTGGAAAAATCTAGTTCACATAGATGCGTACAGATTAGCAAAGAGTGAAGAACTTTTAAAACTCGGATGGGAAAAAATATTATCTGATAAAAATAATTTAATTCTGATAGAGTGGTCCGAGCTAGTTCCTGAGTGCATACCAGATGGGGGAGTGTGCAGGGTGAATCTAAAACATGTAGATGAAGAAAGAAGAGAGTTGGAAATAATGTTATAATTAATTTTTTAAATTATGAAAATATCAAATCCAAATGCAGACTATAAATTGTATCCGATAAAAGATCTTATCTTAGATGTTTGGAAACATTCTGGGTCCGGACGCCTGAATCTCATTCTAGGAACTTTTTTTAGAGCGGCTGGCGATCTCGTGGATCTTTATCCTGCTGTGGCCTTGGGTGTGATTGTCAGCACTTTAACTGCTGGGTCTTTAAATGTCTGGCTAGTTTTGTTGAAGGTTTTTATTTTTTGGATTTTGTCTGTTGTCGCTCGGCAATTTTTCCTTTATCTTGCGAAAAAATTAATATTTAGTGAATCTATAAAGATAACGACTATTGTTCAAAAGAAAATGATAGAGATATTAATATCTTTAGATAGCGGATGGCAGGAAAATGAGTCGTCAGGTAAAAAAATGAAAAGAATCGAAGTAGGTTCTTTTAGCTATAGAGACATATTGTCTTCTTGGGTAAATAATTATATAGAGATAATAATTCGTTTTGTCGGTATCCCGATTATTCTGTTTAAGTTTGATCCTATCGTCGCCGGCCTCGTTGTCTTGTTTTTGTTTATATATTGGTTTATTTCTGTGTATTTGAGAAAGAGTTGTATACAGGCCGCTTATGATTATAATCTTTATCAGGAAGAATCATCAGGTCTAGCTTTTGAGGTGATTAGTAATATCAAGACGATTAGAGTACTACATGTATCTGACGCTATATTGAAAAAGCTCAGCTCCAAGATAAATGATTTTGCTTCTGGTGCAAAAAGACGTTTTTCTGCTTTTAATACAAGAAGTAGAACAATGAATATGTTTTCGAATTTATACAGAATAGGAGTTGTATTTTATATTATTTATGCTGTGTTGAATCATCAGTATGAAGTCGGTTTTATCGTAATATTCTTTTCTTATTTCAGTGGGATTATTGAAACCATAAAAGAACTTTCTGATGTTAGTCAGGATACTATTGTCCATAGGCAGAATATCTATCGCATGTATGATCTCATTGGCAAAGAATTACCAGTAGAAAAAGGTGCGCACAACTTTCCAAAAAAATGGGATGCACTAAGTATTAAAAATCTTTCATTTTCTTATGGAGAGAATGAAGCCATTAAAGATTTATCCTTGGCTGTAGAGCATGGTCAAAAAGTGGGAATTGTAGGATTGTCTGGTGCAGGGAAATCGACATTGTTCAAGCTTCTTATCCGAGAGCGTGATGATTATACTGGATCTATCGATTTTGGAAATGTTTCTTTTAGGGATATCAAGAAAGATGATTTTTATAAAAATGTTTCTATTGTTCCGCAAGATACAGAAGTTTTTAATTTCTCATTAAAAGAAAATATTACAATCGCAAAACCAGAAGACGAAGAAAATGCAGAACTGCTCGACCGTGCACTGACAATCAGTCATGTAAAAGAATTCCTACACAAGTTATCTCTCGGAGTAGATACTATGATAGGGGAGAAAGGGGTAAAGCTCTCTGGTGGGGAGCGTCAGCGCCTAGGTATCGCCCGTGCAGTATTCAAACAACCAGAGATACTATTGCTCGATGAGGCTACATCTCACCTGGATATCGAATCTGAAGAAAAGATTAAAGATTCACTCCACCTATTTTTCAAAGATATAACTGCCATAGTGATCGCACACCGATTAACCACAATAAGGGAGATGGACAAGATTGTAGTCATAGAAGATGGACGTGTGGTAGAGGCGGGTTCATTTGATGAACTCATGAATAAAAAAGATAGATTTTATTCTATGTGGCAAAAACAAAAATTTTAATTAAATAAAAAAAGAGCGCGACTTGTGGGTCGCGCCTTTTTATTTACTTTCTTAGTCCTTTGAGTTTAATCTCATCGGGATCTAAAATCTTGTGGTGAACTTCCAACTTTGCATCAGAGCCAGTTATGATGTAGAACTTGCCACCCAGGTACTCGATGTATTGGTGGTTTTTTCCTATGCCGTACTTGTCCTTGATGCCCCTTGGTACTTTTGGAGCTTCATCTTTTTCGGAATCCAGGTCGTAATAATCACCACGCTCGATCCAAGTGAAAGAAACTGTGTCTCTCTCGCTATGCTGAGTTAGGATAATACCGGGACTTACACGGATGGCTTTGCCATATGTGCGCACTGGTAAAGTAATTAGTTTCCAGTTTCCTTCGATGAGATAATCATCTTTAAAGAAAACTCCCTTAGTTACAACTGGGACACCTATCAATTTGATTTCCTCCGAGTTCAAAAAGGTGGCATCCCTCCTGTCGAGGATTTGACGATCTGTTAGCATTCCACGGTAGTGTTTATTAAAGAAGATAATATCCTCAGGGCTAGTTTCTTCGTAGCCCATCTTTTGCTGTGTTGCACAAGAGCCCAATACGAGGACTAATAGTGCTGTGAAAAGTTTAATCATAATTTGTAAATTTGTGTATATTATATCACTTTCTATATATATTGTCAATGTAGGATGTGTTGATTTATATGGGTTAAAATAGAAAAAATAATGTTATAATACAAATATATATGACTCGTGAAAACAATAAAAAAACTATAGTTCTCCTAGATACTCACGCTATTATTCACCGGGCATATCATGCATTGCCGGATTTTATGAATTCTCAGGGTGAGCCGACTGGTGCGCTGTACGGACTATCGACTATGCTATTTAAGATCATAGGCGACCTAAAGCCTGACTACATCGTGGCGTGCTACGACCTACCAAAGAAGACTTTTCGTCATGAAGCATACGATGACTATAAGGCTGGCCGTGCCAAGACTGACGATGCTCTCATCGCACAGATCATCCGCTCTCGAGAATTTTATAATGCATTCTCTATCCCTTACTATGAATGTGAAGGCTTTGAGGCTGATGACCTACTGGGCACAATCGCCGAAGAGATAAAGGGGGAGTGTGATGTGATAATCGCATCAGGAGATATGGATACACTGCAGCTAGTGGATGGTGATAGTGTGCGTGTGTATACATTGAAGAAGGGGATCAACGACACGATCATATACAACGAGAAGCAAGTGTTTGAAAGATTTAATTTCAAGCCAGAATTCCTGCCAGACTATAAAGGTCTGCGCGGTGACCCCTCAGATAATATTATCGGCATAAAAGGTATCGGTGAAAAAACTGCGACTACTCTCATATCTAAATACGGCACCATCGAAAAGATGTATGAGAATCTAGTTCACGATGCTGATGAATTAAAAAAACAGGGTATAACAGAGAGAATTTTTGGCTTGTTAAAAGAGGGCGAGGATGAGGCTCTATTCTCAAAGACACTAGCGACTATCCGTCGCGACGCCCCGATAGATTTTAAAATTCCCGAGAAGACATGGAAAGAATCTGTCGACGCTGAAAAATTAAAAAACTTTTTACGTGATTTAGAATTCAAGAGTCTCAATGCCCGAGTGGACAAGATCGTCGGGGGAGAGGGTCATACTATCACTGTCGCAGTAAAGAGCGAAGATGTGGATCCGTATGAGTTAGAAAAAGCCAAGATCGCATTTTGGTTGCTGAATTCCGAGCGGACTGATCCGAGCCTCGAAGATATTTCAAATTACAAAAATTCAAATTCCTTCACTGAAGCATTTGATCAAATTAAAAAAGACCTTGAAAAGGAAGGCCTCTTGTATACCTATGAAAATATAGAACTACCTATAATGCCTATTATCAAATCAATGGAAGATAGGGGTATATCTGTAGATAAAAAATATCTCAGTGTTATTTCTGTAGAGTATCACAAAGAATTGGAAATCTTGGAAAAAGATATTTATAAATTAGCGGGGCATGAATTTAATGTAAATTCTCCAAAGCAATTGGGGGAAATACTTTTTGATGAGATGAAGATTCACGAGGGTAGTGGTGTTCGCATGAAGAAGACTGCCGGTGGTGCACGCTCGACAAAGGAGAGTGAGTTGGAAAAATACAAAGACACCCATCCTATCATCGCCAAAGTTTTGGAGTATCGTGAACTTCAAAAATTACTCTCTACGTATATCGACAGTCTGCCAAATATGATAAAGGAGGATGGCCGTATTCATGCAAAGTTCATCCAGGCGGGTACTACGACTGGTAGATTCTCATCGGCTGATCCAAATCTACAGAATATCCCTATCAAGACAGAAAAAGGTAAAAAGATACGATATGCCTTTGTGGCTTCCGAGGGTTACCGCCTCGCATCTTTTGACTATTCTCAGATCGAGCTACGAGTCGCAGCGCTACTATCCCAAGACAAATATTTTATAAATACTTTTAAAGAGGGTCGCGATATTCACACTGCTGTAGCGATGAAGGTTTTCAGTGTGAGCGAAGAGGAAGTCACACATGATATGCGTCGCCGTGCCAAGGTTATAAACTTTGGAATTCTGTATGGTATGGGTGTGACTGCACTACGAGAAAATCTAGGAGGGGAGAGAAAGGATGCTCAGATTTTTTACGACAACTATTTTGCCCAATTCCCGAGTATTGCCGGGTATCTCGAGAGTATAAAAACTTTTGCAAAAACTCACGGATACACAGAGACTCTCTTTGGGCGTAAAAGATATTTCCCTGGCATCAAATCACCATTACCATTTGTCCGGGCTATGGCAGAGCGTATGGCCACAAATGCACCTATCCAGGGGACAGCGACAGCTGACATAGTGAAGATTGGAATGAAAAAGGTAGATGATGCCCTCAGGGAGTCTGGTTTATCCTCTCATGTACACCTACTCCTACAGGTGCACGACGAGCTCATATTTGAAATAGAGGAAAAGTATGTTGATAGGGTATTGCCCATAATCAAAGAAGCTATGGAAAATGCCATACCAGATCCGTTCTTGAAAGACATAGAATCAGTGCCCCTCGTAGTATCGTCTGATATAGGTAAAAATTGGGGTTCTCTCAAGTAAGCCTAAAGGATTAATTATATGCTTATTTTTTAATGTCTTGTAAAAAAGACCCCCTGTGGTAGGATATTGGTATATGACACCAGAAGAGAAAAATGAAAAATTAAAGAATGATCCAGGCTCTGTCCACTTTACTCTCATCTATTCCTATATGACATATTTTGTGCCGGTCATATTGGGTATGATATTGGATTATATTTTGCCTAATTATTCTTTTAATAATAGCACCCTACATGCTGTAGGTTTTTGGATTATCATAGTGTCATCTCTTCTGATCTACTGGGCTCAGTCTACGACAGGTAAATCTAAAAAGAAAATGTTTGAAAAAGGAGAGCAGAGGGAGTTTGCTCGTGGGCCATATAAGTACAATCGCAATCCTACATATGTAGGTCTAGTAGCTATGACTTTTGGTTTGGGCCTAGTCATGGGTTCTATCTTCGTGACTGCTCTGGTTGTAGTATCTGCACTATTTAGTAAATTTGTATTTTTGCCAAGAGAAGAAAAAATACTAGAATTAAAGTACGGACAGATTTATCGTGACTACAAGAAAAAAGTAAAAAACTGGCTATGATCCCGTTAGAAGCCATACATGTTATTCTTGCTACGGATTTTATTTTAAGATATTAATTATATTCGATTTTATTAGTTAAGTTATGTACGATACTCTAAAGAGTATCTGCTTCTAACGGGATGATATACCTGTACACAGGCAATGACCAAAAAAATAAAATAGTTTCCATAAAAAAGAATTTCAAAAAATACGAAATTGTTTTTTTGTTAGGGGAGGGGTCCAGGAAGGAATCTGTTTTCGACTACGTGCAGAGCAATAATCTATTTGGAGAACCAAAGGCTATCGTCGTTGAAAATTTTCTAAAAGAAAATACTCTCTCTGCTGATGAACTAGAAATTATGAAAAAATCTGAAACACCATTTTTATTCATGGAAGACAAGATGCTCGCAGTCGAAGAAAAGAAATATAAAAAGTATGTCGAGTCTGTAGAAAAATTTGAAGCCAAGGAGGTAAAGTCTGCCCCAGCCTATAATGTATTTTCTATCACAGATGCATTTGCCAGTCGTGACAAGATAGGTGCCTGGTCTCTGTATATACAAGCGATTGAAAATGATGCTGCACCCGAAGCAATCTCTGGAGTTATTTTTTGGAAGATAAAAACTTTGTTGATGAATGGATCAAAGAATTTTTCAAATGATAAATTAAAAAATATGTCATCTGAACTCGTAGATATATATCACAGGTCTCACACAGGGGAGATAGATATGAAGATAGGGTTGGAACAATTTATTTTGAAATCTTTATCTTAAGTATGAAATATTAATTTCCAGCAGACAAAGAAAAAAGGCCTAGGAGTTAAACTTTATCATTTGATAAAAACTAACTCCTGGGCCTTTAGCCTATTAGCACTAAAAGAACATTGTAAACTAATTTAATAATAGTTTGATTAAAGAACGTGAGAAACATAAATAACAAATTTTTCCTGTTTAGGGTGTTTTTTGCGCACTCTATATTTCTGCCTCTATCTTGCAGAATTAAAACATTTGTTTATATTATAACCTTATATGTTTTTTTAGGCAATGTATAAAATTAAAAAAGTCCCACTCTTGGGACTTTTTTGCTGTGCCCTCGGTAGGAATCGAACCTACGACCATCTCCTTAAAAGGGAGCTGCTCTACCGACTGAGCTACGAGGGCGTGTATTTTGTGTTGTAGCTAGATCATATCTTTCTTATTACCCACTGGAGCCGCTACGACTGAGCTACGAGGGCATATTACAAATTAAGGTTTATTTGTGATACACTAAAAAATATCATATTTTATGGAAAAAATCAATGCCACAAAAGAATACATATTAATCCTGCCGGATATACGGTCAGCTCTCAACGTAGGAGCTCTTTTTCGTACTGCTGATGGGGTGGGAATTTCACAGATATATATCACTGGGGTGACTCCGTGTCCCACAGATAAATTTGGTCGCATTCAAAAAGACATAGGGAAAACTGCTCTAGGTGCCGAGACTTGGATTCCATGGGAATACAAAAAAGAAATCGTTCCTCTTTTGAAAAAATTAATAAAAGATGGATTTACTATTTGTGCGATAGAGCAAGATAAAAATTCTACGAATTTTAAAAAAGTAAAAAAAGTTAATAAGATGGTTTTTATCGTAGGGGAGGAGACAGTAGGGCTACCAGATAAAATAAAAAATCTCGCCGATGTTATCGTCGAGATTCCTATGCACGGGAAAAAAGAATCACTGAATGTCTCTGTTGCTTGTGGGGTTGTATTGTTCCAGGTCCTCGGCTAACTAGGGAGTCACATCCAATTTATCTATTGGATTTTTCATAAATAAATCTTCCTGGGTTTCTGGCCTGTTTGTTCCTCCTGTAAAAATCCATAAAAGAAAAAGTATCAAGACCACAATAAATAGTAATCCTAAATCTGACGAACCTTTATTTTTTAAATTTTTATTTTTCATAGTGTTAATACTTACATAAAATAACTTCTTTCAAAAAGCACGAATATTTTTCTGTTGAAAAATTTCTCTGCTCGTCGATCAAGAAAATAATATTCGTAAACTCATTTATTTTCTAATCTCCTGTGCAAGACTTTTCTCAAGAATTATTTTATTCCAGTATTTTATTGATATAGTACCTGGTGAACCGGGCAGAAGTGCGCATTGCGGGCTCCGACCGATTTTCTTATTATAACACCATCGCATTTTTTCTTGCCACATTTTTGTTTTATTCTGCGATACACATTGTGGTGGTTCTGGAATTCCCCGCGTTTTCCATCGATGTCCCTGTAGTCACTCATAGAGTCTCCACCAAAGTCTATGCCTTTTAGTAGTACATCCTGCATTTCGCGATACAGCTCTCGCAATTTTTTATCTGGGGTATCTTCTGGTTTTGTCTCTGGGTGAATTCCGGACATCCATAGCATCTCGTCTGAATATATATTTCCGATACCGGCTATGGTGTACGGGTCCATCAATACTGTTTTGATTTTCTGATTTTTCTTTTTTGTAATGCACTCTTTGAATTTTTCAAAACTAAAATTTTTTTCTAGTGGCTCTGGTCCCGTACCTGCCAGGTGGATGCTGTCATGTATGTCGACAGTGGGGAGGAGGGTGACCTTGCCAAACTTTCTCGAATCACAGAATACAAAGTGCTTGCCATTTGAGAGTTCAAAGACCACATGCACGAATCTATTGTATGGGTCATGGAGCTCTGCTCTCTCATCTTTGTCTGGGGCCCACCTGTTGTCTTTTTTGTTATAGACATACTTACCATAGATGATGTGTCCAGTCATCTTCATGTGTATCAATATGGTGTTGTCATTATTCAGATGAATCAATATATTCTTTGCACGGCGTTCTACTTTTTTGACTTTTGTACCTACGATCTGCTTCTTGAATTTTTTATAGAAAACAGCATCCTTTATAGTGTTTAGGAATTGCTTGTAGCTCTGGTTCTCTTTGGCTAGATCTGTCCACACATCGGTAATAGTGATCCCTGGTAGGACCCTCTGCAATCCATTTACAGTTGTAGTGACTTCTGGTAGTTCTGGCATACGAGGCGATTATAGCATAGCACCTATGAATTAACATTATGTGTCTGTGGGGGTATAATATGAACATGGAAACAACACAAGAAAAACAAATATCATATCATTATCACGGGGATCGTATTCGAATATTATTTGTATTGACTGGTCTTATGATGGTGTCTACTTTGCCAGTTTTTAATGAACTGGTAAGTGTGCCTATAACAGTATCTATCATATCTATAGTAGCACTGGCTGTATTGGGTGGATTTTTAAATCCAGCACAAAAGTGGATTATATACGTGGATACAATTGTTGCGGTGCTCGCTTTTATCGCTTTTGAGTACTATGCAGTTTATACCTATATGAATTTATCCCTCGATGTCCCTCTGCACTTTTACTTCTATTGGATAAATCAAATAATGGCAGTTTTCTTTTTCTTGGCTATTTATCTTTCTGTGAAAACTGTCAGAGGTAGAATATTGGCAAAATAAATAAAAGCACCCGAGGGGGTGCTTTTATTTATTGTTCAGTATCTTTAGTGCTTCTTTTATTTTGCCATTCATATCTGTAATAGAAGAGGGGATTTGTTTGAGTGCATCACGAGCTTCATTCTGGCTGTATCCTAGGGATTTTAGAGCCTCAATCATATCACTCTCTTCGCGTAATCCTCCAGACGTACCATCGACACCTGCATGAGCTTTGAGTTTGTCTCGCAATTCGATCACGATTTTCTCCGCTGTTTTTCGCCCGATACCCGATACTTTGGTTAGGTATCCTGTATCTCCAGTGGCGATTGCACGCTGGAGTGAATCGATAGATGCTATGGATAGTATACCTAGTGCGCCCTTGGGTCCGATACCAGAAACATCGAGTAGTAGCTCAAAGAAATTCATCTCATTTATACTTTCAAATCCATATAGATCAAGTGTTGTC
Organism: Minisyncoccota bacterium; assembly: GCA_041674285.1. Lineage (GTDB taxonomy): Bacteria > Patescibacteriota > Minisyncoccia > Phycocordibacterales > UBA9973 > UBA8515. Next base: position 76,061 of record JBAYVZ010000005.1, read on the forward strand.
TCTCGGACGGCTGTATAAATCCAGAATTTCTTATTTTCTCCTGCATTGCATGATGCGATATTTGTAGTAGATAAGAATACTTTATAACCTACACCGTTTACATCGATGATAGTGTATTTGTCTGTCGTGTATAAAATTGTTCCTGTCAGATGTGCGATCATAATTATTGTGCGTTTTTAAAATTCTCTTCCCCGAAGGAAAGAATACTTCCTACGGGGCAGGCGACTATAAAATTATTTTACTTTTTCAAAATTATCTTCAATGACCGACCAATTAATGTTAGCAAAGAATGCATCAATATACTTTTTCTTTTCACTCGTTGCGTAGTCATATACATATGCATGTTCCCACATATCCAATGCTAGTATCATCTCGCAGCCATTTAGCTGACCTAGGTGTTGCTCGTCTACCCATGATGCGATCAGTCTCTTGTCTTTTTTGTCGTACCATAGCACTGCCCAGCCCACACCACGAGTCAATGCCATATTCTTGAATCCCATCAGGAATATTTCAAGTGAAATACATTCTTTTGTAATTTGCTTTGCTAGGTCACTCTCTGGGTTCAATGCTCTTGCTCCGCCAGATAGGGAGCTAAAATATACTTCATGGTTTCTCATTCCGTTGTACTCAAAAGAGAAACGTCTAAAGAGTTCAGCTATTAGATATCCGTTATCCTCTCCATCTCGGAAAAATCCCTGGCTTAGGCTACTAATTTTTTCGATAACACTGTTTGTATTGGTCACATAGCCTTTGTATAGTTTTAGGTGTTCCTCTATATTTTTTGCTCCGATTCCTGAGAGCTCGCCTATATTAAAAGTTTGTTCAGTGAATTTTTGTATTTCCATAAATGTTGATTTTATTAGAATCATGCCTTGTTCCGTCAATTTAGACACGACCGGCACGATTAGATTCTATTACATGTTAATATATAGAGTATACCATGAGGTTCAATACTAAACATTCATATCTAATCGCTTGTTCTGTAATCATTATTTTATTTGGTTTTTATTCTAGCTATACTCAGGGGTACAATAATCATTATTTAAAAGTTGCATTTTTGGATGTTGGCCAAGGGGATGCCATATATATAGATGCTCCAAATGGCAGACAAGTGCTCATAGACGGTGGTCCGGACTCAAGAGTTCTACCAATGCTCTCTGATGTGATGCCAGCATTTGATAGATCCATAGATATGCTCATCGCTACACATGCAGATGCTGATCATATAGGCGGACTACCTAGCGTGATAGATAATTATCAAATTTCAAATATTTTAGAAAATGGATATATCGGGGAGACAAAGATTTATAAAACTCTCGAAGAAAAAATAGTTGAAAAAAGTATTAAAAAAGATATTGCAAAAAAGGGTATGCATATAGTCCTGGATGAAAAAGAAAATATTTATCTCGACATTCTTTTCCCGGATAGGGATGTATCAAAGATGAAGACCAATGATGGATCGATAGTGGCGAGACTAGTATATAAAGATCAATCCATTATGCTCACAGGGGATGCCACTTATTATACAGAAAATATTATTTTGAAAAATGAAAATAAAGACGACCTTAAATCTACTATTTTAAAACTTGGTCATCATGGGTCCAATACATCATCGGGGAATTCTTGGCTATCTGTCGTATCTCCTGTTTATGTCATAATATCTGCGGGGGCAAATAGTAAATACGGCCATCCTCATCCTGATGTATTATCTAGATTGGAAGATTTTAAAATATCATACCTATCTACTTCTAGAGAGGGGACGATAGTATTCAAATCTGATGGAGTTAGTTTTTGGCAATAATAAAAAATACCGGTTTGAACCGGTATTTTTTATTATTTGATGATTCCAGCTTTTTTAAGAACTTGGAATGCACCACGCTTGTTTATAGTTTTGATTGCCTGAGTAGAAATTGTTAGGTTAAAGAATTTCTTGAGCTCAGGAACATAAATACGCTTCTTTTGAAGATTAGGGTATTTGCGGACCTTACCTGTTGGGTTGAATTTTGTAGCACGAACAATGTTCGAGTATCCACCCGCCATGATTGAGCCCTTTTTTGTTATTTCGCATACTTTTGCCATATGTGGAGTTATGTTATCATATAAGTAGTCGGAATGCAACCGATACTCCAATATGCAATTTACTTCATCTATAGACGGACTGTTTTATGTGATAGTCCTTATAATGTCTGTTATCATCCATGAATTTTCTCATGGTTATGCTGCGTACCTGCTGGGGGATCATACTGCTCGTCTTTCAGGTCGTCTGACCCTCAATCCACTAAAACATTTGGACCCTTTTGGTTCTGTCATATTGCCATTGTTGCTAATATTTTCGAATGCAGGATTTGTAATAGGATGGGCGAGACCTGTACCATACAACCCTGATAACCTCAGAAAGGGTAGATGGAGCAATATTATCGTAGCTGGAGCAGGAGTCCTGGCCAATATCTTTGTGGCGATAGTTTTTGGACTATTTATACGATTTGCTTATGTCTTTGGTCTACCTGTTTTTAATCCAATGGATATATTGCCATTTTACAAAATCAGCATGATTATCGTGATGATAAATATTGTGTTGGCATTTTTCAATATGATACCTATACCACCACTTGATGGCTCAAAAATTCTATTTTCATTCTTGCCAGCACGATTGCGCTACATAGAGACATTCCTAGAGCAGTGGGGGATATTTATCTTGTTATTCTTTATAATATTCATCTGGGGTAGCATACCTCCGTACATCTTTGTATTGTTCAATTTGATCACTGGAATTTAAAGCTTATATTTACTTTTTAAATTTTCTGTGCTAATATCCATGTATTCACATTTCCCGTGTCTCGGTGGATTTGAATCTGTTTTAAATTAAAATTTATCAATAATAATCAAAAGTTATGCCAATTACACAATCAGCAAAAAAAGCTCTACGTGGATCACTTCGAAAGAAGGCAGTAAATGATCGCAGTAAGAAATTAATGAAAGAATCAATCAAAAAGATTGAAAAGCTAGTAAAAGAAAAGAACAAGCCCGAGGCAAAGAAAAATCTCCCATCTGTTTACAGTGTTATAGACAAGGCTACAAAGAAAGGTGTTATCAAAAAGAACACTGCATCTCGCAAGAAGTCACGTCTTTCAAGAATCACAAAATAATAAAACCCCCGCATTGCGGGGGTTTTATTTTACCTCTATACGGTATATACTTTGTTTATGAATAATCACTTTGTGTTTTTTTACGGGGACGAATGTGAGCATTGCAAGATCATGGAGCCTATCGTAGAAAAAATTGAAAAAGATTTAGGTGTGTCTTTTGATAAAAAAGAAATCGATCACGATGATGCCAATTATGAATATATGAAGACCTTAGACAAGGAGTCGTGTGGGGGAGTGCCATTCTTTGTAGACACTAAGACAGGCAAGACAGTCTGCGGAGAGGTGTCTTATGAAGAACTTAAGGGCTGGGCTGAAGATAAATAAAAATGAGTCCTCAGAGAGGACTCATTTTTATTGATTGTGATTCCGGCAGGATATCTCGCCCTACGGTCGCTGGTACTTTTCTGGTCGCAACACGACACAGAAAAGTCTTTCGATTCCTGCTCTCAAATGAAGCAGTTCATTTGCTAGGAATCACCCAAAGAAAAAGTGCGCTCTATTGAGCGCACTTTTTCTAACGTGTGATTCCGGCAGGAATCGAACCTGCATCACAACTTCCGCAAAGTTGTGTCCTATCCATTGAACGACGGAACCAATATGCGTACTTTAGCTTAAAATTACTTATTTGGCAAGTTAGAACCCTAGCATATCCATAACTTTTAGAGAGAATGATTCCTCCATCTCTTTCCTCTCTACCGCCTTGGACAATTCTTTTTCAAAGATATCTTTCATGTACGGGTCGATGATGATGGTTAATAGTGGCATGAATTTTCCATCTGTCTGTATGAGTAGCTTTGTAGACTCTTTGTCTTTTTGAAAATCAAAAAACTTTAATTCTTTTAATTTATAGATCTTGTCTCCAGCTTTCAATCCATCGTCTGATAGCTCGTAGGGGACATCTTTGGGTGTGTGTATAGACAGCAAAAAGAACATACCCCCAGATAGTAGTATAAGGATAGCAAACATGTAGTTGCCAAAATATATAGCAGCTATTGCCCCTAATACCGAGATTAATCCAATAGTCCAAAACCAGTCCATGGACCTCTCTTTTTGTATGTACTCAGGTGAAGTCCAAGAGATTGTCTCTATTTTTTGATCAGCCATATTTTAATTATATCAGTGTAAAAAATAAAAATCCATTACAATTAGTTGTTTTTACTTTATTCAACCAAAATACCCATGTTATAATGTGTGTATGAAATATCTTAATTATTTGTTTGCATTATTAGTCAGTTTTATTCCGGTGCTTGCTTCTGCTCATGTAAAATGGTTTGTTGATAGTAATCAAATTCCACCGAGTGAATCTTTTCTGTACTCTTTGGATAGTAGGGAGGTAGTCATCTGGTCAGTTATATCTGTAGCCGTTGTTTTGGTTTTTGCTGTTTTAGACAAGCATATAAAAAAACCAAAGTTGCTTGAGGGTTTTGGTTTAAAAAAAGAAAAAGTTATCAATCGTATTTCTCAGGTGATACTAGGTCTATTCTTGGTATCTGTGAGTTTTTTGTGGAATATAATAATAGTGCCTGAATTCCACGTAGTGGACTCTCTTACTATTGGACTACAATACGTCCAGATATTAGTTGGGTTGATGTATGTGTTTAATGTGTATCCAAAGATTGCATCCTACTCTCTGCTCGCTCTCTGTTTTGTTGTATTTTTCAAATTTGGTTTAGTGTCATTTTTGGAGAATGCCATGCTTGTCTCCCTTGCTTTGTATTTTTTGATTATAAATTTAAAACGGAATTTTATGACAGATCACGCTGTAGAGATTGTTCGTATTGGTACAGGTATATCACTCGTTACTCTGGCTTTTACAGAAAAACTATTGTACCCAGAGCTTAGTATGTCATTCTTGGATGTTCATAATTGGAATTTTATGCAAGCATTTTTCCCTTGGTTTACAAATAATTTATTTGTATTGAGTACTGGTTTTGCGGAAATGATTTTCGGAATTCTATTTATTATGGGTTATATGACTAGGACTACTACTGTACTCATCGCGGTATTCTTTGCCTGTTCTGTGACTGCTATGTTCTTGCAGTTCGGTGAATGGGAGGTAGAGGATCTCGTAGTCTACTCTGCAGCTATATTATTTATCTTCTTTGGTCACGGCAGGACAAAATTTTTCCACTTTGTTTTACCTGAAAAGTTTTTTTTACAAAAAAGTTTATTTGGTAAATAAATAAAAAAGAGCCCCATGGGGCTCTTTTTTATTTTAAGCAAATGGATTCAATTTTGTGTCTGTGTCGTATATATCTACTCCTTCATTCTTTTTTAAGAAATTTACCACTTTGTATGTCACTGGAGTGAAGAGTATCTCGATGAGTGTCTTGAATACGTAGTTTGAGATTATCAATGTGACTATGAGCGCAGAGGGTAGTACTCCGGCAAAAGCTACGAGTATGAATAGTGTGCTATCTACGAATTCTCCCACTATTGTTGATCCTATTGTTCGAGCCCAGAGGTGTTTGCCTTTTGTCATCACTTTCATCTTGGCCATTATTATAGAGTTTGAGAAACTTCCACATAAATATGCTACTAGGCTAGCGAGCACTATACGAGGAGTAGATCCTAGGATCATCTCGTATGCAGCCTGGTTATCCCACCCTGGTGCTGCAGGTAATTTACCTACGACGATAAATACAAGTGACATTATGAATGCAGAAAAGAATCCTAGCCAGATAACTTTTCTAGAATTTTTGTATCCATATACTTCAGTTAATATATCTCCGAAGATATAACTAAGAGGGAAGAGTAGGGTCCCTCCATCAAAAGTAAAATATCCAAAATCTACTATTTTTGTTGAAGCAATGTTTGATATGAGTAATACTGCTACAAAGAATACACTGATTGTAATTAAATATTTACAGTTTTTTTCCATAAATTTAAGATTAGCATTTATATGATAAATGGAAAAGGTTTTCGAATCCCCCACATGAAGGGGACCGCGAGTACGCTTTTCGCCGACTACATCGGCAGGTACTTTTCGCTCTGGTAAACCAGAGAACGAAAAGTCTTTCGAATCCCCCACGAGAGTGACGCAGGTCACTCTCTCGCCTCCGCATACAAAAATGGCCCGACATAAAGTCGGACTCATTTTTGTATTTGCGGAGGCGGGGGGATTCGAACTCCCGGACCGCGTAAACGGTCTCTTGTTTTCAAGACAAGTGCCTTCAACCACTCAGCCACACCTCCTCATTTGCTCGTCGGTGTGGCTTCGTGTCCTCCCGGACCCTTCCCTCTGACCTACTCGCTTTCGCTCGTAATGGTCAGTCCTGAATTAGAATTATTCAGGATCGGATGAAATGTAAAGAAGTTTACATTTCATAGCCACACCTCCTCGCTTTATTTTTTTACTATTTAAAAGTAAAAGCTCTAACTATTGTATTCTTTATATCTTCTGGTTTTTTGTGTGCTACATAAAAAA
>JBAYVZ010000006.1:0-49248 GCA_041674285.1 Minisyncoccota bacterium
AAAAATATTTGTGACAAGCGATACCCAGAGAATAATGTTTCGCCCTGCCGAGTCCATTTTTTAGAATTCTTCATTTGGATTTTTGGCGAAAAAAGTTCGGATTTCTGAGTATAGACGGAGCATATAAAAAAGCACCTGTGACGGTGCTTTTTGTTTTATTGACAAAAATACATTTTCATTATAATGTGAAGAAAAATACATTATAATAAATTAACATGAAAGATTTTTTATTAAAAGGAAGCTTTGACAAGCCAATACCTAGTGTTCGTCGCATATTCAAGCTGTTGCATGAAATTGAAAAATATAATTTTTCTTTACAGGAGATATATATTTATTCTTATTCAAGGAAAGCAACTTTTGTTGCTCTGAATTGTGCTTACAAAAGAAGAATTGTAACTATACCTATTAATCTAGGTTTATCAGGAGTAGTAGATAAAGAAAATTCTTTTTCGGGAGACAACAAGACTCCACTCACAGGTAAAAAGGATTTTTTTATGACTGGTAAAAGTCGCGTTCGAGGAATACGATACAAAATCGCAGGTAGCGAAGAAGAGGCAGTGTATTCAAGAGATGGACAAATAAATCTCGGATCAGCTTTTGTAGGTATCGATGCGGTAAACAGTAAAGGGGTAAATCGGGGTATTGGATTTCATGGTCACAAAGACAATCTATTAGAACCAACAAACGGATGCATCCGGATGTACAATGACGACCTGTTATTGTTAGCTCCAATAATGGTTCCAGGTGTAAAGGTTTTTATTATTTAAAAAAGGTTGTTCGCATTTGCGAACAACCTTTTTTTTTGACAAAAATAATAATTTGTTATATTGTAAAGAAAAATAATAATTCAAAAAGTAAAATATTTTATGGAAAGAAAATCTATTAAAGAACACGAACGAGTAGATATTTATACTTGGGCGCTGAATACTCCGCTTGAAATATTCTTGGAGTACATGAAAATACAAAAACCTTGGAGGAGAATCCTAAGAGATCCTGAAAATAAGGAATTTATGAAGTGCGAAAGGGTTATGGATCTTTTGGAACTAGAGTCTATTGTCTTTCTAAAGAGTATGGGTGTAGGTGATGTATCCTATAGACAGCTAATGAAGGCACTCTATGATTTTGGAATTAAGGGTTGCTTTTGGTATCCAATAGGCAGTATTGATTCTGTCCGTTTATTGAAGCATAAAGATTTAATTCTTAAATACAGAATGGAAATTTCAAAACAGTAAATAAAAGGTCCGAACACTTGAAGTGTTCGGACCTTTTTTAGTGATATAATGAATATATGCAAAAATAGCCACACGAATTTTTATAATCTCATCTATAGCTTTTGGTATTATCGGCCTATGTATCGTTTTGACAGCTTCTGGGCCTGATACACCAGATACAAAATTAACTGAAATTTTAATAAGATTACTTTTTACCACTGTATTTATAATCTTGCCATCATTTGCCATTAGTCTCGCTGGGAAGTATCTAAATATTAAATAGTATTTTGGTATATTGCCTTTATCTGATAGTATATAGTCTATATCAGCACTAGGGCATCTTATTAAAATAACTTCTAGCGTTGTCATATATCTCAAATATCATATGGAATCACAAACTGCTTTAATCGTGCTTTTTTCTGTCGTTGTCGTGGGATTTCTCATTGCCGACCTCGGATTTTTTAATAAAAAGAGTCACAAGATAGAATTTAAACCTGCACTCTACCAATCACTATTTTGGATATTGATATCTTTGGCTTTTGGATGGTTGATCTACATATTTATGGGTAGGGAACTAGCTGTTCAATATCTCAGTGCTTATATTACCGAAAAGATGCTATCTGTAGATAATCTCTTTGTCATACTGCTCATATTCAGTTACTTTAATCTCGAAGAAAAATACCATCACAAGGCTCTTTTCTGGGGTATCATCGGGGCTATCATATTCAGAGCATTGTTCATCGGGGTAGGCGCATACGTGATCAGTCAATTCTACTGGATACTATATGTATTCGGAGCATTGTTAGTCTACACAGGTATCAAATTGTTGAATAATAAAAAAGAAGAACATATTGATTTCAAGAATAATAAGGTTATAAAATTTGCCCACAAGATACTGCCATTTACGGATAGTCACCATGGTGGAAAATTCTTCATCAGAGAAAAGGGTAAGTTTTACTTTACATCACTATTCATGATCGTGCTCCTAGTGGAGGCTACAGATATTATATTTGCTGTGGATTCTATACCAGCTGTATTTAGTATCTCTCAAAATATGTTTGTAGTATTTACTTCAAATATATTTGCTATCATGGGACTCCGAGCATTGTTCTTCCTCATTGAAAATATCTTGCACAAATTCCACCACCTACAAAAGGGTCTAGCATTCATACTGTTATTCATAGGTGCCAAGATGCTCGCAGGAATATTTGGTGTTCATCTGTCATCTATGCTATCACTAGGAGTCATAATGTTTGCATTAGCGTCATCTATCATACTGTCTATTCTGTATCCAAAGAAGATATAAATATTCTCAAACATAAAAAAGCTGGACACGAAAGTGTCCAGCTTTTTTATGGTATAGTAGATACATGAAAAAGATACTTATATTTTTGTCCGCAATAGTTTTACTAGTGATAGTCGCTGGTATTTATAAATTTAATTTTACCGAGGATGATATCATAATCCCGGTAGTAGAAGATAAAATAGAGAATACTCAGTCAGTAGAAAAAGAAAAATTACCACCCTTGGTAGTTAAAGATTTTGAAGGGGAGGCTGATCCAGATAGGATGACACTAGGGATGACAAAGTGGAACTGGATCAAGACTGTATATAGTGATGATAAAATAGTTACACCACTAAAAGAAAAAAAATTCACATTAACATTTAAAAATGACAATACATTTTCTGCGACGACAGACTGTAATGGTGTAGGTGGGGAATATAAAACAAAAGAAAAAAATATCACCTTTGACAAGATGATGTCTACTCTCATGTATTGCGAGGGTTCACAAGAATCTGAATTTGCAAAGATGCTGACCGAGACACAGAGCTATATGTTCACATCAAAAGGCGAGCTGATACTGATGCTCAAATATGATAGTGGGTCTGTAATCTTCAGATAAACATATAAAAAACCGCACATTTGTGCGGTTTTTTCATTGATTGACAATTGGACATAAAATATGTTATAATATAAGTAATAGGGTGTGACTTTAGCATGTCGCTAATACACGATCCGAAAACCAATGACCGAAGGTTGAAGAGGTCAAAAAATAAATTGTACTTTGAAAAAAATTTTCTTTTTACTTGTTATCGGGATGATAGCAAGTACTGCTCGTCCACAAGGTGGACTGACTGCTATTCTTCAATCTTCCCATCAAGTCTGGACAACTCCAGACGGGATTGATTTTATTTACGACACCGCTTATTCAGGTGGTACGCTCTACAGTTTTGCCCAAAAGCATTTTGGGAATGGTGAACGTTGGCCTGAATTGCTTTATCTGAATCCAAGCCTAAATGATCTTGGCCGGACCCAGGTAAACAATCGTGGAAAAAAATTCACGATGTTGTTTGTGGGTGAAGTAATCAAGATTCCTTATGCTAGGTCTTATCCTGTTGACGACGGCGCTGTTAATCCTAGTCCAGATGTTAAGCCTGACTCAGAATTGTGGGTGTGGTTAAAAAGTAATTGGGGATGGGTCTTATGTGGATTCTTTATCGTTGCTGGAATTATTGGAGCTTTGGTTCAATTATTATTCAAAAGAAAAGATCCTATTACATCAGGCTCACCTCAGGTTCCCGGTGGTGTGAATGATTCGCAAGCTCAAGCTCGTGTACAACGGCTTGCAGTTGAGCGTTTTGGTAGTAATAACATCCTAGTAAAAAACATTCGCAGGGGTCGCCTAAACGGTGACGCGAAGGTTTATTATGCAAACAAACCAAACGGTAAACTTTTCAGATTAAAAGATCAAATCGGCTACGCTGGTGAGATTATTGTTGATGGTAAAGAAAAAACTGTGTATTTTTTACAAGGATGTGGTAATGATGTAAGGCGTGGTGATTATATGGTAAACCTTAAATTCACTGCTGATGCAGAAATACCTCTAATTCCTGAACCTATCGTTGATCAAGCACCAATTGTAGAAAAGGCTCCTGCTGCAGAAGCGAATGCAGAAGCAACTGCAGAAGTAAAAGATTTAAAATTTGTAAATGAGACAAGTCACGAAAGTAAAACAGAAAGTGTTACTGGTAGTGAATCTCATCTTCAAACTATGAAGCTTTTGGACATTGCAAAAGACTTGATTGGAAATAACCAAGAAAAGTGGAAGGTTGAAGTATCTATTAAAGACGGTGAAGCAAGACTTATCACTGAATTTAAAAAAGAAGCGGGTAAAAAAGAAAGCGGAAATTAAAGAAAAAAGAGCCTTTTCTACGGAAAAGGCTCTTTTTAATTGTCTTACTTTTTCAATATATTCTGTTCGATTTTTTTGAAGTCGTATTTGTCTGCAGGGAAATTTTCTGTGAACATATTCATCACAAGATCGCCATCATAATTCCCAGTCTCTTTTGCGTAGTGCATAGCTAGTATCATCTCCTCGGGGACGCCTACACAGTCTAGTGGCTTGAATCCTTCGATTCCCATTATCCTCTTGAATACAGATAGTAATCTCTTCTTTTTATACAGATCATCCCCAAAAATACTGACCACCTCTTCTTTGGGTAGAAATGCAGAAAAACAAGTGAATAGAAATGCACATTTTGGACATCTGTTGCACCAGTATCCATGAGTGCGCAATCTCTGCTCAATACGAGGAAGCCAAAAATATGTATTACAGCTAGTCACGTAGTGTAGATATTTTGGATATTGTACAAATTTCTCTACTATTTGTAGTTCGTTATACTTACGTAGCATGGACACAGTAGAGATACTAGGTGTTATAAAATCATGAACATAATCATTTATCATTTTTTCAGCCACAGAAGATTTGCACCATTGGTGATTCACTTCGAGCCCTAGATAATTCATATTTCCAAAGTCTGCACTACTCTCATTTGAAAATACTATCGCATTGTATCCTAGTAGCTCTGATAACAGCGTAGCTATAAATGTAAATGTGGACACAGAAGGATAGGAATTTGATATCGAATATAATTCCTTTATTAGATCTAACCTAAAATCCATCTTGCGAGTCACCTCTATAGTATTCGCACCTACTAATTTTCCTATACGCATGTGAGCAGGAGTAGGGGCAAAAGCAAAAAAATCAAAGGGTGTATTTGAAGATTTTAATATTTCAGCAGATAATATTGAATCCTTACCTGCACCATTTAATAATAGTGATCTTTCTGGTAGCTCCATGTCTGATGGGAGTGGGGCTTTTTTATTTTCATCATAAGGGAATGCTATCAGATCATGAAAATCCATCTTCATAAAGTAAAAGAATTCACCTAATCCATTCAGATAAAGTGAATCCCAAAATTGAGCTTGTTCGCGAGTCAGGGTAAAATCTTTTATCTTGATATTATTTGTGGGGAATACACACCAATAATTTATCCCCATCATTAGAGTCAGGGATTCTAGGGTATGCCCGAGTATATCCGCAGGTATCTTGTCCCAGAGTCCGGGTGTGATATCTTTTAGGATAATTTTATCGTGATATGTTTGCCTGATCCCACTTTTGAATTCAACATGATAGTCAAATGTGATAGTTCCGCTTGATTTGTTTATCTTGTATGATCCAAATGTGAAGGATTTTACTTTTATCATTGTTTTATCATATCATCTGGGTTATATAGTGTCTATTTTTTAAAAATTGATCGCGTCATATATCTCTTTTGATAAATTAAATAAATAAAAAATCCCCGCAAGTTTACTTGCGGGGATTTTTTATTATTTTAATGGTGCAATATTTTTTACATATCTGCTGTGTACCCATCCAGATACGCCCTGATCAAAGTTCACCTTGTGCCATAGGACTTTGTTTAGATACATATTTTCTATTACGGTGCCTGTGGCTCCGTATCCTATGCGTGCATATAGTTTACCTGCTGGAGTCTTGCGGATGTTTAGTAGTGGAGCTGTTGTAGAGATTCTGTTTGTTAGTATGTATCCAGAATACATACTTGTTTGAAGATTAGTGTTTGTCTGGGTATTTGTATTTTGATAATACGATGTTGGGTTTGTATATGCAGGGCTAGTATATGATGGAGTAGGTATCTGATTGTAATTCTGTATATAAGTAGGATTATTTTGTGGAGCTGTATATGTAGGATTGATAGGGGGCAAATTATAATTTGGATTTACATATGTTGGATTGTTGTTTGAATTAGAATTAGATCCTGATGAATTTGTCTCTACGAAGAATGAAGGGGAAGACGTCACATTCACGAGAGTATTGTTTATTGGAGTCTCCTTTCTTGTACTACTATAATCCCACTCGCTACGATTGCCGACAAAATTAAAAGGAAAAGTATAATTTGAAGACACACTCTCACTCAGATCAGTAGTTGTTTTAGCCCAGAGTACATAAGTGAATTTACCGTCTTCTCCTTCAAATGCTACCCCCCGCATAGTACTAGGTAGATTTAATTGATTTGTCTTTGCCTGATTGTATTTCTTGCCGTAGAGTAATTCGCTGATAGTTTTCTGTGCTTTGTATTGCTCTGTCTTTGGGGCATTGGATACTGTCGTGTTAGAAGAGCTGATATCTCCATACAGGCCCATCTTGTTGAAACTGTCTGTGCTCGTACTATTTTGACCTAGGCCGTATTTGTATGTCTGCATTATTCCATTTGCCTGACCTAATACGTGCATCTTTATAAAATAATTATTTGATTCTGTTGATCCACCCCAGTCTGTCCCCACAGTAGCTTGGGGGATGTCTGTCTCTGTGACTAGCCACTGCTTCCTCGGATAAGTAGATCCTTCATATCCGTATTTTTCCAGTATTGTATTATGTTCTGTCTGATACTTTAGATGTGCATCCACTGCTGCATCCGAGTGTCTACTGTAAACAAAGCCACCCTTCGCATTATCCCATTTGTGTAGGTCATACATCGGATAGGTGTGGAAAGATAGTACATCAAAATAAGCACCAGCTTTTAGTGGATACTCTGCGGTGACACTACCGTCATTCGGATTGTCTGTATTTCGCATTAGTGCATCTAGGAATGATGGGTATCCTATACCTCCTGTGGCTACATAGTCTCCAGGTTCGAGCGTCTTGATCACGTCATATGCTACTCGTAGCTCACGTATGTAGTATTGGATAGGGGCCTTTAGATTTGTCAGATCTTCTGGTTCAGGATTAACATTCCACCAACTCTTTGAATCAGCACTCTTGTCTTGCCATCCATGTGAGCTGTATGTAAAGTCAGGCTCATTTACTATCTCCCAAAATTTTACATATTGTCCATAATTTTTTACTGTCTTGTATACGTATGATGCATAAGTGTTTGCAGGGTTGATCTGTGTCTTGCCCGCATCTAGCCATACTGGCTCGTACAGACCTTTAAAAGTTTTTGCACGTTCGGATGCACCGGGGAATATTTTAGTTTCGCGGTTGTCAGTGCCAGATGTATTTGGTTCACCTAGGAATGCAGTCAGGTCTGTGAGCCCTAGATTTTTGTAATATTCAAAAGCTGTTTTTCTTGCATCTATTCCGTATCCTGTGATGAGCCAGTCTGGTAATGATGCTCGGATAGTACGTGCTCCTGCATTGTATGCGAGCTCTGCGACATTTTGATCTGTGAGATGGGACCCATAATATCCCATATTTGTACCGTAGGCGTATTTGCCGTTATATAGATTAAAAGAACCCATATCGTTTGCAGTCAGAGCAGATGCATACCCGGGGGTAGACATTACAATAAGTGTGAGTAATAAGATATTTTTTTTAACTGTATTCATATTTTACAATATACCACACAATTTATTATTTTTCTGAAAAATAATGTGATATATTAATAAAAAATAGTTTATACAAATTCGTACAAAATACGATTTTTTATATTATTTGTCATTTGTAATCAATAAATAAAAACCAAAAAACCAAAAAATGAAGAAAGTTTTATCTCTTTTGTTTTTCTCTGTTATGGGTATCGCTCCCAAGTTCTCATCTGCTACTGATGCAGAAATTTTCATAGATAGTATTGCTGTAGGCAAGAATTCTATATCTATCTATGGGCAGTGTTCGTCTGCCAATGTACATACACATCTAGGATTACTAGCTGGTGGTACTTTTTTAGACGGAGACACTATGGATGTCTACGGGCTAGCACCTTTTCATTTATTCGCTAGAGATTTATCTCCTGGCACTTCTTATCTGATCGTGATGACTGTTAGGGATTATACTGGTACAGATACGATAACAATTGGAAGTATCACGACTTTGTCTGGGAACGGATGGGGAAGTGGTGGAAACAATGGATCTTTGAAAATCAAGAACCAATCACTGGTTCGTTTTTCTGGATCAAAAAAAGTTGACCTGCGTGGAATCATCGAGCTATCTCCAAAGAGTACTGCCATTGCGTATGCATGCATATTCTCTGATAGTTTATGTAAAAATGCTATCGCTCCCGTTAGTACTAGGCTCAACTACAGTAATACAAATAGTTTTAACTCTATTTCAAATCTATATTATGATTTTAATATCGATACAAATATGTATGCTATTGTATGGGGTAAATTTTGGGGTAGTGATAATCTGGGCAACTCAGCAGATGATCCTATGTCTGTCAGTGTCAAAGTCATATCTTCAAAGGTGTCTTCATTGCCAGAGATTAATGAAAAGAAAAAGATTTTTTTAAGTCCTGTCCCCGCGAGTGATGTTTTGACTCTAGAGTCTTATTGTTATTATTCTGTGATTGATATTCGTGGAGTAGAGATTAAGAGAGGTGAAGGTTCTAGTATTGATGTGAGTGATATACCCCCTGGGTATTATTGGGTGGACACAAATATCGGCTTGGGTCGTTTTTGGAAAAATTAAAAAAGGTGCTTCGGAAACGAAGCGCCTTTTTGCTATGTTGAGTAAAAACTCAAAATGATGTATAGTGTTTATATATCTTATTAAATAACCAAAATTAACGAAATGGCAAAAAGAAGTACAAATCTTGGAGTTCACCCAAAATCAATACATTCTCACAAGACAGCAAAGAGACTAGCTATCAAGAGAGAGATGCTTGCAAAGAAAGCTCTAAAGAATAAAAAAGGCAAAAAATAAAAAACTCCACTCGGAGTTTTTTATTTTTTGCTATCTTGCAAAAACAATTTATGGTAAAATATTTGTATATATAAATAACTATATTTAATCACATGAGACATCATATTAAAAAAACAATTCATATAACTTTTGGTGGAGTCGCTGTAATAGTCGGGCTTATTATTATATCTGGAATAATTGAATATCTTTTGATAAGGGGTAGTACTATAAAGCCCGGAGTCAATGCTCCAGATGTCGCAAATATGGCATACGATATAAATGGTGCAGTTTTTAATCTGCAAGATGGGGTAAATATAAATCAATACACATCTAGCTCTGCTATGAATAATAAGCTATCTATATTTGGTGACCCCGTGTATTCGGATTTTGATAAAGATAGAGATATAGATGCAGCCGCTATATTAATCGATGAGACTGGAGCTATAGGCAATTACTATTATGGAGTACTGGTTGTAAATGATAGTGGTGTATTTCGACCTACAAATGTGATATATCTAGGGAACAATATCAGTGCCCCCGTCGCAAAAGTCATAGATGGGCATATTGTGTATAGCTATACTACTACTGACGGAGTAGAATCATCTACTACTGGTTCTGAATTTAAGAAATCTCTCTGGATAAAGTATGACAAAACTATAAATCAAATAAGTGAATTTATAGACTCAAATTCAAGATAAGCTTTCTATTTAATGAAAAATAGTGTATTCTGTATGTCTATATGGCACACGGCGAAGTAGTAGTAAGATTTGAAAAAGTCACATTTGAATATGGGCACAACAAGACGATACTCGATGCGGTGGATTTTTCTATTCGTCGAGGTATGAAGGTTACTATCATGGGACAAAATGGTGCCGGAAAAAGTACTCTTTTTTCTCTTATCACTGGGGTAAATGAACCAGAAGATGGTCAAATACATCTAGCCCAGCGTACTACTATCGCATTATCTCGCCAAGTAATCCCTCGCGATGAACTTGATCTGACCGTACGGGAGTTTTTCTTAAAATGTTTTAAAGAAAAGGTCTACGATATCGATCCACGTATCGATGAAGTATTAGAAGTGGTAAATCTAAAAGGGCATGAAAAAGTTCACGATAGAATCGTGCGCTCTTTTTCTGGTGGTCAGCAGGCGCGTATACTACTGGCATCTGCTCTGATTCAAGATCCGGATATATTGCTCCTCGACGAGCCTACAAACAATCTAGACAAAGCTGGTATAGCACACCTAACAGACTTTTTGGTGAAATACAAAAAGACTGTGATTGTCATTTCCCACGATGCACATTTTCTAAATGCATTTACTGATGCAGTTTTGTATCTTGATGTATACACTAAGAAGATAGAACAATATGTCGGTAACTATACAGATGTTCGAGATCAGATCGCTGTACGTATGGAGCGCGAGAATAGAAAGAATGCTCTCCTCTCAAAAGAAATCCAAGCAAAAAAAGATCAGGCCAATGCTTTTGCGATGAAGGGGGGAAATCTCCGTGCTGTAGCAAAGCGCATGCGTGAGCTGGCAGCTGATCTAGAAGAAGAAAAGGTTGATGTACGAAAAGAAGATAAAACTATCCGACCATTCAAGATCCCATTCCAGGGTGATCTGATCGGTGATATCATCACTTTTGAATCTGTATCTATACTCAAGAAACACAAGCCAACACAAGTAAAAGTAAATATAAAACTCCGCAAGAACAAGCACCTATTGCTATCTGGTCCTAATGGTATCGGCAAGAGTACGCTACTGGAAGCTCTCGCAAACAATCGTGCAGAAGGTGTGACTATTGCACCAGATGTAAATATCGGATACTATCGTCAAGATTTCTCGACGCTTAATTTCGAGCATACAGTATTCGAGGCACTCGCTGATGTGTCTCGTAAATACGCAGGTCGCGTAGATGAAGAGCGTATCCGTGCTACAGCCGCATCATTCCTCATCACAGGGGATATGGTACATACTCGTATAGGTAGCCTATCAGAGGGGCAGAAGGGGCTGGTCGCATTTGCGAGCCTGGTCATAGAGCGCCCAGGATTGCTCATACTCGATGAGCCTACAAACCATATAAACTTCCGCCATCTACCAGTCATCGCCAAGGCCCTCGATGAATATGAAGGTGCCATGATCCTCGTATCCCACGTACCAGAATTCGTAGAACAGATTCGCATAGACGAGATTCTTGATTTAGATAAGCATTAAGATGTTCTTAAATAGCCCAAAGGTAAACTTTGGGCTATTTTGTATTTGCCTTGACAATACCCCCAGGGGGTATATAATAAGAATATGAACACAAATAAACAAAAATTAATAAGACGTCTAAAAATAATTGAAGGGCAAGTGAGAGGTCTTCAAAAGATGGTAGAAAGTGATAAATATTGTATAGATGTGATCACTCAAACATCAGCAATTAAAAAAGGACTATCAAGTGTAGAGGATGTATTGATGGAGGGACATCTTGGACACTGTCTGATAAATCAGATAAAGAGTGGTGAGACGACAAAGGCAACAAAAGAAATTTTGAAAGTTTATCAACTCAAGAGAAAGTAAAATTATTAATTTTTTTAAAAATATATGAATAAAATATCAACAAGTTTAGCAGTGTCACTCATGATCGTCACCGGTGTAGCAGGTCTTGCAATAGGATACACTACAAACCCTCAATATAAGATCAGTATGTATGACAAGACATCTATGGATTTTGGTCGTGCAGATAGGACTCTGGATCTAAGATATATCAATGCGATGATCTCACACCACAGAGGGGCCATGCTACTTGCAGAGCAAGTTCAAAATACTACACAGAGACAAGGTATGAAAGATTTATCTGCAAAGATACTCGCAGATGAGCCGGGAGCAATAGCAGAATTGTATCAATGGAAAAAGGATTGGTATAGTGATACACGTCGTGTAGCAGATCCAGTAGTACCAAATTTGGGTGCTTATGATGAAAAATTTGACCTGAGGTTTTTAAATGCACTCATTGCTCACCATGAAGATGGTCTGATTATGACAAAAGATATAAAAACAAAATCAAGTAGAACTGAAATATTAAACAATGCCGATGCCGTAGACACATTTTTAACTACAACTTTGAAATTGTTTAAAGATTGGAGGATGGAATGGTACAAGATTTAATCTATAAAATATATGTCTAATCAAACACTAAAAGTAAAAGGAATGCATTGTGCTAGTTGCTCGGCTATTATCACTAAAAAAATTTCCAAAATAGATGGAGTGGATAGTATAAATGTAAATTTTGCGACAGAAAAAGCTCAAATCAAATTTGATGATGCAAAAATTTCTGTTTCAAATATGAATAAAGAAATAGAACCTCTAGGGTATTCTTTTGTAGAAGAGGTGAAGAAGGGTATGGATCATAGTGATCATGTTGGTATGAATGATACAAAAGAACAAAAGGAAAATGAAATTTCAGAAATGAAATCCAAGATGCAATTTGTATTACCTATCTCATTATTTATATTTATTCTAATGATGTGGGATATTGCGGCAAAATTCTGGAGTATAGTGCCTATATTACCGATACCAATGGATATATTCAATATTATCTCTATGGTACTTGCAACTGTTGTATTGTTCTGGATAGGTCAGCCATTTTTACAAGGAGTAGTAAAATTTATTCGTTATCGTGTAGCAAATATGGACACTCTGATAGGTATAGGCACACTCTCTGCGTATGTCTATAGTGTGATTATTGTAGTGCTTCCAGAATTGCGAACATATCTAAAGTTACCAGAATATACTTATTTTGATGTGACTATTGTAGTGATCGGTTTTATTGTTTTAGGAAAATATCTTGAAGCAAGATCAAAACTCCGCACAGGTGAAGCTATAGAAAAGTTGATTGGTATGCAAGCAAAAACTGCACTAATTTTTGTCAACGGGAAAGAAAAAGAAATAGCAATCAGTGAAGTAAAAATAGGAGACATAGTCATTGTAAAACCAGGATCAAAAATACCAGTAGACGGTGTGATAGTCGAAGGGTACTCATCCGTAGATGAATCTATGATTACAGGAGAGCCTATCCCCGTAGATAAAAAAGTAGGGGACGGTGTAGTAGGAGCAACGATAAATAAACAAGGTAGTTTTAAATTTCAAACTACAAAAATCGGCAACGATACATTCCTATCTCAAATAATTAAAATGGTTTCTGATGCCCAAGGTAGTCGTGCGCCAATACAGGCGATAGCAGATAGAGTATCTAGTATTTTTGTGCCAATAGTTTTGATTATTGCTTTTCTGTCTTTGATCGTATGGATTGTCGTAGGTATATATACTATTGGTTTTGCAAGCGCCCTCTCTTATGGACTCATGTCATTTGTGGGAGTTCTCGTCATCGCTTGTCCTTGTGCACTAGGCCTGGCTACACCGACAGCTATAATAGTGGGTGTGGGTAAGGGGGCACAGAATGGAATATTGATTAAAAACGCCGAGGCTCTGGAGATGCTAAGTAAAGTAAATACTGTAGTAGTCGATAAGACTGGCACAATCACAAAAGGAAAACCAGAAGTAACAGATATTGTAATTTTAGATAATAGTTTTGATGAAAATAAAATTGTAAAAATTGCCGCTAGTGTCGAGAATAAATCCGAGCACCCACTAGCTGAAGCTGTAGTTGTATATTCAAAAGATAAAAAAATTGTTTTAGAAGAAGTCTCAGATTTTCAATCGCTCGAGGGTGTGGGGGTAAAAGCTAAAATGGGAGGTAGTCTCGTATATATCCACAAGCCAAGTGGGGAAGAGAAAAATGATATAAAAATAAAAGAACTACAATCACAGGGCAAGACAGTGATCGTAGTGGAAATTGATTCTAAAAAAGTAGGGCTAATAGCACTGGCAGATATTCTAAAAGAAGAGACTAAAGATGCAATTTCCGATCTACATAAAAAAGGGATAAAAGTAATAATGCTAACGGGGGACAATCATTTAGCGGCTTCATACATAGCAAAACAAGCTGGCATAGATGACCTAATGTCTGAAGTCATGCCAGAGGAAAAATCTGGGAAAATAAAAGAGTTGCAAGATTCTGGATTGATAGTGGCTATGGTTGGCGATGGGGTAAATGATGCCCCAGCACTAGCCCAGGCGGATGTAGGTATTGCCATGGGTACAGGCACTGATGTAGCTATAGAATCAGCCGGAATTACACTCCTCCATGGTGATATGTCTAAACTTGTAAAAGCAGTGAAGCTATCAAAGATGACGATGCGAGGTATAAGACAAAATCTTTTCTGGGCATTTGTGTACAATATAGTAGGCATACAACTCGCAGCTGGAGTATTCTATCCGATATTTGGATGGATACTAAACCCTGCATTTGCAGGACTGGCTATGGCTATGTCATCTGTATCAGTCGTCGGAAATTCATTACGAATTAAAAGTAAAAAATTATAAATTGTTGTATAATAAATTTATGAAAAAAGAAATTACATTTGGAATAGGAGGAATAATAATCGGTGTCGTCATTGTCTTACTTATTGGTTCTGTAACTCAAACTAGATCAATGATGTGGGGAGGATATAATTCAAATAATCAAAGATCAATAAATAGCTCTGGGCTTGTTGCATCTAATATCGATAAGCATTTCATTGAGCAGATGATTCCGCATCATGATGGAGCGATTGCAATGGCAAATATAGCTCTTTTGAAGGCGACACATCCAGAAATTAAAACTTTAAGTAAAGCAATTATTGAAGCTCAAAATAAGGAAATAGTAGATATGAAAAGTTGGTATAAAGGCTGGTTTGGTAAAAATATTTCTTCCTCGAATACTTCTATGATGGGGGGAAGTATGATGTCAGGAGGTGGAATGCATATGGGAGGACAGGAAGATGTGCAGATATTAGAAAATGCAATTGATTTTGACAAAGCTTTTATTGAAGGAATGATTCCTCACCATCAATTGGCTATCATGATGGCACAAATGCTCAAAGCTGGCACCAATAGACCAGAAATGCTAACACTTGCGAATAATATTATAGAATCACAGTCGAAAGAAATTGAACAGATGCAAGATTGGTATAAAATCTGGTATA
The DNA here is from genome assembly GCA_041674285.1 of Minisyncoccota bacterium. Taxonomy (GTDB): domain Bacteria; phylum Patescibacteriota; class Minisyncoccia; order Phycocordibacterales; family UBA9973; genus UBA8515. Next base: position 15,263 of record JBAYVZ010000006.1, read on the forward strand.
AGTAATACAAAAGATTTAAATTATTAAATTAATTAAAAATAAATTTATGAAAATATCAAAAATAATGCATGTTGGGAGTGTGATTGTGGGAGTTGTCGGAGTAGTCGTATTTATTAAGACACTAGGTGTTGCTTCAGATGGAGTGATTTTTGGAATCACAAAATTTGATGCATTGCTCTGTGTGGTAATTCTTTTTCTCATCGCTATATGGGGTCAGATTGGAACAATTCACCACATAATGCTTGAGAAGAATGGAGAAGTGATTTAGTTTATTGTCGAAGCCTAAAAAATTATATAATAAAAAAATGAGAATAATAACCAAACATATTCCAATACTTATTGCTACTTTTGCCCTTATGGGGTACTTATTTGTGAGTATGTTTGGTTTATTGCAGTTTGATCGTACTGCGGGGGTAATGATGGATAATTGCCCTTATACTCAAAACAATTACTCTATTTGTGAGAATGTTTTTGATCATATCAATAATTGGCAACAATTTTCCAATGTAATAATTCCAGCATCATTTTTATCTGTACTTTTGGCTTTTGTAATAATTTTCTTTTTTATTAATAGGAAAGATTTTTTACAGCAAGTACTGCGTCTTTTTTATAGATGGAAATATTATCTATACAATAAAAAATTCAATACCCGTTTATATAAAGTAATTAAATGGCTCTCACTTTTTGAGAATAGCCCATCGCTTGCTACTGTACGGCATACGAGAGCTTTTTCTTAGTCGGTAAAAGTTTTTCGTATAGCTGTAAAATCTCTATTAATTTTAGTAGGGATTTTTATTATTTTATATTTCATATATGAATAAAAAAACAATATACTCATTAATTGTAATAATTATGGTTATAGGAATTCTTTTTTTAGTTTCTAAGCCAAAGAAAGAATTACAAGTAGGCGGATATCATAAAACAGATGGTACTTATTTTGAAAATACAGAAAATCAAACAAAAGAAACAAATGGCAAACTTGTAGCTCTGGAATCATTTTATGATTTTGGCACAATCTCAATGAAAGACGGCAAGGTAACTAAGGTCTTTAAAGTTATAAATGGAACAGATAAAGATATTTTTTTCCCAAGACTCACTACTTCTTGTATGTGCACAGCAGCATTTTTTGTCGGATTAGATGGTAATAAATCGGGTCCATTTGGTATGCCGGGAATGGGTATGGTTCCTAAATTGGATCAAACAATAAAAGCGGGCCAATCTGCTGAAGTTGAAGCCGTGTACGACCCAAATGCTCACGGACCAGCAGGTGTCGGCAAGATTGATCGATTTATTTATCTTGAAGATTCAAATGGCGATAAATTACAATTTGAAATTAAAGCAGTTGTAACTCCATAAATTTATGAAAAAAATCATTATTACAATTAGCATAATACTTATCTTTATAGTTGGTATAGTTATTCTGAAAAATAGTTCATCAACTTCATCAATTATTTGGGAATTAAGTAGGGGAGGTTCATGGCTTTTACCATTAGTTCTTATCGCTGCACTTCTAGACAGTGTTCATCCGTGTTCGTTCTCGATTCTACTCATCACAATTGCATTTCTTTTTGGAATGCAAATGACTAGAAAGAAAATCTTGCAATTGGGTGGAACATATATCGCTGGAATTTTTACTGCATATTTCTTGATAGGGCTTGGAATATTAAAAATATTACATATCTTCAATACTCCTCATTTTATGGGGAAGTTAGGGGCGACATTATTGATTACTTTTGGAATTCTAAATCTTATCAATCGTTTCTTCCCAGCATTTCCAGTCAAGCTTAAAATCCCGTCTATTGCTCATGGAATAATGGGCAAACTAATGGACAAAGCTTCATATGCGGCAGTATTTGGACTCGGTTTACTTGTGGGTATTTGTCAATTCCCGTGCATGGGCGGGCCATACCTGATGGTTATTGGGCTCTTAAAAGATCAAGTTACATATATGAGTGGCTTTAATTATCTTTTACTCTATAACTTTATACTTATTATCCCACTAGTTGCGGTACTGTTCATATCAGCTGATAAATTACTGGTTGATAAAATGGAAAGTTGGAAGCGTAACAATATCGGTGGAGTAAAACTTTGGTCTGGAATCGCTATGATTATTATTGGCATCTTAATATTATTCATTTAATTAAAATCATATGATAATTGCAATTGTTTCAATTACAGCGTTCACTGTTTTAATTTATTTGCTCAATAAAAAATTGCCAATACAAATTTGTCCAATTTGTGCTGGAGTCACACTTACATGGGCTTGGCTCCTCATTGGTATGTGGTTCGGATTGCTATCAGTCGCTTCATATGAACTTATTACAGCGATTTTGATGGGCGCGTCTATTGGTGGTATTGTAAATGAATTGAAAAAACTATTCTTAAGATTGAGGAATAAAAAGAAAAATGGAAAAGTCGAAATAGTAGAAGATAAATTAAAAGATTGCTGTTAAAATTAAAAAATATGAACGATATACAAGACGAAATACAAAAAGAGATAAAAGAAGAATTAAAAAATAATGGTAAAGAAAAATCTCCACTCGGATCAAGTATTGCTATTGTTTTAATTTTTACAATTTTGATGTGGAATTTTGTTGGTATAGATATACCGAAATCAAAAATGCATTGGGGTGATATGGGAATAAAAATGGTAGAAGCAGGGGTGATAGATAAAGAAAGCTTTGAAAAACTTTATGCCGAGAACGGTGGATTGTCATCCGAAGAGCAAAAATTATTGTTTGGACAAAATAATGGCAACCTTGTTGTTACTCCGCAAAATTCTAAAATGGTTCTTAATATGCTTTGGGCATTTGGGTTGGGAAACAAAAATCCTGTTTTGGAAAACGGACCCATGATGGATCCTGCCTATGGCGGAGCTGGCCGCTTTGCTTCAACAGGTGGCTGGACACTCGCCGTTGGTGATCCAATGAATCACTATAGTAAGCATAATTTTGTAACACTTACACCAGAACAACAAATTCTTTTAGAAAAAGTTGCCAAGAATATATATCGAGCATGTTGTGATAACTCCACTTATTTCCCTGATTGCAATCACGGTATGGCGATGCTTGGCTTGCTGGAGCTGATGGCTTCACAAGGCGCATCCGAGGCGGATATGTACAAAAAAGCCTTAGAGGTAAATACTCTTTGGTTCCCGGAGCAATATAAAACTATTAAAACTTTTCTTGCATCTCAAAATATAGATTGGAATACCACTGACCCAAAAGAAATTCTCTCTATGAATTATTCAAGTTCAACAGGATTTCAAAAAGTTCTTTCTCAAATGAAACCTCAAGAACAAAAAAGTGGGACAAATTGTGCTGTGTAATTATTAGATTAAAAATAAAATATATGAAAACAGATTATAAAATTACTATAATTATTATATTAGCAACCCTGATTGTTTTAATTGGAGGAATATGGTTGCTCGATAAAAGTGATAAAAAAAATCGTCAGAAGTTAAGCATTTCAATGATGGGAGAAAAAATGACAGATGAAGGATCAAAACATGTGAGTCCCGGAGAAGAACATCCACCATATAAAACAAACCCACCGACTTCTGGATATCATTGGGCTGGAGTTGCTGGGCCTGGAATTAAAACCAAACCGGTTGCTGATGAGCTTGTACTTCACAGTATGGAGCATGGAGCAGTCGTTGTTTGGTATAAAGAAGGATTAGATGAGAGTGAGATTGATAAGATTAAAGATGCATTTCAGAGTGCTTCGGGAAAAAAGATAATGTTATCACGCAAAGATTTAGATGTTCCAGTTGCATTAACATCATGGGGTTATCTTCTAAAATTGGAAACCATTGATCAAGAAAAAATTAAAGAATTTATTGAAATAAATAATGATAGAGCTCCAGAAAAAGCAGCAATTTAAATTAAAATAATAATCAAAAAAATATATGCATAATCATAATAATAAAGAAAATAATTGGATGATGTGGGCGATGATGATCTGTTGTATGGCGCCGATACTTTTTATCGTTTTCTTGGGTACTGGAGCAAAATCTTTAGGTTTCTCATTTTGGATTGCAATTGGTGGATTAGCAGTTTTCATTATCGTTCACTTTATAATGATGAAAAAATCTACTAATTCAAAAGAGGATTCTTCTGATTCTAATTCAGAGAATAAAAGTTGCCACTAAATTATTAAAAACAAATCACTCTAATTTTAATTTGAGAAAAGGGATTTTTGTGATAAACTAAAAATATAATGTCACAAAAAAATATATACCATGTATCAGGTACACATTGCGCATCTTGTAAAATACTCCTCGAAGATATTATCGGCGAGCAGGATTTTATAGAGAGTGTAATTGTAAATCTTAAAAAAGAAACAGTTGAGATTGAAAGTGAAAAGACATCAGAAGAAATTTTGAATATTTTAAATTCAAAAATAAAAGAAAATGGATATGTCTTAACTACTGAAAAACAAGAAAAAGAAAAACAAAATCACAAAGATTTATGGACAGCATTACCAATCGGAATTGCATTTTTAATTTTATTCTTTTTGCTTCAAAAATCTGGAATATTAAATTTTGGTATTGGCGGGGAGGTCACCCCCACTACTCGTTTTCTCATTGGACTGATCGCTTCGGTGTCTAGTTGCCTGGCAATTATCGGTGGATTAGTTTTGTCATTGTCAGCAAAAATTTCACAAGATAATGTCAGTGATAAAAAAACATTCTTGCTTTTCCATATAGGTAGGCTTGTTTCTTTTGCTGTACTCGGCGGATTACTAGGATTGCTCGGTAATGCTATTGGTATTAATTTTACACTCACTGCTATCTTGGGGATTATTGCATCTATCATAATGTTGCTATTGGGGTTTAATTTGGTTGGAGTATTTAAAAAAAATAAGATTACTTTAAACTCTGGAAATTTTAATTTTTTTAGAAAAATTGAACACAAAACTCTCACTCCATTAATTATAGGATTTGCAACGTTCTTTTTGCCATGTGGATTTACTCAATCAATGCAATTCGTCGCGCTTTCAAGTGGATCATTCACGTCTGGGCTCCTCATTATGTTTGCATTTGCTCTGGGTACACTGCCAGTACTTCTTTTGCTATCATTTGGTTCAGCCTCATTCGCACACAGCAAATATGCACCAATATTCTTTAAATCTGCAGGTGTGGTCGTGCTAGGTCTCGGATTGTTTGCGCTATTATCCGGTCTCGCTAGTCTTGGTATTATTAACCCAATAATTAATATATAAATGACGCATTTCTTTGTTACTTCGTTCATTTGTTCCCGCAATGTACATTAGTACATTTTGGTCACAAGCCTCACTTGCGCCTCGAAATACATTCATTTATAAAATTAATTAAATTAATATATAATATAACTATGAAAAAAACAGCTCCAATAATACTAGGTATTGCATTACTGATAATTATTGCCATTTTGTTAGTAGGTAATACTTCCAATAAAAAAGTTGTAGAAAAAACAGATACAGATAATATAAACAACGTAGAGATACGAGATGGTATACAGTATGTGACTATCAATGCCCGTGGGGGATATAGTCCACGATTATCAGAAGCAAAATCTGGTATCCCGACAAAATTGATTGTAAAAACAAATGGGACATATGATTGTTCTACTACCCTCGTGATTCGTTCAATTGGTTTTCAAAAGATTTTACCAAACACTGGTAGTACAGAAATAGATTTAGGTACACCAAAAGAAAACACATCCATTGCGGGTATGTGTAGTATGGGAATGTATAATTTCAATATTGATTTTAAATAAAAAAGCCGGTCCTATGAAGGGCCGGCTTTTTCTTTTTAGTTGCAAGCTAGGCTTGCAAAGGATTTTTGGGATACTTTTTCTGTTATTTTTTGTGGTACAGCTTTATCAAAAAGACACCCTACCTCTGATTCTTCAATTTCAAATGTTATCATCTTGGAGCCCTCGATTTTATCGGTATGCTGATACATTTTATGAGTAAAAGAGCCATCTTTTAATTCCTTGGGGATTTCTGGCTTGCAGGGGTTGTTCCTTTTTTCGAGGAATGATAGAAGTGCACGTTTAATACCTTCTTTAATGTTTTTAAGCATTAAAGTCGGAATGTGATTGTTGATATTTAGCCTCTCTGTGTTTAATAGAATAGGCTCAACAATCTCCGTCCTGTTTTTTTTCGCGGAATAAGGAATAGTTAATCCCTTTTTGAACGTGATTTCACCTTTTATGAGGTGTGCTGCTTCGAAATCTGTAACTGTTACGTAAAGATCAATTTTTGTTGTCATTTTTTGCGTTGGTTTTTTGGTTTTGAAGAATTATAGCACATTTGTTTAATAATGTAAACAAAATAAGGGTCTTATAGTTGTGATATAATATAAACATGATAAAGAAAGAAAATAATGCCTCAGATGTTTTTGTAAAATGCCTTGAGAACGAAGGCGTAGAATACATATTTGGGGTACCAGGTGAAGAGAATCTGATGTTCATGGAATCATTGCGTACTTCAAATATTAAATTCATAACTACTCGCAACGAACAGGCCGCAGTATTCATGGCAGCTACACTCGGGCGCCTAACTGGTGCTGTAGGGGTGGCTCTGTCTACTCTAGGACCCGGAGCTACCAATCTAGTGACTGGAGTCGCATATGCACAGTTAGCTGGTATACCGCTACTGGTGATCACAGGTCAAAAACCGATAAAGAAAAGCAAGCAAGGAAAATTCCAGATTATAAATGTAGTAGAGATGATGCGTCCGATAACAAAATTCTCTCAGACTATCATATCTAGTGACCGAATTCCAAGTGCTGTCCGAGAAGCAGTAAAGCTAGCTGAGTGTGAGAGGCCCGGAGCTGTACACCTAGAATTCCCAGAAGATATAGCAGAAGAAAAATGTGATATGAATCCAATCCCTCGATACAGGGTGCGTCGTCCAAATGCAGATGAAAAATCAATAGCCGAAGCACTTAAAGAAATTGAAAATGCAAAGAGCCCTTTGATAGTGGTCGCTTCAGGTGGCAATAGAAAATTGGTACGAAAACAATTACATAATTTCCTAGAAAAAACAGGTATCCCTTTTGTATCTACTCAGATGGGCAAGGGGGTAGAAGATGAGACTTCTACTCTACATATCGGTACGACATCTCTTTCTGATGGGGATTATGTACATAGGGCTCTCCGAAAAGCAGATTTGATAATCATGATCGGCCATGATGTGAGTGAAAAGCCACCGATTATACTTACAGAAGAACACTGCAAAACTATCCACGTACATTTCTATCCTGCTGTCGTAGATGATGTATATGTACCTACTATGGAAGTGGTAGGAGATATATCTCATACATTGTGGTCTTTTGCTGAGAATATAAAAATAAATACAAATTGGGATTTTAAATATTTCTTTGAAGTCCGAGATGAATTGCAAGCTGATATTCAAAAATTCGCAGAGGCAGATGATTTCCCACTCAGACCAGAACGTATAGTGTCAGATATATCAAAGGTGCTACCTAGTGATGGGATGCTGGCATTGGACAATGGTATGTACAAGATATGGGTATCTAGGAATTTTGCCAGTCGTGAGCAGAATAGTGTTCTCCTAGACAATGCACTAGCTACTATGGGGGCGGGATTGTCCTCGGGTATAGCAGCCAAGATCCTATATCCTGAAAAGAAAGTATTAGTTGTATCTGGTGATGGCGGAATAATGATGAATATAGGGGATCTGGAGACTGCTGTCCGGTTAGGCATCAATCTTGTTGTTCTCATACTCGATGATTCAGGTTTTGGAATGATTCGCTGGAAGCAGAAGAATATGAACTTACATCCTTTTTCTCTTGATTTTAAAAATCCAGATTTTGTAAAACTAGCAGAGAGCTTTGGAGCTGTGGGTCACAGAGTAGAGAATGCAGATGAATTAACTTCTATATTAGAAAAAGCCCTGGCAAGTACTGGTGTGCATATTATATCTTGTCCGATAGACTATTCCTTTGCAAATGAAGATTTAGGTTTTATTAAAAAAGAAGAATTTATTAATATATCAGAATCAGAATAATACAATGGCCATACAATCAAAAAATCCAAGTACAGAAGAAGTGCTAAAAGATTTCAGTGAGATATCTGAGTCAGAACTTGTAGACAAGATAAATTTTGCCCAAGATACTTTTATAGAGTGGAAGGAGACTTCTTTTTCTCATCGTGCAGAATTATTGAAAAAGCATGCATCTTATATCAGGGAAAACATAGACAGTATGGCCATGCTCGCATCTATAGAGATGGGCAAGACCAAAAAAGCTGCAATCGTGGAGCTTGAAAAATGTGCGGGTGTCTGTGAATACTATGCAGAAAATGCTGAGAGTATCCTAAAAAATGAGATACTGCATTCAAATGCTACTGAAAATTATGTATCATTTGAGCCTATGGGTGTAGTGCTCGCTGTGATGCCTTGGAATTTCCCTTATTGGCAAGTATACCGATTCATTGCCCCTGCCCTTATGGCTGGGAATGTGGGCTTACTAAAACATGCATCAAATGTACCTCAGTGTGCACAATCCATAGAGGATGCTTTTACAAATTCTGGTTTTCCAAAAGGTATTTTCCAGAATCTATTTATAAGTTCAGGTAGAGTAGAGAGTGTGATTCGTCATCATCATGTAAAGGCAGTCACCCTCACTGGTAGTGAAGGTGCTGGACGGTCTGTGGCGTCTATATCTGGGGACGAGATAAAGAAGACCGTCCTCGAGCTAGGCGGTAGTGATCCATTTATCGTGTTAGAAGATGCAGATATAGAGGCAGCTGCGATAGACGCTGCTATCGGACGAATGCAAAACAACGTGGGTCAGAGCTGTATTGCAGCTAAAAGATTTATCGTACAGGATACAGTAGTAGGAAAATTCACTGAATTATTTGTAAATCATATGAGCAATCTGATCGTGGGTGATCCATTGCTCGAAGAGACAAATGTAGGTCCACTTGCTACACTACAAGGACTAGAGGATGTAGAGAGGCAAGTAGAAGACTCTATCACCCTTGGTGCAAAAGTTCTCTGTGGAGGTGTTCGTGGAGAAGGCAAGGGGTACTACTATCTACCTACAGTATTGGATCATGTAAAAAGGGGGATGCCAGTATATGACGAAGAGGTCTTTGGGCCTGTGGCTCCTATAATAAAATTCTCAAATATTGATGAAGCGATAAAGATAGCAAACGATACTCCTTTCGGTCTCGGTGCTACTATCTTCACAAAGGATATTGAAAAAGCAAAAAATATAGCTACAAAAATCGAAGCAGGTAATGTATTTATAAATGGGTTTGTCAGGTCAGATTCAAGGATACCTTTTGGAGGAACAAAAAGATCAGGCTATGGGCGAGAGCTCGGTAGCTATGGAATCAAAGAGTTTGTGAATATAAAAAATATCTGGATAAAATAATAAAATCCCTCACGGAAACCGTGAGGGATTTTATTATAGGCTTTTTCTGTTTGGGCGGGTGATGTATTTTTCGGATTCTTTTATGATTCTCTCCATTATGGTCACTGCCTCTAGGGGGTACTTGCCACTGGCAGATTCTTCGGATAGCATCACTGCGTCGGCACCTTCGATGATAGCAAATGCTACGTCGGTCACTTCGGCACGAGTAGGCTCGGGATTCTCCTTCATAGATAGCATCATCTGCGTAGCTACTATGACTGGTTTTCCTGCCTCATTGCATCTTCTTATTATGTCCTGCTGAGCAAAGGGGATAGTCTCGATAGGCAGTTCACTGCCTAGGTCTCCACGGGCGACCATGATAGCATCAGCTTCTGATATGATTTCATCTATATTCTCTATGGCAATCTTTCTCTCTACTTTGGCTATTATAGGGATTATCTTGCCAATCTCTTGCATATGAGCGCGTAATTTCTTGATATCAGATCCTGATCCTACAAAAGATAATGCTACGTAGTCTACATTCTGTTCGATTCCAAATTTTAAATCAGAAAGATCTTTCTCTGTGATGACTTCTACTTCTTGATTATATGTGTGGCCGGCACCTTCTTGAATTCTAGGTCCGGATAGGTCTTGAATAATAGGAATTTTTCTGCCTATTTTTTCTGCGAGCATCCTGATATCCTTTATATATTGTGCATGCTCTTCATGTGAACCCCAAGAGAAATTCAGACGGGCTACATCCATCTTGTGGTCTAGCATCTTTTCTAGGATTGCAATATCTTTTGATGCGGGTCCAATGGTTGCTACTATTTGTGCTTTTGAATTTGTTTCCATTTTATTTTTTTGATATCTGAATCAATCTTTTATATTTAATAATGCGTTCGTATTTCGTCGGAGCTCCGGCTTTTAATCCATAACATCCAAATGCATATGCGAGGTCAGCTATAAAGTCATCATCCGTCTCGCCACTCCTGTGACTGACTATGATGTCAATATTGTTCTCACGGGCTAGCTTCATGGTATCTAGCGTCTCGGTTAGTGTGCCTATCTGGTTTGGCTTTATTATTATTGTATTGATACTATCTTTTTGAATTGCTTTTTCCAAGAGCTTTACATTGGTAACAGTCAGATCATCGCCGACTACCTTTATATTCATATCATTTTTTAATTTTTGAAAATCTGCAAAGGCTTCTTCGTGGAATGGATCTTCGATGGATAAAATGTTGAATTCTTTTATGAGGTCTTTGTATATATTCATCAATTCATCTCTTGAGATTTTCTTGCCATCTATGTCGTACTTACTCTCATCTTTTCCGAATATTGTAAATTCTGGAGTACAGAATGATGACGCTGCTACGTCCATAGCAAGGCGCACCTCACACCCTAGGGCATTTTCATCTATCGCACGACGGAGGTATTCTAGCGGTTTTTTTATATCTGTTATTTTTGGAGCAAAACCTCCTTCATCTCCCATGGGTACTTCATTTATATCAAGGTCACGACATAGCATATCCTCGATAGATTCTTGAACTTTGATACCTATCTTTACTGCTTGTTTTACATCATTTGTAAAAGGAACTATGTGGTACTCCTGGAAAGCTAGATTATTGTTGGCATGCTTGCCTCCATTTATCAGGTTCATATATAGCAGTGGAACCATACGAGATGGCTTGATATCTGCGAGTGTGCGGAGATATTTATATAAATCCATATTTTTTGCTTCAGCTGTGGCTTTGGCTACTGCTATAGATACACCTATGAGTGCATTGCCACCAAGATTTTTCTTTTGTTTTGTGTCATCAAGTTCCCGCATTATATTGTCGATGAGTTTTTGGTTTGATGCCTCTTTACCTAGTAGGGCGGGAGCTATTTTCTTGTTTATATTTTCAATTACCTTTTTTACACCTTTACCGTCTTTGTCACGGAGCTCGTATGCCTCGTGGGATCCGGTACTGGCACCAGAGGGTACAGAAAATGAACCAGTAGATTTTCCGATCTCTACTGTTACACAGATGGTGGGATTGCCTCGTGAATCCTTTATCTCTGTAGCAAAAATTTTAGTAATTTTACTTTGGCTCATCTCGTTAGAGATAGATAATGTTTACATTATCGTATCTTATTAATTTTAATATCAAAAAATTATTTTTATAAATATAATAAGCTATAACACATTTTTAACATACACATCTCTAACGGGACTGATTTGTATTTTTAAATAATATCATGATATCTGACACATTTGCATTTGTGGGTCCAGTCATAATCATATCTCCAATCTTTTCAAATGCACTGTATGCATCAAAATTCTCTATGTAATTTTTTATATCAATCTCTTTGTTTAAAACTTTTTCTTTTGTATGTACATCTATTATAGCACCTGCGCCAGCACTATTATCCATACCATCAGATGCGAGAGGGATGAATACTGAGTGCTCGCCAATTTTTTCTATCGCTTTTAGTCCCATGTACATATTTCTGCCACCAGAGCCACCTTTTTTTGTGACTACTAGTTTAGGCTCACCGGCTGCTATGATCACTGTGCCGTCTTTTTCATTTTCCATTATTTTCTCTAGTGCAGAGTCTACTTCATCGTATAATTCATTTGATACAACTATGGATGGATATCCTAATTCTTTAGCTTTTTGCTCCATTGCTTCTGTGGCGGTCTTGTTTGATACTAGGACAAAATTATTTACTTTTTCAAAATATTTATCTTCCTTGGGTGTCTCATTTAGATTAAATTCACCAAGATTGTAGTGGGCTATAATCTTTTCGGCATCATTTATAGTAGTCGTATCTTTGTATGTGGGGCCAGATGCAACATCTTCAAATTTATCTCCTGGTACATCAGAAAATACCAATCCGATGACTGTAGCAGGGTAGGCGATCTTGGCCAGGCCTCCACCCTTGAGCATTGATATGTGTTTGCGTACTGTATTTATCTCGCTGATAGTATTGCCTGTTTTTAGGAATGTATTGTATAGAGTTTCCCCTTGGACACACTCGCTCTCTGGGTAGCATAATAATGCTGATCCACCACCAGATACTATAGCTATGACCAGCTCATCTTCTTTTGCTCCGTCTGCTATTTCGTATATCTCTTTGCCGGGTCCCACATTGGCATGTGATGGTCGTGGGTGCGTGCCAGCGAAAGTACGTATAACAGGACAAATCTTTTGAGATAGTCCTATTACTGCACCTTCGGAAATCTTGTCCTTTAGTATTTCCTCTAATGCGTATGCGGCCTCACAAGAACATTTTCCAAAACCTACAACTTTTATTTTTGAAAATTTTGATAGATCAAAAGTTTGCCCCTGGATCGACAATATCTCTCCATCAAGCTGGATAGATCTCTTTATCACCATTTCTGTGTTGATAGCATCGAGACCTGCCTCGGCAATAGCCAGAGCAACTTTGCGATTTTCTGTGGTTGCTATATCTTCATAATTTTTAATCCAGTGTTTGCGCATAGTTTTATATTTTAATTGTATTTTTTATTTGACCCTGCTGGAAAGAATTTATATTTTCTATCGTCGTATTTATTATCTCATTCTCAGCTTCTTCTGTGTAAAATGCCACGTGAGGAGTGATTATGACTTCAGGGATATTTATCAAAACATGATTTTCGAGTAGGGTTTTATAATTTATATTATTTTGTGCATCACTGTATTTTAGGTGGAATTCTTCTTTCAATTCTCTTTCACCTTCGAGTACATCCAATCCTGCTCCAGCTATGATGCCATTTTGTATGCCCAGCAAAATAGCTTCGGTGTCTACGAGCTCACCTCGTGCAGTATTCACTATATATGCACCTTTTTTCATCTTCATTATATTGTCCTTGTTTATCATGTGGTTGTTGTCCTTTGTGTATGGTGCGTGCAGTGTCACAATGTCTGATCCGGAGAGCAACTCATCGAGTGTCACATACTTAACACTCTCACTTTTTGCATAATCTGTATTAGGGAATAGGTCGTAGGCCAGGATATTCATATTGAAACCCTTTGCCATGCGGATGACATTTTTACCTATGCGCCCCGTACCAACTACGCCCAATGTCTTTCCACACAGGTCAAATCCTTTTAATTCTGATAGATTAAAATTGCCACCTTCTTTGACCTGATGAGATGCCTGGAATATTTTACGAGAGAGATTCAGTATTAAACCAAAAGTGAATTCTGCTACTGTGTCTGAACCATAAGATGGGACATTGGACACTCCGATATTTTTTTCTTTTGCATGTGCACCGTCTATATGATCGTATCCAGTAGATCTAGTAACTATGTATTTTAGATTTGGTAGCGCATCTATGATATCTTTTTTGACTTCAGAATTTATAAATACACATAGTATATCTGCATCAACAGCCTTCTCTGTATTTTCTGTGGAGAGTTTTTCTTCGTAAAATTCAACATCTTGACCTGATAGTAAATTCTGATACTTTATCTTGTCCTCGGCTGATATTTCAAAAAATATTGTTTTCATCTTTATATTATATCAGAAAATATATATAGCAGGGTAGCAGTATTCGTGATAAATATCTTTGACTTTAATGGTTTTTGTGCTATATTAAAAAAAAATTCCATTTTAAAAACCAAAACCCAAAAACCCATTAAGATGAAGAGAACTGTATTAGAAAAATTGACAGCTAATTCTATTGTTTATGTTGAATATGCTGAACGCGGAAGAGCTCCTGGTGCTGTATTTGTTAATCAGACTAAATCTGATGATTCAGAGGAGAGCACCTTTTTATTTTTAGGTAGGTCTGTTGACTACTTGATTAACCATTGTAATGTTGTCGACATAGAAGAAACAAAAGATTGTAATTCCTATTTTTTTGCTGAGAAGAATTTTTCTCTTGATTCTATCAAAATCAAAACATTTCGCCCTCTTACCCCTCCTGAAATTAAAAAAATCTGCGAGCGTGTAAAAGACTTCAAGAATGGTTCAAAAAATGCCCAAAAGATACACAAATTTTTTTCGTCGGCATTCTTTAGTGCTAGCATTGGAAAGACGGTTCAATACCATCAACCCAGCGCTTCTTCGTAATTTTGGTTTACCAAACATGTAGAGCTATCTTCGGATGGCTCTTTTTGTATATATACTCGAATCTTTGGTATAATAAAAACATGAAATTATTTACATCATCAAAAAACAAGAAAGTTCGTGTCGCTATTAATGGTTTTGGTCGTATCGGTCGTGCATTCTTAAAGATTGCTTGGGATAGGGAGGATATAGAGATAGTCGCTGTGAATGATCTAGGTTCTCTTGAATCTCTAGCATATCTACTCCGTCACGATACTGTATATAGAAACTGGAATCACGATGTGAAGATTGTAGGCACAGATATGGTTATCGATGGAAAGACTGTAAAGTTTGTTTCTGAGAAGGATACTACAAAATTACCATGGAAAGATTTAAATATTGATGTAGTTGTAGAATCTACAGGACTATTCACTGCATTCGACAAAGCAAAATTCCACATCGACTGTGGAGCTCGCAAGGTCGTGATCTCTGCTCCCTCAAAGGGGTCTGATGGAACTGTGCCAGGCGAGACAATACTCTTGGGTGTGAATGAAGATAAATTCGGTACATGCGAAATCACATCAAATGCATCTTGTACTACAAATGCATCAAGTCCACTTATCGCCATCCTTCATAAGGAGCTAGGCATTGAAAAAGCAATCCTAAATACTGTGCATGGGTACACAGCATCTCAGTCACTAGTAGATGGTCCAAGTAAAAAGGATCTCCGTGAGGGTCGTGCTGCTGCTCAGAATATCGTACCTTCATCTACAGGTGCTGCGATCGCAGTCACAGAAGCATTCCCAGATCTAAAGGGGTTATTCGATGGTATATCTATCCGCGTGCCAGTACCAGCAGGATCAATAGTAGATGTGACATTCATATCAAAGAAGGAGACTACTGCTGAAGAAGTGAATGCGATACTGACAAAGGCTGCAAACGATCCACACTGGAGTAAAATCTTTGCAGTCACAGATGAACCATTAGTATCATCTGATATCCTAGGTAATTCACATGCATCTATAGCGGACCTAGCTATGACTCGTGTAGTAGGTGGCAATCTAGTAAAAGTAATGGGCTGGTATGACAATGAGTATGGATACACATCTACACTAGTAGATCACGTAGTAAAAACTGGAAGTAAGTAATATGTTTAAAATAAAAGCCCTATATATAGGGCTTTTATTTTTGCTAAAAATGCTATAATGGGGGTATGAATCCCGTTAGAGATTATTTATGTTTTATACTTACGTAATTAAAAGTAAAAAAGATGGTAAACTTTACACAGGAAGTACAAATGACCTACGGAAGCGCCTTATTCAGCACAACACTGGCAAATCTACCCATACGAAAGGACGCGGCCCATTTGTCATTATTTATTACGAAGCATGTTTAGATGAGCACAAAGCTCGGTCGAGAGAATTATTTTTAAAAACGGGAATGGGCAAGCGTTATCTCAAGAACAGACTTGGCGCTTCCTATCTCTAAACGGGATGAAAATCTATATAGGTACAGACCATGCGGGATTGGAATTAAAAGAAAAAATAAAAATATATTTAGAAGAAAAAGGCCATGAAGTGTATGATAAAGGGGCTTTTGGTTATAACGGGGAAGATGATTATCCTGATTTTATAATTCCCGTTGCAGAAGAGGTAGCGAAGGATCCGGATTGTATGGGTATAATCCTAGGTGGTTCCGGACAAGGAGAAGCTATGTGTTCAAATCGTATCCATGGGGTACGAGCTTGCGCATATTACGGTAGCTCATTTGAGATTCCAAAGCTCGCTCGAGCACACAATAATGCAAACATCTTGTCGATAGGAGCACGATTTGTGAGTGAATTTGAAGCTAAAGACGTCCTCGATATATTCCTTGGTACACCTTTTTCTGGAGATGAGCGACATGTACGTCGAATTAGTAAAATAGATAACCTACTAGAAGCTAGAAACTAGCCACTAGAACCTAATCATATGGAAATAGTACCCGCAATATTAGTCAGAAGTTTTCGAGAGCTTCAAGATAGACTCGCATTTGTGTCTAGACTTTCAAACACAGTTCATGTGGATTTTTGTGATGGTCGCTTTGTGACAGCGCAGACTTGGCCATATACTTACGGAGGATTCGAGGAAGACGTACATGCGCTGCATATACTAGATGAAGAGGAGGGTATGCCGTACTGGGATACTATGGATTTCGAATTTGATCTGATGGTAAAAAATCCACACCTGGTGATGGATACTTTTATAAAATTAGGTGCAAAGAAATTGATTTTTCATATTGAATCTGTCTCAGATACTTCTGAATTCTTGGAATTCCTAGAAGGTATAGATATGTACACTCGTGAGAATACAGAGCTGGGTATAGCTATAAATACTACGACAGATGTAGAAGTGTTGAAGCCATTCTTAATTCATGTAGATTTTATTCAATGTATGGGCATAGCTCATATTGGCCGACAAGGCGAGGCTTTTGACGAAAGAGTATTTGAGCAAATTAAAAAAATAAGAGCTATGGATCCGCAAATGATGATCGCAGTAGATGGTAGTGTGAATATGGCCACTGCTCCGATGCTAGTAGACCTAGGTGTCCGCAAGCTCGTAGTAGGATCTGCGATACTCGAAGATTCAGATCCTGTGAGTGTGATAGAAGATATGCGTGGCTTAGTAGAATAAATATGTTAAAATATATTTAATGAATCTTACTGACGAAAAAATAAAAGATCTTTCTCTTCGCGCGGAGAGAATCCGCGAGAGTATCATCGAGATGCTAGTTGAAGCGGGATCTGGACACACTGCAGGACCTCTGGGTATGGCAGATGTTTTTACTACGCTTTATTTTCATTCATTACGCCATGATCCAAAGAATCCAGAATGGAAAGAGCGCGACAGAGTAGTCCTATCCAATGGTCATATCTGTCCGATACTATATGCCACTATGGCGCATTCAGGTTATTTCCCTATAGAAGAATTAAAGACTTTGAGAAAATTTGGATCTCGACTACAGGGTCATCCACATCGTGAGTATTTGCCATTTTTAGATACTAGTTCTGGTCCATTAGGAGAGGGACTAGGTCAAGCTGTAGGTATGGCATTAGCTGATCGTATAGATTTTGGAGACAAGAGTGATAGATTCATATACTGCTTTTTAGGAGATGGGGAATTAAACGAGGGCTCAAATTGGGAGGCTATCATGCTAGCCGGTAAAGAGCGTCTCCGTAATCTGATAGTGATAGTAGATAGGAATAATATCCAGATAGATGGATACACAGAGGACATCATGCCATTGGATAATCTGATAAATAAATGGCAATCATTCAACTGGCATGTAGAAGAGATAGATGGGCACAATTTTGAAAATATCAGCAATGCTATAGACATAGCAAAAGCAGTATACGAGAGGCCATCTGTCATTATCGCCCGCACCATCCCAGGACGTGGGGTAAAAGAATTCGAGCGTGATTATCGCTGGCACGGCAAGCCACCTACAAAAGAAGAGGGAAGAATCGCATTACAAGAACTCCGCACCCTGGGTGGTAAAATAAAAGGCGAGCATCAATAATTTTTTATGCTAAATCCACAATTACATTTAAATACAAATTTGTTTGATCCAAATGTAGAACAATTACCAACTCGTAAGGGTTTTGGCGAGGGGCTACGTGAGGCCGGTATACGCAATGACAATGTTGTGGCTCTTTGTGCTGATCTGACTGAATCTACTCAGATGAATCTATTCAAAGAAAAATTTGAAAATCGTTTTTTTGAGATGGGTATAGCAGAACAGAATATGGCAGTGGTAGCATCAGGTATGGCTGCAATGGGAAAAATCCCATATATGTCTTCTTATGCTATGTTCTCCCCGGGGCGCAACTGGGAGCAGATCCGTACTACTATCGCATACAATAATCAAAAGGTTGTCATCGTAGGATCTCATGCTGGTGTGTCTGTAGGGCCGGACGGTGGTACTCATCAGGCGATAGAGGATATCGCTCTGATGCGCGTGATACCAAATATGACTGTGGTTTATCCAGCGGATTCTGTAGAAGCAAAGAAGGCGACTCTGGCTGCAATGTACAACAAGACTCCGATATATATCCGTCTTGCTCGTGAAAAGAGTCCGATAATCACTACACCCGAGACTCCCTTTGAAATAGGAAAAGCTCAATTAATGTTTATACCCGAGGTGGGCCTCGCCCAGGTAGGTATCCTCGCCACAGGGCCACTACTAGCACGTGCATTATTTGCAGCAAAGGAATTAGAGAAGAGGGGTGTGAGAGTAAAAGTATTGAGTCTGACTACTATAAAGCCACTAGATACAAATGCAATACTTGCTCTTGCTCAAGAAGCCAAGGCAATAGTCACAGTAGAGGAGCATCAGATAGCAGGGGGTATGGGTTCGGCTGTAGCAGAATACCTAGCCAAGGTTTATCCAGTGCATATGGAATTCGTCGGAGTAGATGATGCCTTTGGTCAATCGGGAACTCAGGACGAGCTCATCGCTCACTACAATATGGATACTCCAAATATAATCAAAGCATGCGAAAAGGTGATAGATAGAAAGAGTAAGATATATCAATAGAAAATAAAAAATAACCCTTGTCGTAGACTCGGGTTATTTTTTGTTTAGTTTTTTTGTGATTTTAAAAGCAAAAACCTCTTAGATTTAATCTACCTTTGTTCACAATCGAAGTGACGATGTTTTTGTACATTTCTCTACCCCCAATTTTTCCATCATCGGCAGCAACATCTGTGTCTTCGTTCGTGTCAGTTAGGTTTGCTAAATTTTGATTTGCTTCGTTTAAGTCAACCATCATTTGACTAGAACTGTTTTTTTCACAAGACAATCTTTTCTGGATTTTCTTGTAATTTTCTTCGATACGATCCATTGTGCTTGTTATTTTATTTGTGTGATTTTTCGTTACTATAATAAATTTAATACTTTTTGTCAAGTTCATGACTCAAATTATAAATTTACTTTATTTTCTTAATTTTATAATCTTCTGGGGCATTTTGCAAATATTCCATTATCTTTTCTTCAGAGATTAATCCCTTTTGCGCGCCCACTTGAAGGGTGACGGACATGGCATTTATCGGTGCATATGTCAGTGCCTCGGCTAATGTATTGCCCTTACATAGGAATGTAGCTACTGTAGATGCAAATGC
Organism: Minisyncoccota bacterium; assembly: GCA_041674285.1. Classification (GTDB taxonomy): domain Bacteria; phylum Patescibacteriota; class Minisyncoccia; order Phycocordibacterales; family UBA9973; genus UBA8515. The sequence continues at coordinate 34,835 of JBAYVZ010000006.1, forward strand.
ATCTCCGGCACCAGTTCTCTCGTATGGAGCATGTGGATATACGGGCATAAAGTAACATGATCCATCTATGTCGCGAGCGTATGCTCCCTTGATACCATCAGTCACTACTACAATCTTTGGTCCCAGCTTGTTTAACCCTTCCATTAATACGCATGCATCATGCTCGTCTGCTGTATTTAGGATCCTCTGAGCTTCTTCTTTGTTGCAGAAGAATACCTCTGTATGTTTGTAAATAGAGCCTAGTAATTCAGTTCCCAATTTCATCTGGAATGTTCCAGGTTGAAAAGCGAGTTTTACTTCTGGATTTGTATTTAGATATTCTGCGATTTGCGCATGATACTCTGTAGAGTTTGAAGCAAGAGATGATAGGTACATCCACTTTGGTGCAGGTAAGTTCATGGGGAATGCATATGGGAATTCTGTGTGCTTTACGAGGATTGTTCGCTCTACATCGTACCATAATACATAGTGATAGTTTGAAGACATCCCTGGTACAGTCTGCATCAGGTCTATCTTTACACCATTGTGAGTCAATTCTTCTAGATTACCTTTCCCTATATCATCATTGCCTATGTATGCCATCAGGTATGAATTCACTCCTAGGCGTGCGGCTGATACTGCTGCATTTGCACTGTTGCCCACAGCACGACAGATCTCTGCACTCTCATATGGTACTTTATCTCCAAAACGAAGACATAATTTGCAGTGTTCTTGCTGTAGATCGCAATTCGCTTCTGCATCTTGTATTCTGATAAATGGTTCTGTGACTACGTCACCAATCGCTAAAAAGTCTATTTGTTTTTCCATGTTCATCATTATATCACACTGTGTTATAATTTAAATATATGAAAACATTGCGTGAATACATAAAAGAGGCAGATGAAAAAGGTATAGCTATTGGTCATTTTAATATTTCAAATTTAGAAGCTTTGCATGGCATATACAATGCCGCAAAAAAACTGGGCGTACCAGTCATCATCGGTATGACAGAAGGGGAAGAGGCATTTGTGGGTATGGACGAGGGTGTAGCCCTGATACGAGAGCTTAGAGAAAAGGATAATTACCCAATCTTTTTAAATGGTGATCATCACTATAGTTTCGAGACTGTAAAGGCTGCCATAGATGCAGGGTATGATTCTGTGATTATCGATGCGGTTAAATTGCCATTGGATGAAAATATCGCTCTTACAAAAAAATGCGTAGAGTACGCTCATGAGGTGGGTCAGAGAGAGAATCGCGATATTCTCGTCGAGGCAGAGCTAGGCTTTATAGGTCAATCTTCAAAGATGCTCGATGCTATCCCCGAGGGAGTTTCTGATGCTACTATGACTACACCCGAAGATGCAAAAGCCTTTGTGGATGCTACGGGGGTAGATATGCTCGCCCCGTCTGTGGGCAATGTACACGGTATGGTCCGTGGTGGTAACCCTAGACTACACCCAGAGAGAGTCAAAGCTATTCGCGAAGCTACAGGCGTACCACTAGTGCTACACGGAGGATCAGGTACTATGGCAGAAGATTTCATTGAGTGCATAAAGAATGGTATAGATATCGTACATATAAATACTGAGATACGCGTCGCATACAAAGAGGCGCTGGAGAAGTCTCTAAAAGATCACCCAGAAGAGGTGGCACCTTATAAATATTTACCAGAAGCAGTCGAGGCCGTAGAAAGAGTCGTCTACGACCGTCTTAAACTTTTTAGTGGAATAAAATAAAAATATGTTCTTATTCAAATCAGATTTAAAGAGGGTGTTCAAGGGGGATATCGAGGACAGTGAAGATGTGCTGAAGGCCTATTCACGTGATGCCTCACTGCTGGAAGTAAAACCTCAAGTGGTGGTATACCCAAAAGATTCTGAGGATATAAAAAAATTAGTACTCTGGGTAAATGAAAAGAACATAAAGATAAATGATCATACTCACAGGCTGACCATCACTGCTCGGTCTGCTGGTACCTGTATGGCAGGTGGAGCAATCGGTGAATCTATCGTGGTGGATTTTACTCGCTATATGAATGCAGTTGAAAAGGTAAATAGCGTAGCTGCTTTTTTGATGACACCAAAATTCCCAAATGCAAACCCAGTAGAGATTTCTGGGGATGCGACTGTAATGCCTGGATGTTACTATCGCGATTTTGAACCAAAGACTCTCGAGCAGGGGTTACTATTACCTTGCTACACAGCATCCAAGAGTCTCAATGCCGTAGGTGGTATGGTTGGCAATAATTCTGCTGGGGAAAAGACTCTAGGCTACGGCAAGACAGAAGACTACATAAAAGAATTAAATGTAGTATTTGCGGATGGTCGTGAATATACGGTGCGACCTTTGAATAAAAAAGAACTCTATGCAAAAATCGCACAAGGGGATTTTGAGGGAGACATATACAAGAATATTTTTGCGATAATAAATGACAACAAGAATGATATAAAAAATGCAAAGCCCGCAGTCTCAAAAAATTCTGCAGGGTATTATCTATGGAATGTATGGGATGCAGAGAAAGAAATATTTGATCTTGCAAAATTGATAGTCGGATCACAGGGGACACTAGGCCTGGTCACAAAGATAACTTTTCACCTAGTAAAGGTAAAGCCTGCATCAAAACTCGTAGCAGTATTTATGAAAGATCTGACTGACCTGGGAAAGATTGTCGACCGCATACTCACACACAAGCCAGAGAGCCTAGAATCATACGATGATGCAACTATGAAATTGGCAATCAAATTCTTTCCAGATTTTCTAAAAAAGAAAGGTGTATTTGGGATGATAAAATTCATGTGGAGCTTCCTACCAGAGGCGGGCCTCATGCTATGGAAAGGTTTCCCTAAATTAGTCTTGCTCGTTGAATTTGCGGGAGAGAGTGAAAAAGAGATAGACGCAAAAGCTCGTAGCCTCGTCGCAGATATATCTTCATTTGGATTTGGTACACGTATCACATCATCTCAGGCAGAGAGTGAAAAGTATTGGGATATACGTCGGGAGAGTTTTGCACTACTACGCAAGCATGTAAAAGATTTGCATACTGCACCATTCATCGATGACATCATAGTAAAACCAGAACTCCTTCCAGAATTCCTGCCAAAACTCAGAAAAATTCTAGATCAATATCCGATCACTTATACCATCGCTGGTCATGCAGGTAATGGTAATTTCCACATCATTCCTTTGATGGATTTTAGTGATGAAAAGACCGTGGATATTATTCTGGAATTGTCTGACAAAGTTTACAATCTGGTTCTTGAATACAAGGGTTCGACCAATGCCGAGCACAATGACGGCATTATCCGATCACCATTCCTAGAGCAGATGTATGGAAAGAAAGTCTATGGATTATTTGAACAAACCAAGGCTGTATTTGATAAAGACAACATATTGAATCCTGGTAAAAAAGTCGGTAGCTCAAAAGAATACATCCGCACTCATATAATCCGAGAATCACACGACCACTCGCATAAAGTTTAATATATCTATATGAAAGAAAATATCCCAAAATTAATACCAAAAACAGAAGCAACAGAAAAGAAATACTTATATCATAAAGTTCCCGCTGATATGAAGCCCAATGAGGAAGGGAAGAAGATTTTGTATCCTCTCAGTGATCTAAAAGAAAAATTCCCAGAAGTTTATGCTGAAGAAATTAGTAAATATGATTCTAATGAATACAGAAAAAAGATTCCAGAACTTAATATCCCTACACTAGGAGATGCAAAATGGAAAGATGTCGTTCAGATGAGTGCCATACATCCTCAGGATTTAATAAATTCTTTAAATGCCTCAGGGTTTTACTATGAACCAATGAAGTTTTATAAAATTGACCCAGAGAAATTAAACCAAAGCAAGACAACAATTTATCTAAATAAAGATGGTGTTGGTGATGAAGATTTGTCCAATTTTGCTGAATTCAAGCACGATGATTTAGGATATCATTCTATAGTTCCTGAAGTTACAAAAGAGTATTATAAGAAAATCAAAAAAATAAATGAAGATTTAGAACCTGAAAAGAAAAAAGGCCCATTACTTTTCGGTGGAGTTCCTCATATTTTTCATCGTGGACCTATTGATGTTTCTGGTTTTGAAGAGGATACAGCAATTAGTGAAGATAAAGATAGAAAAGATAAAGAATCATAATTTTTCCTCAAAAAACCACCCGAAAGCGTAGCTTTCGGGTGGTTTGACATAATACCTAAACATTGGTAATCTTTGGTTAAAATATTCGAAAATTCAATAAAACCAAACATCATTTTTATGACAATTAAAAATTCTTTTCAAGAATATCTCACGTATGACGATGTTCTTTTAATTCCGCAGTATTCCGAGGTTTTACCTAGGGAGACAGATCTTTCTACTTCTTTGAGTCGAAATATAAAACTCAAAATTCCGTTTATCGCAGCTGCGATGGACACTGTATCTGAGCACAAGCTTGCTATCGCTCTTGCCCGTCAGGGTGGAATTGCGATAATTCACAAAAATATGCCTATCGGCCGTCAGGTTGAGGAAGTGCGTAGAGTGAAGAGAGCTGAAAGTGGTATGATTATTGATCCATTAACACTAAGTCCTGACGATAGTCTTGCGAGCGTTAATAGTATCATGAAAGAAAACAAGATTGGAGGTATTCCAATAATTGGTGAACAGGGTAAACTTTTGGGTATAATCACAAATCGCGATATGCGCTTTGAGGTAGATTTTACAAAAAAAGTTTCTGATGTTATGACAAAAGATAACCTGATTACATTTCCTTATTCGGAGAAAATCAATTTAGTTAATGCAGAAATCATTTTGCAAAGAGAAAAAATTGAAAAATTACCTGTTGTTGATGCTGATGGGGTGCTGAGAGGCTTGATCACTTATCGTGATATAACACTTGCTTCAAACAATCCAAATGCTTGTAAGGATCAACATGGAAGACTCCGTGTAGGTGCTGCTGTTGGTGTTACTGCCGATGTAAAAGAAAGGGTAAAAAAGCTTAAAGAAGTTGGTGTAGATGTTATCGTAATTGACTCTGCTCATGGAGATTCAAAAGGTATTATTGAAACACTAAAATCTATTAAAAGTAGTTTCCCTAAATTAGATGTTATCGCTGGTAATATTGCCACAGTGGAGGCAGCAAAGAGGCTGCGTGAAGCAGGGGCTGATGCTGTAAAAGTTGGTATTGGTCCGGGTACTATTTGTACTACTCGTATCGTAACTGGAGTCGGAGTTCCTCAATTTTCTGCTGTATATAATATAGCGAAATCTTTGAAAGAATTTGGGATACCAGTTATTGCTGATGGTGGAATTCGTTATAGTGGAGATGTCGCAAAAGCACTTGGTGCTGGAGCTTCTTCTGTTATGATGGGTTCTATATTTGCTGGGTGTGACGAAGCACCAGGCGAGACAGTGTTGAGTGAGGGGCGAAAGTTCAAGACTTACCGCGGAATGGGTTCTATAGAAGCTATGAAGGAGGGTAGTGCCGATAGATATTTTCAGGATGTAGAAGATGGTATAAATACCAAACTTGTTCCTGAGGGTGTCGTGTCTATGGTTCCTTATTCTGGATCTATTAAAGAGCAAATCCATCAATTTATTGGTGGTTTACGTGCATCTTTGGGGTATTGTGGTTCACAAAACATCCATGAATTTTGGAGGAAAGCTAAGTTTGCAAAAATAACCAGTGCTGGGATGAAAGAAAGTCATGTTCACGATGTATCTATGGTTAAAGATGCTCCAAATTATTCAAAATCTTAATTTCACTATTATGAAAAAGAATAATTTACCAACACCAGAAAGAGGCAAAGTTGATGTCTTGATGGGTTTGCAATGGGGAGATGAAGGCAAGGGAAAGATCGTGGATATTGTTACTCCACACTATGATGTTGTAGCTCGTTTTGGAGGAGGTCCAAATGCTGGGCATTCTTTGGAAGTAAATGGCCAGACCGTAGTGCTTAATCAGATACCTTCAGGCGCCCTGAATCAAAATGCAAAACTTTTGATCGGTAATGGTTGTGCTGTTGATCCTATTTGCGTAAAAAGAGATTTAGAAAAGCTTTCAAAGGCTGGGATTGATGTATCAAATCGTCTATTTTTCTCTGAGAGAGCTAAGCTCATCACACCTATTCATCCATTGGATGATGCCTGGAGTGAATTTAAAAAAGGCGAAGGCAAGATTGGTTCTACTTTGCGTGGCATCACTCCATTATATGTGTCACATTATTCCCGCAAGGGATTGTTTGTGTCCGATTTTGGCAAGAGTCCTAATCTCGTCGAGGAACTAACAAAAGAGCTTTACAACAAGATTGAATCTATTAAAAAGGAAAGAAAAGATGGGGAGCAATTCATTCACGAGCATTTTAAAGGACAGAATATTAGTGAGGTTATGTCGGTATGGGCTGGTTCTTTTCTTTTCTCAGTACCAAAAGCAAGTATTGTTGGAATGGATTACGTAAGTACTCAGGCTAAAGTAGGCGAAAGAATACTGGCAGAAGGTGCCCAGGCTCATTATCTTGATATCGAGCAAGGAGATTATCCATATGTTACTAGTAGTCACACTACATCAGCCGGAGCCTGTGTTGGCCTGAATGTACGCCCTCAGTTGATCAAGAATGTCTACGGTGTGATAAAGGCTTATGCAACTCGTGTGGGTAATGGCCCATTTGATGATGAGTTTACAGACGAGAAATTGGCTGAGTATTTTCGTAAGAAGGGTCATGAATACGGTGCTACTACTGGACGCTCAAGGCGTATAGGGTGGACCAATTTCGATCTTGTTCGTAGGGCGATTATGGCTAATGGTGTAACCCATATCTTTATCAACAAGGTTGATGTGCTTTTCAATGAAAAATTCAAAATCATAGACAGTCATGGAGATCATGACTTTGAAGGTTTAGATTTTAAAGACAACAAACCAAACATTGAATTGGAGAGTTTTATTGAATTGATCGAGGACTGCCTTGTATACAGTGGTTCAGGAACTAAACTGATCGGCATAGGTACAGGTCCTAGTCGCGACGATGTTTATTATTTGTAAATTGTTTTCCTAAATTTGTAAAAGCCGTGTTCACTTTGTGAATACGGCTTTTAATCTGTCTTTTTGACTTATTCTTGCTATGGGAGTATCCTGTAGGTAAATAAAACCCAAACCACCACCCTATGTTAGATAATTTAGTTCATAGAATTAGATTGTTTTTTGTTTTTATGCATAAAAACCTAAAACAATTATTTGCAAGAAAAATTTTAATTAATCCATTGCTTGTTGATAGAAGCGAGGATCATTCTTTCCCTAGAAGGGCATTTATGTCCGTTGACTTTAAGGATAGGAAAAATGTGAATCTCGGTATTCGACTAGAAAACTTATGGAGTCCCAAATCAGATTGTCAAAAGCTGACAAAGAAGCTACTCCGTTCAGGTATGAATATGGAACAATCTCGTCATTACTTAGATGTTGCAGTTGTAGTGTTTAGTAAAGATAAGCTGGTTTAAATTAGTTTTTTTGTTTCTTAAAATCAAGGTCGAATCCATTTATTTGGATTCGGCTTTTTTCTTTTGCCTGCAAGGGTATTTTCTGAAAAGTTATCCACAGAAGAAGTGGGATTTTGTTATTGCATAGTGGGATAGGGTGGAGTATAATGTAAACAAGTGGGATGATGTGGGATGATTAAATTTTAATCATTTTTAATTACAAAATTCCGCCTGCTGCCATGCTAATTGGAGAATACAAACACACACTAGATGAGAAGAATAGAATGTCTCTCCCTGTAAAATTCCGCAAGGAAATGGGGAAGTGTGTTGTTGTGGCTCCGGGACTAGATGGATGTCTCTCACTCTTCACGGTAAAAGAGTGGGAGAAGATCTCATCAAAGCTCTCGGAGTCATCTATGCTCCAGGCTGACAACAGAAGTTTCTCGCGATTTATGTTTGGTCAAGCAGTTATTGCTGATGTGGATGCATCTGGCCGAATATTGATTCCGGAAAATTTAAAGATTCGTTCAAAGCTTACTCGTGAGGTGATCGTCATCGGTGTACAGAACCGTGCAGAAATCTGGAATGAAAAGGCTTGGAATGATTACAAGAAAGTGGTTGAAAAAGAGGCCGATGCTTTGGCTGACAAATTAGGACAGGTGGGTGTTCTTTAAAATATTATGAAGCATATTTCTGTACTCCTACATGAGACGATAGATGGGTTGGCTATAAAATCAGGTGATATCATCGTCGATGGTACACTCGGTGGCGGTGGTCATACTCGCGAAATTGTGCACAGGTTCGGATCCGGCGTAAAAGTCATAGGTCTGGATCTAGATAGCGATGCGATGCACAGAGCAAAGGAGAGTCTCTCTGGTATGGATAGCGACACAGTCTTTAAAATAGCAGGATTCCAAGATATAGATAAAGTCCTCTCAGAGCTAGGCATTCCAAAGGTGGACAAGATTCTCCTGGATCTAGGTATCAGCTCATTTGAGCTGGATATCGGAGGGAGAGGATTTTCATTCCTACGGGACGAGCCACTGCTGATGACTATGAAGAAGGAGCCTACGGATGAAGATCTAACTGCAAAGGATATAGTCAACACTTGGGATGAAGAAAATATCGCTGACATAATTTATGGTTTTGGAGAAGAAAAGTATTCCAGGATTATCGCTCGCGCTATAGTCGCTGCCCGTAAAGAAAAATCAATAGAGACTACTTTTGATTTAGTAAAGATATTGGATGATTGTATCGGACGAAGATATAAAGGGCAGAGGATACATCCGGCGACTCGTACATTCCAAGCATTGCGTATAGCTACAAACAGTGAATTGACCAATTTAGAAAAAGTGATTGAAAAAGGTTTTGATTCACTCTCTGTAGGTGGAAGGATAGCTATCATCAGCTTTCATAGCCTAGAAGACAGGATAGTAAAGAGAGCTTTTGTAAAACTCAAAGAAGACGGCAGAGCTACGATAGTGACAAAAAAACCAATAGTGCCCACAGACGAAGAGATCAGGGAGAACAGTCGTTCTCGAAGTGCAAAACTAAGAGTCATCGAAAAATTATAATTAATCAATATCAAGATCAAAATGAATAAAGCAAAAACAATAACAAATACACTATCACATGATATGAATGTACAGCGTACAGTATTCAAAACTCTAGTAACGTCTATTGTTATGCTTTCTATTTGCTATATTTATTTTATCGGATCAATCACATTCAATGTGCTAGCTCGCAAGTCTCTGGAGTCAAATATGCGTGAGGTCGGCAGTCGTGTCAGCAATCTAGAGCTTTCATATCTCTCCATCTCAAACTCTATAGATAAGAATTTTGCTTCATCACTTGGCTTTGTCGATGCCGCTTCTCCAATATTTGCTACACGCATTGTCGCATCTCGTGTCGCTGTAAGATAATGAATCCCGTTAGAAGCCACGGTCACAATGAAATTTTTTGTGATATTAAAATGATAAATCAAAATTATAAAATAATATTTAGTAAGGGCGGTGTTTTGACCGTGACCTGCTTCTAAACGGGATGAATACTGCGTCTTTTAAAACACGCATTAAAATAGTGTCTGGTTTTATTTTTCTGTTTGCCTGCATACTTGTCGGCAAGCTTTTTTTAGTTCAGATTGTTCATCAAAATGAGTACTCCGAAAAAGCTGATAGGCAGTATTCTACTCCATCTGGCAATGTTTTTAATCGTGGGACTATATTTTTTACTAAAAAAGACGGCAATCTAGTGGCTGCGGGAGCTATGATGTCTGGATTCAAGATTGCTATCAAGCCCAAGGACATAAAAGATCCTGAAGATTTATATAAAAAATTGGATCCGTACATCACCATGGATCACGATACCTTCATCGCAAAAGCGACAAAAAAGAATGACCCATATGAAGAGGTAGCTACTAGGCTTCCAAAAGAGACCGTCGATGAGATAGAAAAATTGAGCATACCTGAAGTTTCTGTTTTTAAAGAAAAATGGCGTTTTTATCCTGGTGGAGAGCTGGCTTCTCAAACTCTCGGATTTATCGCATACAAAGGTGATGAATTGACTGGGCAGTACGGCCTAGAGAGGTACTACAACAAGACACTATCGAAACCAAAAGATCAATCATATGTAAATTTCTTTGCAGAAGTTTTTTCTGATATAAAAGATACTTTTACAGGCGAGGAGACTGGCGATGTGATCACTACTATAGAGCCTGGGGTAGAACAGACGCTAGAATCCGAGATGAGAAAAACTCTAGAAACTTGGAGCGGAGATCAAGTAGGTGGCATAATCATGAATCCAAATAATGGAGAGATATACGCCATAATGGGAGCTCCAGATTTTAATCTCAATGAATTTGGTAAAGTTGCGAGTCCCTCTGTGTATAGAAATCCACTGGTTGAAAACGTATACGAATTTGGATCTGTGATCAAGCCATTGGTCATGGCTGCTGCTATAGACAAGGGAGTAGTCACTCCGGAGACTACATATACAGATACTGGTAGTCTGATTATAGAGAAAAGACAAATATTTAACTTCGATAAAAAAGCTCGTGGCAAGAATACAACGATGCAAAGAGTACTAGATGAATCTCTCAACACGGGTATGATTTTTGTGGAAAGACAGATGGGCCATGATAGCTTTCGATCATATATGAAAAGTTATGGTATAGGAGAAAAGACTGGTATCGATCTGCCGAATGAGACAAGTGGCCTGATTAAGAACCTAGAGAGTCCACGTGATATCGAGTATGCGACTGCCTCTTTTGGGCAGGGTATCGCCGTGACCCCCATAGAAGCAGTGCGTTCATTTGCTGTATTGGCGAATGGTGGTAATCTCGTCGTGCCGCATCTAGTAAAGCAGATACGATACGAAAATGGACTATCTAAGAATATAGAATACGAGCCGACACGTACGGGGATACTAAAAAAAGAATCTACGGATACTATCACTCGTATGCTCGTCCATGTATTTGAGTCATATGGTAGTGGTTCTTATAAAATACCTAGATATAGTATCGCCACAAAGACTGGAACTGCGCAAGTAGCCAAAGATTCAGGAGGGGGGTATTATGAGGACCAGCATATGCACTCATTCTTTGGATATTTCCCAGCATATGAGCCTAAATTTGTTGTTTTCTTGTTTATACGCAATCCAAAGGGGGTAAATTTTGCTTCACAGACATTGATACCACCTTTTGTTAATATCACAAAATTCTTGCTCAATTATTATGATGTAGCTCCTGATAGATAGATATATGAAAAAAATAAAACCTGAATTAAAAAATATAATAGTAAAGATATTGTTTTGGCAATCAAAGCGTATTTTAAAAAAATACAAACCCAAGATCGTAGCTATCACCGGATCCGTGGGCAAGACTTCTACAAAAGACGCAATCTTTACTGTAATCTCTGCATTCAAATCAGTACGCAAGAGTGAAAAGAGCTTTAATAGCGAGATAGGATTACCACTGACTATCATCGGTGTACCGAATGCCTGGAGTAGTATACTAGGCTGGATGGAGAATTTGGCAAAAGGTTTTGCTCTTATAATTTTTAAATATGATTATCCAGAGTGGCTAGTGTTGGAGGTGGGTGCGGGCAAGCCGGGGGATATCACGAGTGTGGCCCCGTGGCTCTCTCCGGATATAGTAGTCATTACACATTTCCCTGATAGACCAGTACACGTAGAATTCTTTGATGGCGTAGATAAGATAATTGAAGAAAAGAGTGCCCTTGCTCATGCTGTAAAAAAAGATGGACTACTGATACTAAATCACGATGACGAGAAAGTCTATGCTCTACATAAAAAAGTTAAATCAAGAGTAGTATCATTTGGCACAAACGATCTGGCTACCTACAATGCATCAAATATAGGCGTATCTATAGAGGGGGCTCATCGTGGTATCCCAAAGGGGATCGCATTTAAATTGCGATACAATGGCAATGTATTCCCAGTGAATATGCCACATATCATAGGTGAGCACTACATATCTTCAGCTCTGGCTGCTATTGCTGTGGCGGAAGAAGTTGGTTGTGATATCCTAAAATCAATATCAGAATTGGCGAATTATGATACACCACCAGGAAGAATGTCTCTTATCAGTGGAGTAAATGATTCATATATAGTAGATGACACATACAATTCATCACCACTTGCAGTATCAGCAGCTCTGAAATTTATGCATGATGTAAAAGGTGGCAGAAAGATCGTAGTACTAGGAGATATGCTAGAGCTCGGCAAGATAGCCGAGGAATCTCATCGCGAGATTGGAGTGATGGCGAGCCGGGTAGCAGATATGATTATCACTGTCGGGCCTCGATCAAAATTCATCGCCGAGGGCGCACTAGAAGCTGGCTTCCCCCAAAAGGAGATATATAGCTTTGATTCATCTGTGACTTGTGGTAAATTCCTATCTGGCGTCGTAGAAAAAGGTGATGTCATACTACTAAAAGGATCTCAAGGTGTCCGATTGGAAAAGGCTGTAAAGATGATCATGAGTAATCCAGCTGATGCTCCAAAGCTCCTATGCCGCCAAGAAAAACAATGGGAGAATAGATAAAATTAAATGAATAATAAAAGTCAAAAGCACCCCGATAGGGGTGCTTTTGACTTTGCCGTTATTTTATTGTAGACTTACAAAAAAATACCTTATAACAAAATAATTATGGCCAAAAGCAAAAGGGATGACAGTGGGTCTTTAGAAGACGGAAATGTCAATTTAACAAAAAAAAGATCACATGGATCTAATCGCACAGCTAAATCAGTAAAAAAGATTTTTGTGTTAGATACAAATGTAATTCTTCATGATTCTGCTTGTGTCTACAAGTTTGAGGAACACGATATCTGTATCCCTATTCAGGTACTAGAAGAATTAGACAATCACAAGAAGGGATTGGAGTCAATCAACTTTCATGCACGAGAATTTAATCGTATTTTTGATGAAATTTTAACTGATGATTGCTTAGACGAATGGGTGCCTCTTGGGGAGGGATTGGGTAAAATTAAAGCTTTACTTAAATTTGATGTTCATGAAAAAGTCAGTAAAAGCTTAGATATGTCTAAAGTGGACAATCAAATTATTAATGATGCCTATGTCTTACAAGAAAGCCTTAAAAATGAAAAGCCAAAAGTCCAAGTTGTTATAGTTTCAAAGGACTTAAATGTTAGAACAAAATCTAAAATTCTTGGTATCGTTTGTCAGGATTATCTTAACGAAAAGGTTTCTAATGTTGACTTTTTGTTTAATGGAATTCGTACATTAGAATCGGACACTGATTTTTCTTTAAAATTATTTTCTGATAGAGAAATGGATTTTCAGATAGATGGTGCTAGTGAAAATGAAAATTTTATTTTAAAACTTGGCGGAAAGGATATTGTTGTTAGATATAGGGATGGTAAAATCAAACCTATTACAAAAAGTTATATTCAGAAGCCTTGCGAGCTAAATTCTTTGAATGTTGAACAAACCTGCGCAATTGACGCATTGCTTGACCCTAGTATTAAATTAGTAGTTTTGGAAGGTGGTCCTGGTACTGGCAAAACACTAATTTCTCTTGCTTGTGGTTTTGAACAATTAGGTAAAAAAATCTACAACAAAGTTCTATTTGCTGTGCCTGCTGTGCCTATGGGGAATCGTGATATTGGGTTTTTGCCCGGTGATGTTAATGATAAAATTTCTCCATATGCAAAAGGGGTGAATGATAATGTTCATTTTCTTGCTGTATCTAATGCAAAAAATAAAAAAAAGATTGATTCTTTTATTAAGTCTGGTCAATTTATTATTGAAGCACTCGCACATCTTCGTGGCAGGAGTTTGCCTAAGGTTTTTTTTATTGTTGATGAGGCGCAAAATCTAACACCACTCGAGGTTAAAACTATTATTACTCGGGCTGGAGAAGGTACTAAAATTATATTTATGGCAGATACAGGTCAGATAGATAATCCTTTTGTGGATCAAAAATCTAATGGTGCTACTTATTTGATAAATAAATTTAGCAAAGAGAATGATCCAATATTTAGCTATGTTCATTTAACTAAAAGTGAAAGATCTGAATTGGCAAGGTTGGCTATTAAAATTTTGTAATTTTATTTTGTTTCTAATTGTAAAATAGCTCTGATTAAAATCAGAGCTATTTTTTTGTGAGCCACAATAATTTATTCGCCGTCGCTCATAAATTTGAAAGCCCTACAGGGAACGTGAGTACGCATATCGGCGACTACATCGCCAGGTACTTTTCGCTCTGGTAGACCAGAGAACGAAAAGTCTTTCGATTCTCTGACGCAAGCAAAGCAGTTTGCTTGCTTAGGGTCACACAAGAAAAAAGGCCACCCTTAAGGTGGACTCTTTTTTCTTGTGTGATGTATTGCTATCCTTTGCACGAACTTATTTCGAACAAAATGAAAGCTAATCTTACGCTCGACTTTTGTTATTAATTCTAATCTATCTACTACGCTCTACCAATGTATTAATTCTAAAT
>JBAYVZ010000007.1:0-38163 GCA_041674285.1 Minisyncoccota bacterium
AAAATGTATATAGATAGGTAAGTACATCAAATGTGCATCTTTTTCTATGTGTACTGATTTAAATTTACCTTGAAACAAAGCTCCATTTCTTTCATATTTTTTATTAAAATAATTTGTATATCCAGTACCAAGCTTCCTCATGAATTCAGTAATACCATTTTCAGATATAGATCTAATCATTAGATGGAAATGATTATCCATTATACAAAAAGCTAATATCTCAACTAGTAATTCCCTGGGCTTTCTTTGTATATTAGGAAGTCCGACTTCTTTATTTTTATTACTGAGATGCACAGCTAAATTAAGTGCTGGATTTCTATCATTAAATTCATATAGGTCATGAATAAAACGCATACGATCTTCATCATCCATAAAAATATCTCGCTTGTCTACCCCGCGATTATATATATGATATATTTCACCCTGAACCAAAGATGTTTTTCTTAATGCCATTTTTTAATTTTAACATACACTTAAATACTTAGGAAGTCCGACTTCCTAAATATTGACATATATGCATAAATAGTGTTTAATTATAGAAAATAAACATTATTTATATGCGTGTAAAAATAATACCACTGACCCCGGACAGATTAGCCGAGTATCGCGCACTGCGCATCGAAGCATTTACTGTCGATTCCCTCGCATTTGGCCTAATGACACCAGAAGAAGATGCACTAATTACTGATGAAAAATTATTCGAGGAGACATCCGAAAATGAGCTTAAAAAAGTATTCCTGGCTGAGGTACATCAAAAAATAGTCGGCATGATTGTAGTAAGAAAGCACAGCCCAATTCGGAATCGGGCCTGGATAAGATTATTCTTTGTATCACCCTGTATGCGTGGTAAAAAAATTGGTTTTGAACTTTTTAAAAATGCTTTACAACATATCAAAAATCATAGAGTTCCCTCTACTGATCTAGCTGTAGTGGAGACGCAAGAAGAAGCAATCAATATGTACGAAAGATTTAAATTCAAACAAATTGATGAAGGAGTCGCCAGAAAAAAATTAAATGGAAAATATCCGAAGTTTAAAATTATGAGACTTTGGGTTTAAACAAAAAGAGCAAGGTTTATACCTTGCTCTTTTTTTATTAGAATTTTGTAGCTTCGATACACATGAACATCGGGATTTCTTTGCGGGCGCGGTCCTCGGCCTCGGCTCGTGGGCCACGCTGACTCTGCTTGTGAGATATCCACTCCTCTAATCTTGTGATGGCTAGGCCATTCTTGGAAAGCAATTTTACATAGTACTGTAGTGGTCGGTGGAATGAGATAGTCTTGATCTTCATCTTTGGATCACGCTCTCCGGGAGTCATATCTATAGAAATCTTGGATTCAGTCAGGTATTTATCTACTAGGCGAGATTGTATCCCATCTGCAAAATACCAGTCACTAGCCTGTGGTACACGGAAAGATGGATGATTCAATACTAATACAATTCGTCCTCCTTTTTTCAACACACGATCACACTCGGCAAATACCTGGGATACATTTTCGATATTCTGAATTGCTAGAACTACTACGATAGTGTCGACAGACTCATCATCGAGGAAAAAAGATTTATGCGCAGGTGCTACATGGAAATCTATATTTTTGTTTTTCTCTGTAGCTTTTTCTACTAGCTTGCGAGACAGGTCAGAAGCCACAACTTTGACTCCTTTTTGTTTTGCAAAAATATTTGAAAAGTAACCTTGCCCACAAGCCAGATCAAATACGACTTCACCAGATCGTAGATCAAGGATTCGAAGTAGATTCGGAGCGATGACTTTGGATTGATAGCTATCAGAGTCGCTCTCTAGGAGCTCGTCGTACCATCCTGACACACGATTCCAAGAAGTATCTTTTTTATTAGTATTTTTATCGTTATGTAACATTATGGGAGTATTATAGCACAAAAATACCAGAAAATCAAGTTACTCCAAAATGTCTATATCTTCTGGTCTTATTTTAGAATCTAGATTGTCTTTTCTCTGGAGTATATTCCCCTTGCGCGCCAGATAATACAGATACAGAGAGGCTCCAAGCATAGCAAATCCTATGACTATGATCACAGTAGGCCATGATATAGGGACTCTAGTATTCCCCGCCTGAGCCGGTAGATCATCTAGGTTTATAACCTTTTTGTATTTATCTGATGCAGTTTTGGTAGTATTTGTGTTTGTACTTTTTATTATTTGGATTTTTGTATTTGTATTCTTATTTTCAAAATTTGTATTGGCAGTAGGTGGGTATGTAGCGAACAATTCACCTGCAGGAGAATACATAGAGACAGAAGAAAGATCTTCAAAATTAAAACCAGTTATTCTGCTGGGTAGCTTTATCTTTTTGCCGGGCATGATCGTAGTACCAACAGCAAAATAAAAATTGTGCTTTGCTCCCTGAATCCTCCACCCGGATACAGATGCCTCGTATGACGACTTGTTCTCTATCTCGATATATGGATCAGCAGGGATACCAACAGAAGATATAATCACCCCCGGAGATAATACTTTTATATTCAATCTATCTGTAGATTCTGGTTCGTCAGAAAAATAATCTTTGTAATACGATAGTGTAATCAGGTACTCCCCCGGATAATCATAACGATAGAGAAATGATGTATTGAAATCTGCAGTCTCGCGAGAAGTCCCATCCCCAAAATTCCAAACTAATCTTCCATTTTTTATCAGCTCTTTATCCAGTCCAATAGTCTTTTGACTCAACTTGAAATCCACACCCGAAGTGACCACACTCTTGGAGATTATCTCAGTCGAAATTTTAGATATTTTTGTATTTACTTTGGGTGACGCACCTACGGATATATTGTTCTCTGTGTCATAACTTTGATTTGATGCATTCTCTTCATCATTCACAGTCGAGCTACTCTGATATAAAGCTCCCGGGGTCGGTGCACCTGCTACCCAGATACTACCGGACTTGTGCAAGGAATTCCCATCTTCAGCACCACCGAGAGTGGCACTATATGTCACGCTATCGATAACCTGACCATCATTTAGGATAGATACAGTTCCCCCGTCCTTGTCTAGGGACATAGAAGTGTCTATCACAATCCCGGAGAAACCTGGATGATCGATATCAAATGTAGCCAGATCTCCTGTGAGGATAAAAAAAGAATTCGCAGGAACAGAAAAGCTCACCTTATTATTCATATAATGAGATGAGCCATCATTAAAACGCCACTTTGATGCATCGACAAATACTGGAGAGCTACCACTGTTATAAACCTCCACCCACTGATGATTTGCATTTGACCCTTTTGGGTCGTACATAATCTCACTTATTTCCAAATTCGCAGATGCTATGACGGGCATCACGACAGCAAACAAAATAATAAAGTTAATTAAAATTTTTTTCATTTTTGAAGTGAATCACGCGATGAGATCATGTATTGATACGAGGGTGACTACTCTAATACTTTTTTGAGTACATCCTCGGGTACCTCTTTGGCAGGTACTCTCATCTGCCAAGGGTCAGGCTTTGGGACAGCTTGGTCTTCTGTTTTTATTTCTTCAATTTTCTCTTCTACTATTTCTGGGATGATAGGTGTCTCTACGAGCACAGGCTCTGAATCTGGAATTTTAACTTCTTCTATTTTAGGTATTTCGATTACGGGCTCGGGTTGTACCTCTATTCTTGGTATTTCTACTACAGGATCCGGAATTTTTACCTCTTCTATCTTTGGTATTTCTATTACAACTTCGGGGACATTAACCACTTCTACTTTTGGAGTCTCTAAAACAGGAGTAGGTTCGGGTATTTTAACTTCTTCTATTTTTGGAACTTCCACTATAGGCTCGGGGATTATCTCTTGCTTTGGTACATCTACTACAGGAGCAGGGATAGGAGTAGGAGTTTTTTCTTCTACGACAGCTGGAGTGACTACAGTTCCCGCCACAGCAGCAGGAGCCACACGAGCAAGAAGATCTTTGAGTGAAGATTTCTTTTCTTCAGAAGCTTCCCTACTAGGTAGGACCACCTTGGGCTTCACCGGATTTATATGTGGAGCTTCTGGCTTTTTGAGTGCAGATAGTGATATAGGTTTTGCTGTTTCTTTTTTGACTTCTACTACCTCTGGGACTTTTTTATCATCTAGATCCTCTGGCTTTTCATTCTTTATCTTATTCAAAAGATCTTTTAGTAGCGGTGATGGACCATAAGTCTTTTTTACAAAAGGCTTTGGTGTGAATTTTGGATTTGGGGCACCATTCCTAGGAGGGAAACTTTTAGCTGGGAATTTACCATCACGATGTGAATATTCCTTTTGAGGTTCATGCTCTACAGCAGCAGTAAATGATGAAGTCACGCGAGATCCATCTGCTTTGAATTCGATACCGAGAGCTGCTAGTGGCTGAGAATTCACAGCTTCTTGCTTGAAAGCTTTTGGTGTGATGAACCCCTTGGCTGCTTCTAGATTCCCCTCTTTTATCTTAAATAGACAATCCTTGCAGTAGATAGGCTTCTTTGGGTCTGGCTCGAATGGGACCATGATTTCCTTTGCACAGTTTAGACACGCAGCTTTGAACTTGCCTATCACATCAGGATTGTCTGTAGACTGTAATGTGCCACTCCAACGTAGTATCTCTGACTCTACTTCTTCGCGGGGCTTTGTATACAGTGCACGAGATGATTCAACAATCTTGTCTTTTACATTGGCAGTTAGGTCTACCTTGATAGGTGGCAATGTAGTAGCAGAAAATGGTCGGCTAGTAATACCATCGATCATCAATTTTAAATATACGTGATAGTTCGGCAGGTTCACCAGATCCTGAGCCATGAATTCAGGCTCGAATTCTTTTTCCAGAAAATCTGCATCGTCTGCACCTACACGGAAGATGATCATAGTACCCACGTTTCCGAATACAGCGTCACGGACCTTACTACCATCCTTGTTTTCAAGCTGGGCAGTATATTGGTGGGCGACGATTAGATTCAGGCGGTATTTGCGGGCCTCGGAGAGGATATTTGCGAATGAATCTGTAGCAAAGTTCTGGAACTCGTCGACATATAGATAAAAGTCCTTACGATCATTCTCGGGGATACGTACGCGCTCCATGGCTGCGAGCTGGATCTTTGTGATGAGCATTCCTCCCAATAGAGCAGAGTTGTCTTCACCTACGCGCCCCTTTGATACGTTCACTAGGAAAATCTTGCCATCATTCATGATGTCAAAAATATTGATAGTAGATCTCGGCTGACCTACGACATTACGAATGATAGAAGTCGAGAGGAATTGTCCGACTTTGTTTTGGATCGGAGCGATGGCTTCATTTCTGAATTGATCACGCCACTGCTCGTACTCATGCACCCAAAAAGCTTTGACCACTGGGTCCTTCAAATTACCTATGATCATCTGACGATAATCTTTGTCTACTAGTATACGAGGAATACCTAGGAGTGTAGTACCTGGTGTATCTAGGAGCGCGAGGATGGCATTGTTCAATATGTATTCCATACGACTACTCCATGCATTGGCCCAGATCTTTGTAAATATTCCCATCAGACCTGAAGCTACTAGGTGCTTGTACTTTGGGTCATCGAGTTGTAGTACGTTGAAGCCGATATGGAAATCAGTGTCAGCCGGATTGAAATATATAACATCTTTTACTCGATGCTCGGGTATCAGATGGAGGACTTCTTCTACTAGCTCTCCGTGCGGATCAACCACACAGATACCCTCACCGTTTTGAATATTCTGAACTATCAGATTAGAAAGGAGTACAGATTTACCTGTACCAGATTTTCCCAATATGTACATATGTTGGCGACGATCTTTTCTCTTTATACCAAAGACATTCGCAGAATTGCGAAAATTTGTCTTGCCGAAATATGTAATATCACGATTATGTGGGATATCATTATTCATGTTGCATTTATTATATCACATATGTTAATATGAAAAAATGTTTAAATACATGCAGACAAATTTCCTTCCGCTACCTCCCATCTACATATCTTAGTAGTTGGTATTTGTATTGTATATTTCTCGAAATATTGAATGTAAGAACCAGCTCCTAAGCTGGTATTTTATTTGTTAAAAATAAATATTTGATCTTTTTTGAACATTCACAATTAAATAAATAATATAATTAAAAAACATGGCAAACATCTTAATCATCGGAGCTGGGGATATCGGATATCCACTAGCCCTAACACTCTCTTCCCTTTTTGATGGAAGTATCTACGTAACACGCAATGATAAATCCAAGGGATTCAATGGTTTGGAAAAAACCTGTACTTGTGGATATGATAATGTAAAATTCGTAAAGAATGCAGATGTCATCATCCTGGCAGTACGCCCAGCACAATTAGCAGGCGTACTCACAGAAATCACCCCCTACCTAACTGAGGACAAAGTCCTAATCTCTATCGCGGCCTGCAAAAAAACTGAACTCATTCGCGATATTGTCGGACCAAATGTTCAGATTGCTCGCGCTATGCCCAATGTAGGTTTGTCTTTTCAAAAATCAATGACATTTTTATGTTTTGATTCAAAAAACACAAACACGAATTTTGATTCTGCTTCTATGGTATTTTCATTCCTCGGTGAAATAGAAATAATCTCCGAAGAGATGATGAACGCAGGAACTATCTTCTCTGGGTCTATGCCCGCCATAATGGCCAAGCTTTTTAGCTCTTGCGGTGAATCACCCGAAGTCTACATGAATGACGGATGCTCTGAAAACATCAGAACCATCAAAAACATTTTGACGGAAATAACTTTGGAGAATGGATTCGAGAATGCCAAAGAGATAATCGATCAGGTCTACGATGGCTTGTATCAGATCTCCAGAATTGGCGGTAAATCATTTGAAGAAGTTATCCACGAGGTAGCCACTCCTGGCGGATGCACTCAGGCCATGCTCGACAAGATCGACAGGGATGAATGGCTTCGAGCTGGATTCGCAGACAATCACAGGGAAATCTGGAAGAAGATGCTCAGAGATGTAATAGGCGCAGGAATCGAGCGCCTAGGAAAAATGTAATTTAATTTACCTAAACAAAAAATGCTCACGTATACACGTGAGCATTTTTATTATATGACGCTGTCTTGATAACAAGAATCACAATATACGATATCTGGACTATCTGGAGAGTAACTAGTCTCGAATGTATTTTCACAACCTTCTCTCATACAGGATCTGGACCATAGCTTTGGTTTATTTATAAATTCAAAACGCTCCAAAAATCTACAATTGTGACACATATGAGGTAGAGGGATTCCGATACGCTTATAGAATTGCAATTCGATTGGGACTATTCGATATGCACGACGACAAGACTCACAAGCAATGATTTCTTTTGTGATACTATCAGACACATCATTTATAGAGTCAGGAAGATCTGCACCTTTTATTGTAGTCTGGAATTCACGAGCATTTGGCTCGCGCCATGAGAATCCATGCTCGAGGGAAACACTAGCATCAAGTGGCATATAATCTTGCGCCAAGCTCTCATTGTAAGCCAGTGGTGAAAATTCAGATGGGAAAAATTCTCCGTACCGATACTCCCGACCGACAGAATCCACATATGGAACTTCATTCATATGAGTCTTGATCTCTTCTACTAATTTGAAATATTCTTCTTTTGTATATTGCTTGTTTAAAATACAATATTTCTTTTTCTTTAATCCTACACAACCAAAACAATCAGATGAACCTACGCAGTAGGCACTGTATTCTAGATTGCTTGATTCCGCCCAGCAATTAAAACAATATTTCAGATTGAATGAATTCTCTCCGCAAGTGACACATTCGTATGCATTTTCTACTCCCATAAAGAGCTGGACGCAGTCATAAGAATTCGCTGCCTTTAACACACTGATCTCTATATATCTCAGATTTTCCCCTTCATCCACAGATATAGAATCTCGGACATTTTTTGAATTACTGATTCTCTCCCCTGTGCAATTTACATTCTTTATCCCATGATAGTATTTCACTGGAAATTTCTGCCAGAATTCTAATACTGCAGTTCGCAATTGCTGGATTGATTCATGGGAATCCAGATTCAATTCCTTCATCTTGGCTTCATACTCTTCTTTTGAAAGAGGTTCATTGAAAAAGTAGTAAGATTTATTTCTCAGATTCACACAACCAAAACAATTCGTACAACCACGGAGACCCTTTGAGAACCAGACATCGACACAACTCTCGCAGTCGAGAGAATAAAATATTTTGTAAGATTTATATACCATCACACCTTCATAGCACAATTCATCCTCTATTATCTCGTGTGAGTCAAAAGAATCTTTTATATTTGTGGCTTTGACTAGATATGCTGAATTCTCCACGAAATCAGAATCAAAACAAAGATATGCATTACGCAATCTCCCCGCCTCGTTGCAGTAATCTGAATCAATCATAAATCCAGCAGAAGATTTTGCTGGTAGTGGCACACGAGAAAATAGATCTCGGAACTGGGAGAAGAATGGCAAAGACTTGTCATAATCAACTCCGTAATCTATCGGATCCCAGGCATCGCCATGCCAATAAGTATTCTCATAAGTATTCAAATTCGCCTCTGGTGGAAAACCTGAAAAAGAATCGAGATCCGTATGCGCATCTTTTCTGCGAAACAAATTGCGTTCATTTCTAAAAGAGAGACGGCGCACCATACGACACTCCGGACACCAAGTCGGTTCGGGAACCTTGAGCATCTCGTAAAACAAAAAATCATCAGAGTCTATAGTGAAATCATTTTTGCAATTTAAACAGATTTTATTTTTAGGATTCATATTCAAATTATATACAATTTTATTGATTTCAAGTCTATTGACATTTCATCATAAAAGATTTATAATATATAAAAAATTAAAGCACTCAATGAAGAAGAAAATCAATCTGATTGCCATGGCGATCTTTATTTTTGGAATAGTTTCCAAATCTTATGCACAAGACACTCTGCAAATTAAAATTGGATTCTTGCTTGCACCACAAGCAGTAGTCAACCTACGTGCTCCAGAAAAAGGAGCTACTACAGTGACATCTTTACTTGCCACAACCTCTTTTATAAAAGGGAAAAATATATTACATGTGATATATTCTACACCCTCAAATTCTGCGCAACTTGTATACTATAATCAGATTTTCAGAGAATCAGGTGCTTATATAGTAGGAAGTAAAAAGATTCAAAACAATGGAGGTTATGCTGGGATAGGAGTTACTCGATATGTAGCTAAAAAGACAGCAAGTGCTTTTTTTGAGTTTGGAACTCTATGGGATGAATGGACTCCACAGATATATGCTGGTGTGATAATTCCATTTAATTTCAGAATCAAATAGACAAAAATAAAAATAGTGGAACCCTTGGGTTCCACTATTTTTTTATCCATATAACTCTTTTTTTATTTTATCTAATTCTGAAATAATTCTTTCATCAATAATTTCTGTAAATCTTTCAAAAGATTTACCATCTTTATGAACTAATTCAGTAAACATTTTTATTGGGCGCAAATCCCAATGCTTACCAGCCCTATATACACCTGCATCTTCATACAGAGGAGCATAAGCCACCATTTTGGATTCTTCTAACCCATCAATTTCTGTATGATGTCCAAAATTAATAATCTCATAAGCATATTTATTCACTGGGCCATTTGGATCATGCTTGTAATGATAATAATATTTTCCTATTTTTGGTTCCATGGTTATTTTCTTTTATGAGTAATAATATATTCGACTATCTGACTACCTAAAATAGCTAAGATTAAAAATACTCCATAAGTTATTAATCCTGACCAAAAAGAAACAGGGATATTCTTGATACTACCTAGAACAAAAGCAGACAGCCAAGACACGACAGATACGGCTCCGAATGCAAAAGACAACCTGCGAACTTTTACATATTTATGATGTGAATTTACATCAGAGAAATTCAATTTTGAAAGAGAGCCGTGTGTAATCCGTGCGAATAGGTATCCATTGATAATGATGAATCCTACGATAGTCATCTTCAATAGGAATTTTGACGACATAGAATACGCAGATACATCAGATAGGAATATAGCGATACCAGATAGTACTATGAACCATAGACTGATCCAGATAATACGAGACAGGACTTCTAGTGTATTGTTCTCGGTCGGATTTATCTTTTTGTCTTTTATGTATACATTGAATAGTACATCCGATGAGAGTGCAGCCCCCATACCCATTATCACAAAAAATACATGAGTCATGACAGATGCCTGTTTGTATTCTTCAAAAAAATTTACTATTTCAAACATATTTTTATTATACGGATTTTCATTTAATAAACAATAAATTATTTAATTTATTGCTAGAAAACTTCTTTTTTATAACACTCTTCACAATAGATAATTTCATTATTTATGTCGTATGCAGTAGAAAAAATATTCTGACATTGTCCGCCCAAATGAGAATCGTGAACTTGAGTGTTCCTGTATTCAAATTTTACAGGATGCTCCCCTTCGCACATACACTTAATTTCTTTTAAAATTGGAGGAGCCATAAATAACTGTCTTCTTGAAAATCTGCAATTCGAACAATACCTAGGTATAGGTAAATTGGAATTTTTTAAAAAAGATAATTCATCAGGAATAATACGGTACGCCTTCTCACACAAAGAACAACCAATTATTTCTTTTGTTATATTCTCATCAACATCACTAATAGAATCAGGAATATCTACTGATTTTATAGTGGTATTATATTCTCTTAAATTTGCATCTCTCCATATGAACCCAGCCTTTTCAACATCTTCTTTATTTGAAGGAAATTGATCATTTATCAATGTTTCGTTGTACGCAAATGGAGACATCTCTATCGGGAAAAATTCACCGTATCTATATACAATATCTCTTTCATTTACATAAGGCATATCATCCATGTGTTTTTTAATTTTTTCCACTAGATCAAAATATTCTTCTTTTGTATATTGCTTATTAAAAATACAATACTGTTTATCTTTCAAACCAACACAACCAAAACAATTTTTAGATCGTCGCATGTTTATACAGTATTCCAACTCCTGGCATCCAGGCCAACATTCATAACAAAATTTTATTTGATCAACTTGCTCCCCTACAATCATACATTCATAGATTTGTGAGGCGCTGACGCCCCAGCAGGTATAATCATAAGAATCGCTAGCGCCACCAAATGGAACATCCTGCACGTATTTTAAATTTTGACCTTGCTGTACAATATAACTATATTTTACATTCTTACTATCCTTTATATCTTCACCTAATACATCCTGATTTCTAAAACCAAGCATGTATTTTACAGGAAATTTTCTCCAAAATTCTTCTGATTTATACCTAGCGTCAAAAAATCCTGACCATGTATCCAAATTCATAGATTTAATTTTTTCGAAGTATTCTTCTTTTGTATACTGTTGATTAAAAATCTTGTAAGTAGAATTTCTAAGATTTATACAACCAAAACAATTTGTACAACCAACACAATTTTTAGAAAACCACACATCAACACAGTTCTCTGAATTAATAGATCCAACTGTATGATAACTTTTATCAACACGAACATTGTCATAGCAAAATTCACTATTATAACAACTAGTTAAATCAAAACAATTTTTAAGCATACTTCCATTACAGCAATATGCGCAATCTTCCATAAAAGTAGCATTAAAACAAAGATATGAATTTTTCATATCGTCACACATATTTGAATAATCACAATTCACACATCTCTGCATTGATTTTGCAGGATATGGCACAGTATATAAAAGATCTTTCATTTGAGTAAAAAATGGAACAGAAAAATCATAGTCTTTTCCATAATCAAAAGAATCCCAATTGTCACTATTCCAATAAGTTTGCTCATATAGAGTGAGTCCTGCATCAGGGTGAATACCTGTAAATATTTCTTTTCCAGTAACTGCATCTACCCCTCGAAATAAATGCCAAACATTGCGCCATATTATTCTGCGCTTATATCTACACTCCGGACAAAATGTCGGAGGTGGGACTTTTATCTTCTCATAGAATGAAAAATCATCTGGTTCGATCATAAAATCACCCTTACAATTCTGACATATTCTACTTTCTTTATTTAACATCATATTTTTTGCAATTTCCTGCCCCGTAGGAAGTACTCTTTCCTTTGGGGTGGCAGTTACGAGTTTCCATATATTTATATATTATTCAAATTCATTTTTATATTCATCTAGTGACCAGACAATATTATTATCCGATGGATCATAACATGTCACAACATCATCCCCTGACTTAGAACTCTTTGATTTATACAATCTAAAAGAAGTGGATAATTTAAACCTCCTATTGTACCTCTCGTAAAATGATTCTCTGGGTATGGGGATACTATGCTTTCTATAAAAAGCTAACTCATCAGGAGTTATCTTGTAGTACCTCTGAGTTTTTTTCGATACTATCGTCCTGGATAATATACTATCATCTACATCATATATACTATCAGGTAAAAGATCGGAGTTCAGTGCCCCTACTACGATATCCTTATGTTTAGTATTCTGGTATGGATATTTTTTATCCAATATATCAGCTTCGTCCATGGGATACAGATCATTCGCGACAGAATCATTGTAGCCAAAATATGACAACTCTACCGGCAAAAAATCGCCATATGAATAAACCAATCCATTTGAATCTACATATGGCATCTCAATCATATGTTTTTTAATTTTTTCTACCATCTCAAAATACTCTTCTCTTGAATATTGTTTATTTAAAATACAGTATCTAGAATCTTTTAATCCGGTGCATCCAAAACAATCCTTACTACGATAAACTTGATTCAAATATGCAGAATCCTGACAATGCCAAGCTGAATAAGCTCCAATAACTTTTGAACAGTAAGCGGCAAGATCAGACTCGTACGCTAATTCGGACCCCCCGCTCGCATCTGCGTCGTACGAATCCCGAACCCCATCAGCAAATGTACAATAACGAGAATTCTCGCTATCTAATACACAAAAACATTGCGTGCAATTATTGCAGTTAAAAATCAAATCACCAGTACTATTAACACAATTCACCATGCGCACTGCTTTCTTTGGATGAATATTATACATAGAATCAAATTCAGCTTTGGCTTTCTCTACTCCAGTATAAGTATGCAAATTATAAGATTTTAAAATTTCTAGATATTTTTCTTTACCTACCTCTTCATTCTTATAGCAATAAGATTTTCCACGTAGTCCGGCACACATAAAACAATTATTACAATTTCTCAAATCAAAAGAAAACAGACATTCTACGCAACCCTGGCAATCTATTGAATTACGGCATCTATAGCATTGCTTTGTATTGATAGTCTCGTAGTTCTCTTCATCTTTACCAAAAGAAGTATTCACATCCACGAGATCCCTACTATTTACAACATAAAATGAATACATGACATTTTCCAGCTTCCAAGCTTTTATCACAAGATAGCAATCCTTGCCCATAGCAAAATCACTAGTATATTCACAGTTTTTACTCAGCAATCCATCGTCATTGTCCATAGCTGGCTTTGGTACTTTTTTCAATAATTCAGCATATTGAAGAAAAAATGATTTTGAAAAATCGTAATCCATAGCATATGACTTTGGATCCCAATCTTCGGCATGCCACTCTTTTGGAGACATTACGGGGACACCAGATTCAGGCGAATACACGGACAATACATTCTTACCAGAAAGAATACTCTCTCTATGATAAAAATTTATAAAGTTTCTCCATGCCATTCTCCTATTTCTTCTACACTCCGGGCAAAATGTCGGAGCAGGCACTTTCATTTTTTCATAGAATGAAAAATCATCAGGTTCGATGTTGAAATCTTTTTTGCAGTTTTGACAGTTTTTTGTTTCCATACTTTTTATACTCATGCTGTGCGACCGCACACCTTGGGTTAGATTACTTCTTGCTGACCCGCCTGTCATAGCCTGAGGCTTCAGACGATGGCGGACAGGTAACATTTTTCACAATACACGATTTCAGGCCGATCCGAAGCATAAGATGTCTTGATATCTAGGCCACATTTATCACAATTTCTATCAAATAGAAATGGTTTACTTAGTCTTGCCAACCTCTGATCATGCCTACACTCTGGACAGATGCGCGGAACAGGAAGATCAAATCTATTTAACAACTGAAGCTCACCGGATACAATACGATAAAATTTTCCACAATTACACTCTAAGATTTCTTTTATAAAATCATCATGAACATCGTGTATACTATCTGGAATACCAGAAATTTCTAAAGTTGCTTTATATTCTGGTTTTTTGGGTTCTATATATTTAAAGCCACTATCTTCAATTTCTTTTTTTGTTAGAGGGAAATATTGTGTTGCAAATGATTCATTGTATGAAAATGGAGACAAGTCGTAAGGCAAAAATTCTCCGTATTTCCAAATCCTTCCTTTCTCGTCTATGTATGGATTCTTTTCTAAATCAGCAATAATCTTTTCTCGCAAAATAAAATATTCTTCTTTTGTGTATTGTTTATTAAAAATACAGTATTGTTTCTTGCGTAAATTTATACAACCAAAACAATCTGTGCAGTTGATCGTATACATCGAATATTCAACATTGTGGCAATTGTTCCAAACACCTGAACAATACTTTACATTGTTCACACCTTCCCCTATTGTCACCCCTTCGATACAGAGCTCTGCGCCATTGCCCCACTCAGATATATCATAACAATCCTTAAATGATGGCATAGTGATGAACTGACAATAAGCTGAATCTTCCATTAAAACAGATTGATAACAATTTTTTGCATTTTTTGAAGAATACACATATTCACCGGTAGCACGATCGTTCATACGTCCATACATATATTTTCTAGGGAATTTATTCCAAAAATCATAGATATGTTCTTGAATTTTTAGATGATTTGAATATTTATCCAATTCCAGCTCAGATATCTTGCTATCGTATTCTTCCTTTGTGTATTGCTCATTGTAAATATGATAACTTGTATTTCTTAGATTCACACATCCAAAACAATCAGTACACCCAACACAATCTTTTGAATACCAGACATTCACAGAAGAAGGACAATTTTCTGAAAAATAAATACGGGAACCATCCCCTCCAATACATCCATAAGATAGCTCTGTATTGTTCATCATAAAACAATCAGCAGAATCTCTCACCCCCACGACTGTATTACTGTGATATACATTTTCACAATTGGCAGCATCATAAATCAGATAACAATTTTTACATCTTGATGCATGATTTATATACGCACTATTTATCAACGTCAAATAACTAACAACCTTATCCATAAACGGAGCTTTTGATTGTAGATCTTTTAATTGTTCAAAAAAGTTTTTACTTGAATCATAATCTAAATAATAATCTCCACTATCCCAACTATCACTCCACCAGCACTTACTGCAAAAAACCGTGTAATTATTTTCTGGGTTAAAAATAGAAATCATCGATTCATGACATAAATCACAAACACCTTTATATAAATTACGTTCATTACGAAACATAAAACGCCTCTGCATTCTACAAGTCGGGCAAAATGTCGGAGCAGGCACCTTCATCTTTTCATAGAATGAAAAATCATCAGGCTCGATTATAAAATCACCCTTGCAATTCTGGCATATTTTGGTCTCGGGAGTCATATTTTTATTCTGCTATATATTTACCCAAATAGCAATATTTAGATGAGTGGCTCTGAAGCCTTTTCTTCTTTTACTTCTACCTTTTCTTCAGGCCCATCTTCACCCTTACCTTTTCTCATAATAGCTGCTTTTTCCTGGGCAGAGCGGACGATAGTAGACTCTTCTTCTTCGATCAGCTTGCGGGCATCATCAGCAGTAATAGCATATTTTAGACGAGAAGAGGCGATGACTTCATCTCTGTACGATGGATGAGTCGGTGGTAGTACACGTAGTGTCTCGGCAGAAAATGGATCATAACTCTCTCCATCGATAGTCATCTTGATATAGAATTCTCCCACTCCGAGGTTGATCATATCTTTGACGTCGAATATAGGTGCAAACTCGGGCTTCAACTTTACAGCATCATCTCCACCTACGCGGAATGATATTATAGATCCCACGTTTCCGAGCACCGCCTGCTGGACCTTTGGTAATAGCTGCCCCACGTACTGGTGAGCGACAGTCAGATTCAATCCGTACTTACGAGCCTCGGAGAGAATGTTTTCAAATGTATCCGTCACGATGTTCTGGAACTCGTCGACGTATAGATAAAAGTCCTTACGTGCATCGTGCGATAGTTTTGCACGGGCCATACCGGCCTGCTTGATCTTGGTCAGGAACATAGCTCCAAAGAATGAAGAGTTCTCTTCTCCGATCTTTCCTTTTGAAAGATTGATGAGTAGAATTTTTTGCTCATTCATAATCTTTTCGATATCAATCTTGTTTTCTTTTTGTCCAAAGATATTGCGGAGCATCGGATCAGAGAGGAATTGCCCCAGCTTGTTCACGAGCGGGATGATAGCGTCTGTATCAAATTTTTCGGACCAGTCCGCGAATTCAATAGCCCAGAATCTCTTGACCATGTCATCCTCGATATACTCTACTACTTTTTGACGGTAGTTACGGTCAGTCAGCATCGAGATCATACCGCGCATAGTAGCATGTGGGTAGTCGAGCAATGCGAGTACAGTAAAGCGAAAAACGTGCTCAAGTCTGGGAGTCCAGTTCGCACCGAATTGTTTACGGAGCACCTCGATCAACCCTTGGGTCAACTGGTGCTTGAAAGTAGGATCCACATTTGATAGTGGATTGAAAGATGCCGGATAATCTACATCTCGTGGGTCTAGAATACACACATCACCCACTCTCTCTTTTGGGATAAAACCTAATATATCATCGATGAATTCTCCGTGAGGGTCGATCACACATACACCATGCCCGTAGGCTATGTCTTGGCGGACCATGAGCTCCTGAATCTTGGACTTTCCCACCCCGGACTTGCCTATTATATATAGATGGCGTCTGCGGTCTACACGCTTGATACCAAAAACGAACTTCTTTTCTTCAAGAGAAGCCACGTAGTTCGTACGGCCGATAAATGAGATATCTGCAGGTTCATCCTTGCCTAGTACTGGTAGGTCTGGTGGTGGAGGAGCGTATTTGATTATCTGAATCTTGTTTGGTTTACTGAAAGACATATATAAATATATTGTAGCAAATAAAAAATAAAAAAAGTAGCGATACTCTATGTCAAGATAATCAAATATAGTATAATTATATTTATGACAAAAGAGCACAATATACTAGAAGATGTTATCGAGGCGCCAGCAATCGCCCTCGAGAAGACTGTCGGAGCTGTAGAGAATCTAGAACATGCAATCATGGACGGCAAAATCGTTAAAAGTGGAAATTCTTATTTAAAAAAATTAGGCCCCGGACTCATCACGGGTGCAGCAGATGATGATCCATCTGGCATCGCTACGTATTCACAGACTGGTGCACAATACGGCACAGGACTACTATGGATGGCGGCATGGACATTCCCCCTCGTCGCTACTATCCAGGAGATGTGTGCTCGTATCGCATTAGTGACTGGAAAGGGTCTCGCGGCAAATATAAAAAGTATGTACTCAAAAAAAGTACTCTATTTTTGTACAATACTACTATTCCTAGCAAATACACTAAACATCGGAGCGAATCTAGGTGCTATGGCAAAAGCGATACAGCTCATAATCCCTGCATTTAATTTTACAATTTTAATAATTTTGATTGGAATCGTCGGGTTACTGTTACAGATATTTATCTCATATCAAAAATATGCAAGCTATCTAAAATGGCTATCTCTGGCATTGCTTTCATATGTGGCCACAGGATTGATAATACACATGGACTGGTCCGTATTGCTACATGACGGATTGGTACCTCATCTCACATTTGATAACAATGAGATACTGCTGATCACAGGAATACTCGGAACCACAATATCACCATACCTATTCTTCTGGGAGACTGGCCAAGAAGTAGAAGAGCAGATAGCCGAAGGCAAGACTACAGTACTATCTCGAAAAGGTACGAATGACAAAGAGATTCGCAAGATGCGCATCGATGTATGGAGCGGTATGTTCTTCTCAAACCTCGTCATGTTCTTTATCATCGCAGTTTGCGCAACGACATTATTCAAGAACGGAGTGACCAATATAGACACGGCTGCTGATGCAGCGCAGGCACTAGCACCATTTGCAGGTAAATGGGCATTCATACTATTCACCCTAGGTATCATAGGCACGGGGATGCTATCAATACCGGTACTAGCAGGATCTACTTCCTATGCTATGTCTGAATCATTTGGATGGAAAGAGGGATTGTACAGGAAGCTAAAAGAGGCTCGTGCATTCTACGGAGTGATCATCATATCTACCCTACTCGGTATACTGATAAACTTTATAGGGATAGACCCTATCAAAGCCTTAATCTACTCAGCCATCTTCAATGGTATGGTAGCACCTATAATCATATTCTTTATCGTAGGTATCAGTGGCAGTCAAAAGATAATGGGTAAATACAAAAACAAAAAAATTACAAATATTATCGGCTGGTCTATAGCAGTAATCATGAAAGTCGCATCTATCTGGGCAATGATCGAAATATTCACATAATAAAAATCGCTCCCACGGGAGCGATTTTTATTTTCTCATTATCATATGCTTTCCCCAATGTATTCTATTCCAAGCCCTCTCGTGAAAGAAATACATCATGATACTAATAACATTGGATATAATCACAAAGATTATAGTTTTCTCCGCACTCTGAGTCACCAGATACGCAATTGAACTGTCCAATAAAATACTGATCAATCTATAAGTCACGGCTTTAGCTATAGAACGTTCCCTCTTTTCTCTGTGCATAGGATACTTTAAATTAAAAATTATTGAATAAAAAAAATTGATTCTGGGAGTCATATCGTGCAAGCTTACAAAGACACAACTGACGCAACAATACTGTTTATTATAGCATTAAAAAATACATAACAAAAAATGCACACATCTTGCGATGCATGCATTTTAATACATTTAATTCAGGAATTAAAATGAATCACTGAACAAACCAAGGCAATAAAGCCTAAAATCAAAAACCCTTTAATCCACGGAAGAGCAGGATGTTCTTCTTTTTGATATTCAGGTTGCCTAGCATATCTAGGTGAAATCTTGGGAGAAGCAGAGCCAGATTCTTTACTTTTATCCGCTGATGGCCTTTTATTTTTAAAAGCAATAACATTGTAAAAATAGAAAAAAGCTAAGATAAAAAACATGACAGATACACCCAGAAGATATTGATGATATTCTGGACCAAGTATTGTAGTGTCCCCACTAAAGAAATAATAAAGACCTAATGATCCTAAAGAAAAAAAGCTAAAAGCTAAAATGATTTTAAAAGACTTTTTCATATGATTTATTTTTGTTTTTTTAAAACAATATCACGATTAGCTAGATATGTCAATGATACAATATACTTAAAATACCTATCCTCTGAGTAATCTGAGACACCTCAAGTGGTTTGACAAAATAATATTTAAAATGTAATGTAAAATTAATTAATTGAATTTTATTAAACCAAAAAACAAGTCCCCCTTCAGGAGGCAATAAATTGAAAACTAAAAACACAGTTACCTACATCTTGATCATATTGATCTTGATGATTATCACCTCTTGCGGTCCTAGTGCCGAAGAAAGAGCCGCTCGGGAGAAACCTATCTCTGAAAAAATAAAAAGTGAAGGGATGGTTAACGGAGTGGTGTATGTAGAACTCATCAATGGAGATAGCATAGACTGTAGTAATACCTCAGTTACCGAAATCTACGCTCTTAGGATTACCCTAACCCTAACCAAATTTAAGAAAGAACACCCAAAGATGAGAGTCATATCTTCCGATGTTCAATATTTTAGCGAGGGTAATGGCAAGACTTATCCTGTTGGTATACAAATTATTTTTGAACCGAAAGAGATACCTAGGGTGGAAAAACGACCAGAATGGATGGATAATTTAGTTGAAGGAACTATATCTATACCCAAAGGTGGTACGCTCTGTGGGACTCTGGGTATGACAGAAAAAGAGGCTTTAGATTTTGCCAGGGCCAATGATATAAAGTATTGGTATGAGGGTAAAATCTTGAAA
This sequence comes from Minisyncoccota bacterium, assembly GCA_041674285.1. Lineage (GTDB taxonomy): Bacteria > Patescibacteriota > Minisyncoccia > Phycocordibacterales > UBA9973 > UBA8515. The sequence continues at coordinate 20,083 of JBAYVZ010000007.1, forward strand.
GTTGATATCCAGCCAGAAGACTGGATAAACTTTAAAACAAAGGTGGTAAAAGAATGGAAAAAGGTAAAACCTTTTTACCACAACCGTGGGCATTCTTAATGTATGCAAAAAACAACAAAAATGCACCAGTTCACAAGACTGGTGCATTTTTATGTGTAAAGCTAAAAATAGTTGCAAAAATTATTAAATAAGGTAATATATAGTCTATTGAGTTTTTACTCGATATTTATGGGCCGTTAGCTCATCTGTAGCACAACAGGAGCAAATTTAAGTTGTTAGGTTTTGTGTAAAGTTATTCATGGGCCGTTAGCTCATCTGGTAGAGCACGTCATTTGCAATGACGGGGTGGCAGGTTCGAGTCCTGTACGGTCCACACGTTGAAAAAGTAGCCCCGACTTTGGTCGGGGCCTTTTTCTTGTGTGGACCGTAAGCAAATGAACTGCTTCATTTGCGTCAGGACGAGAAAGACTTTTCTGTGATTTGTTTACAAATCCAGAAAAGTACCCGCGACCGTAGGGCGAGAGATTCCTGTAGGACGAAAAAGGTTTACTGACCATGTAATGGTCGAGATTCCTGTACTTTCCACAAAAAAACGCCTTCGGGCGTTTTTTCTTTTATCTCTTTTTTATTGCCAATTCCAATATATGATCTATGAATTCAGCCATGTTGGATCCGACAGCATACAGAGCCTTTGGTGTCAGAGATTCATCAGTGAGCCCGGGAAGAGTATTCACCTCCAGAGCATATATCCCCCGCTTTGGATGAATCATAAAGTCACTTCGAGAATAATGAGACAAGCCTAATTCTTTGTGTATCAATCGAGCTAGATGTTCGAGCTCTATCTTTTCATCTGGACTAAAATTACCCGGACAAATCTCCTTGGATATCCCACTGTATTTTGCATCATAATCAAAGAAAACTTTTTTCTTTGGAATACGAATCTCAATCGGGGGAAGACTGTAGTAGTCCTGCCCACGAAAACCTTCTACTACTGCCACAGTCGCCTCTTTACCATTTATCAATTCTTCTACCAACGCACTAGTATTGTTCTTTGCATACTCAATAAATACATTTACCAAATCAGAAGTTGTCTTGCACACATGAATACCAACAGAGGATCCAGAGGCTACGGGCTTTACTATCCATGATGGTGGCATACTTTTTGCTACATGGAGCGCACAGTGTTGTGCATAAAAAGCGAGCTCCCCATCCGTCTCTTCATCGTATACAGGGAAAAGCATATGCTTTGGAGTCTTGATACCAAAATCAGAAAATCTTTCTTTTGATAGGACCTTGTTGTACCCAACAGCAGAAGCAAAAGCCCCAGATCCAGTGTATGGTACATTCAACTGATCAAAGAGTTGCTGAATCTTGCCATCCTCGCCATAGTCTCCATGCAGAGCATTGAAAACTACATCCACCTTTTGTCTGACGTCGTGAGGTGCTATAGGTAGACCATTTACATGCCATATACCATCTCTATCGATCAATATATCAATAGCCTTGTATTTATGAGCTAGCTTTGGTCCGCGTAGATGCGCCAAAACATTGCCCCCCGTAGAAAGTGACACATTGTATTCTGGGCTGATTCCGCCACGCACAACTCCAACTTTTATCATATTTTTATTATAGCAAATAAACTGATTTTTAATAAAATTTATAAATAGTTATTGAGCAGGAACTTGCGCAGGAGCGACTGGCGACGAGCAGAGCACAAAAATTCAGCAGAATTTTATGCGTGTCCTGCGAAATAAGCTATTTACAAATTTTATTTCTATTTTTTAAGCCAAAGATCCCAGACATGTTCTGCGATGTTTATAGGCTTGCCTTCCAGAGCAAAGAAATGCAAATCAATATAAGGCATAGAATTGCATTCTATGATGCCCCATCTCTGAGTATCAGGATCGGCAGTCGGATCACCTATAATCAGATCAAAGCCCGCCACGGGGATATCCACTATCTTGGTAGCTCTTTCAAATATCTCATGCATTTGGGGGTGAACCTCTGGTAGCATCTCGCGTGTATATCCGCCAAAGAATCTGCCAGTCTTGGCAGATAGATTTACAGTCCTACCATCTTCAAGGACACTATGGATACCCAGATTCTGCCGAGCTAGGAAATCCAGAGCATCCCTATCTATAACAATATCCCCCATGCGCTCATTTTTATTTTGATTTTTATGTTTTACTAAATCCTCGATACTACTATGGCCATCACCAGTGACCGAAGGTGGATCTGCGCGGAAAAATCCAACGAGCTTCCCATCAACTGTAGTCGCACGATATACAGACCCGAAAAGATGTTCCTCGACTACAACTGCAAGTGATATCACATGGGCGAGATCCAAGGCCTTCTTTAATTCATTTTTTGTATTAATATTTGTTGTTGTATGACGACCACGTGAGCCAGATCTGGGTTTTACAATCACGGGCTTTTCTAACTTATCAAAAATCTTTTCTGCCGTTCCAAGGAACAGAGCTGATCCTGCAGAAGGAGACGCGACTCCTTCTTTTCTCAATCTTTCTGATAAAATAAATTTATCATCTACCCAGGAATACCCCGAGCAAGACATCTGCGGAGGTACAGGGATACTCTCAAAATTTATACACTTACCATTTACAAATGCCCTATACTGCTCTATCGGTCGGCCAAACATTATAACCTGTTGCATTTTGATACCTCGACGCTCAGCTTCGTCCCATACTAATCTGGATCTACCCGTGACGGATTTATCCTTATCATCGCTATATTTCAAAAAACCAAAAAAAACAGAAATTTTATAAAAAAACTTCTCGAACAATTTAAAAAGAGTATGATTCTCGTCAATCTTAAATATTTTTAAAAATACTCGCCCTATTCGGCCGATAGTCTCATCTAGCAGGTCGGACAACAGGAGCAAGCCATGATTTGTATTACTAGTACCACAGGCACTGCATTTGTTTCTTTTTGTATGTTCCATAAATTACCAGAAATAAAAAAATCCAAAAAACAGAATTAAATTTAAGACTGTTTTTTGGATATTTTTTTAGTGTCCTCCGATCATAAAATAACTTCTAAAATAAAGTATTAATGAATCGACTTCATATATTATATCACAGCGTTTTTAAATACCACAAGTATTACAAAAAGGCCTTATTCCTCTTGGCTCTATGGAATGTAATGGCGAATCTATGAGACTCCACGTTTGCAAGAATTATAGACTTTTTATGAGCTAAAATAATCTTTTCATCCCCCATCAGCGCCTTTGCTTTATGTCTTTCATCTTTTACTACACCTACTACTGGTATCTCATATTGATACCTAGACAATACCTGATGCGCTACATTTACCTGGGCAGTACCACCGTCCACTACGATCAGATTAGGCAACCCCCACTCTGCATGACGAAATCTACGAGACAAAATCTCTTCCAGAGCTCCAGTATCATTTGCATCTTTTTGGCTCTCGATTATAAACTTGCGGTATTCACTATTATCAATCTTGCCATCTGAAACAACAGTCATCACCCCTACCATATTCTTGCCAGACATATGGGCGACATCATACGCCTCGATACGAAAATTATTTTTCGCAGTAGATATCAAATCGTCCTTGATCAAAGCAACATCATTTATATGCTCCAATGCAAAAATCTTTTTCTTTATCTCTCCAGCGCGCTCAAATTCTTTTTCTTTTGCATACTTCATCATGTCCTTTTTCAAATTTACGATGACTTGCTTTTTCTTGCCCTGGAAAAATAATATTAAATTTTTAATATTATTTTCCTGATCCTTTTCTGGAATCAATGAGAGCTGTTTGTAAAATTGATAATTTTGCTTCTTGTCTGAATGATTATCAAAAAATGGAAATATTTTTCGGATGATACGCATAGCCTCGCGGAGCTGTAAGCCGTTTGGGAATGGACCGAAAACTTTTTTATATTCACTCTTATTTAGTTTTCTACCACGAACGACTAAAACTTTAGGTATTTTTTCATTAGTTATACATACATAATTGAAGCTCTTATTATCTTTTTCTTTTGTATTGTATCGGGGTTGATGTCTCTTTATCAACTCAGCTTCTAGTATGAGTGCCTCGAGCACTGAATCAGTCTCCTGGTATTCTATATGATCAGCCTGCACGACCATATCCACTAGTAGTGGCCCCCGTGTAGCTATAAGATCGCGACCAAAGTAGCTTTTTACTCTATCGCGTAGAGATGTAGCTTTACCTATATACAGTATTTCCCCACCCTTATAGAAAAAATACACCCCTGGGTGATCCGGTAAATTAGCTTTTTTATAGACAGAGACTTTCATAGAGATACTATACTGTATATTTGACTTTTTGTAAAAAACATCTAAAATTATATTAAAACCCACCCAAAAAATGAAGACAGAAATACTTCAGATTGCAAAATTTGCAAAATTACTCTTTAAAAGAGAATCGTTTCCGCTCTGCTATGTGCTATTCCCTATTTTTGCATCTTCTCTTTTTTTAATCTTTTTCAGCTTTGCATGGAAAGACCTATTAAATGTTTATCTAGATACTACTCCAAAATTTGCCGGAGTAGATATTGTGATTGCATTTATTGTTGGATTTACCTTGTACTGTTCAGAGAGAGGTTTTCCCATAAGAAAATGGTTTTAATAAAAAGGAGGTCCCCACAACGTGGTGACCTCCTTTTTTTATTTCCTCTTTAAAACTTTTTTTAGATATTTACCAGTATGTGATTTTGGAGTATTAGCAACTTCTTCTGGGGTACCCCGCGCTACTATTCTACCACCACCAGATCCACCCTCGGGGCCAATGTCTATCAAATAATCAGAGCACTTTATGATATCCATATTGTGTTCGATCAGGACTACAGTATTCCCCTTGTCTACGAGCTTGTTGAGTACCTCTAGGAGCTTGGCCACATCATCATAATGCAATCCGACAGTAGGCTCATCGAGTAGATAAATAGTCTTCTCTAAGTGTGGACGGTAAAGCTCGCTAGATATCTTTACACGCTGAGCTTCTCCTCCTGAAAGAGTAGTCGCTGATTGACCGAGAGTCAGGTATCCCAATCCTACATCCATCAGTGTACGAACGCGGTCATATACAGCAGGGATATCCTCAAAGAATACTAGAGCCTCCTCTACTGTCATCTGCAATACTTCGTAGATATTCTTCTTTTTGTATTTTACAGTCAGTGTCTCTTTGTCAAAGCGCTTGCCATTACAGACATCACAAGTCACATATACAGTAGGTAGAAAGTGCATCTCTACTGCGATCTCGCCATTCCCTTCACAAGCTTCACAGCGACCACCTTTTACATTAAAAGAAAAACGATTTGATTTCCATCCACGCAAACGTGCATCATCTGTAGCAGCAAAAAGATCACGCATATGAGTAAATGCCCCAGTGTATGTAGCCAGATTGGACCGTGGTGTGCGACCGATCGGAGACTGGTCTATGAGTATCGCGCGAGATAGATATTCAGATCCAGTAAAAGATGCACAATTGTATATCTTGGCTGTTCGGAATTTTCTATCATATTTACCTTGTAGATTCTTGTGTAGGATCTCGTACATAAAAGAACTCTTGCCGCTACCAGACACTCCTGTGATAGTCACCATCTTGCCTAGTGGGACATCTACATTCATATTATCAATATTGAAAACTTTCCCTCCTACTATCTTGATAGTACCTTTGTCTTTACTGCGACGAGACTCTGGCACTTCTATGCGAGTCTCGTTGCGAAGATATGACAGAGTACGACTGCCTGATTTATTCTTTGGAGCAGAAAGCAATTCCTCTAGATATCCAGAAGCTACCACTTCTCCACCATGGACACCTGCTTTGGGCCCAATGTCGATAATATAATCAGACGCGTAGATAGTATCTCCGTCGTGTTCTACGACTAGGATAGTATTCCCTAGGTCACGGAGATTCTCGAGTGTCTTGATCAATTTTTCATTGTCTCGCTGATGCAGACCTATAGTCGGCTCGTCTAGCACATATAGTGCTCCCACGAGGCGTGAGCCTAGCTGTGATGCGAGGCGGATACGCTGAGCCTCTCCTCCTGAGAGAGTATTCGCTTTTCTATTTAGAGAAAGATATTCAAGTCCTACGTTTAGTAGGAATTGGATACGTGCTTCGATCTCCTTTATCACTACTTTTGAGATTTCTTTTTCTTGTTCATTTAGTTCTATTTCCACAAAAAAGTCTGCCACCTTTTCTATGGAGAGCTCTGTAATATTTAAAATATTTGTCTTACTCTTGCCTAGATATACATGGAGTGCCTCGATACGCAGACGAGCACCATTACACTTTTCACATTCATCTAGTGCGCCAAAATACTTTGTACCCAGGCCATTACATTCTGGACATGCACCGTATGGACTGTTAAAGGAGAATAATCTTGGCTCTATCTCAGGGAAAGAGAATCCATCATTTGCGCAAGCGAATTTTGTAGACATGACGAATTCCTCGTATTCTGGAGAATGAGAAGAAATCTTCTCGGAGGAATCTGCGCTACGACCAGAGAGAACTTGCCCTTCCAGGCCAGGATGCGAATGACGGAGAGAACGATTTTTCGAAGTCTCTATATTTTTATTCTTAGAATCGTGTGGACCGAATTGTATAGTCACCAGACCTTCGGATTCTAATATAGCCCGCTCTACGGCCTCGGATAGTCTCATGCGTGCATCACCCGGATTATCACGGAATTCATGCACAGCAAAACTATCCACCAATACATCGATATTGTGAGATTTTGTTTTTGATAGATCTATACGTTCACGGAGATTGCGAATCTCGCCATCGAGGCGAATCTTTTGATAACCTTTATTCAACAGATCGTAGAGCATCTGATAGTACTCGCCTTTGCGACCTCTTACTACTGGTGCATAAATAGTGATAGGAGTCTCGTCCCATTCTACGCCCATAACTTTTTGCTTCTTTGCAGTTTTTTCAAAAGTTTTAATTTTTTCTAAAATGAAATTTAAAATTTCTTCATTTGATAGTTTCTTGATCTCCGCTCCACATTCTGGACAGTGTGGTCGTCCGATACGCGCATAGAGAACACGGAGATAGTCATATATCTCTGTGATGGTCGCTACTGTAGAGCGAGGGTTGTTTGAGCGAGATTTCTGATCGATAGAGATAGCTGGAGACAGACCTGTGATCTCGTCCACATCTGGCTTTGGCATCTGATTAAGGAATTGGCGAGCATATGCAGACAGGGACTCTACATATCGGCGCTGACCCTCGGCAAAGATAGTATCAAAAGCCAATGATGACTTTCCAGATCCTGACATACCAGTAATAACCACCATTTTGTTGCGTGGCATTTCTACATTAATATTCTTTAGATTATGTGTTCGTGCACCTTTTACGATGATCGATTCACTATGATTTGTATCTTTTTTAGCCATAAATTATAAAGTGGGCCTGCCCCGTTAGAGGTAGGCGGTAAATTCCCGCCGTTAGCTCTAACGGGGGGTATATCAATATTAAACTATGCATAGTATACCATCTATTACCCTATTTGACAAAGAAGCTATACAGGAGTACAGTTAAGAGAAATTTTCGAATTCATTAAATTCCGTTTAACCCTTAAAAAAACACAAAAGCTATGGCGTCTAAGTATTTTAAACTTAAGATTAAATTTACCAAAGAAATGGTAGAAATTTCCGACGAACCCAAAAAAGAGGAATCAGAAAATGATACTTTTATTTTTGAAGTTCGAAAGCGAGGCCTACCTGATGATCATGATTACAAAGTATCTCAAAAAGAGGTACAAGCAATTATTGAGGAAGAATTTGAAAAAAGTTTCCATGCAAAGAAATTTGAATTTGAAGACTTTGATTCAAACCGAACAAACTGGGATTCCGCAGGAAGTTCAAAGGTAATTATTAAAGCCAATTTCGAAGAACTTGAAGCAGAAAGAAACCGGCACTTACAACCACAAGCAAGCTAAAAAGCTTAAAGACAAACAAAGAAAAAAAGCGACCAATAGGCCGCTTTTTTTATTTCTCTTCTTTTTTATCTAGCTTCCTCTTTAGCATCATGATCTCATCCCATTAGAAATCACGGTCTACGAGCGACCTATTTCTAACGGGACAGGTCCCTCTTATCCACTCTTGTCTAACTTCTTTTTTAACATTCCTATCTCGTCTCTAAGTATAGCAGCGGTCTCAAAGTCGAGTTCTTTTACTGCACTATTCATTTCTTTTTCCTTCATCTTGATAATCTTGTCATAGACGATGGAATTGCGCTCTTCATCAGAAAGAAGTAGATTGTTAATCGAGTCTTTTTCTGTCTTCCCTTTTTTATTCTTGTCTTTTGCAAATGCTTTTTTGAATAGTTCGATATCTAGATCAAGCTCAGCATTCACTGCCTTCTCATGCTTGTTCTCCATTCTCTCTGTGATATCCTGAATCTTCTTCAATATTGTCTTTGGAGTAATCTTATTTTTCTTGTTGTATTCTATCTGGATATTTCTTCGGCGAGTCGTCTCCCCTATAGCACGCTCCATACTGCCAGTCATCTTGTCGGCATACAATATCACTCTACCCTCACTGTTGCGAGCGGCACGGCCGATAGTCTGGATCAATGATGTCTCTGAACGGAGGAATCCCTCTTTGTCTGCATCGAGAATTCCTATTAGTGCCACCTCTGGTAGGTCTAGACCCTCACGGAGGAGGTTCACTCCGACAATCACGTCGAATTCCCCTTTTCTAAATTGGGTCAGGATTTGAATACGCTCGATAGTTTTTATTTCACTATGCATATACTCGGCCTTGATACCTTTTTCTTTAAGATATATAGAAAGGTCCTCGGCCATACGCTTTGTCAGCGTAGTCGCGATCACACGAAAACCTTTTTTAATTGTATTCTCAGTTTCTAAAATAAAATCTTGGACCTGACCCGGATAATTCCCCTCTTGAGGGGTGGCTCGTAGAGACGGGGTGGATGCATTTGATTCGTCCACCTCCCCCTGCGGGTACTCCTCAAGAGGAGAATTAAACCCTGCACTCACTGGCTTTATAATTATCTCTGGATCTATCAATCCTGTCGGGCGAATAATCTGCTCGACGATTTTGTCGCTCACAGATTTCTCACGATCAGAAGGTGTCGCAGATACATATACCATCTGACCTACACGCTCCTCAAATTCTTCCGCCTTCAAAGGTCTATTGTCCTTTGCACTAGGTAGTCGAAAACCGAACTCTACGAGAGTCTCTTTTCTAGATTTATCTGCTGCATACATACCCTGGAGCTGTGGCAGTGTGACGTGTGATTCATCGATAATAGTGAGGAAATCTGGCACTCCGCCAAGGCTTCGCGCCACAGGTTTACCCCGCAAAGCTCCAGTAGGAGCGACGTGGGGGAAATATGCGAGCAATGTCTCGGGTGCCTCGCCCTCCTTCTTGCCAGACAAATGTCGAGAATAGTTTTCGATACCATTACAGTATCCGACCTCCTTGATCATCGCCAGGTCATAATTTGTACGGCGCTTTATCCTCTCCAATTCCAGAGGTTTGCCTTCTTTTTCAAATTTCTTTAATTGACCGTCTAATTCTTTTTTAATGCTTTTTACTGCGCGATCAACCTGAGCCTTCTCTGTGATAAAGTGTTTTGTCGGGAAAAGGAAAATACTCTCCTCTTCAGAGATGATATGCGAAGATACTGGATCTACTTTTGCAATTCTAGAAATTTTATTACCAGCGAATTCTATCTGATATACAAAAGTTTCTGATACAGGCATGACCTCGATCTTGGGACCTATAGAGCGGAATTGACCGGAATTGATATCTGCATTTGTACGTTCAAAATGTACAGCGATGAGCTTTTTCATTATTGTCATCCTGTCTACCTTTTCACCGACAGATATTTTCAGATTTACACGCTCGTACTCCTCGGGACTTCCGAGACCGTAAATACAAGACACTGACGCGACGATGATGGTATCCCTGCGTGTGAGAATCGCTTGTGTAGATGCATGACGAAGACGATCAATCTCTTTATTGATCTGTGCATCTTTTTCTATGTATGTATCACTCGCTGGCATGTACGCCTCTGGCTGATAGTAGTCGTAGTAAGAGACGAAATAGTGAACCGCAGCATCTGGGAAAAATTCACGGAACTCCTGGGCCAGCTGTGCTGCGAGAGTCTTGTTGTGTGCGATGATGAGAGTCGGCTTGTTCACCTCCTGTATAACATTGGCAATAGTGAAGGTCTTACCAGTACCAGTAGCCCCTAATAGAGTCTGCTTTCGAAGTCCCTTTTCAATACCCTCTACCAACCCAGAAATAGCCAACGGCTGATCCCCAGCTGGCTTGTAGTCACTCTTTAGCTTAAATACACTCTTTTCCTTCATATGTCTATATACAATACGCTATTTTGAGAAATAAAAAAAGCCATGATATTCATCATGGCTTTTTGCAACTTTAATAAAAATATGTTCCTTCCGCTCGCCACTACTAAGAACTCCAATTATCTTTACCATTTCAAACATAATATTGATAATTGTTTTATTCCTAAGAAAGCTGACTTTTTAAATAGGCCAAAGAACGAGTTGTCTCAACATAAACCGGTTTATGCTAGACATCCAATCAATTTAAGGTCCGATTAACGTTAACCTTAATTAATTGTTAATAAAAATAACTTAATCTACCCCTCTCATTGCTTCCCAGTACTTGTCACTAGTACACATGCGCGACAAGATAGATCTCATTAAATCTACGTACACAATATACTCAAATACTTAATTTTGCAAATAAAAATGACCACATTGTGGTCATTTTTATTTTAAATAATCCTTCAAGAATTCTTCTTTAAACTTAAAGAATGTATCATTTAAAATAGCATTGCGCATATCCATCACTAGCTTGTTTATAAAATATACATTATGAATAGAGCCTAGTGTACCAGCGAGCATCTCCTTGGACCTATATAGATGAGATACATATGCACGAGTATAGTTGGTGCATGTATAGCATTCACAGCCATCTTCGACAGGAGTGAAATCTTTTACATATTGAGCATTCATCATATTTATCTTTCCATTCCGAGTATACAGAGTACCATTACGAGCGATACGAGTAGGAGCCACGCAATCAAAAAGATCTACGCCATTCTCTACGCCCATAAATAAATCTTCAGGCTCGCCGATACCTAGTAGGTGGCGAGGCTTCTCTTCAGGGAGGACTTCATTCACCCATTTTACAGCTGTACTCATATCCTCCTTGGCAAATGAACCACCAATACCAAAACCATCAAAATCCATAGAGCCGATAACCTCTGCGCTATGTTTGCGGAGCTTTTCAGATCTGCCACCTTGGACGATACCAAAAAGTGCTTGGGGAGGGCGCACCTCATCCCCCGCCTTCTCCTGGAAATGAGAAGGGGCTGAATTCCCTCCTCTCCTTTCAGGAGAGGATTGAGGTGAGGTGAATTTCTCCCCCTCTAGTTTTTTATGTTCATCCAAACTTCTTTTAGCCCATGCATGAGTACGAGAAAGAGCTTCCTCTTGATATCTCTCAGTCTCGGCAGGACTAGTACATTCATCAAAGGCAAAAATAATATCTGCACCTAGATTCTGCTGAATCTGGATAGATTTTTCTGGTGTGATGTAGTGTAGTGACCCATCAAGATGAGACCGAAAAGATACACCATCATTCCCTATCGTTGCTAATCTGGGCACACCATCGTCAGCTGATGAGCGCTCTGGAATCTGCACACTCGGATCGGCAGGCTTTACTACTTTTGAAATCTCTTTGCCATATGCAGCACCCAAGGAAAAAACCTGGAACCCCCCAGAGTCTGTCATAGTAGGTCCGTGCCAATTCATAAATTTCCCAAGCCCTCCTGCCTCAGCTACAATCTCGTCTCCTGGCTGTAGATACAGATGATACGTATTCGCGAGTACTACCTGAGCACCTAGACCAGCTAACATCTCGGGAGTCATAGCTTTTACTGTAGCCTTGGTACCCACAGGGACAAAAGAAGGTGTAAGAATATCACCATGAGGTGTAGACAACACTCCTGCACGCCCCATATTATCTTTTAGTTTTTTCTCAATTGTAAATTTCATAATAATTTTTAATTTCAAATTTTTAATTTTATAAATAATTTATTAATGTTAAAATTTAATTCATTTAATCATTATTTAAAAATTACAAAATTCAAAAATTCTATCTTTCTACCTGTACCCATTTTAATTGCTGTACATTTACAGGAGATCTCAATATTACTTTTTTTACTGGATCAGTAGGATTCGATATCACATCTTCCATAACTGCGATGACCATAGAAGAAGACCCGGGCAACAAAACCATAGTCCCCCTACTACTATCTAGTTCTACGGGAACTGACATCTCAAAATTACCACCACCACGTCCCACCAATTCTACACTGGCATTCGAACCAGAGATCGTCACCTCGGTAGTCTCGCCAGGATTCGAATACAGAGATACTAGAGCACTATCATCATACACATGAGATACATACCCAATAGGAATTTGAGCGTTAGCAAAAACTTTATCCCCTTCTTTAATTCCAGAATCTGTACCAACGTCTATGATCAGAGTATCATAAGGTGATTGACTTGGTCGAACCAAAACATTGCCCAAAACAAAAGAATGATTCTTTGGTATTCTTCCTAGTAAACTTTTCAATTCTTCATTTTCCGATTTCAAAATCTGATAATCTGTCATCGCTAGATTCTGTTCTATTAGTCTCCTATTTAAATCTTCATTCTCAGCAAAAACAGATTTTTTTGTACGAACAATATATGCAGATGAACCTGCTGTATCTACTACAGCATTGCGAGCTCGCCACAGAGGCTTTCCTAAAAAATTAAAAACTCCACCAGAAATAGAAACTATACCAGTCAAAAATAAAACAAGAATAATAAAGCTGAGAATAGCTCCTTTTATCAAGCGACCCTTGCGCTCTATACTCTTTTTATCTCGGAACTGATATTTCATCTGTTTTTATTAGAACATCTTGATAATAATCAAATTCTTGAAGGATGATACCCGTACCACGAGCAACAGCAGTCAGTGGATCCTCGGCAATAAATATAGGGATTTTCAATGCGTTGAATAGCATCTTGTCTAGGCCACGTATGAGTGCACCTCCACCTGCTAATACCACTCCACGATGCATACTGTCAGAAAGCAATTCAGGGGGTGTAGTCTCTAGAACTTCTTTTACCCCATCTACGAGAGATACGATAGAAGACATAATAGCCTCGCGGATATCTGAGTCAGTCACGATCACCTGGCGTGGCAATCCAGTGACGATATCTCGTCCACGAACCTCGGCCTCTAGTGGTTCGGTCTCGATCACATTACCTATCGCAATCTTTACACCTTCAGCAGTCTTCTCTCCGATGAGAAGTTTGAATTCATCACGCATGTAATTTATAATATCTTGGTTTAATTTATCTCCAGCTATTTTTAGATTCTTTGATCGCACTACACCAGCGAGTGAGATAACAGCTACATCAGTAGTACCACCTCCTATATCTACAATCACAGAAGCCACAGGATCCATAACTGGCAATCGAATACCGATAGCAGCAGCCATAGGCTCCTCTACGATATATACCTCACGTGCACCAGCAGACAATGCTGCGTCTTCTACTGCGCGGATCTCCACATTTGTGATACCAGTCGGTACACCCACTACGACTCTAGGACGAATGAATTTCTTTGACATCTTTTCAGCCTTACCGATCAGATAAGCTAGCATCTCCTCTGTCACTTCAAAATCAGAAATCACACCATCCACCACAGGGCGGACAGCACGTACGTGACCAGGAGTACGACCGAGCATTTGCTTTGCCTCGGCACCCACAGCCACTATCTGACCAGTCTTTTGATTAACCACGACGACAGAAGGCTCGTTTATCACGATGCCATGCCCCTCTAGGTAGACTAGAGTGTTTGCTGTGCCGAGATCAATCCCGATATCATTTGAAAATTGTTTGTATAGTTTCTTTAGCATAAATATTTCCTTTCTCTTCTGTTCTTTTCTTTATTTCATATCCATCTTTTCCGTTGCTTCTCTTTGAGACTACTATTCGATAAGGGATACCGATCAAATCTGAGTCTGCGAATTTCTCTCCAGCACTCATACCAGTACGATCATCAAATAGAACTTCTATATTTTGAACTTTTAAGAAATCGTAAAGTTCATCGGCATCCTTTCGCACTTCTTCGTCTTCACCTAGCACTAGCAGGTGAGCTTGGAATGGAGCGATAGATTCTGGCCAGATGATCCCTTTGTCATCAGATAGGACTTCTACTACTGTACCCATCACGCGTCCAGGACCGATACCATAAGAGCCCATAAATACAGCCTTGTCCTCGCCACCCTCTGTCTTGTAAGTCAGATTCAGTGCATCAGAGAATCTTGTACCTAGTGTAAATATATTACCCACTTCTACGGCCTTGTGTTCTACGAGAGTAGTAGGATCTATCTCTAGCTTTTTAAAAACTTCATCATTGTAGACTTCTTTGTTTATAGCTATACCCTTGTTCTCATCTACGTAGATAGTGTCCTCTCCTGCACTAGTTATAGTCTGGAATTCATGAGAAAAAGGTGCGAACATTCCACCTGAAGCAAATGTCAGATACGTAAGATGTCCGATACCTATTTTTTTGAAAATATTTTTATATGCCTCTTTGGATTTTTCATAGAACTTCATATGCTCTTCTTCATTCAAATCAAAAGAATACAAATCTTTCATCACGAACTCACGACATCTCATGATGCCACTCTTTGCACGAGTCTCATTTCTGAACTTTGTCTGGAACTGATATATATATGAAGGTACGTCGCGATATGACTGAACAAAATTTTTCAGCATCTTTGTCATGGCTGCCTCATGTGTGACTGCTAGACCGAGCTCTGTCTCGTTTTTCAATTTTGTTTTGAACCATACATCTACCTGATCATCAGCCCATTGATTTGTCGGCTCCCATGTCTCGCGCTCTTGGAGTGAAGAAAGGACGACCTCTTGGCCACCTATAGCATTCATCTCCTCGCGGATGATATTTTCAATCTTTTTAAACACACGCAACCCCAATGGCATATATGAATACACTCCGGCCATTTCCTTGTTTATAAAGCCTCCTTTGATCAAAAGCTCTGCGTTCTTTGATACTTCATCTGCAGGTGCCTCCTTTCTTGTTTTTGTAAATAATTGAGATTGTCTCATATACCCCATACTACCCTAAAAACCCATTTTGGGCAAAGTAATAGGTCTTGCAAAATAATGCTTTTTCTGGTATTGTAGCTATACCTTCCGTGAGGGGCTTTTTTAATAGAGAACCCTTGTAAATAAGCTGGGATGCTTAAAAACGGAACCATTCACCCGTCGAAAGGTGGATTTATAATTAATCACAGAAGAGCATCGCGTCAAAATGACGTACGCGATGTGATTCCGCAGAATCAATGACTGATGTAAACAAGAAAATCGAGGACATGTTCAAGGCTGGTACTCACTACGGGTATTCAAAGTCTCGACGTCACCCCTCTACAGCACCTTACATTTTTGGTACAAAAAATGGCGTAGATATTATCAACATAGAAAAGACACACGAAGTATTTGAAAAAGTACTAGAAATGGTGGCAAATCTTGCACAAGGGGGCAAATCTATCATTTTCGTAGGTACAAAGAGTGAGGCTCGTCAGCAAGCTACTGAGACAGCATTGGCTCTTGGTATGCCTTATGTATCTGATCGTTGGGTTGGAGGTACTCTTACAAACTTCCCTGAGATCAAGAAGCGTGTAGCAAAGCTACTAGACCTACGTGATCAAAAAGAAAAAGGTGGTCTTGATAAATATACAAAGAAAGAGAGACTCCTAATCGACCGTGAGATGGCTGACATGACAAAGAACTTCCAAGGAATCACAGCAATGACAAAGATCCCAGATTATATGATCGTAGTAGACCCAAAGAAAGAGCATATCGCAGTTACAGAGGCTCAAAAGATGAAGATACCAGTAATCGCAATACTAAACACTGACTGTAATGCAAAGAGCGTAGAGTTCCCTATCATTGCGAACGACGCATCTGTTTCTAGTATTTCATTCTTCCTAGAGAATATAAAAGCTGCTTACGACCGTGGTCTAGCAGGTCAAACAACAGAAAAGAAAGCGTAATAGCATTTTAATGTTTTTTGCTTTTTGTTATACTTATTAAATATAATCTAAATTTTGTTATTTATGTCTATACAAATCACAACTGAGTTGATAAAAGAATTGCGAGATAGTACAGGTGTATCTGTCATGCAATGCAGAAAGGCCCTAGAAGAGGCTGAGGGTGATATGGAAAAAGCTCTTCTTGTGCTAAAGAAAAAGTCTAGTGATATCGCAATGAAAAAAGCTGATCGTGAAGCACACGAGGGCTCTATCACAGTAATATCAAATGGAAACAAGACTGTAATATTCACACTATATTGTGAGACAGATTTCGTGGCCAAGAACGAAGACTTTGTAAATCTAGCAAAAACACTAGCAAACCAAGCTCTAAATGAAGGAGTAGACGCAATGAAAGAATCTTCAACTGAGCTTATAAATACAGTTGTTCAAAAGTGTGGAGAAAAGATAGAGCTAGGTAAAGTTGAGATGGTAGAGGGAGATGTAGTAGGTTCATATGTACATATGGGCAAGACTGCTGTAGTAGTATCTCTAGAAGGAGGTAGTACAGAGATCGCTCGCG
This sequence comes from Minisyncoccota bacterium, assembly GCA_041674285.1. Lineage (GTDB taxonomy): Bacteria > Patescibacteriota > Minisyncoccia > Phycocordibacterales > UBA9973 > UBA8515. The sequence continues at coordinate 36,788 of JBAYVZ010000007.1, forward strand.
ACATCGCTATGCACATCGCAGCTATGAAGCCTGCATATATCACTCGTGAAGAGATCGATGAAAAAGCTTCATCTGCAGTACGTGAGATGTTTGAAAAAGAAGTATCAGAATCAGACAAGCCAGAAGATATCAAAGCAAAGATACTAGAAGGCAAGATCAATACATACTTTAAAGAGCAGACACTTCTTGATCAATCATTTATCAAGAATCCAGATATAACTATCGCTACCCTTCTTTCAAATAACAAAGCCGTGATCAAATCTGTATCACGCGAATCAATAGGATAATATGATATTTATCGTTATTATATTTTTCATAGCTATAATAACAGCATTTATGGTGCTCGCATTTCGAGCATGGGAATTGCGCACTGGACAAACTGATGCAGAAATTGCAGAAAGTCCAGTGCAGCATTTATCCCTTAGACAAATAGAAAAGATTATGCTATATTTGTTGAAGCACTTTATCCAAGGATTGGTATTAGCAGTAGTAAAATACTGGTTTATCACAGTCACAAAGGTAAGTGTATGGTTAAAAGAAAAGTGGCCAAAAGTAAATGCAATATTTAAAAAGAAGCCACAGAGTACTGTACCCCAAAAGCCATCATTTGTAACAAAAGCTGTCCTTGAGTCAAAATCAAAGATCAAGCGCTTGAAGCAAAAGATCCGCGAAGAACACGCACAAGAAAATGATTTTTAATTCTTAAAAATCAAACGCCGCTTTAGCTCAGTTGGTAGAGCAACGCTTTTGTAAAGCGAAGGTCCTCAGTTCAAGTCTGAGAAGCGGCTCCAAAGTAAGTAACATAGGTTCTGTTCAAAGCATAACTAAAACGAAGCGTCCTATTCGATCTGAGAAGCGGCTCCAAAGTAAGTAACATAGGTTCTGTTCAAAGCATAACTAAAACGAAGCGTCCTATTCGATCTGAGAAGCGGCTCCAATAACAAAGAATACTCACACTAATGTGGGTATTCTTTGTTATTGGACACGAAAGACCTGAAAGCCGGAGCACGACTGGTGCGAGGCGGGGTCGCACAAAAATTCAGCAGAATTTTATGTGTGACCAAGTCTGAGAAGCGGCTCCTTTATAAAAAAGTCCCACTCTCAAGTGGGACTTTTTTATTGATTAATTTAATATCTGGAAGTCGGACTTCCAGATATTATTCTATAATCACCTCCTTAACTTCAGATTCATCAAAATTCTTCAACCAATCGATTACTTCCTTTTTAAATTTAGATTCATTTCCCACTCTCTGTAAAATAAAATCTTTTTGTATTAATGAGGGGAAATTTTTCTGACCAGTATAATCAATATAACTACTCCATCTATATCCGCCTAGAAATTCTATCGCTTTTTTAGAATTCTTAATCTTACCTTT
>JBAYVZ010000008.1:0-37946 GCA_041674285.1 Minisyncoccota bacterium
CTGCATTTTAACATGCTTGATAGCATTGACATGCGCTACATCGTGGAAGGATATTAACCAGTCTCCATTAAGAGCTGAGCGAATCTACTTCGACTCCGAAGAAATGCCTATGGGCGAGGACGCTTTCCACATTCATGTAGGCGACAATGAATGGATTCAATCATCATGCGTGCACAGAGACACCACCGGATTCTTTACATACAGCTCAGATGTCAAATGCGATAATGATTCAGTCGAATATCAACGTTCTTGGAAATGTCCCTATTGCAATAAGTACTGGCCAATAGGATCGCCGTGCGGCAATGCAGCCTGTCCGTCGAAATATCGATAAACTCGCGATGTAAAGCGGATTTACATGCGACAGTAAAGGATGACGAACCTACCAATACGTCTAGCGGTCACCGCGATAGTGTAGCGATAGACGGGTTGATCTCCGTGGATAGCTGAGGTTTCGCCTGGGTTAACCTAGACAACTAAACCCAGGACGTATTAACTCACCAAAGGATTAAACATGAAGATCACACCGAAGAAAGGTTATATTCTCGTATCAAATCAAGACATCGCAGAAGAAAAAAGAGCAGGCGTTATCATCCTTACCAATGAAGAAAAGAAAAAGACTTACCTACGAGTCGAAAGTGAGGGTGAATTCTACCACATAGGCGATAACGTATTCGCTCAGCCATTCAAGACTAAGATGCAGATAGAGGAAAATCTATTCCTAATCGCGGAAGAGGATATCGTTGCGAGCTTTACTTTATGAGTGATATTGTTCCATGCGTAGGATTGATTTGTTTTACAATAATCGTGGTGTCATTCATGCATTTTGTGACGAAATGAGCGAACATATTGAGTGGCCGTCATGGATTAAGGAAAAACCGGAAGGCACCGAGCTTTACGTAAAGTTCTCAGGAAAAGTATGGCACGGAGGAAATGTGTACTCTGATAACTCCGACGAGAAAACTGAAAACGTATCGGATGAAGGTGTAGTTTCCATTTTTACCGTATGAAAAAAGGGGGATCCCGGTATTTTCGGAACCCCCCAACATCATCGCTCATAAATAAGGAATAAAAACAAGCGTGAGCCCATATTCTAAGTTTTTATAGATTTACAGTCAAACATCGCGTGTCATTATAGGGTACTCCTAACCTAACACCGGTCTTAAAATAATAACTGTATTGTTAGGTAAGGTCGTTCTGATATGTTGACATAATGTGATGAAATATCTTATGGTGTCCCTAACAAAGGACGGTTAAAATGAAAAACGAGTTCGTGGCTGCCGAAATCTGGTTGCGAAATCAGGCCAAGAAAAGAAAGAATATTCAGGATCAGCAAATCATCGATGAGATGCTTGCTGCTCTCAAAAAAAAACACGAAGCACAAAAACAGCAGCAAATCAATGAGCTGACCGAAAAGCTCAAAAGGGTAAGGGTATAACATGGTAAATTCAGATGATTTCACATTAGCGGGACTTTTTGGGCTTATAATGGCCGGATTTGTTTTGATTGTGATAATAATTTTATGTTTTTGGGGATTGTCAGCCGGAGGTAGGATTTATGATGTATGGGCTCAGGGAAAGGAAGGCGAGGCAGAGTTAGCCAAAGCAGAATCTAATCGCCAGATAAAGACGCTAGAAGCTAAGGCATCAATGGAATCGTCCAAACATTTAGCAGATGCTGAAGTTATAAGGGCGAGGGGTGTTGCCGAAGCCAATAAGATCATTGGAGATTCACTTCAAGGTAACGAGGGATATTTACGATATCTGTGGATTCAAGGACTCCAAACAAATCAAATGCAGGTGATCTACGTTCCTACAGAGTCAAACCTGCCAATTTTAGAGACTGGTAGATTGAAGGAAATTAAATGAAGCTTAGACAAGTCAACGCATATCCAATTAAAGACGTTCCCGATCATCTTGTGCACGAGGTAATGAAGCTAGGCGAATCTTTTTTAAAGGCTCTTGAACCACTTATGGATTGTGAGGCTCCCCATAAAACATTGGGCGCAATCAATTTTGTCTTAGCAGCCTTTACTAAAGCTGCGGTTAGTGATGATATCGAGGAGCAACGCAAAGCTGCGATAGTGCAGGCAAAAGGAATCATTGGAAATATAGCATGGCTTAATCAGATTTCCCTCGATGAATTCATGAAGGGGATGGAATGACCGGTAAGCGCATCGGATACATTCGAGTTAGCACAGTCGACCAGAATCCAGATCGTCAGCTTGAGGGTGTGCAGCTAGACAAGAAGTTCGTGGATTATGCATCTGCTAAGTCCACTAACCGCCCCGAATTGAAGTCTATGCTTGAATTCGTTCGAGAAGATGACACTATCATCGTGCATAGCATGGATCGATTGGCTCGCAACCTTAAAGATCTCAAAAGTCTAGTCGATGGATTCCTTGCTAAAAAGATCAAAGTGAACTTTATTAAGGAAGGTTTGCTGTTTTCAGGAGAAAATTCCGCACAAAGCAATCTTATTCTGAACCTAATGGGTGCTTTTGCAGAATTTGAGTATGCTTTTATCATAGAGCGCCAGCGAGAAGGTGTAGCTATTGCTAAGAAAAACGGCAGATATAAAGGTACGCCTAAGAAGATGACCCCTCAAAAGATAGAAGAGTTGAAGAAGGAATTGCTTAGGCGTTATCAAGATCCTGACCTTACCAAAAGTCAGATAGCCATAAACTTAGGAATATCTAGATGGACCCTATATCGATGCATCCATGAAATCGCAGCAGAGGAGACCAGGTCAACATGACAAAATATGAATATTTCACTATATTTTCCGTGTTTGTAGGATTTTTGCGCCTGATTTCTGGAAATACGGAAGAAGCTTTTTTTATATTAGGAGTTTTAGTTATTTTTGAATTAATGATTATCAAATGTTGTGTGGGATACAAATGACTATCGATTACAGGATAACGAAAGAAGAACACCTCTGGACGTCTGATGAAAAAATCAAATGGTTTGGACATGGAGAATGGGTTGAGGAACTCGACACCATCGAGTTTGATTACCTTGGATATCAGGCACGTGTTAACAGAATAGTATTCAAAGAGCCTTATTCCAAAAAGGAACACTACTTTGGTGGTCATCTCTGCGGTTATGTCAGGATTCCTAACGATCACAATATTTATTTAAAAAAATACAACGCTGATGAATTGGACTGTCATGGTGGAATTACTTTCAACGAAATGCACGAAGAGCATTGGGTGGGCTTCGACTGTGCACATTCGGGAGATTATCTACCTTCGACGGAGTATTTATATAAAACAGATCCCCAGATGATAGCGATCAGAAAGTGTTTTTCGCTTCCAAAAGGATATGAAAAATTCGGCCTATTCAACCCTGTCTATCGAAACATGGAGTATTGCATCCAGGAATGCATAGGGATTATCGACCAGCTTGTTACCCTTGCGAAGGTTCCTTTATGACTCCAGAAGGTTACGTTTCACCTAAATGCGATAGATGCAATCCTCCAGTTCCACTTGAGCTTTGCGCTCCTAGCTGGCCTTGGCACGAGCAATACTGGATATGCCCAGAATGCGATTCAACATACGTTTTTGAGGAGTGAAAATGGACGATTTGGTATCTCTTCATGATGGTATAGATCCTCCCGCAGATCGTTTGCCGGATCCTATTTGGCTAAATATCAGTCCAGAAGAATATGAGCGTCTTATGACGGTATCATTTCCTGGTTCTATTAGACGCTATATTACAAGAGAGCAAGCAGAGAAAAGGTGGCCTAAATGAATAAGAACGAGTTTATTAGTCGCTTAACCGCGATTCAAAATCAGATCAGATTCTGCACTGAAGAAGAATTTCAGGAAATGTTTAATGAGGGTTCTTTAACATTCGCTAAATATGAATGGGCTAAACCCGAAAAGACTATCGTTAAGATCTCCGTGCAGACCATTAGATTCACGGACAAAGACGAGATGCTAGCGCAAATGGAGAAAGAGAAAAATGAGCCTAAATAAAAACGACTACATATTTGTCCTCGATAGAGAGGACTACGATTACAAGGGCGTATTATTCGCTGAAGCTGATGATTTAGAAATGGGCGGACCTAAAATGCCCAAGGATTATGTCGCTGGCATTATGGGCATTATTTGGACGGACGAAAAGGGTCAGTGGCACGCCAAAATGAGGATTAAGTTTCCTTCCGGCAATAAACAGGTGATGACGTTGAATTTTGAAAAAGAATTTGATGAAAAAATGAACATTAATGAAACCTATGTTCTCAATAGAATGTATCAAATGCCAATGAAAAATAAGGTTTGGACTAAGAATCCTGGAGGCACAATCCCGGGAATTGTAAAGATCGTTCAAGATTTAAATATGGTTGAACACAGCAGAGTGGAGAAACTATGAGCGGTGAATGTACGCATTGTAACGAGCACGTGATGGATTGTCAATGTGGCAAGAAACTCACAAGATGTGGTGACCGAACAGGAAGCGGAAAGTTCTACGCCCACGGTAAGTTTTTTGATGACATTTCGAAATTTAAAGAGTTTTTGAACGCGTGGCCCGAAATTCCATGCGATCTGTACGATTTTAAGCGCGAAATGGACACGAGGGTTTCAGAAATCGAAATGAATATGCAATTACGCGCAGGCAAGCTCACAAATAGGGAAGCATATCAGATTTTACGCCTCGCAACTGATTGGGCAATTATGCGAAAAGATGGCGAGATCCCAGATGGAAAGGGTGAATGTTAACATAATCCCTTGAATTGCAACCCTCGCGTGTAGTATATATTTTTTAAACACACGTGAGGTCAAGGTAGTTTCGATGGTTAGAAAGCCCAAAGAAATAAATTGGGATATTGTGGAAAACCAAATGGAAGCTGGTTGTACTGCAAAACAGATAGCCCACGGAAAAATCCACATAACCAATTTCTACGGAAGATTTAAAGAGCATTTTGGATTTGATTTCGCTAATTACGCTAACGATACGTACGAGTGTGGAGATGGAATTTTAAAATTCGTTCAATACATGAAAGCTAAGTCAGGAAAGACTAAGGAACTAGACAAATTGTGCGATATTCGATTAGGTCAAGCTAAAGTGGAAGAGAAGGTATCACCTCTTGAGGACATAACTTCTATGCGCCATCAGATTATGCTGCTGCAGGCCGAAATAGATAAGCTAAAAGAGGAAAAATTGAATGGATGACGAGTTGATGCATCGATTTAACCGACACGTGATGGATTGGTTTTGTAAAAATAAAGTGAAGGGTGACGAATGCTGCATAATGATGTCTAATGTGTTGCTTGCCATAGGTGCCTCATATGACTACTCACAAGAGGAATGGTCCACCGCGATGGACGGTTTAAAGGATAATTTTAAACATTATCAGGAAGTAGCTCAGAGAATAGACAAAGAGAACAATGACGACCAGCCCCAAGCAGAATAAGAGCTTCGCCGAGGCTACGCATCGATTCAACATCTGGGTAGGCGCTGTTCGGTCTGGTAAGACATACGCCAGCTTAGAGCGATTCATGTTCGATCTGAAACATGGACCTGCTGGAGATGCGATGATAATAGGCGTCAACCGCACTTCAATACAGCGAAACATTTTGACTCACCTATACCGTCAATTAGGGTTCCCATGTCCGACAGAGAAGTCACAGATGAACAGACTGTACGGGAGGGACGTTTGGTTTGTGGGTGCGCCGGACGTATCGGCTGTATCGACAATCCAAGGATCTACTCTTGCTCTTGCCTATGTCGACGAAGCGACGAACATACCGGAGCCGTTCTGGAGGATGCTAGAGAGTCGTCTAAGTGTTCCCGGGGCAAAGCTATTTGCGACGACGAACCCTGAAGGCCCTGCACACTGGCTCAAGAAAGACTTCATTGATAATCCCAATATTGATTTAGCGTGCTGGAGCTTTAATCTCGATGATAATCCATCGCTTGATGAAACATTCAAGGCCCAGTTAAAAGCATCGTACACTGGCCTATGGTACAACCGGTACATTCTTGGCGAATGGTCACTTGCTCACGGAGCCATATATGACAATTACGACAAATACAACGAATACGAAAATCCCTTTCCTTCTCCTACGTACTACGTGGTTGGAGTGGACTATGGAACTACCAACGCGACAGCAGCGGTATTGCTTGCCGTTACGCCGAATAAGTGGCCGCAAATACGTGTCGAATCGGAATATTACTATGATTCCGCTAAAAAAGGACGATCTAAGACCGATCAAGAATTGGTGCGGGATATCAAAGACTTTATCGGTTATAAAAACGTATCTTCAATTTACGTTGATCCTGCCGCCGCCTCACTTAAAATTGCCCTTCGCCAGGCTGAGTTGCCCGTATTGGACGCGAATAATGACGTCCTCTTGGGCATTAAAATTTGCTCTAAGTTTATCGGCGGCAAAAACTTAGTCATTCAGAAAGGCTGCACTGTGTTACGCGAATGCCTGCAATCATATGCATGGGACTCTAAGGCCGCAGATCGTGGAGAAGACAAACCAGTTAAGAAGAACGACCATATCTGCGACGCATTACGCTATGCGGTATGCAGTGCATTTCCGACGGGTGAGTTCGATGATCCGGATATAGGAAACTACGACAAGTATAGGCGTGACGTATTCGGTCCAGATGATGGATGGGGCCCGCTTGGTCCTTTAAATGGGGGATATTAATGGGGCATTGGATCGATGAAAACACTTATCAATACGACGACAAAAAGGAAATGGCCGCAGCTCTAGGCATCGATCTCGAGACTATCGAAGGAGATTATGCGGAAGCCTACCAACATATGTCTAAATTTTGGAATCGATCAGAGATAGATAAGCGGTTTAATGAGGATTGTTGATGGCAAACCTAGATCACATGGATAATTACCAGATATGGGAACACATTCGACTGCTCGATAAGTGTCCATGCTATAAGTGCCAAAAGGAGAAAGATAAATACTATATTATCCTTGAAAATCGAAGCCTTAAATCTGGTGGACTGGACGATTTATTCAATAAAACATTTGACAAAAAGGATAGCTAAAAGCGACGTTCTGTGATATAAGATATTTTAATTCACAGGGACGCCATAGATGGGATCTTACGAGTCCGGTCAGTATTCGCTAGGGTACATCGACCCCTCAGATGTTCAAGCTAAAGACTTGAAGCAAATGATGGATTGGTTTTATCAGTCCAATTACACGACAAACTCTACATACTGGCTCCAAGGCGCAATTGACAAGCGCTTTAAAGTAGGCGATCAGCAGCTCTACAATCAAGTATACGGTCAGAATTCACAGAACGTCCAGAAGTTCTTCTTCAATCTGATACGCCGACATATCAATATGATAGCGGGTTATCAGCGTAAGAATCGCAAGTCTACAATTACCATTCCTAACCAAGATAACGGTGACCAAATTGCTGATGACTACAACAAGGTCATGCGCTGGTGCGACGACCGTGACGGTTTTCAAGAATACCTCTCTCAAGCTTTCGAAGGTGCATGTGATACAGGAGAGACACTTCTCCACTTATACCCCGACTATACATTCGATGCCATCTCAGGGGACCTTTTCACCGACTGTGTGGCATACAACAACTACCTCATAGACCAATACACGAGGAAGCAGGACTTATCGGATTGTAACGGCATATGGCGCAGGCGCTGGACATCTAAGGCGATGGCTAAGACATTGCTTCCTGGGTATTCCGAAGAAATAGACAAGATGAAGCCGGGAGGCATGAAAGATGGGCGATTCCCAATGCAAGCGGAGTTGCAGAACGTCGCCATATCTAATCTGTTCACGTACGACGAATTCTATTACCGTTCGACTCGTCCGGGCAAGCTCGTGCTCGACCCTTACACTGGTGAATCCGTCGAATGGGAAGAAGACGAGACAGACGAAGAAGACATGATGGAGCGAGTTCTTGCTCAACAGCCATGGCTTCAGGTCAAGAAGGTACAGATCCCCACTGTTAAACTAGCTATCTGCCTATCCGGTAAGATGGTCTATCATGGTAAGAACCTTCTAGGTATCGACGAGTATCCATTCGTACCCGCTCAATGCTATATCGAACAGGACATACAAGCTTATGCATGGCGTAAACAGGGAATTATTCGCAATCTACGTGACTCTCAGTTCCTCTACAACATGCGCAAGGTCATTGAGCTACAACTATTACAAAGCTCGCTCAATGCAGGTTGGATCTACCCCGTGGATGTGGTTCCAGACCCCAAGTGTTTCAGGCAAACAAGTGGCGGAGACGGCTTCCTAATCCCACTCAAAGCCGGTCGTCTACCAAGCGAGATTCAGCGCATTGAGCCTGTGGCTATACCTCAGTCGTTGCTTGAACTATCCAATAGCTTAGCGGAAGACATCACAAAGATTTCGGGGGTCAATGAGGAATTACTCGGTGCTGCTACCGATGATAAGTCGGGAATCTTGTCTATGTTGCGTCAGGGCGCTGGCCTTACTACACTACAAACAATATTCGATAAGATTGACTATTCGCAGAGACTTTACGGAAAAATTCGCCTACAAGCCATCCGAAAAAACTTTTCTAAGGGCAAAATTCGAAATATATTGGGACACGATGCCGACCCTAGATTCTTTTCGTCCCATTCCCAGAAGTACGCCATATCTGTTGAAGAGGGTAATTACAGTACTTCGCAGCGACAGTTGGAGTTACAGCAGTTATTACATTTTAAACAACTGGGGATGGAAATACCCGATAAGTCTATTCTGCGTGCCGCCTTTATCACCAACAAACGCCAAGTCATCCAAGAGATGGAAGAGGCCACCCAGCAGCAAATGCAGCAACAGCAAGCCGCGGCTCAGCAGGCTGCTAAGGTGGATGATGCTAAGATTATGCAAGCTTTTGCTAAATCGCAATTGGACATGGCTAAGATCGGAGAAACACAAGCTAAGGTTGACCAAATAGAAGCCCATGCAGAGCATGAAAAAGCAACGGCAGATCTAGAACTTGTTAAAATGATGATAGAGCTTGAGGACATGGATTTAGCTAACTTTAGAAGCTCTTTGGAAATGGCCGAGACGCTTAAAGTAACGAGCGGATCAGAGAGTAAGCATCCATTATTTAGAGAGGTGGAAAAGAAGAGGGCTGTTGCAATATAGTAAAATCCATGATACAATACATCGTAAAATAGGTGTAACATGGGTATGGTACTTAGGATTGATCTTACTGGAAAAAAGTACGGAAAATGGACTGTCATAAAGCGTTTGCCTAGGCAGAGAGGCAGTTTAGGACAAGTGAAGTGGTTATGTAGATGTGAGTGTGGGACTGAAATCCAGAAGGGAACTCATTATTTAAGGAATGATTGGAACTCTTTAGATTGCGGATGTTCGAGAACCTTGGTTGGTAAGAAGTTTTCAAGTCTCAAGGTAATAGAGAGGCTGGTAAAAGATCACAGATATGAAGGTAATTATTTATGCGTTTGTGATTGCGGGAAAAGGACAATATGTAGGGGAAAGACTTTAATTTCAGGACGTCTTAAAAGCTGTGGATGTGGTAGAAAAAAGAGTGTAACACAAAATGGACGGTCTCTTTCACGACGAGCTTATATGACAAACGCAAAGAAACGAGGACTGGTTTTTGAAATTGACAAAGAATTATTTGCAAGTATGATCGAATCACCATGCTTTTATTGCGGAAAAATCGAAACTAACTTCACTCACGCGTACAAGAAAACTTGCGACAGTGAACGGTACTTGCACAATGGAATTGATCGAATTGATAATGATAAGGGATATACGATTGAAAATAGCGTCCCTTGCTGCAAGTTATGCAATCGTATGAAATGGTGCTTGACGTTTAGAGAATGGATAGATCACATGAAAATAGTTTTGAATCAACAAAAATTGACGGCACAAGCTGTCTAGGAGTAAGTATGGCACACAGTAAAGAAGCACATGCCCAAATGCCTGGAGCGATGGGTAAGTTTAACAATGGACACTGGGAGAAGAAGTCTTCCGATGTTGAGTCCGCAGGAGGACGTTACGCTTCCGAGATGAACACAGCGGAAGAGTACAAGAAGTCTGCCGATGGACTAGCTAGCTACGTGAAAGGTCACCGCGCTAAGCATTAGTCTAAGGAACTGCCTAGACTTTAAATATTATGCAGGGCGGAAAGACCTCCAAAGTATAAAGGTCAAGGTTTGGGGTTATCCTTAAATCCCACTTTTTAAGTTTAAACCATTGAGGATAAGATGGGAAAGACGACTAAGCACAATCCTGATTACTTAAAGAACACAACCGCAGATGTTATCAAACACGGTAGCGGGCGAGCTGTTCCTAATGATCAGTGGCAAAACAACCGTGATATCACACCACATGGTGAGAGTAATGCATGGGGAGCATTCTTGCCACGTGCAGGTAAAGATAGGCCTACTCCGCACACTAAGACTAACGAGTGTGATCATTGATAACATTGATGGAACTAGTGGAAAGGGACTGCGCACGTCATAATTGCGCGAAGGAATGCGCTGAGTTAATAGAAAAACATCATAAGGATTTCGACGCTGATTATTGTGATAACAGTAGTCTAGAAGCTCTTTTAGGGGCGATTGTTTGGAAATTGACTGGAAGAAATGGATTTGTGGAGTTTTACGAATGAGCACATTCGAGCGCATACATTATGCAGAGCCGCTAAGAGAATGGGATGTATCTAGAGAGAACCCATCTATAGAGATGTCTGATGCAGATTACTTGCAGAGACTTAGACGTGATACGCATGCGCTAGACGTTGGCTCCAATATTATGAATGCCATAAGGATAATCGAACCAAAAAAGCGAAAGCGAACCAAGAAGGGCGTAGTCTAATAATGACTAATAAGATGAGGATCTCTGCTGGCGAACTTTCAAGAAAAGCTTTGTCAGACACCACTAAGTATGAGTCGCTCGAAATCGGGCACGCGATGTCCGAAGATATCGATAAACACCTAGAGGAATGCATCGAGACACATCTCAATTACGTCGATGAAGAAGGTCAAAATCCCTACCGCGCATTAGAGCAATTCTGCGTAGTGATGGTCATTGCTAAGGACAACCTCATTAAGAACCTCATTCGTCGCAAGTTCTATTGCTGTCCTTTCCTTCCTAGTCCAAGACCTAATCAAGCAGTTTTCTTATACACAAAATCAGCTGAACGCATAGTAAAGAGGCTATGGGTATTGCCAAGTGATATGGTAATGGCAGAATTAGCCCAATTAGCCATAGTAGACAAGCGATACAAAACAATGCAAGCATGGTCGGTTGCCTTCTTTGAGGGCAAGTTCTGGGAGTATATCCGCTACGAAAGCGGAACGACTATGGTATCACAGCAAGAGTTTCTATCACAACATCGAGAAGAACTGATCCAGTCGGGCTGTAAGCTCCTTGATCCTGACTACACCAAGGCCTTTGACTTTGACAAGATCAACATTGAAAAGGTCATAGATACGCAAGAGGCCCTCGCTTAGCAAGATATCCTGAATCGCTGGCTTTAGGCATAATATTTCAATCGGCGCATCGGCCAGCATATACTTCATTGTTACCTCGTATTCATGAAATTTCTTCCGTATCTCTTGTTTGAGCTTATCCATGTCAATGTCTTTTTCAAAATTACTATTGATATTGTCAAACTTTTCTTTTATTTTATCGGTATCACTCACAAAAGGACTCCTAATGACCGCGTTAAACCCAGAAGCTAAAGCACCTGAGACACAAATTCAAAATAAGATTGACACAAATTCGTCACAATCTAATGTTGACACAAATCTAGCACAAAAGAATGCAGAACCTCCAGCTCAAAGCGTTTTGGAAAATAAAGATCCAGAAACCCCCGAAGACCCCAATTGGAAAGCTTTCCGTGAAGCGAGAAAGAAAGATCGACAAGAAAGAGAGGCAGCAGAACGAAGAGCGGCAGAAAAAGAGAGCGAGGTTGCTGCTCTTAAGGCGGCGATGGATGCTGCTTTTTCCGCCAAGAACGTCCCAACCCCACAAGCCTACCAACAATACTACGGAATGAATCAGGAGCAGCCTGAGGAAAGCGAAGAGCAACGAATCGAAAGGAAGGTCAACGAACAACTATCTAAGCGTGAAGAGCAATACAAAAGACAGCAGCAAGAAGAAGAACAGCGCGAATATCCCAACCGTTTGCTGAGAGATTTCCCGGACTTCAAGCAGGTATGTTGCCAAGAGAACCTAGATTATTTAGATTTTCATTTTCCTGAAGTTTCCAGTTTAGCTCAAGACTATCCAGATGGCTACGACAAGTGGAAAAAAACATATAACGCTGTAAAGAAATTAATACCAGGTCATGCCACGGCTAAGAGAGAAGCGGCGCGAGCCGACATCAATAGCAACAAGCCACGCTCAATGTCCAATACAGGCCCATCTCCATCTGGTGAGCCAGTAAGAGAAGCGTTCCAAGATACAGAAGCTAGACGCGCCGCCAATTGGGCAAGAATGCAACGAACACTTAAAGGAGTTTAATTATGGATGAACAATTGTCTTATAAAAAACTTAGATCAGTTTATGAGTTGTCTAGAAGTGTGTGTGATCCTCTCCAATATCAAGTTAGACAGCAAAATTTGTTAAGTTTTCTAGCGATGTACCTATTGGAAAGAGATAAACCGATTGATGAAACGAAAGATGAAGGAATTTAAGTCATGTACGATATCGAAACGGCAGCTAAAGAATTTGAGTATTTAAGGGACAAAATTAAATGTACGTTAGCTTTCATGGTTGATGAGGAGTATGTAGAAGCCGCGTTTACTTTGGGTCGACTCTATGCACTATGCCAATCTCGTGCCGATCAACTTGAGAACATGCTTCCAGATGAAGGTGAAGAGAACGAAAAGTAAATGGTTTGTGATTAAAATAATCATTTGATAGATTGATGACGACGCCACTTAGGATTCGTCACCTCTCGACTGCATGGTACCTCGTCAGTACGGCTGAAATTAGTTCATTCGCAATGAACGCAATTATCAACTGTATAAGCGAGGTTTTTTATGGCTCTAGGAATAACAGGGATCCAGAATATGGCTCCCGAATTACCCGTACAGGCGAGCGAGGATCTACTCTCAACGCCAATGTTCAACTTGATCCACTCATTCGGTGTTGATTTACATCATGCTGAAAGTTACGTGGGTCAAACTACTAGAATGAGTAGGTTTGAAAGATTGTCTACCGATGGTGGTCAATTAGACGGTTCAGGAATTGACCCCGCTTCTGAGGTCCCCGTCCGTACTGACATAGACGCAAAAATGGAAATATTTGCGAAATCAATCGTAACTAACGAACAAGTAGTACTTTGGGAAAACTCTAAGACACTTACAAAGTTCACAGCGTTACTTGGACAGTGGCTACGCGAGAAAGAAGATCTGCTCATGCGCGATCTATTCTCATCCTCAGTGAGTTACATCAACGCAACGGGTGGTTTGAACGGAGATCAGCCGTCAAATCTTTCCTTGAATGACGTTAACAACATCGAAAACATCTTACTCGGTAACGATGCCCGTTCGATGTTAACCAACCTCGAAGCTACCCTTAAGTTCGCGACAGGTGGTGTTCGTGATGCGTTTATTGCGCTTGCAAACACTAATCTTTGTTCCGACTTGCAGAAGGTTCAAGGCGTTTTACTTAAGAACGCATACCCCACACAAGAAGGCATTCGTCCAGAAGAGTATTGCTCTATCAGCCGATTCCGTTTCTTTGTTTCCTCTAAGGCTGCAAAGACTCCAGGTATTTCGTTACTCGGAAGGACGGTCTACACGATCCCAATGTTCGGCCTAGAAGCTGCCGCTAAGATCGAGCAGAACAACTACACAGCAGTCATTGGATACCGTCCTCCTTGGGTTGTTTCCTCTGTTGCGCAGAACAGCCAGTTGTACGCGAAGTTTGCAATCGCCCGTGCGATTACGAACCAAAACTGGATCTCTGGTTTGAACGTAACAACATTCCAACCATCATAAGGAGATAACGATTATGGCTTTTACTATTCTTACTGGTGATTCGTTCACCTCAACTGGTGCAGGGAAAAAGATTCCTGTTCCTAGCTCTGCTGACTACATGCGAGTAGTTAACATGACTCAACTTCCATTGGCTCCGGCAACACCTGTTGTTGTTGTTTCCGAATGGTTTGGTCCTAAGTTTGGTGTTGGTGCTAGTGCTGCTAACGACGGTATCCGTTGGAAGAAGTCGGCTAACACAAGCGTCATAAACTTAGACACATTTGCAACAGCCACAGCATCGAACGGATTCACTTACGTTCAAAGCGCTCCTGTTGTAGAAGCTCAATCAGCCAACGCGATTACAGCTATTACAGCAGCTTCGCCTGCAGTTGTCACCCAAACGAATACCTATTCAGATGGTGATATTCTTCAGTTCTACAGCACAACAGGTATGTTGCAACTTGGTGGGATGACCTTCCAGACTTCTAGCACATCCGGATCGGGATATACACTGATTGGACTAAGAGCAGCAGGTTTTGCCGCTCCTGGAACAGCTGGTTATACTCGGCGTGTGTCTAAGTTTGCTGCGGTAGATCCTCAGTTTCTCTATATCACGGAGATTACCCAGGCTACACAGGCCGTCGTAAGGACGTCAGTAGACCCAACGCAATACTACGTTGTCGGTATGAAGATTCATTTTAGCGTTCCTTATTCGTTCGGCATGTATCAAATGAACCAGCTTACAGGAACAATCGTAGCGGTGTCAGCAGCTAACTATACGTTGACTGTGGATATCGATAGCTCGGCGTTTAACGCATTTGCGTTCCCTGCTTCATCAGCGTCACCAACAGCGCAGTTATTTGCAACGTTGGCTCCTGCTGGTGCATCGACACAATTCAATCCTGTAACGAACGTGCAGACTGGTTACGATTTCCAGTATCAGCCATTCCGCACTGGAGAATTCATTCCGTATATGTACTTAGCTGGAGGCGCTCAAAGCCCAGCCGGTGCAGCATCGGACGTGATTAATTGGATGATCTACAAGCTAGAAAACTAGCCTGAATAGGGAGAGGACGTTTTGTCCTCTCCCATTTTTAACCGAGGATCGATGGCTAACCAGTACTTACCAGGCGTCAACACCATACCGAACTCGCTGGTGATTACAGCTATCACTAAGTCGATGCCTATGGTAGTCACTACGACGCTGGTCAACAACGCACCAAATCCTAGGGTTAATACTTATCAACCAGGAATGAATGTCAGACTTTATGTCCCACGAACATACGGTATGTTTCAAGCTAACGGACTAGTAGGAACTATCTTATCCTTAGTAGGAAACGTTTTCACATTAGGTCTTGATTCAACCCAATTTGACACATTTAGTGTCCCCATTACATCGGTCGAATCACCGGCGTCCCTTTCGTCGTTTGGTTCAAAGAACCTGGAATTTAGCAACTCAACAGACCAGGTGGCCTTCCAATCACTGAATAACCAAGGAAATTAAGATGAGCAGGCAATTAATGATGGCAACAGCAAGCGGTGAGGCACATGGCCTAATCAATACGCTGACCAATAGTGTTCCATTCGATGACTTCAAGAACATGAAGCCAGAGCACAAGAAAGATTTAGAGAAGCAGAAGAAAGAAGATTCCCGATTCGTAAAAGCAGAATACATGAACTCACGGGGGAGACATGAACGGCTTACGAAACCATATTGCCGATATGCTGGTGATCCTATTCAGATGTGGCACTTCATTCCTGGAAAAACTTACGAAGTACCCTTGGGACTTGTGAATGAGGTCAATGACAAGAGCAAGATCATGCCGCTGCGCGAAGGTTTAGTTAGCGTTGATGGCGCTCCTGTTTTAGCCAATGAAGGGCCTTTGAATCGCGACCAAGAGGGTGAATGGCTACACCGTTTTACACCTGTAGGGTTTTAGTTTTACCTTAAATTAAAGGAAATAGTATGTCATCACCAGTAGCACAAGCAGATTCAACGTACGTCTTTATCGAAAAGAAAGTGCGTCGTTTGACAGCTTCCGCTAGTGAGGCATCCCTAGCTAGTTCTGATATCCAGTCCGCCGTGAATTTATTTTATAACACGGATTTCCCGTATGCGATAAAGATAGATCAGCAACGGTCAGTGTATAAATTCCTGACCATTCCTAACGTAGATAGATATCCTGTAGATGTCAACTCTCTGCAGGGTTTTCGAGCCCCTGTATACTTCGAAGGTATACAGGGGAATTTGTTTAAGAATAGAGATCAGCTATTCAATCTATATCCTAGATATCCGACGCAGTTTCAACCGATTAGCGGTGACGGTGTGACAACTTCATTCACATTCTCTCTATTCGGAAACAACGTTAATCCTTTTCCTCAGGCTAATTTCGGTATTTTAAGCACCCAGGTCGTTATTGGTGGTATTGATAAAAATGGAAACCCTATCCGAATCATTGATGATGGTGGTGGCGTTGTTAACGGTTTTGGTATTGGAAGCAACACGACCGTAGGGCAGCTTGTATTTGTCACACAGAATGCTGTGGGCAACAGCGTTTATCTCGATCCATCGAACGTTCAACAGCCTATATTGCCAGGTCTTTCTCCTATCGGAGGACCTAATAACGCCAATCTGCCTAACAATTCATATCCTCCGTCGCCTTTGACGACTCAGTATTGCGGAACAGTGAACTATGTCACGACGCAGATAACCGTTAACTTCCCTGTGGCACCTGCTGCTGGAACTGGTATCAACGTATGGGCTGCAACTTATCAAGTTGGACGTCCTTACAATGCTTTGTTCTGGAATAACGAGATCACGATTCGTCCGGTGCCCGATAACGTATACATGGTCGAGATAGAGACTTATCAGACGCCATCGCAGTTTATGAACACCTCTAACCATCCGGTTCTTAACCAATGGGCGCAATACATTGCCTATGGAACCGCAATGGAGATCCTAAGAGACCGTCAAGACATGGAAGGTGTCCAGAACCTTATGGAAGGTTTTATGCGTCAGGAAGGGCTTGTATTGGAGCGCCAGGCGGTAGAAGAGATTGGACAGCCAAATATCACTCTATTTAATAGCGCTCAGCAAGGTTTCGGTGTAGGTAACGGTAATGGATATGGCGGAGGCGGTTACTAAATGGCAGGCTATTCCCCGCTAAAGATTACAGGAATGACCACCGGTTTAGTGCAAAATCGTGAGGAGTTCATCCTCCCCGATGATGCGTATCCTACCTTGGTCAACGCCTATGTTTGGCGCGAACGCATCAAACGTAAGAAAGGCTATCAGCTACTCGGAAGATTGCAGAGAAATATAGGAACGACAGATGGTGCTGGGAATCTCGTTGTTATTATCAGTCCTTTACCTATTCAAACTGGAATAGCATCATTCACGGTGGGCACAGATCTATTTACAGATCCGGGAACAACAGCTAACCCTGGTATTCAAAATCTCTTAACTAATGGCTCGGGATCCGCAACACTAGATCGGATTAATGGAATACTGACCATCAGCGGATCTCTCGTAGCAACCGCAGTGTGGTATTTTCCCGGCCTTCCTGTCATGGGAATACGCATCAGAGAGAGAACTGATAGCTCCGACGATGATACAATATTCTTCGATCAAAACTATGCGTATATTTTTAACGCAACACTCGGACAATTTCAGGAATGGATTCCCGGTACTACATGGAATGCTGGTGCCTTACCAGTAAACGGAACGGACTTCTTTTGGTCTACTAATTACTGGACCAGTGACGTTGCGACGTTCGGAGGCGGGACAACTGTAGGGACAAAGCTTTTCTGGGTAACAAACGGCAGTGGTGCTGATAACAATGGCGGAGATCCCCCTAGAATCACCGATGGCATAACTTGGGTTGACTTCGCTCCGAGTACGTGGAGTCTAATAGATGCGACTAATACTTTATGGAATTGGCTGGCCATGCTTCCTTTCCGAGGAAGGATGGTCACGTTCAACACGTATGAAGGATTAACGGCGTCAGGTGCAGCGAATGCCTTAAATTTTAGCAACAGAATACGATGGTCTACCATTGGGAATCCATTTATTCCATTCTCAGCAGGACCACCAGCAATCGGTTCTTGGAGGTCTGACATACGAGGACAGGGGGGATTTCTTGATATACCTACTTCTGAGGATATTATTGCTGTCGGTTTTGTCCGGGATAATCTGGTTATCTATTGCGAGCGTTCGACTTGGCAGCTTCGCTATACGGGTCGTTCGATTGCTCCTTTTCAAATAGAGCGAGTCAATAGTGAGCTAGGAGCTGAAAGCACGTTCTCCGCCGTGCAATTTGACACTTCACTTATCGGTATTGGAGATAAGGGAATCGTTGAGTGTGATAGCTACAAAGCAGAACGCATTGACATAAAGATCCCTGACTTTGTCGACCAGTTCAATAGCATTAACAAAGGGGTTAAACGCGTACAAGGCGTTCGGAATTTCCCTGACCGTTTAGCTTATTGGACGATTCCTCTGGTTAAATTCTATCCAAATGTAGGTAACAACAATTGGATATTCCCAACCGCTAGGCTAGTTTACAACTACGAAAATGATTCTTGGGCCATATTCAATGACTCTCTGACGGCCTTAGGAACTTTTCAGCTACAAAATAGTCCTAATTGGTTACAGATTCCGCAGACCTGGGAAGAATATCAGAAGACATGGCTAGATGACAATGTTTCCGACTTTCTAATCATGGGAGGAAATCAGCAAGGTTTTGTTGAAAAATTAGATCAGCTTGCTGTCAACGACGTTAGCCTATTTATTACTAATATCGTCACATCCGTGGCGGGACTTACTGTTATCACCTCTCCTAATCACAACATGCAAAGCGAATTTGTCATAGGCATTAGCGGTATTCCGTTGACTACTCCAGGATCTAATTTAAATGGAGGAATCTATGCGATAGACGTGATCGATCAGAATACCTTCACTCTTTTTTCGTTTAACTCAGAGTCTGGAGAATTCGATGTGCGAGCTAATTCCTCAAGTGCAGGAGCATATCAAGGTGGTGGACTGATAAATATCCGGGAAAACTTCTCAGTAATGAGCAAGAAGTTCAATTTCCTAGACGAAGGTCAGAACATTCAAATGGGATATATCGATGTATTGATGCCTGCAGTTGGGGAAGGTGAGATTACGCTAAAGGTGTATCTCAACTACGATGACGAAACTTCTTCAAATACAGTCCCAAATAATCAAATTGAGTCAACGTCACCTCCGGCTCCGGATACGTTCTTCAACTCTGTTATTCCAACGTCACCCTCTAGTTTTGCAGTAGCAAACGAAGGCACTAAGTTTTGGCAGAGAGTATTTTGCGCGACGAGAGCTAATTTCCTCACCTTGCAATACACCTTCTCCAATGCACAAATGGCAGCGGAACCCCAGAAAAAAGAAGTGCAAATTGACGCACAAGTTTTATGGATTAGAAAAGCCGGTCGAATGACCCAGTTTTAGGAGAACATATGGCTTACCAACCTAACATTCCTTCGGGCACAGTTCCCCTAAATCAGGACTATTTAAACCTGAAAGGGAATTTCCAATCTATTGATACTCAATTTCTCGTGGATCATGTGCCATTAACCGACACTTCTGGAACTCCACCTAATGGTTACCATACGCAAGTTCATCTAGTTCCATTTGCTACGAATCCAGTAACCCCTCCGCCCAACTATCCAGTTGTTGCAGGCGTGAATGGCCCAACGGCAACTGTGGGATATGGTCAACTATTTGATGTAACCGTCGATGATGGCATTAATACCGATCAGGCCTTGTATTACCTGTCTGGAGGTAATCGCCTAACTCAACTTACTCGAAACATTCAACCTTCAATGATTGCTAGTATTGGGTACACTTTCCTTCCAGGAGGTCTTATAATGCAATGGGGAACCGGTTCGAGCGGGATTCCCGTTGTATTTAATACTGCCGCGCCGTTCGCCACAATATTCGGAATACAAGTAACTCCCACATCAACAGCTGTTCCATTTTCAGCTGCGATCTCGGCACTTCCACCTGGAAACTTATCATTCACGTCAGCGGTCTCAGGGGGGACGGCATACAATTTTTACTGGACAGCAATAGGCATATAACATGGACTTTTCAGATAATCAACAGCTGGAAAGCTTTCTTCCTGTATATGACGCTATCCCTGAGAAGTGGGAGGACTCTCGTCCGTTCCTCGTAGAACAGCTCAAGCGTATATCGAACGCAGTAAACATTCGTGAGATTGGCTGGTATATAGATGAAGAAGTGTTGAGTGGAAAGGCTTTCATTCCAGGAGCTACCCTACAAAGCGACCTAGGTACTTCCCAAGTGTTCAGACAGGTTTTAAGAAAGGTGGTCAACGTCGGCCCTCTAATAGCAGGTGTTAACCCACCCATTGCTCACGGAGTGACATTTGACGCCAATTTGACATCTATAAATTCATGGGTAGAAGCCACAAATTCAACGACTTTTACTGCGATAACGATCGTTTCCCCAGAATTACAGGTGGTAGGTCCTAACATTTTAATTACATCTCCAGGAGCCTTTGATAGGGCATTTTTCTTCTGGGAATATACGCAGGAGCTTTAACATGGCAAACTTTTTCAAACGATTGGGTAGATTTTTCACAGGTAATAACGAACAACGCGAGAACGTTTCGAATCTTCGTCCTGAACAAGAGGGGTTGTATAATCAACTTCAGGGAGCGGCTCAGGGAGGGGGGAATGGTGGAGCATTTGGAGATGCCGCGAATTACTACCGCAATAATCTAAGTGATAACCCCGCTGACTTTAATGCTTTCGCAGCTCCGGCTCTCAGGCAATACAATGAAGATATTGTTCCCGGTTTATCCGAGCAGTTCGCTGGTATGGGAGCAGGTGGATTATCTAGTTCAGGATTCCAGAATGCACAAATCCAAGGTGCTACCGACCTGTCAGAACGTTTAGGTGCTCTTAGAGCTAACCTTAGACAAGCTGGTGCACAGGGGTTACAGAACATTGGTCAACTAGGTTTAGGACAGTATAGCCAGAACATGGTTACACAGCCTGGAACACAAGGAGTACTTTCTCAAGCAGTACCGGCGGCACTTGCAACAGCTGGAACTGCACTGGCAGGGCCAGCATTGGGGGTCGCTGGTTATCACGCAGGCCAAGCAGTAAACAATTGGTTCGGTGGTAAAGGTCAGCAAGTAGGAATGAACACAGGACCATATGGACAAAGTGGCCCACAAGCAAGCCCTCAGATGCCAAGAGGTCAGGGAGGATTTCAACAACCCGGCTTCATGCAGCAAGGGAGGGGCTTCTAATGGTACAATACATAAAGCAGGGTGACATTTTCGGACGTATAGGTGAAAACCTGGGAAAAGGACTTGCTGAGCAGCTTCCGAAAGCCGTCGAACGTGGGAGATTATCAGCAGCTCTCAAGGATATTGGGGAAAGAAAGGATCAAACGCCATTTCAACAATTCACAGGGCTGGCGAGTCAAGCCTCGGAGTATCCTCAAATCGTGCAAAGTGGATCAGAATTGCTTAGACAGCAAGGCATGTTGAATGCAGCACAGAATAAGCCGAAAGGGTCGGAATTTAATGAAATAGAATCTAGAAGAAATTCGACTCCCTCTCCACAAGGAACAGGATTAGTAGGTCAAAAAAATACTCAAGCAGCGTTGCAACCAGCAATTCCAAAGACTTTTGGTGAGCTACAAGATAGAGCGGCGGAGCTAAATAAAGAAAGTCCAAGTTTATACCCTGACTATAAAACAGCAATCGCCGCGGCGCAAGCAGAAGATCAAGCAAAAATTAATGTAAATGCTGCGGAACAAAATGCCCGACAAACGCAGAAAGGCGTTGAGTCCGACATAAGAAATGAAATTGCGGATTTAAAAAACAAGGCTAACGTCAGAATTCCTGATAACACTTATCAAAAAGTGGAAAATAAAGCTTTAGACCGTATCAAAAACGGAGAAAATGAATTAAAAGTCGCTAAAGATGCCAGGGATGAACTAGATGCGATATCTCGCGATTACTCTAAAATAGATTCATTCGGTAATTATACTCTTTTAGGGTCGAACCCAAAAGATGTAATAAGAACCATCGATTCACTGAAAGCAAAATTTTCTAAAAATGATGATTCAGAAAACTTAGCCGATTCTTTAGTTGCAAGAGTTGGTCTATCTAATGAATATGGGCATTTCCTGGCTCATGATATACCGCAAGACATTCAAACGTTTATAAAAAAAACTCCCATAGACTCTAGTCCTGAATTTATGGCTAAAAATATAGGACCGATGTTAAATAAAAATGATAGTCCACTAGCGATTGCCCATCTTTTGTCTGAAAATAATGAAATGAACACTGCACCATTTAAAAAATATCTACTCGATAATAAAAGAGAATTTAATCTTTCTGATAAGCAAGTAAGAGAATTAGAAAAAGTGGATTCCATCGGCCAGGGATATATGAACGATTTATGGCTTAAAGCATTTGGAGGAAAATAATGCAACCCTATCAAGAAGCCGTAGAAACAAAACATCAATCTGGAATTTTCAACGCTGCAAAAAATTTCGGAATGGCTGCTATCGGGACAGCCGGAATAGGAGTCGCTAACTCTTTGGTGAGTAAGATATTACCCCTACTTAGTTCTCATGTTCCTGAGACATTTGCAAAAAAAGCCATACAAAGAATTGATCCAAGAATTGGAAAATTTTTAAAAGATGCAGAGGATGAAGGCGCTACATTTGACGAGGCTAAAGAATTTATAAGCCAGAAACTTGAGCCTGCTAAACAAAACAACAACATCATCCAACAGGTTTCGCCAGAACTGCATACATTCATAGATCAAGAGATCCGCAAGGGTAGAAAGCCCATTGAGGCGGCGGCTTTAGCTCAGAATGATAAACGCTTTGGCTCCATCATTCAAAAGCTCATGAAGACACACAAAACGCCTTGGTCTTCAATCATAGAAAGTATCTATGGAAATGGTGATATGGCTCAAGCTCAACAGGGACAACCTCAAGGTCAAGAGCAGCAACAATCGGGTCAGCAAGCACAAGGCGGACAAGGTTTAGATCCTATGGTAGCTCAGATCCTCCAGCAAGGTAATGCGATCATGCAGAAGTTTAGAGGTCAATAGTGAACGAACTCGTTGAATACGCTCAACTGATTATTTCATTCTTAGAGCAGAATGGAGCGAACCTCAACGTAGAGTCTCAACGCGCTTTAGGCGATTTACTTCAAAACGTTCTGCAAGTGATACAACAGCAAAGTGGAGGCGTAGGTGAACCACCTTTAACTCCTCCTCAACCTCCAGGTGGAGAAGGTTTACAGGAGGCAATGCCTTCAAGCAATATTGAGGGATTCTCATACGATGATAAGACAGGAAAGCTTCTAGTTCGATTCCTAGGCAAGCACCCGAATAAAAACGGACCGATTTATGGTTATGACGGAGTGCCTGCTAATATAGCCGATATATTTATGCGTGGTGCAATACCTGCTAAGACTAACGGTAAGAATAAATGGGGTAGCTGGTGGCAAGGTAAGTATCCATCGATGGGAGCGGCAATGGCCCACGTCATTAAAGCGGGCGGCTATCCTTATAGGCGCGTTGGTTAATCTTTCGCCTCGATAATCAATTCTCCTGGCATAATTTTTTGCATTACCATGACTATTTCGATACGCGTTAGACGTCGATCTATGTCGCCTACCCGGGACATCGTGTAGAGTTGAAACATTAACATAGCGCATAGACCAACCACTGCTAGAAGTTCGAGTGAGGAACTCATTCAGCCGCCTTATGTTGAGTGTCAGACTTTAACAAACAGCATTCCTTAGATTGAAACGCGCCTTCGAGACGGCATAAGCGCCTATCGATATCTGTAATAGTTTCTTGAATTTTATCTAATCGTTGTATAATAGCATCGAACTTCTTATCGATCCTCGAATACATTTTCCACATCATGGCCCCGGTTACTAAAATAGTCCCAACGTCTATTGTTGGTAAAATCTTTAAGAGTTCTTCTAGCATGTCAGCACCTTTGTTATTGTGACCATTATCGCTCACATTCGTATAGGCGACAAGTCCGATTCATTATTTGATATTTTCCGCTAGTGATTAAAATAAAGACTTGATAGGTTTAAGACAGCGCAAACGGATGGGGTCGCACCTCATAGGCTGTTTTACGAGATCGCCGCCGTAGATGTTTTGAGTCTAGCAATAGACAACTACTTTCAACACTCTATGGAGACACATTTATGGTACAAGCACTAGGTAACACAGCAGGTGGAACACCATACGCGACAGGCGTGGACGCATTCGTTTATCCACAATTCATTGGGGATGCAATGCGCGCCCCCACAAGTCAAGATATCTACAATCCAGGGACAAAGATTCAGGATAATAGCGTAAGTCCACCTGTTATTTATGAGACCACTGGAGGCGGTGTTTGGGCAACATCTGGTGCTAATCATGCCACGGACACGGTATTCGGAACTGTACTATTAACCGACCTTCTCGCCCCTGTGGGTACTGTTGCGACGAAGGCTTATGCCGACAACTTAGCAATCGCCGGTGCTCCGGTTTCCACTACTACAACAGCAGGTATTGGACAGTTGGCGACGGATCCGGAAGCTGTAGCAGGTACAGCCTCTACACCAGTTCTAGCCTTATTTTTAACCCCTTCCAATTTAGCAGCTGTTTTTGCCGCTCCACCTGCTACCGGAGGAACTACTCCAGCGGCCGGATCATTCACTACTTTAGCCGCAAGCGGTTTAGCATCTCTTAGCGGATCGGCTACGATTACCACAGGTGCGACAGCTTTAAACTTAGCGTCAGACGCCTCCACAGGTGCTGTGAATATCGGAACTGGAGCCGGTGCACGTGTAATTACAATTGGTAACGTCACTGGAGCCACCGCAGTAGCTGTCAATACTGGGACAGGACACTTTACCGTCACGACTACTACCACTGGCGATATCATTCTTAACTCAGCGGATACCGTCCTTATCGATTCAGCGGGTGTATTAGAACTGAATTCGTCCGCAGGAGTGATCAGTATCGGTAATGATGCAGTAGCCCAAAATATCGGAATTGGAACTGGCGCGGCAGCTCGAACAATTACTGTAGGTAACTCCACCGGTGGAACGACTGTCACTTTAAATAGCGGCACAGGCGGTGTGAATGTTGGAACAAATGCGATTGCTCAAACCGTTACGATTGGTAATGGTACTGGTGCGACAGGAGTAATTATCGATGCAGGTACCAGCGGTGTCGGTATCGGTACGAACGCAGTAGCCCAAACCGTTACGATTGGTAACATCACAGGTGCGACGGCTATTACCCATAACTCTGGTACTGGAGCTAACGTCTGGACAACCACCAATGCGGCCTGGTCATTGTTGACTGGTACGGGTGCAATTAATGTTGGAACCGACGCAGCAGCCAAAACTATCACGATTGGTAACGTCACTGGAGCCACAGCGCTTGTGTTGAATTCTGGTAGCGGAGCGAGCTCGTTTAATACTACAAACGGAGCGTTTACGCTTGCCACGGGTACAGGTGCCATAAATATCGGGACAGATGCGGTCGCTAAAACAATCACGATCGGTAATGTGACTGGTGCGACAGCTGTTGTTGTTAATTCCGGAACTGCAGC
Organism: Minisyncoccota bacterium; assembly: GCA_041674285.1. Classification (GTDB taxonomy): domain Bacteria; phylum Patescibacteriota; class Minisyncoccia; order Phycocordibacterales; family UBA9973; genus UBA8515. The sequence continues at coordinate 25,585 of JBAYVZ010000008.1, forward strand.
TAGTTCATGGACAACGACTAATGGTTCATTCGGTCTTGTCACCGGTACCGGCGCGATTAACCTAGGAGCGGATGCGGCTGCTAAAACGATTACTATCGGTAATCAAACTGGAGCCACTTCCGTAGTTGTAGATACAGGTACAGGTGCCCTTAACTTAGGTACAGCGATTGCCAAGACCATCACGATCGGTAACATCACTGGTGCCACAGGTGTCAATATCAACACAGGTACCAATGGGTCTACCTATACCACTACAAACGGTATCTTTACTCTAGCAACTGGAACTGGCGCTATAAATCTTGGTACTGATGCAGCAGCGAAGACGATCACATTAGGTAACATTACAGGCGCAACGGCAGTCGTTGTTAATTCAGGAACGGGAACCAATACCTGGACGACAACAAATGCTACATGGACATTGGCTACAGGAACTGGCGCTATCAACGTCGGGGCAGATGCTGCTGCTAAGGTAATTACAATTGGTAACGTCACAGGTGTTACCGCTGTAAATATCAACACAGGTTCGGCAGGAAGCACGGTTACAACTACCAATGGAATATTTACTCTGGTAACAGGCACAGGGGCTATTACAGTTTCCGGTGACGCCGCCGCGACAACCTTGTCAATCGGAGCCGGTGCTGCCGCGAAAACTGTCACATTAGGATCAACTAACACCACGTCGACAACAACAATCAATGCCGGCACGAACAGCATTCGACTGGCCAGCGGTCTTGTAGTGAAAGCGACAGCTGTTAACTTCGCTGCAACTCCGTACACGGTATTAGGAACAGACTACTTTATCGCCGTGGATACCGGAGCCGGAGCAGTTACCGTGACTCTGCCAGCCGCTACAGCGCTTGCTGGAAGGACATTCGTTATACGAGATGTTGGTGGAGCAGCCGCAGCAAGCAATATTACGATTGGCGGTGGTGGAACTAACCTTGTTGGCGGTGGAGCAGCTGCAGCGACTAAGGTACTTTCTGCTAATTACTCAGGAGCCACCGTATATTCCGATGGAACAATTTGGTCGTACGCATACGTAGCATAACACAAGGAGAAATCATGAAGTTGGTCAATAAGTTCGAAATTAGACTAGAGAATTTTGAAAAGTGTCATCTAATCACCGATCAAGATTGTCCTATTGGCCAACTTTATGATTATGCCTGTGCGCTTAAGGCTTTCATTTCTAAAAAAATTAAAGAGACTGAAGAAGCAGCCGCAGCAGCAGAAGTAAAAGTTGAAGACTCAGCAAAGGTTTAAGAATGTCACTTTATATCCTTCACCAGCAAATGCTTCCGGCCCCTGAGCTGATTACAGCCATGATGGGCGTGTCTGCTACGATTGGTACCCTGCTATATACGCCGGTTAAAATCGTTATGGATAATCAAAGCACCTCTGCGGTGGTGCTATCGATTAATGTTGGTGGAGGGCCAGTTCAATGGAAGACTTTCACAGCAGGTGAAGCTCTGGTTTTGGATGATGACATGTACACTTTTCCTGTGGGAACGGTATTTACCGGAACTGGAGCCGCCACAGGCAATTTCTCCATTTCCTACACGTATATTAAACAGTTACCGTAGGTAAACATGAGTCAGATTTATAAAAGTCTCACCGCGGGACCTGTTCCTCCTGCAGTTCCTACTTCATTTATCACCGACGTAAATTCCCCCTCTGTACCAATAGCGAACATTGAGAATGTATTCGGTGGTTTCGTTTCTACGGATGATTCGGATGGGATTCAGACAGACGGATCTTCTGGTTCAAACACTCTAACTGTTCAGTTGACAAACAGATTGAGGGGTTCAGGAAGTACTATAGGAGCTGTAACGACAGATTTAGTCACGTTTCCACTAGGCGCAACTCCTGGAACTTATGTCATAGATGCTAACTTTTGTGGTTTTGAGTCTGTCACTCCATCTGGAGCGGGTTATAGTCTTTTTGGTTCAGTGAGAACCACAGGAGCGTCAGCATCTTTAGTCGGAACTCCAGATAAGATAAATAACGAAGATGCCGCCCTAATAGCCTGTAATGCCGACATCGTTGTATCGGGAAATAATGCTATCTTGCGCGTCACCGGGACCGCTGGACTTACCATTAACTGGGTCGTAGTAGCAACTTACGTGAAGGTGATATAATGGCCGGTTTTGATAATGATGTGGTATATGGAAACAACGCCGACTTCAGTACCGCGGGAGCAGGTGGAGCGTCAGCCGCTAACGGACTTCAGCTAGACGGGCAAGTTTGGATAGGTAGAACATCAGTTAACGTCGGCGGCACTCATATCGATGTAGGTCGAATAACCTCCATTGGTGGAACTGTAACGGTCTCTAATGGTGCAGGCACCATTAACCTTGAAGTAGCTGGCGGGGGAGCCACTGTTCAAACGCTTAGTGGTGACACTGGAACAGCGATTCCTGTTGCTAATAACATCCAAATCGCGGGTGGTCCGGGAATAACAACAAGTGCTTCTGGTGCTGTTGTCACCATAAACAGCGTTGTTTTTACTGATACTACAGCAATCACACTAGCCGTTGATAATGGATACTTTGCAACAGCAGCTGGAACCTATCCTTTACCAGCCACAGCAGCTCAAGGAGAAATCCTAATCGTTGTCTGCGATACGGCAGGAGCTGTCGTTTTAGATGCACCAGCCCTTAATTTCATACGAATAGGCTCTTCCATCACATCTAGTGGAGGCACAGCCACGTCAAATGCTATCGGTGATAGCTTAACACTTCGATATAGACTGTCAACACTAACCTGGGAAGCTACGAGCGTCATTGGAACCTGGACACTCGCATAGGGAGACAATATGCCAGGTCCAGCTAACAGCGTCAACGAATCAACTACAGGGATTGTAGGGTTCACAGGAACAGGATTCACCGCCACCCCTGCAACGAATCATGCGTTAATAGTTGGAGGGGCAACATCTAGCACGTTAACAAATGTGGGACCTACTTCTACCGCCGGACAAGTCGTTCAATCGGCTGGTGCGTCCGCAGATCCAGTGTACAGTACAGCTACATATCCATCTACCGTTGTTACAGGGGATATACTTTATGGCAGCACTACAAATGTGGTTAATCGACTTGCAATTGGGACGAATCCAGGGTCACCATTAATATCTTTAGGTACTACTCTGGAATGGTTTACTCCTCAAAGCGACATATTTTTATTTGATGATTTTTTAACGAATACCAATACGGGTAATACAGGATTTACTCAGAACCAACAAAATGGCGGCTCTTCATCTGGTACGAATATATCAATCAGTGGACATCCTGGGGTTATAGGTATAACGACCGGAACATCTACAAATGGTGCCGCTATGGTAGGTCACGGAGGGGTGATAACTACCGGAGATGGAAGAACTCTTCATAATTTTCTTTTACGGGTTCCTGTTCTATCAGATGGAACAGATACATTTACGGTAAGAATTGGATTACAAGAAGTATCTTCCGCTTCAGGAGATGTAGTCGACGGGGCTTATTTTGAGTATACGAATGCCGTTAATTCTGGTGCATGGACAATCAAGACAGCCAATAATTCCTCAAGAACTACCGCCAACACGTCGTCTACGGTAGATACTAATTGGCATCTATACACCGTCGATATTAATGCTGCCGGAACGAGTGTAGATTTTTCGATAGATGGGGTTCCTGTAACTAACAGTCCAATCGCTACGAATATTCCTGCGAGCACACGTTTTTTTTCGGATGGTTTTCGCATAACTAAATCCGCTGGAATAGTAGCTAGGTTGATAAATGTAGATTTTTCGATGCTTTGGAAAAAGATGACCAGCAATAGATATTAAGGGATTATATGGCAATTAACAACTCAGTCAACGCCAGTCAAACAGGGATGCAGTCTCAAACTAGCACTGGAGTTTGGAACGGACGAACGCTAACCGCAGGAGCGGGTATCAGTATCGCTGATGGAGATGGAGTAGCCGGAAACCCTACTATTTCCGCATCTGTTTTCCCTGGCGCGTCTTGGCAGTTCATTGAAACTAAAGCATTTTCTTCAAACGAGGCTATTTTCAACACGAGCATAAACAGCTACACAGAACTTTGTTTCATATCTACTAACGCTAACGTATCAGTATTAATGAGCATTCAAGTTTCTGCTGATAATGGATCGACCCTGATTAATATGGTTCAAGGGGGAACAACCGCCACCACAAAAACAGTTTCTGCCGCCGGAGCCTCATTTTTAGTGAGGGTTGAAAACTTTACAGGAACAGCCCCTAAATATGTTTTGGGTGATAATGAACAAGCTCCCAATAGTGGACTTAATGCGGGTGTAGTCTCATCGGCACAACTAAATTGGATAAGATTATTTAGCGGAAACACCTTAACCGGTGATGTCAATGTATATGGGAGATAGATGATGGATAAATTACTTCCTGCATTTCTGGCGATATGCTTACTTTTGGCCGGATGTACTTACACGGTTAATCTAGTTCACACGCAAGGTCAGGCCTCCGATGTGGTTGATGATGCATCTATGCCTAGCACTTCGATTGTGCCAACCGTAACAATACCAACAGCAGCATTATAGGTAGACAAATGCCACTCCTTAAAGGTAAAAAGAACATTGGTAAAAATATCGAAACAGAATCCAAAACGCACCCTCGCAAACAGGCTGTGGCGATAGCGTTGAACGTCGCTCGCAAATCAGGGGCGAAGATAAAAAAAGCTCCAAAGAAATAATCTATTTTGGTATATTAGCTCCAACAACAGAGATAAATATGCCGACAGGAATTTACGAAAGAAGTGAAAAACAAAAAAACGATCTTCGAGAAAGAGGAAGGTTAGTAGGATTATCTCAAAAAGGGAAAAAGAAGAATTTCTCAGAAGAGCATAAAAAAGTCTTAGGCGACCGACTACGTGAGCAAGCTGCTTTAAAAAAAGGAACAACGCGCCTTCCATTTTCTAATGAATGGCGTAAGAAAATGAGCGAATCCAGGTTGGGAAAAGCTCCATGGAATAAAGGTAAAACGGGAATTTACTCAGACGAGTATCGAAAAAAAATCCGTGAAGGAAGAGCTAAACAAACATTTAGCGAAGAAACTCGAAGGAGATTAAGTAATACCCACAAAAAAAGAGTTTCTGAAGGAAAAAATCATTTTTACAAAGGTGGAATTTATCCTATCAACTTGGCTCTCCGAAATTCTCTGGAATACAAATTGTGGAGAGAGTCCGTGTTTAAAAGAGATAAATTTTGCTGTGTGCTATGTGGTGACTCGACTAGTGGAAATATAGAGGCTGATCATATTATGCCATTTTCCACCTATCCAGAACTTCGATTTGACATAGACAATGGACGTACATTATGTAAACCTTGTCACAGAAAAACTGATACGTATGGGCCACAGGCCTTGAAAAAAACTAAACCTAAAGGAAAGTAATCGTGGATAAGAAGATTAAGAAACTGGAATCGAAGACAAAATCTCTTCTGAAGGGTGAAAAATCTCTACTCAAGGCTGACAAAAAACGCGATGCCAAGTGTGAAATGGGAGAAAAAATGATGACCAAAAAGAAGAAATAGTCTAAATAAGATTTACACACTCTTCTTCATGTGTCGTACCTCAGGTTTGGTTGAAGTGCGAGAGGGTAAGATAGCGGAGATCCGTTTATCTTACCCTTATTTTTTATCCAACCAAAGTCCACCATATGCTCATGGTCATTACGAAGGAACCAAAAATAATTACTGATGCGGCTATAATTCCCAACACGGCGCCCAAAATAATCTTAAACACAAACACGGCGAAGTCGATTATTGACATGTGATCCTCCAGCTATTGATCGATGCTTTCCGGTAAGGCTCTAGGTCTACTCCATTCAATTGGGGTACCTTTGCATATTCCACGTTCCCTTTGCGTTGAACCTGGCACAACGATATACCGGCCCCCTTCGTATTTGATTCGCCACTTAAGAAAACAAGTTGCTTCCTTAAGTCTTCCTCCTCCCTTTCTAGTTCTTTCATGGAAGTGGTAAGAGTTTTCCACCTCGCCGCGCACTCGCTCCATAACGCATCGTTCCTTTCAATATAATCATCCTCTCCAGGTTCGGGAGGGGTTTTGTTCATTAAGCATTCGTAAAACTTCTTCTCTTCATCGATCATTTTAGCGATATAGTCATTGTCCCTTTTTACCATAACGGAGACGCCATCGTTACCGTCAAAGCTAAAGTAGCACATGCTTTCTACATCGCATACATACATCTGGTGCTGTAGCTGCGGGTAATAGTGGTCAGGAATCCTACCAGAAACAGCAACAGAGTGGTCTTTTTCACCGGGACATTTTATCTCAACGACACACTGGCCATTCTGACTAATGCCATCAAGCGACGCCATCGCCCAATCTTTAACGACTACCATCGGCGTAACGAATACGCCAGTTTGCATGATGAACGCATCCCTAGCGACAGGCTCAAGGTCAATTCCACGCTGCATTCTCTCGTTAGGTATCATAGGTTCGTCGTCGGATAGCTTCTCATGGTATAGTTGGATACGTGTTTTCCAATGGCTAGCGCCCATGATAACACAAGCGTCAGTGGCCGTAATCTTAGTCTTACGCAGGGCGTGCCACTCTGGGCACCCCTGTTCTAGTGATTCTAAACGTAGTGCCGAGGTCATTGTGCCATCCTTTTAGAAAGATTTACCTTACTTTGAGCCTGTGCAAACATGTATATAAGATCCTCAATAACAACATATTTAGAAATATTGTTTTCACAAACTATTCTGGACACCTCTTTAAGATGGTTATCTATTATCTCTGCGCAGTCAATTTCATCATGTATCATTGTGGCACCTCAACTAATTCGTCAGGGCGTAACTCGGTCGACGCTGCGCCCATCTTTTCGTAGTTCTGCTCCATGTTCTTAAGAGCCGCTACTTTCATGCGCTCAAACATCTCAGAAGGAACTCCGGTGAGGTCATCTGTGCGACATGTCTTCTTGACATACTCGTAGACCCAAGACTTATATTTGTCCTCACATTCGTTGAGGATTGTCTCTAGCTCTGCGATCTGCTTAGCATTGAGCCTTGGCTTTTCCTCAATTTGAACGGGAACTGGTTTCGAAGTTTTTGACACCACGCCTTTAATCTCTCCCGTCTCATAATCAACTTCTACAGTCTCAGCATTAGGGATGGATTCGATCTCTGAGGCATCTGTAAATCCCATTCCGCAGATACTGAGTGTAACCCGACGCTTGGCCTTGGTTTCAGCCTTCATGATAGCATTAGCCCTAGCTTCGCCCTTCAGGTTACCAATAACTACAGCACCTTTAGCCTGGTCAATGCGACCATTACGATCTTTAGCCTTAGCGGTAACAACGTAAATATCTTCTATGAGCTTGTCATCCAGTTCCTCAATCGAAACGCCATTGATCTTACGCAGTTGCTCGGTGCAATCTTTCTTAGCGTAAAGTGTCAGCTTGCCATTTAAGAATATGTACGCAAAAGGATTCGTCAAAGGATTCAATCCCGAACTTGCGCAAACCTTGTTGTAATAGGTTACTCTCTGCTCAGAACTAAGCTTGGACAGATCTCCTTGCATAACGACCTGCTCGATAATCGCGAAGTCAGCTTCTCTTTTTTCAACTAATTCCTGGTTCATTCTATCCCCCGCTTTTCTAACGATTAGCGATGGCGCACCTAAAGATGATTGATTAAAAGCAGTTGCGGCGATATGATTCGTCCCGCAGCGGCTTGAATTGAGTCTTGGCGGACCATCAGTGTGATGTTTTCCAGTCGTTGCGCTCTGTTTTACGGCATTCATTGTATTCCCCTTACAGTTTAAAAACATTTGTTTAATTGTCACGTACTATCACTAAGCGTTGGCCTTTTCCGATACCTAACTGAGTTGATGCTGCATATGACCTCCAGTGCAGCTCGCACAAGTTAGCCCACATACCGTTCTTGGTTTTGGCATCGTATGCGGCTTGATCCTGGCAAAAGTCGCAATTCGGAAATCTCTCGACTACTACCTCTTTTCCCTTCTCCATTAAAAACTCCTAGCCAGAAGTTTCTTTTTAGTACCATTTACTGATCCCTTTCGAGATCCCTTGTACATCATGTTTATCAAGTGACCCTTGCTTTGCAATTTCAAAAACTCAGCTCGTTTAAGCTCGACAAGGCGCTTGATTTCTTCAAGTGGCATAGATCCAACGCACTCGTCGGTATTTTGGCGGTTCTCTTTCATTTCCCTCTCCTGGTTTGGTTGATGTAAATCTGCTTTACAACCTCGTTATGTGATGGAGTTTAGGACATGATGGAATTTAGCGCAATAGAAAAACACAACTTTCTTATCTCCACAAAAAACGTTGCATAAAAACAGCCGAGCACGTATAAGTTTGAATTTACAGGAGAATCAACTTATGGAAATAACTAATTTAAAAGCCTATTTGTGTCAGATCAATATGACGGTCAAGGACTTCAGCAAAATGATTGATTACAATCCTACATATCTGTCCCATATATTGAATGGTAGAGTTCTCGCGGGACATCGATTAGCAAGGGACATAGATAGAGCCACTAATGGGGTCGTTAAGCTAAAAGCAGCGCCGCGTAAGCGAGACCTCAAGCGCATGGAAGCCGAAAAACAGCAGCAAGAATCCATGTCGGCATAAATTATTTTTGCAAATGATCGAAAGTCATTGCAATTATTTTAAATTATAACGTAAGAGGGTGGGGTCAACTACGGAGAACCCACATGCCAGTCCGCCAAGACTTTCGCCCTCAAACGCAATTACCGCCTCGCTTGTTCTTAGAGCAAGTGATGGACACCGTCAGTAAAGTTTACTGCTTTATTTGGGATCGTAGAGACGATGAGAACCGAGTTGAGATGACTTGGAAAGACCTCACGCTTTACTATAACAAGAACTCGTTTAGAACGAACCTGCGAAAACTTGTCGCTGAGGGTTTGGTTAGTTACGAGGAAACACCCGAGGGACTCTCAATCGAAGTGGTCGGTTGGGATGAAGTCGCAGAGGGCTAAAGAAAAAGACGTTGCACTTTTTAAGGCACAACGTCCTAAGACTTTAGACGAAAAATTCAATCCCTAAGGAACGACTCTTAGAGAGTAAACAAAGGATTGTGGAAGATCCTCATATGTCACACATAATATCATGCGACATATTTTTCCGCCATAGTCTTTGTACATTAAAATAACTGTTTGACAAGAAGGGGTATTTATGTTGCCAACACAAGAAGGGTGTGAAGTTCAAGACTTAACATCGTCACACAATTACAGAACAGAAATTCCAAATATTATATTTCACCTTAAGTTAAATCCTTGGGCGTTCAAGGCGTATAGCGTTATAAAAATGACGGCGGGCGATCATGGAAAGTGCTTTAAATCAAACTCCAGAATGTCCGAAGAGGTGGGTTGCTCGCTTCCAACCCTCATAAAACTTAAAGCAGAGTTGGTAGAGCAAGGTCTTATCACCATTGAAAAAAGAAAGCATTCCAATGGGTCGGATTTACCAGATCTGATTAGGATTGTAGATATTTGGCCGCAAAACGCCGAATACATGCTTAAACTTTATCCTAAAAATCCGAAAAACGATTTATGGCCATGGAAACCTAGGGAGGGTAAAGGAGATTTAGGGGGGGGGGTAAACGCCGTTAAGGGGGAGGGTAAACGCCGTTTACACAAACAAGATCCCATACAACAAGATCTAAAAGAACAACAACAGGAACCTGCTGCTGTTTTTTCTGAAAAGAAGGAAGAGAAAAAGCCAAAGGTATACGCCATTCTCGAAACGGTAGACATACCCCTTCATGACAAAGAGGAGATAACACGAGACTACTCGGAGGAAAAAGTTATTTATGCCGTAAACTTCTGCCTAGATCCAGGATTCAAACTCAAGGGGCCATTAGCCGCAGCGATCAAATGGGCGTGCAAGGTGAAGCCCGAGGAATCGAAAGCTTCCAAGCTAAAGAAAAAACAGAAACAAGATTTAGAACAGCAGGAACTTCGGCGTCAAATCTGGGATCTTAACAGAGGATTTGCTATGCAATTTCATGGTGCTAAAAGTGGTGAAATCTTAATAAAAGCATGGAAGGATTCTGTCGAAATTAGATCACCATATGGAAGTATTAATATTATATATGCAGATGATGGATTTACAGAGATGTTTAATAAAGCTTTAATGAAATATGGGTTTGAAATTCCGGAGGAATCGTGATAACCTGGGAGTTTCCTCTTAAAACGACTAGTGAGGCCAACAGTCGCGAGCATTGGCATAAAGCGGCGGTTAGACACTCCCAGCAGCAGTTCTTCGTTAGACACGCCTTTAAAGCAGAAATAAGGCCAATCCCGATACCATGTGAGATTACGCTGACCAGGATTAGCCCAAGAAAGCTCGATGTTGACGAAAATTTACCCATGTCTTTCAAGTTTATCAAAGACGAGATAGGCGCCCAGCTATTCCCCGAGAAGGTTGTGGTTTACAAAAACAAACGGGGCAAGTACGTGCAGAACAAAGGGCATGCAGACTCAGATCCTAGGGTCACATGGAAGTACGCGCAGGAGAAGGGGGATATTCAAGGCATTAGGATTGAAATTCGATCAACTTCTGCGGCTTAGGCCAGGTTCGATTTACTTCCTTTTGGGCCTCTAGAAGCTGAGCATTCATGAAACGGGCAGCTTTCGCAGCATCCCATCTCGGAATGTCGTCAAGGTCAACTGGCAATTTCCTGATGTTTAGACACATCAAAGAGACAACCGTTTTGTCCGTAGGTCCATTGTGTTTTTCCATGCTTAAGCTCCCTTACTGTTGATTTAAGCTCTTCATTTTCCTGTTGAAGAGCGACGCACAGTTTTTTCATTTCGCCTTGTTCAGCAAAAAGCTTTTTCCTCACCTTTTCCATGCTGCCGCAAAGCTTATCGATCTGCTTTTGCATCATGTAAAGTGTCATCTCTTCCGGCGTCTTATTATCAAAGTTGAATTCTAACTGGATCTCCATAGCCTTACCCTCGGTTAGAGGAAGTGTCACAATGAAGTTCCTAAAAATCAACTAAAGATAAAAGTACACATATGTTAAAACTATGTTTTACACAAGAGGTAACGATGGAAAGTATCGAAGGAGATTGGAGATCTGTAAAAGAGAAGCCAAAAGAGTTTATGAGGGTAGAAATGAAATGTTGCGATGGAAAAATTAGATGGGGAACTTTTGAACCAGATGGTTACATTACTCCTTGGGTATATGAAAACGAATGTCTTGAATCTCCATTTGATATGCCTGGGATTAGTCATTGGAGGCCAATTTAGAATGAAGTCTGCTACCAAATCGTTAGCAATCGTTAATTGGTCGTTAGTTGAGGTTCCCATCAAGTCTTTGAGGGAGCACTCTAAGAATCCCCGACAGATCGGCAAGGAACAGTTTGCCAGGCTCGGGAACTTGATAGATAAGTTCGGGTTAATAGACAAGCCGATAGTCAATGCTGACATGATGCTAATCGGCGGCCACCAGCGCGTCAAGTACCTGAAGAAGCAGAAGGTCAAGGTCGTCGAATGCTGGGTAGCTGATAGGCTTCTAGATGAGAAAGAGGTGGAAGAGCTAATGATCGGAGTGAACAAGATTCATGGTCAATTCGATTTCGATATCCTAGCTAATATGTTTGATCCTATCGACCTGCTTAAATGGGGATTCTCTGAAAAAGAGTTACTCGACACCTGCCAGGAAGCTGAGGAAATACTCGAAGAACAGCAGCAGGAAGAGAAAAAGAGAAAAGATAAACTTTGCCCTAACTGCGGACATTCATTATGAACTCATTGATACAATTATTCTTTACATCTTTAGGATTTCTTCTCCTATGTTTTGTCGTGTTCTGGATGACAAAGCTCTTATCCTGGAGTGCTATAGTTATTCCTGAAAAATCGAACGATGAAGATATTATAGAAAAAAAATAGGTCTGGATGTACTTTAGGAATCTCCGTACTAGTCACCGGAGCGTTATTGATGCTGGATCACGATATAGATACCCGATCTTCCCGAAGCGTGCTTTGGCTCAAGACTGGATATCTTAAGCAGCATTCAGTTAGTGGGCATAGTCTGTCAATACTAGCCTAGGTTTTCGGTATACCTCCTTGCAAGAAAAACCGTTTTATTTGTTGGATTACCGGAGTCAGAAATCCAAACCGTGCAATGACAACGCACGGTAATAAAATAGACCATAATGGTTGACAGATGACTGAGGGATTATGACGGTGACAGTTACGAATAAAGAACTCATGGATAAGCTTTCGGCGTATCTAGAAACCCAAGATATGAAAATTGTATGCCGCGCTTTGGCTAACGCTTTTTTGGATTACCATCGGATTCATAATCCCGATCAAATGGATGCAGACGAA
>JBAYVZ010000009.1:0-36954 GCA_041674285.1 Minisyncoccota bacterium
ACATAATTAAATTATATAAAAATGAACTGCACTAGGCAAGACCTAGTGCATAGTATTTCAACATTTTTATGAACGCATCCAGTGATCTGGAAGTAATTTTGAAAGTTGTTTTGTTTTATTTTCAGACAAATGAACAAGTGTCTTTTTATTATTTAAATCAATTTGAAGAATAAATTCTCTACACCTACCACAAGGAGGAATAACTGTATTCCCTCTTGTTTCTTTAACTGAAAGTATTTCCTTAATTTCTGATTCTCCATTTTTTAACATTTCTGCAACAGCTGAGTGCTCTGCACAGAAACCAAGACCACAACATGATTCAATACAAACTCCAGTATAAATATTCCCCTTAGAAGTCAGGAGCGCACAACCAACCCCACCGCAACTTGCGTATTTTGTAAGCTTTCTCTGTGTACTAATCTTTGAGGCTTCCTCTTTTAATTTTTTAAAATTTTTTGTAATCATAATTTTATTTTAACATGCGTTAGGTCTTGCCTAACGCAGGCGTCTATAAGGATTTTTATTTTGCGTAGACTGTAGCGTCGTCGAGTTTTATAGATAGGAGTTTTGATGCACCCATGATGTCCATAGTCACACCGTAGAGGACTTGGGCTCGAGACATGGTCTCACGATTGTGAGTCACTACGATGAGCTGTGAGCATGAGGATAGATTCTCTATCATATTTCCATACTTACGAGAGTTTGCTTCATCTAGTGCTGCATCTGTCTCGTCTAGGACTAGGAATGGTGGTGGATTCACCTGTGATATAGCAAAGAGTAATGCGATAGATGTGAGAGATCTCTCTCCACCAGATAACATGTGGAGGTCTTTGACTTTCTTTTGAGGTAGAGTCACGTTGATCTCTATTCCCCGCTCAAATCCTAGTTCATTGTCATCTTCACTATCTTCTGATACTTCTTCGAGTTCATCTTTTTTGCGGCTCTTTTTATGCTCCATAGTCACAGATAGGAATGCTGATCCGCCACCGAACATAAGAGAAAAGAAATCTTGGAATTGTTTATTTATCTTTTCTACGCCCTGCTTGAATTCAGTATCTAATGTCTCTTTTAGGTCTACTATCAATGTACGTAGTGATTCGATACTCTTTTGTAAATCATTTAATTCTTTTTCCAGGAATATATCTCTTTCTTTTGTATCTTCGTATTCTTTGAGTAAATCACCTCCTCCTAGGGCCCCTGCATCTTCTAATTTGATTTTAATACGCTCTATCTTGCGTCTAGATTCATCTTGACTAGCACGAATGACATTTGCACCATCTACTTCTATATTATTAAAACCTAGGACCTCTCGGCCCACTAGCACAGCTGACTCGGTCATCTCTCCATCAAAAGCATTTTTTATTTGCGCCAATTTTTCTTCTTCAAAAGTTATGGAGTGTAGATCTGAATTTAATACATTTTTCTGTGAGAGTAATTCATACACTACCTTTTCACTATCACGATTTTCATTTTCAAATTCTTTTTCTTCTGCACGAATGATTCCGATAGACACCAGGACATCTTCTTCTTCTTTAGCAATCAATTCGATATCCATGACTGTTCCCTCGCGCACAGATTCTAGCTCTAAGTATTCGCGCTTTAATTCTTCTTTTGCACTATTCACCTCATCTTTATTTGAAGTCACACGAATAGAACCAAGACGATTCTTGATACGAGAAAATATATCTTTTAATTCAGAAATGACTTCTGTCCTATTGGCTTCATCGATATAGCTTTCCAAATCATCAGCAAATGACTGCCAAGCTTCTTTGGATATAGTATCTTCTTTTACCTCTGGAGCACGATTAATGCCACGCATAATACTGTCTATAGATCCTTCTACACGACCCAATTTGCGAGAGAGCTCGTCTTTGCGTGCACGCAAACCAGACATATATAATTCTTTTTGATTTAGAGCTTCTTTGAAATTCAAGACACTTTCTTTTGTGTCCTTGTTTTTATTTATAGATTCGATTCTCTCATCTAGAGACAGTAAATTCTCGTCGATGATACGACGCTTGTGATGTAGTCTGGTCGTCTCATGCTTTATATATGCAGATTCTTTTGAAAGATAATCTTTGTATAGATTGCCGAGTTCTTCTCGCATCTCTCGAGCACGCTCCAATTTTTCTACCTGCTTTTTTAGGAAATTTAAATGTGGCACCACCTCTCTGCGCATAGCACTCACCTCTTTCATATTCAAAACTGTCTTGTCGAGTTTTCTCTCTGTTTCCTTTATGCGGAATTGATAAACTTTGAGTCCGAGAGCATCCTCGATCATCCCTCTGCGATCACGGCTATTAGCATTGAGTACGCGATCAGCCTCACCCTGAGATATGATGTGGTGACCAGAACTACCAATATTCACAGAGGCCAACAAATCATTGATATCTTTTAGTCTGACTTCTGTGCCATTGATCAAGTATTTATTTGCACCGTCGGCATACACTTCACGAGTGACAGTAACTTCATCATAGTCGAGAGTCACACCTAGGCCGGAATTTGTAAAAGAAAATATCTTGTCTTTGTTATCAAATGTGATGGTCACGGATGCGCGATTCGCCTGCGACATAGATTTTGATCCCTTGAATATCAAATCCACCCCACCTTTTCCACGGAGGGGTTTCATAGACTGTTCACCGAGTACGAATCTGATCGCTTCTACTATATTGGACTTTCCAGAACCATTTGGACCTACGATAGCAGTAACAGGCGTTGTAAAATTCACAACGCTTTTTTTACCAAATGATTTAAATGAAGAAAGCTCAATTGATTTTAATGTCATATTATTTTTCCTTGAAACGGAAAACTAGTCGAGCCACCCCTTTGCCTCTAGTGCATTGCGAGCTGCTGATTGCTCTGCCTCTTGCTTGCTCTTGCCCTTGCCCTCGGCGATACGATCATCACCAAAAAATATTGCAATTGTAAAATGTTTGTCGTGGTCGGGACCGGATTCATTTACGACTTTGTATGAAGGAGTGACTCCTACGTATTCTTGGGATTTTTCTTGGACTAGAGATTTTGCATCGCGCCACAATTTTTTGGCTACGATCATATCTATCTTACCAAATAATGTGCGAGCGATAAACTCCTCGGCTACACCATAACCTTGATCTAGATATACTGCACCTACATATGCCTCATAAGTATTCGCTAGGATATAACTGCGGGCTTTGCCCGTATCCTTGGCCTCACCCTTTGAAAGAAGGAGGTAATTATTCATTCCCAGCCCCCCCGCTACTTCACCGATAATCACAGCATTTACGAGTGCTGATCGATAAGCAGTCAGCTCACCTTCATCGCACTTTGGATATTTTAAATATAGGTAGTTTGTAACTGCCAATTCCAATACTGCATCACCTAGAAATTCTAGACGCTCATTGTGAGAAAGGCGTGAACCAGAATTTTCATTTATATAAGAGCGGTGAATAAATGCTTGCTCTAAAAGTCTTTTGTCGTTAAAGATTATATCTACCTCTTTTTCGAATTGTGTAAAATCAATCATATCTTAGTAGAAAGTAGAAAGTAGAAAGTAGAAAGTAGACACCTACTAACTACCATCTACCTACTACTCACTTTTCTTAGTTAATATTTCGATAGACTTTGTCAAAAGCGGAACCATATTTTCATAAATACGGAGTCCAGCAATCTCCTCTATCGGGAACCATCGTGCATCGTCGAGACCGCCTGTACCCTTTTCGAGAGTTATCTCTGTATAAGCTGACTCAGCTAGGAAGAATACTACTTGCTTGCGAATCTTGCCTTTTTCTGGATGACTAGCGATGTATTCATTGCGTCCGAGCATCTCCTTGATAGTGATATCCAGATCCATCTCTTCTTTTATCTCGCGGATAGCGCCCTGCTCTTCATTCTCGCCATCTTCAATGCCACCCTTTGAAAGAGTCCAGTATCCGAATACATCATGAACAAAAGCAAAGTGTATCTTGCCATCATGGCGTGCATAAACTACAGCACCAGCTTTCTTTTCAATTGGGAATTTTGCAGGATCAGTCTCGAATTGCTTTACAACCTTTTTCTTGCCCATATCATCCTTGCCTGGCTCGCCGATCTCTTTGTAGACACCACCTAGGACTCCGTTCACAAAGCGACTAGAATTCTCTCCACCGAAACTCTTTGCGAGCTCGATAGATTCATTGATAGCCACCTTTGGAGGGACTTGGGTACGGTCACCGAAAAGGAGCTCAAATAGACCCATACGCAAGATATTGCGGTCAACGATAGATATCTTGTCGAGAGGCCAATCAGGCGCAGCTTTTTCTATAATCTCATCGATTATAGTCTTTTTCTTTACGACACCGTTAAAAATCTCTTCTATGAAAGAGTTATCATTTAATCCAGGACCGAATTCTTCGATATTACGCTCGAGCATATCGCTCGGAGCCTCATCTTTATTCACACCGAAATCCCACTCAAAGAGTGTTTGGAGAACAATTGAACGTGAAAGGTGCCTGTTTGCCATAATTTTAAATTAGGGACTAGCTTCTAGTTGCTAGGGGCTAGTATAGATACTAGAACTTAGCAACTAACACCTAGGACCTATTTTGCTTTTGTTTTTGCTACTTTTTTTGTAACTTTCTTCACTACATCGAGAACTTTTCTACCACGATACATGCCACAGTTTTTACAAACTGAGTGAGTCTCCTTTGGAGCCTGACAATTTGAACAAGCACCAAAAACAGTGCCTTTCAAAGCATGATGTGAGCGTCGATTCCCTGTATGAGAACGTGTATGTCGCATTCGTACTACCATAGATACAAGTATACTGATTTTCAGCCAAAATGCAAATAGAGCCGGTTCGCTATGCGAACTGGCTCTAATGTTTTCTGACAAACAACTAAATGTACTTACAAAGATCAGGGAATTTACGATCTGCTCTCATCTGAACCATAAAATTTATCCAGACCATCATAAACTCTTTGTGTCCTCTGTTAAAGTTTTGATCACGGATCAAATCCTCGATGGAAACAAATTCGTGTTTTTTGTTCTCTGCATCACGCATATTGCGAGTCAGCATAGCTCCTTTTTTGTCGTTTATCCATAAAAGAATCTTAAAATGAGTATGGTCGCTATGACCAGCCTCTTTGTCTTCTTTTGAAGGAAGAACTCTTTGGTCCACAAATGTTACCTGGGTAGGAACAAATCCGGTTTCTTCAGCCATTTCTCTTGAGATACTCTGGCGAATTGTTTCGCCTTTAATAGAAGTTCCACCTGGAATCTTTCGAATAGGGGCACCTCTTTTGTTGTCAGTATTAATGACAGTAGAAAGATGAGTTTTCCCATCAATAAATTGAGGGATAAAATAAATAGTAGCAAAATTAAACCCATCTTCATGTTTTAAATCTTGCACTACGCAATGAGATAAGCCAGAAACCAATTTTAATTTTGAATTTCCCCAATTAATGATCATTGAATCTGAAGCGGACGTACCACTTCCTCCACCTTGGTTCGATTCGTTACCAGGGCTGAATTTGTTTACAAACATCGTTTGACGTATTTAGTATATTATATCACAAAGAAACAACAAAGTCAATACCTAAAAAGGCTTGATTTTTAAGGTTATAAATTATAATATAAATAGATATAGAGATTGTTGTGGCTACCAACCACTATCCCCTAAAAAGGACCGCGAGGCTAATCTATGCATAGAGAACAAAGTTGGGTGGAACCGCGACGTTAGACTCGCCCCGACAAGAATGAAGCTTTTTCATTTTTGTCGGGGCGATTTTATTTTATAAGACTAAAAAATAATTATGGAACAAAAAATTCAAAACATAAGACATACACTGGCCCACATATTGGCCCAAGCTGTAAAAGAACATTACCCAAATTCACAATTAACTCTTGGCCCTGCCATAGACAATGGTTTTTATTATGATATCGATTTCACCACAGACAAACTCAGTGACGAAGACCTAGAAAAGATACAGAATACAATGATCAAGAATCTCCCCTCTTGGACAGCATTTACACACGAAGAAGTAAGCAAAGAAAAAGCGCTAGAAGCTTTCACTGGCAATGTATACAAAACAGAATTGATAAATGAAATTGCAGATCGTGGAGATAAAATCACACTATACACCTGTGGTGGTTTTACAGATCTTTGCCGTGGAGGACATGCAGAAAATCCCGCATCTGAAATCCTATCTGATTCATTCAAACTTTCTCATGTAGCCGGAGCATACTGGCGCGGTAGTGAGGAGAATAAAATGCTCACTCGTATCTATGGACTAGCATTTGAAAATAAAGAAGCTCTCGATACATATATATATCAGCAAGAAGAAGCAAAGAAGAGAGACCATAGAAAGCTCGGTGCAGAGATGGAGCTATTCGCATTCTCTGATTATGTAGGACCAGGTCTACCACTATGGCTACCAAATGGGGCAGTGATCACAGAAGAGCTAGAGAAGCTAGCAAAAGAGACAGAGTTCCTAGCTGGCTACAAGCGCGTCCGCACACCACACTTGGCAAAAGAGAGTATGTACCTAACGAGCGGTCACCTACCATACTACGAAGAGTCTATGTACCCTGCTATGGAGTACGAGGGTGTAAAATATTACCTCAAGGCTATGAACTGCCCTCATCATCACCAGATATTTGATGCTCACAAGAAAAGCTATAAGGACCTACCTCTACGTCTCGCTGAATACGGATCTTGCTACCGCCACGAAAAATCCGGAGAACTATTTGGATTGATGCGCGTACGATCACTATCTATGAACGATGCACATATATACTGTACAGAGGAACAATTCGCAGATGAATTCCGTGCTGTAAATGAGATGTACATAAAATATTTCAAAATATTTGGTATCGATAAATATGTAATGCGCTTTTCTACTCATGCCCCTGAAAAGCTAGGCAAGAAATATGTAGACCAGCCAGACCTTTGGAAAAAAACTGAGGACATGGTTCGCCAAGTTCTCATAGATTCAAATATTCCATACGTAGAGATTCCTGATGAAGCTGCATTCTATGGACCAAAGATTGATGTTCAGGTATGGAGTGCTATCGGCCGTGAATTCACACTAGCCACAAACCAAGTAGACTTTGCAGTCCCAGCAAAATTCGGCCTGACATATACATCACATGACAACAAACAAGAAACTCCACTATGTATCCACCGTGCACCACTGGGCACTCACGAGCGATTCACAGGATTCCTGATCGAGCATTATGCAGGAATATTCCCTACTTGGATTTCGATCAATCAGGTGGGTATAGTTCCAGTAAAAGAAGCTCACGATGAATATGCGAACGAACTTGCAAATGAACTAATGGGTAATTTTATCAGAACAAATATTGTCTCTGGTAGAGATAGTCTAGGTAGTCGTATACATGAAGCAAAGAAACACCACACTCCATACGTGATAGTCATCGGAGATAAAGAAAAAGAAAGCGGCATGCTTACAATTGAAACTAGAAACAAAGAAAAGATTCAAATGACTAAAGAAGCATTTATAGAAAAGATTACAAAAGAGATAAAAGATAGAAGCTAAAAATAGCACAAAAAAATCCCACAGGTCGGACCTGTGGGATTTTTTTGTGCTATTTTTAGAAATCTAGATTTGCCATCTTGGCATGAGACTGGATAAAGGCTTTGCGTGGTGGGACCTCTGAACCCATCAACATATCAAATACTTTATTTGCCTCTACTGCATCATCTATCTGAACTTGCTTTAATATTCTACGAGCAGGATCCATAGTAGTCTCCCAGAGCTCTTCGGCATTCATTTCTCCGAGACCCTTGTATCTTTGAACATGGATTTTTGTGGACGCTTTTTTGTTTTTTACCTCTTCTTCCTCCTCTGTTTCTTCTTCTACACCGGCTGCCTCATTCTCAGATTCTTTGAGTAACTCTTCGAGATTCACAGCATCCTTGCCTAGAATCTTGTCGCGCTCTTCATCACTGTATGCATAGAATATCTCTTTACCTTTCTTGATCTTAAATAGTGGTGGCTGGGCAATATATACATATCCAGCATCGAGGACTAATTTAAAGTATCGATACATCAGAGTCAGTATGAGTGTACGGATGTGTGCACCGTCCACGTCGGCATCGGTTGCGATGATGATCTTGTGATAGCGCATCTTTTCTAGATCAAAAGTATCTCCGATAGATGTACCCATAGCGATAACCAGATTTTTAATCTGCTCAGATCCAAGCATACGATCCAATCTTGCACGCTCGACATTGAGTATCTTTCCACGGAGTGGGAGGATGGCCTGAGTCTTTCTATCGCGTCCCATCTTGGCTGTACCACCAGCAGAGTCTCCCTCCACTATGAACAGTTCTGATTCTAATGCTGATTTTGACTGACAGTCAGCGAGCTTTCCGGGGAGAGTCATACCCTCTAGTGCACCCTTGCGGAGCACAGAGTCCTTTGCAGCCTTGGCAGCTTTACGGGCACGTAGTGCTAGCAAGCCCTTGTTTATTATAGATTTTGCTTCATCAGGATTCTCTTCAAGGAACATTGTAAAGGCATCTCCAAATGCAGTAGCCGTAGCACCCTGTGCCTCTGTAGATCCGAGCTTTGCTTTTGTCTGACCTTCGAATTGAATCTCACGGAGCTTTACAGATACGACAGCCATCAGACCTTCGAGCACATCATCTCCAGTGAATCCACCGTCTGCTTCTTTGATCAGATTATTTTTCTTACCATAAGTATTTAGTATTCTTGTGAGAGCAGTCTTGAATCCTGTGATATGTGTACCACCTTCTGGGTTGTAGATATTGTTTGCAAATGGAACGATACGTGAAGAAAAGTCATCGATGTATTGCAATGCCACCTCGACTCCTACATCATCTACTTCTTTCTCTACATAGAAAACTGTCGGATTGATAGTCTTTTGAGATTTGTTGTAGAACTTTACAAGAGATACTAGACCACCCTCAAAGTAGAATGAAGTAGAAGGTACCTCGAGCTCAAGCTCTGAGAACCAGATAACATCATTGAAATCTACATTCTTTTTTGTGAGCACAGCCTCGCCCATATCTCGAGCGTCGATGATATGTATACGTAGTCCTTTTACAAGGTATGCCTGCTGACGAAGATGATTCACAATTGTATCCCAATCAAATTTTACTTCTTTGAAAATTTCTACATCTGGCTCGAATGTGATGATAGTGCCATGCTCTTTTGAATTACCTACTTTTTTAACAGCAGCTTTCTTTTTACCTTGAGAGTATTCCTGTACATATTGGCCACCGTCTCGGTGTACACATGCACGTGTGTAGATAGACAATGCATTCACCACAGACGCACCTACTCCGTGTAGACCTCCGGATACTTTATACCCACTACCTTCGCCTCCGAATTTACCTCCAGCATGGAGTGTAGTCATCACAGTCTCGAGAGCTGAAACTTTTGTCTTTGAGTGTATGTCCACTGGGATACCACGGCCATTGTCGGCTACGCGAACTTGATTGCCAGGCAAAAGGACTACTTCAATACGATCAGCATATCCACCCATGGCCTCGTCGCGAGAGTTGTCGAAAATTTCCCACACCAAATGGTGCAATCCATCAATACCAGTAGAACCGATATACATACCAGGGCGACGGCGCACTGGCTCTAGACCCTCTAGAACTGAGATCTCATCCGCACCATACTTACCCTTTTTTGTTTCGTCTTTTGCCATCCCATTAAAAAAATTAAATTATAATACTTTATCTTTTATCCGAGTCTCGTTAATTTTTCTAACGGGACAGGTGTTTATAAAAATTAAAAATAAAGAAAATATCTCTTAAATTAAAGATATTTAGTGAGTATATTATAACAAAAAAACACTAAAGATACTAGTGTTTTTTTGTTATAAAAGCCTTATTATACAAGGGTAAATACGAATTATCTAACAGTATACCCCAATTTTGTTATTTTATCTGTGATATTCACCATTATCACATTCACCTCTTCATCTGTAAGTGTTTTTTCGTATGATTGAAACACCAAACGGAAGGCATATGATGTACGTCCCTCTTTTGTAAATTTATCCACAAGCTGTGGATCGCGAATTAACAATTCTGTACCGAATTCTTTATATATATCTTTCAAAACATCTGCCTCTACACTCTCTGGTACCCATACTGAAATATCTCGAGTCATGAATGGTAGTGTGGACCATGTCTTAAATGGATTAACCTCATCCCCCGCCTTCTCCTGAAAAGTAGAAGGGGCTGAATTCCCTCCTCTCATTTCAGGAGAGGATTGAGGTGAGGTGAACTTCTTTTCCGATGAAGCGACGAATTCCTGTAATGTCATCTCTTTTACTTCTTTTTTATTCGCAAAACATACATGAATTTCTTCTTTATCTTTCGAGAAGACTGTGCCAATTTCAAATATTTTTACTTCATTTAGACCTAAGAATGGGGCATTTAATTTATTCAAATTAAAACTCTCTTTTATTCCATCTGTCAGATTTTTTCGTAGGAAATTCTTGTCAGAAGCAGAAGCAAGAACCTCCACATCACCTTTATCTCTGAATCCATATGTAGCAACCTCTCTGTATCCATCCGCTAGCATTATAGCTCTCGCTTTTTGGATATTCTCATGGACTTCATTCTTGTTTGGAACAAAAGACAACTTTGGTATTGTCGGTATTACTTTGTCATAGCCAATCCATCGGCCGATCTCCTCTACCATATCCTGCTTTGTATCTAGATCTCTGCGTAATAGTGGGATTGTGACAGTCCACTCCCCTTTCTCAAAATCATTGGCATACCCAAAGCTATAATTATGCATAAATAGCTCGATATCTTTTTCAGATACACTAGATCCAAGCATTTTTGATACATCACTCGTATAGAATTTTATAGTTTTCTCTACTTCAGGATTTGGATATACATCTACTATATTTTCAAACACTGCGTCCGGACACATCTCAGATATCAGAGCAGACAATTCTTTCATAGCAAAAGAACAGAGAGATGAAGATAAATCATTCTCAAATCTCTTTGCTGAATCTGTCAGTATTCCTAGTCTGCGTGCAGTCTTACGAACAGTAGCCGCATCGAAATTCGCAACCTCAAGCAGAATTTCTGTAGTGGAATCAGAGACACCAGAATCAAAACCACCTTTTACCCCGGCTAGAGCTAAAGTTTTTTCTCCATCAGTAATGACGAGATCATTTGATTTCAATTTAGCTACGATTCCTTCCCTACCTACTAGCTTTAATTCTTCATCTTCATTTGCATTGCGAACTACGATATTTTCACCATTTATTTTATTTAAATCAAAAGCATGAGTCGGATTGCCACAGTTGTACATCACGAGATTTGTAGCATCGACGATATTATTTATTGATCTTTGTCCTATTGATTCTAGGTGCTTTACCACCCAGTCAGGAGATGGGCCAATCTTTACCCCACGTACAATACGCCCCATGTAGCGATTGCATTTATCAGTATCGAGTGTGATTTTTAGATTTGTATTTTTTGATTCTGGTATTTTGTAAATCTTGTCTGGATCATTGAAATTCAGTCCGAGCTGTCCTGCAAGTTCACGTGCAACTCCACTATGCGAGAGTAGATCATGTGCACGATTCGGCAAGATATTTATATCAAAAATCCAATCATGAATCCCGTTAGAGGCAGGGTCTGTTTCAATAGACCCGTCGGCTCTAATCGGGACTACCCCCTCTACCTCGGTCAGGTGGTATGTCAAAATATCTGCGATTTTATCCGCCTCGGGAATTTCTGGTATATACCATGACAGCCACTTGTAAGATATTTTCATATTAAAATTGATTAATTCTCAAATCACCCTGATAAAGAAGTCGGACATCTGGGATATTCCATTTGATCATAGCGATACGATCCAGTCCCCCTCCAAAAGCAAAACCTTGGACCTTTTCCGGATCAAGACCTGCATTTTTCAATACTGTCGGATGAATCATCCCTCCACCCATCATCTCCAGCCACCTACCATTGAACTTTGCATGCACTTCTACAGATGGCTCAGTAAAAGGAAAGAAGCTAGGGCGGAATTCTATCTCCACATCAGGACCTAAAACTTTTTTGTAGAATTCTACGAGCACCCCCTTCATATGAGCTAGATTTATATTCTCGCCGATCATACATCCATCTATCTGATGGAATCGCATTTCGTGAGTAGCATCGGTGGATTCATTACGGAATACTTTACCGACAGAGATATATGCCCCCTCGGTCATATTCTCTTTTGCCATCTTTTCTAGATTACGGGCTGTCGTATTTGTAGCATGAGTTCTCAGTACGAAAGAGGAGTCTTCTTTTAACTTTTCACTTTCAGCTTTTGACTTTATATAGAATGTATCCTGCATATCACGAGCAGGGTGATCTTTGGGCACATTTAGTGCGTCGAAATTGTACCAAGTAGTCTCGAGCTCTGGAGCCAGAGATACCTCGAATCCAAGGCCGGTAAATAGATCATAGGCCTGATTCTGTAGGATAGTTAGCGGGTGAAGTGACACCTTTTCATATTCATTCATACGTTTAAATATAGCATTTTGGGGCTATTTTACAAAATATTACTTTTTATATATCTTTGCGCGGGCGCAATTTGGACATACTGAATCTCGGCCGTAGGATTTGAAATTACAAGGACGATTAACCCACTCACCAGTTTTTAATTCCCTATCGTATTCTGTAATATCACGGACGAGCAGGTCAATTTCTTCGCTAGTTATCTGTGTTTTATATATGCCATTTTTGCCTGCCCCGTAGGAAGTACTCTTTCCTTCAGGGTCCCCCTTCTTTGCCTCTAGGAATTCCAATTGAGATTCGGATACTCTGTCATTATTGTTCGCACCGTGGATCAGATACGAATACATCGCTAGCTGTCGCATATAGCTACTCAGGCTCTCACCTTCCCCCCTCTTTTCTATCTCGGACTTTGTCTTTACGCTTCCAGTCTTGAAATCCGTAACCCGGAAAGTGTTTTTCTCTATCTCTTCAGTCAGGTCCACCTTTCCATAGAAAAGTAAATTGGGAAAACGAGAATCACGATACGATAGTGGTCTCTCTGTCATATAATTCTTGATATTTGGCAATCTCTCCCTTACCCAGACAGATACTATTCCGACAGCTTCTTTTTGCAGTCTTTTTACCATCGATTCTTCGTATATATTCTGCTTGTGAATCTGATCGAGAATTATATCTTCTAACTTTTCCTCATTTTTCTTCAATACCTGCTCTATCGTACCGTGGACAACATTTCCAAAGACTAGACTCTCGGATACTACATCCGGTAGGCGCAATAGATTTCTAAAATACCACTTCCATGGGCATTCGAAAAAATTGTTCAGCATCGTAACAGACACCTTGGTCTTTTGGTATTCCTCGGCGACCATATCTGTCAGGTCTTTTGTAGAAAATTCTATATCGGTATGCGCTACTGCTGTGACATATGATTTTGGATCTTTTGATAGAATTTCTTCTTCTACTTGGTTGAAATTTTTCTTGATAAATAAATCTTCTGGTAGCTCGGCGATGATATGCGATAGCTCTTGATCCCCTCCTGTATATGAATACCTAGAATATGAAAAAGTACAGAATCGCTTTGCGCGAGTCAGTGCTACATAGAGCTGTTTCTTTACAACTTCAGCATCTTTTTCTTCTATTTTATTCTGCACATCTTCTGGTAGTGAAAAGGCCTGCCTTTTGCCATGCATGAGTGTCTTCTCATCCATATGTGCCACCCAGACAAAATCAAATTCCAAACCCTTTGATGAGTGCAGAGTCAGGACTTTTACACCCTTGTCTCCGTAGAATACATCAAGGGGTAGATCTTCCCCATAAGATTTGAGGCGATCAATGAAGTCGATGAATCTTTTCAATGTAAATTTCTGATGTTCGCGCTCACTCTTTTCCCTCTCAGCTAGTGTTAGGTGCAGCACTGTGCGCACTACCTCCACACGACGAATCAGATCATCGTGATTCTCTGCAGTATCGAGTAGTAGACTCTCCCCCACATACTGGACCAGCTCGTATACATCACGAGTGTTGGATTCCTCGATATAGGATTTCAATTTATCACCCCAAGAATTCACTGGATCAATACCAGAGAATAGATCCTTCTTTCCACCACCTAGATCCTCTACAGATAATTTATAAGTATTCACACTCTGCAGGAATTTATGAGCCGAGAGTGGTGGTATCTTATTTATCGAATCAAATAAAGATTCTGAAATAGATATATTGTCATAAGGATTGAGAACTATTCGCAGTGCTCGTATCAACGTATCTGCCTCGGGTACTCCAAAGAGTGTCAGTATGCCAGATGAAGCCACGGGTATACCGCGATCTCGAAGAATTTGCACAGCATTTTTGACTTGGTAATTCTTTGGTACGAGAATAGCACAATCATCGGGACTCACACCGTCTGCAATTTTCTGCTCTATCTCCACAGCAGAGGCGATTATCTCGTCGCGGGGGTATTCGCATTCATACAGCTGCAGTTTATGCATTTCAGGATGATTACTCTTCAATTTCTCAAGAGTCATAGTACTCTGTAACAGTGTATCTGCACTATCTAGAATCGCCTGTGTAGAACGATAGTTCTCCACGAGTGTGATCAATTTTGCTTTACCAAAGAGAGTTTTAAAGCTCTCAAAATATTCTATAGATGCACCACCAAAGCCATATATGAGCTGACGATCATCACCCACCACGAAAATATTTGGCAATTCTGTATCGTGCCATATCGCCCGTAGTATCGCATTCTGCGTAGCACTACTGTCCTGATGCTCGTCTACGAGTGCATACAGATATCTCTCACGAATTGTCGCTTGTGCGTCTTCGGAATTTACTAGAATTTGCAGTGAGTATTTTAGTACATCGTCGTAGTCACATAGTCCGCGCTCCTCTTTTAATTTTTCATATTCTCGATAAAAAATTACGACTTCTTTTGTGCGTTCTAATCCATCGATCTTCTTCTCGACTTCTTTTTTGAGTTGCCCTTTGCTCTCGCCACGAGATGAGATACTGTCCGGATCATTCTTGATCCTTTCAATTTCAAAATTTATAGATGCGAGGAAATCTTCAGGTTTAATATTTTCTCTTTTCAGTAGTGAGATCAAGCTCTTGATATCACGGAAAAACATACCGGAATTGCCCCTTGGTCGGATGTATGACCAACTACCATTTTCGAGTATCTCATCTACAAGAGCGATGTTGCTCGTCTCATCTAGTATCACCGGTGGCTTTTGCATGTCGAGAACCTGGTGGAATTCCTCGAGGATATTCATCGCAAAGCTATGGAATGTAGAAATTTTAATCTGTGTAGCTGTCGGACCGATGTATGAGAGCAGGCGCTCGCGCATAGCACGCACACCGGAATTGGTAAAAGTCAGACACAATATGCCATCAGGATTGGTATCGGTCTTGACCAGTATATTGGCGATACGCAGTGACAATACCTGAGTCTTGCCCGTACCGGGACCTGCCACAACCATAACTGGGCCATCGATAGTATCGACAGCCTCCTTTTGAGCCTTGTTTAGCTTCTTATATGCAGAATTGAATAAATCTTGATTCATAAATAATTAATGCAGATGTTTTTGTAGGATGTCTTCTAAAATTTTTCTTGCGAGTTCATCTACCTTAACAACAACAACCTCTTTTTCTGTATCATTCATAAAATCATAATTTCGCTGAATACCATTGCCTTTGAATGCCGCAATCTCTTTTTCCAAATCTTCTCTTTGTGATTTTAATTCCTGAGGGAAATCTACCTCAAGAAGTTCATAGATACTCGTGTCCACTACTCCTCTTAAATTCTTATACTTAAATCTATTAGAATCAAAAAGATTTCTCATTGTACCATCAATTTTTTTTGTAACTTTATCGATAAATTCTTTCCTTTTTTTAATTATCTTATTTACATTATCTGTTTCAGTAGTGTCATTATTAAAAGAATCTCTAATTTCAGATCCTGATATAAAATCAACAAGTATTCTTGCTACAGTAGCATAATTACTATGAGGATCGTTCTTTTCAATCTTCTTCATCACCTCCACTAAAGATTGATCACCTATAAAAATTTTATTAGGATCCTGAAGTTTTATACTAGTTATTATCTCTGGATAATTTTTCAATAGAAATTCAGAAATCTCTTTGTCTGATTCTAGTGTCTCAATTTTTATGCCATGAAAATATTTTGACACGATATCTATAAATGCATCGTGAGCGACAGCCCGAGCTTGATCGACAAAAATCTGATTTTTTTCTTTCTCAATACCTACAAGATTTTCTGTTTTTAAATTTATTTTATTGTAAGCATTCTGCGCTAAATCTTTTGTCGAATGTAAAATATTTTTAGAGTTCTGAATAGAAGCCAGGATTGTCTTGGCCTCTGCTGCAGAGATATCCTTGTTCAACATAAAACCGATAAGACTATCAGCTATTTTATGGTCAGCTGAATCAGAAACAATTCTATCTAAATTTTGAGCAAATTCTGGTAAAGTAAAATGTCCTATTTGTTCAACTTCTGGGTTGATAGGTTCTATCCGTTGCAACTTAAAATTTTTATCCATAAGGTCATTATACCACTTCAGCCAAAAAGTATTAAAAAGAGACTATTTAAAGGTTAAATATCAAATTTAAGCTCATATGATATAATCCCCCTATGTCTATACTTTTTACATATTTAAAGAATTATTGGAAATTACTATTACTAGCCCTATTTCTCGCTACCATCAACCAAGTCTTCTCACTTCTTGATCCGCTCATCTTCCGCTATGTTATAGATGGATATGCGACAAAATTCGACCAGTATACGCTACCTGAATTCATCCGTGGAGTGGGAACACTGCTGGCTATGGCGGTGGGGGTAGCATTTGTATCTCGTGTAGCGAAAAATTTCCAAGATTACTATGTGAATACTATCACTCAGAGGATAGGTGCCCAGATGTATGCAGATGGCATATCTCACTCACTATCCCTACCATACCAACAATTCGAAGACGAACGCAGTGGAGAGACATTAGGCAAGATCCAAAAAGTCCGCACAGACGTAGAAAAATTAATCGCATCGATGATCAATGTGATATTCGTATCCCTCGTAGGATTTGTCTTTGTGATGATCTATGCACTAAAGGTGTACTGGGTCATCGCACCACTATACTTCCTGACTATCCCCTTGATCGGAGGGGTCAGCTATGTATTGAGCAAGAAAATCAAGAAGGTACAAAAGAGTATTGTAGCCGAAACTACAGCGCTAGCAGGTACTACTACTGAATCTCTACGCAATATAGAGCTAGTAAAGAGTCTGGGACTAGCTGACCAAGAAGTGGCCCGCCTAAACAATACGACAGGTAAAATACTCGAATTGGAATTGAAAAAAGTAAAATATCTCAGGAGCCTCTCATTCGTCCAAGGCACAGTGATAAACTTTGTCCGTACCCTGATACTATTCATAATGTTGTATTTGATATTTACGCAGAAAATAACTTTTGGTGAATTCTTTTCACTATGGATATATTCATTCTTCCTATTTGGACCACTCCAAGAACTAGGTACTATCATCGGCACATATCGTGAGAGTGAGGCATCCCTTGAAAACTTTAAAAAGATATTAGACAGTAAACCAGAAGAAAAACCAGAGAATCCAAAACATATCGGTGATATAAAAAATCTTGCATTTAAAAATGTAAAATTCCAACACAAGATGGCAAATACTGAAGCCTTAAAAGATGTATCATTCGATGTAAAGCAGGGAGAGACTATAGCCTTCGTAGGGCCATCCGGCGCAGGCAAGACTACACTCGTAAAGATGCTCGTAGGCCTCTACAAGCCCGCAAATGGAGAGATCACATATAATGGCATACAGAGTGCGGATGTAGATCTAAATGAATTACGCAGTCAAATAGGATTTGTGACTCAGGACACCCAGCTATTCGCAGGGACAATCAGAGAGAACTTATTATTTGTGAACCCGACTGCTACGGACGAGATGTGTCTAGAAGCGCTTTCCAAATCTGCCTGTGATGGACTCCTATCTCGTGCAGAAAAGGGTCTCGATACTGTCATCGGTGAGAATGGGGTAAAAGTCTCTGGCGGTGAGAAACAGCGCCTCTCTATCGCCCGTGCACTCCTACGCAAACCAAAATTACTTATTTTTGATGAGGCTACTAGCTCACTCGATTCACTCACTGAGGAGGAGATATCAAAGACAATCCAATCAGTCAGCGAATCAAAAAATCACATCACTGTATTGATCGCCCACAGACTATCTACTATCATGCACGCAGATCGTATCTATGTATTGGAAAAAGGTAGCATCACAGAGAGCGGATCTCACTCTACCCTCCTCTCACAATCAGGACTCTACGCTGCTATGTGGAGACAACAAATCGGAGAGAATTAAAATAAGCACAAACACAAAAGCACTGCGACATTTGTCGCAGTGCTTTTGTGTTAGCTACAAATTATCACCTCAAGAAATTACCGCTCTCATATTTTTTTACGGCTATTTTATAAATAAAAATAGTAAATAAAACCCAAAAAATAGTAACAAATAAAGAAATACTTAAGATGGTAATTTTATTCCCTTTTAAGACATATATAGGTACCGCACTGGTCATCAAAGTTGGGACAATTGTCATAAAAAATATTTTCATTTTATTTGGGAATATTGCTCCAGGATACAGACCAGGCCTCAAAAAAACTTCAAAAACCTGCCTTGAAATAACTTCTCCGTCGTATACGAAAAATACAATGAGTGATGAAAGTAATTTTGCACAAATAAAAATAATGCACCCAGCTGTAATCGAGTATACGAATAATAACCAGAAAAATAAACTGAACTTTAAATATATACCATAAAAAATAGTGACGACAATCCCCATAAGCAAATCACCATACGAAGAAACAGAAAAAGCGGAACTAGATAATTTTAAAAATGAATTCACTGGTGCGAGAAGTACACTATCGAAAGTACCTTTAACTACCATATTAGGCAACTCAGCAACTCCATAAAAAAAGCTATGGCAAACACCAAAACAAAATAATGAAACACCCAACATCCCAAATACATCAAAACTAGTCCACCCATTTATCGGTCCAGTGGCATCCATGAACAATAACCAAATAATAAAAAATGTCACATTATTTATAACCATACCAAAAACTCCAATCCAAAAAGATCGAGCCAATGCATGAGCATTTTTTATGTTTAATTTTGTAGAAGCTATAAAATATAAAATGTCTTTTTTCATAAAATTATCCATTGACTGCTAATTTTTTAAAAGCACTTTTTGAAATAAAGACAACAGTGATTAGAAATACAACGATCCAAAAGATTATACTACCCAGAATAACAGGAATTCTTTCTATAAAATCTGGATACATAGCAAACGAAACAGCCATAGACGAACCGAAGGGAGAATATATCGCAAATAATTGTAAAAATTTTGGGAAGAATGCTACTGGTACCCATGCCCCTCCAAATATCATCATCATCTTTGTCACAATAAAATATATAGGTTCACTATCCTCTATCCAAAATGAAGTAAGACCGCAAGTTATAAAAATTAGACAAATTAGAATCTGACTTAAAATAAATACAAGCAGAACACCGAAAATCCAAAGCCCAATAGAAGCATCTACTGCAGGCAGACCAATTAGAAAGTAACTAATAGTAACAGAAAAAATAGTAGCGAAAATAAAAGAGACTAGCCCTTGCCCTATTTGGAAAAATACTTTTTGCCAAATATAACCGACTGGACGCAAAAGATAAAGCTCTATATTCCCAGACTTTATGTCATTTCTAAAACTTTTTTCAATCTCTCTAAAGCCAAGCCAAAAAACTATAAAGTACATAGACATGCTCCAAATGGCATTCGGTAGAGGGAGCTTGCTCTGCATACTAGGAACAAGCTCGTATACATACTTATACAAATAAATACTAAAAAGCAGAAAGATTATATGGTTTATCATCTGAAAAACCACTTTCTTTTTCTGTTCAAAGCTATTTTTAGATACTATATAAATATAATATAAACCCTTGTACATAAATTACTGTTTATAGATTTTAACTAACACGTCTTCTAGCGAAGGACCTCTGACTTCTACATGCTTCTCCTTTTCGATTAATTTATGCAATTCGTTTGTAGGTTCATCAACTACAATGTTGCCATGATTTACGATGATCGTCCTATCACATATTGCTTCTATATCCCCCACATCATGAGATGTTAGGAATATTGTCATGTTATTTTTACTACGAAGAATAGCCAAAGTTTCCCTCAGTGATTGCTTTGCAATAATATCCAGACCAATCGTTGGCTCATCTAAAAACAATATTTTAGGATTATGAATTATCGCACATGCAATCTCTACTCTCATTCGTTGACCAAGAGAAAGGGTGCGCACGGGTTGATCACGAAAAGATTCCATGTCTAAAATTTTCTCCAAGTGATCTATCTGATTTACGATTTCTTTTTTAGGCATGCCATACATGACACCAAACAATTTCAATGTGTCCCTCGGAGGTAGATTTGGCAACAAGTTACTTCTTTGACCAAATACAGCACCTATCTGGCCGACAACTTCTTTTCTGTTTTCCACTGGAGATAAACCTAAGATTTTTACACTACCACCAGACGGATGAAGTATCCCCGTTAGCATTTTGATAGTAGTAGACTTACCCGCCCCATTAGGTCCTATAAAAGCGACAGATTCTCCCTGATTTATAGTAAAACTAACATTATCAACAGCCACAAGTTCCTTGCCTTTGTATTTAAATATTTTATTTAGATTATTAACTTCAATCATTTTTGTATTATATCATTATATATATTATATTTTTACCCCCTCCCCATACCAATCTTTTAGATACTTTTCAAAAACTGGATTCTTGCCAGATACAAATATTCGCAGTTCTCCGTCTTTTGAAATACGATTTTCCAATTGTGGATGCCTATCGATGTACTCCTTCAAGAAAGGCGGGGTAATCTTCTCCTGTACTAGCCAGTGAGTAATCTGGGGGAATATCTCTCTGAATACATGTAGTACTATCCCGTAGTGAGTACAGCCTAGTATCACAGAATCCACATCCTCGGGGATAATATATCGATGATGATCTAGATAGGCAGATACATCTTCCCCTCTCTCTATCATAGAAGCCAATTCGAGCAATACGAATTCGTAAGTTTTAATATTTTTCTCTTCTAATGCTTGCTGGTAGAAATGTGAGTCTACAGTGCGATGTGTGGCAAAGACCATCACAGACTTTGAATGCTTCACCGACTCTACAGTAGGATGAGCTATTCCAAACAGCAGTCTATCCGGATAATTTTCTTTTACCCAATCTTTTAATTCTGAATAAATAGCAGTACTAGTAGTATTGCAGGCTAGTAGCACTGCTATACAATTCTCATTTTCATATAAAAAAGTCAGAGCTTCTTTTGTGTAGGCTAGGAGCTCTTCCTTACTCTTGATCCCATAAGGTACATTTTTCTGATCACCATAGAATACATAGTTGTATTCTGGGGAGAATTTCTTTATGTGCTTTAAAATCCAGAGGCCTCCTAGGCCTGAATCGAAAACTCCAATATTACCTTTTTTATTTTCTATTTCCATTAGATTATTATTAAACTCTTGTTTGATTTAGTAAGTATAACACTCCCCTTTTTATTCACGAGAATCGTATCCTCTATACGTATACCTAACTTATTTTTTATATACACTCCGGGCTCAACAGTGATGATCATATTCTCAGCTAATACCGGTTTTGTTAATTTAAAATATATCTTTGGATTTTCGTGGATCAATCTACCTACTCCATGCCCAGTCATATGGATAAAATATTTAGCATATCTACCGAGCGACTTTCTGCACACTTCATCTATCTTATATGTATGCACACCACTCTTTACCTCTTTTATACCAGCTACCTCACTCTGTAACACTAAATCATAAATCTTCTTTTGCTCTATGGTCGGAGTACCTACAAATACAGTGCGAGTCATATCTGAGCAATATCCATTCACCTTTACACCCAGATCAATAATCACAAAACCAGATAATTTTTTATCCGTTGATTTTGGGTGGATATCATTGCCAGCATTCTTCCCCGAGGTGACAATCGGTGGAAAGCTCGGCTTCAAGCCTTTTTTCTTAATCTCCCCCAAGATAAAATCCCTCAATTTAACTTCCGTTATTTCATGTGTCTTCCACAGGTCGGACCTGTGGAGAATTTTTAAGACATTCTTAAAAATAGCATCGGTCTCCTTGCAGGCCTTCTTGATATTCTCTATTTCTTCTTTTGTCTTTATTTGTGCCATAAATTAAATTTAGACAAAATCAAAAAAATAATTTTAGATACGAGGCGCGAATGAGTATTGTGACCAAGATGTAGTAAGCTACATTGCGGGAACAAACGGAATTCGCAACAAAGTAGATGAAGTTATTTTTTTGATTTTAAATAAGCTAGCCAATAATCACGCTTATAAATACGCCCATCTACAGTCGGATAAGATGTCTTCTTTTCTAATGATAAAATTTTGAAATATTGCCCGTATATTTTTATAAAATCTTCTCGTGAAAATACTCGCTCATACAAATCCAAATCAGACATATAGTATGTGTCATATTCTCGTCCCGGGCTATCTTTGAGGAGATTCTTTACATTCTTATTGCCATCTTTACAGAGTGCTCGGACAAAGAAGTATCCGTCTTTTTTCATCACTCGTGATACTTCGGATAGATACACTGCTCGCCCTTTTTCATCTAGTGCATTCGAACTTGTAACATCAAGAACGACGTCGATGGAATCATCTGATATATCATACGGCTCACCGATATCACCCAGACGATAGTCTACTTTTACTCCGAGCTCTATTGCTCGCTCTTTTGCAAGAGCAAGGGCTGTTTGAGATATCTCGATACCGATCACACTATTCCCCTCTTCAGCTAAATAATTTGCATTGCGCCCTGTACCACATCCAAGGTCTAAAATATTCTTGCCCTCTACTTTATATTTTTGATCCTTTTTTAGAAACTTCAAGAATCGTAAAGTATCTGCCTGGGGACCGTCTGCCTTGGTCACTAGTTTTGAATTCTGATATTCTTTTTCCCATGCACGTCCCTGATTCATAAAATTATATTTTTGTTATATCTCGAGAAAAGAATAGATTCATAGTCCAATCAAAAGCAACTTTGATCTTCTTGAAATGTGAGATGAATTTAAATAGATACACAGTCCTCCATAGGAACCATGCGGGTGCCCCGCTAAATGTCAGGCCAGAGATATGAGCCAATCCATTGTAGCGACCCAGTGATGCCAATTCACCGCGTGATTCATACTCAAAAGGAATCATAGTAGAACCATCGAGGAATGCCTTTATATTAGAGGCTACATGCGGGCCCTGTCTGACAGCGACTTGCGCCGTCATCGGCATAGGGATACTGTGATCATCTATAGATACAAAGGCCACATCCCCCACAGCAAAGATATTTGAATAATCTTTACTCTGTAGATATTCATTTACCAAAATTCTCCCACCCTTATTCATATTCAAAACATCTTTAAAAATTTCAGTATTTGGCTTCACTCCGGCAGTCCAGATAGTCATACTAGATTTTAGAACTTCATCATTACTCAATACCACAGAGTCGCTCCTCACCTCTTTTACCCCAGTACCGAGCAATACTTTTATCTTTTTATTTTGTAAAACTTCTAAGGCCTTGGTCCTCAACACTTGCGGGAATGGTGCCAGCAATTCCGGAGTTTGATTTATCAATGTGATAGATATATCTTCACAAGAGAGTGAATCATTATAATAATCTACGAGTGTCTCATGTATGAATTCTGCCAATTCTCCACCGAGCTCCACCCCAGTAGGACCACCTCCGACGATAGTAAATGAAAGTGCGTTTTTCTTTTCGTCTTTATCCTTGAGCACTGATGCTTTTTGGAATGCTTCGATCACTTTTCCTCGGATAGATATAGCATCGGATAAATCTTTTAGAGCTACAGAGTACTCTTCTGCCCCAGGTGTACCAAAATACTGAGTACTAGCCCCGAGTGCGACGATCAGCACATCATAAGATATAGTCTCGACACTAGTAGTCACAGTTTGGTTCTTTGGATCAACAGATACTACAGATGCCACGTGGATAGTGTCGTTATTCTTTGCAAGAAAATGCTGTATAGATTCGACTACTGATCCATCAGATAGACCCCCAGTCGCCACCTCGTGTAGTAATGGTGTAAATAGGAAATAATTTGTCTTATTGACCAATGTCACCTCGATATCATTCTTGTGGAAATGCTTGTACAGAGATCTGTATGCATACAACCCACCAAATCCACCTCCAAGTATCACTATTTTTTTCTTTGTCTTTTGATTCATAAATCTCTTATATTTTTAATTAATGTTAGTATCTTACCACA
Organism: Minisyncoccota bacterium; assembly: GCA_041674285.1. Taxonomy (GTDB): domain Bacteria; phylum Patescibacteriota; class Minisyncoccia; order Phycocordibacterales; family UBA9973; genus UBA8515. The sequence continues at coordinate 24,393 of JBAYVZ010000009.1, forward strand.
AAAAGCATTTGATTAATAAACAGAGCAGTCCGTGTCTTTAGGTAGGTATTTTGCGAGGCCCAGATGTGGTTCATCCCCGGCTATGTTGTGACATAGACCTACACTATTTGCCGTCTCTATCCATTTCTTATACTCCTTGGAATCTGTGGGTGGAGTGATATCGACAGCGATACCGAGTGCATGATCAGACATACATGCCGGAGGCGTATCCCCCGTAGTAAAGCTATGTCTTTTTGCCTCTTTATTTATAAAATCTTTTTGAGTCTTGTTCAAGACACCTATATCATTTGGATTGATGTGATTAAAATCTTTACAGTTGTATCCAGATTTAAATTCTTTTCCATTTATATATCTCCATATCTCCCACACAGAACGGATATGCTTTACATAACCATCGGGCCGATATGCTTGGCGCACAGATAATTTGCTCCCCCATTTTTCTTCAAAATCTGAAACTGCAATTTTTAATTCTGGTTTTGTATTCTTCCAGTCGAGCGCCGGATATGGATCTGTGCCCGTCCATTCTACAAAGCCAGCGATGACCTCTGATTCTTTTTTATCTACTTTTTTTACTGTATCTTTCTCTTCAGTATTTTTATCTTCTACTATCGATATGTCAGATTTTTCATTCTCAAAAACAGATGTACTCCTATACTCAGAAAACAAAAAAGAATACACCCCTAAAATCAATAGGATAAAAAATATCACCAAACTATTTTTTTTAATAAAATTAGCCAATAGTCTAATTATAGCATTATATTTGTTGCGGAGAGAGAGGGATTTGAACCCTCGAAGGCTTTAACACCTTGCTACCTTTCCAAGGTAGTGCACTAGACCTCTATGCGACCTCTCCGTATCCTAAATACGCCTGCCCGAAGGCAGGCGTATTTAAGTATTGTGGATAATTTATAAATAAAAATCCACATGTAAAAAGAACATCTAAGGGATATAATACCCTATTTGCACCTTTATTACAAACTACATTCCTCTTAAAATCTTGATTCTATCTTGAAGTGGTGGACCCCAGAAGCAAACGGTAGTAACCGTTGCTACGGGGCGAGACTCATTTCAAAATTAATATAATCGTTAACCTACATCTGCCTCAAGATCTTAATCCTATCTTCAAGTGGTGGATGCGTAGCAAATAGACTACCAATCTTTTTACCTACACCCTTGCTCCCAAATGGATTCGAAATATATAGGTGCGCGATAGCTGTTGATTGGTGCATCATGGGGCTACTATGAGTCTTTAGCTTCTCGAGCGCAGAGGCCAATCCTTCTGGATATCGAGTCAGTAGTGCACCAGATGCATCTGCTAGATACTCACGCTTGCGTGATATTGCTAGTTGTATCAGAGTGGCTAGTATCGGCGCTAGGATCGACAGTACGATACCTAATATCATAAACAGTCCATTCCCCTCTCTCTCATCACTCCTACCGAATAGCGTAGCTCGAATGATCATATCAGATACGATTGATACAAATCCTACGAGAACTACAGCCACAGTAGATACTAGCATATCGCGATTACCTATATGAGATAATTCATGAGCCATCACCCCTTCGAGCTCTTGCTTGCTCATTATAGCCAGCAAACCTGTAGTCACAGCTACGACTGCATGATTCTTGTCGCGACCAGTCGCAAAGGCATTCGGAGCTGGATCTATGATGACATACAATTTTGGCATAGGTAGTCCAGCAGTGATAGATAGATTCTCTACGATATTATACAAGTCAAAATATTTCTCTCGAGTAGCAGGATGAGCACCAGCGATAGATAATGCGATCTTGTCTGAATACCAATACCCTACTATATTCATCCCCACACTAAATAGTACAAATACATAAAGAATATTTGGATTGCCGTACATCTGAGCAAGGACAAATCCAAGGCCAATGATGAGTATCAAAAAGATACTCATGAGGAGCCATGTCTTGCCTACATTTTTTGATTGTTGTGTATATAGTGTTGCCATTTTTACTTTAGATTATAAACATTTACACCTGCTTTACCCCAAATATTTGGGCTAGAAACATAAATTACCCTACAATTTGGAACCGAAGTACCCCAAGGCTTACCGGTAAAACCCTGAGTACCCCCTATGATATTTCCACTACTATCAAACACACTATTCCCTCCGTCATAAGCGTTTTGGCTAACTTGATAGTAAGTCTTACCTTCAAAAGGACACTCTTCTATCATCCCTCCTACAAATGTATCGCCCACAGTAAAGCTTCGGAACAACTTTAATAAAACTGGATCTATGTTTGTTTTTTCAGCTGAATATACTTCCTTTGTGCAGGTGGAATTTATTTTCGTAAATAATGGATCTGCAATATACCCAGGGGCTGGATATCCACCACCCGAAGCAACCACTTTACCAGATAAATCATATATCACATGAGGAACATCTGCCAACCACACATCGGGATACACACGAAAATAAACATCACTACCATAATTACATTGATCTATTATTCCATTCGAATTTTTAGATATTAAATCATTTAATACAGAGCGACTAGAGGTAACCACAGCCTTATCCCCGCTTAATATTTTTTTCTCCGTAACAACTTTATTATTGTTTAAAGTTTCATTATTTTGATTTTCTGTAATTAGTATATTTTTACCTAACCCCTGACTCCAAAGAATAACACCTACCATTAAGATAAGAACGGTGAGCAAAATTATTTGTATCTTTGAATTATTTTTCATAAATTTAGAATTTAACTTCTACTGGGTTTTTCTCTACAGAGTCAGCTTCGAGTTCAAAGAAATCCATTTTAACAAATTTAAATATACCAGCGATTATATTGCCTGGGAACATTTCTATTCCAGTATTTAGATCACGAACATTCGCATTGTAAAATCTGCGAGATGCCATGATTTTGTTCTCGGTATCTGCGAGCTCATTTTGAAGCTGAATAAAGTTTGTATTTGCTTTTAAATCTGGATAAGCTTCAGCAATACCAAAGAGTCCAGTAATAGCACTTCCTAGCATAGCCTCCTTTTGTGAATGTTCACCCATTGTCTTTGCACCCATAGCAGCAGATCGAGCAGCTGTCACCTTTTCAAATGCTGTAGATTCATGTGTAGCATACCCCTTTACAGTATTTACCAAATTAGGTATCAAATCATAGCGACGCTTTAGCTGAACATCGATATCTGCCCAAGCCTCCTGCGCACGATTGCGAAGTGTAACAAAGCCATTGTATTTAAAAATAAAAAACAGCACGATCAGACCCAAAACTACTAAAATAATTAATGTTGTACTCATACGATTAAAGGTTAAATAATAACTATTACAGTATATCAGCCCTACCCCTAAAATCAAGGTATGTACTTGATTTTTATACAAAAATGTGTTAGTGTTCACTGGTACACAAAAAATCAAGTACATTATGAAAAAAGTTCTTTTACTAATGTTGTTATTAGCTGGAACGCTAATCACAACAAATTTTACTTCTGCTGCTCATGAGCCGGGAGTAAGAAACTTGGAAACTGCCAATCCAGAAGAGTGTGACGTGTCAGATTTTGATGCTAACTACTCAAATGATGCATTTGTAATCACCGGTAGCTATACTGGCGATATTTACATATTCACCATAAACCCGGATGGTAGCTACTGTTCATTTGTAGGTCAGTATTCAAAAACAGCCGGCACATTAGTAATAGATGTTTCGGCGCTTCCCCCAGGAGAATACCAGGTAGCGAAATGCGACCCAAGACATGGAGGGAGGAGAGATCTGGATGTTCCCCCACCAGCAAAGCCAGTAGTTAAACCTTGGTGGAAATAAAGGTTTTACCTAAACAAAAAAACGCTTTGAGTTTTACTCAAGGCGTTTTTTAATGCGTGGATTATTTATCTTTACCAGCTACCATCACCAACAGTGGACTCGCTAGGAAGATTGATGAATATGTTCCAAAGAACATTCCAGCAGTCAGCATCATTGCGAATACCTTTGTAGGTGCAGGGCCCCAGAATACTAGAGCTAGCAATACGATAATCACAGTAGATGATGTAGCGATTGATCGAGTGAATACCTGAGATAGTCTCTTGCCTACTGTCTCTGAGAAATTAGCATAGTGACCACCGCGGATATTTTCACGAATACGGTCGAATACTACGATAGTGTCAGATACAGACAGACCCAGGATCGTGAGGATTGCCACTACAAAGAGTGTATCCACCTCTGTGCCCATAGTGTGAGACAAGAATGCAAATACTCCAACTGGGATCAATATATCGTGAATCAGAGATACGATAGCTATCAATCCATACTTCCATGAAGATACTGGCTTTGATACCTTGCGGAATGAAAAAGCGATAAAGAATATAATTCCAAGAGATACAAAGATAAATGAGAACAATGCCTTACGAGCTAGCTCTGCACCTACTGACGGACCGATAGAAGTAAATGACTTCTCTGTTGACCCAACTAGTGCAGATTTTAGAGCTTGATGCTCCTCTTCATTCAATGCCTTGATCTTTATGCTGTATCCGTCTGCACCGATTGGCTGAATCAGCGCCTCACCAACATTTGCAGATTTCACAGCATCAGCGATAACTGATTGCTCTGGGCGAACATCTGTATATGTGACTTCAAGCTGTGATCCCCCCTTGAAATCAATACCTAGATTAAGTCCAAAGTAAGATATTGATGCTATTGAAAACAATACAAGAATAGCAGAGATAGCAACGAAAACTTTTTTATATTTAATGATGAACATATAATTATTTTTGAACTTTAGCATTAGTAAAACCCGACCCGAATAAGAAGCTAATAAGCTTTGTGTGCTTTGTGATATTTAGAGAGTACAGGAACAATCTTGTTATTGTGATAGCAGAGAACATAGACACCACTACACCCATAAAGAATGTCAATGCGAAACCTTGTATCAATGGAGTACCGAATATATATAGGATACATGCAGTTAGTAGACTTGATACATTTGAATCACGGATTGATAGCCATGCATGTGAGAATCCACTACGAATAGAATCAGATACATTCCTGCCTCCACGTAGTTCTTCTTTTATTCTTTCAAAGATAAGCACATTCGCATCTACTGCGATGCCGATAGATATGATAAATCCAGCGATACCAGCAGCAGTCAGAGTGACAGGGATAATCTTGAATAATCCCAAAATTACAACAACATAAATAGACAAAGAGACCACAGCCAATACTCCAGGTAATCTGTACCAGAATATTAGGAATAGCGCGATAGCCAGGAATCCTATCATTGCAGCTTTAACTCCTGCCTCTGTGGCAGTAGCTCCTAGTGAGGGGCCTATTGTCTCTGTACCGATATGTTCGATAGGTACTGGTAATGCACCAGAATTTAGGCGTCCTACTAGAGTCTTGGCTTCTACTGGAGTAAAGTTTCCAGAGATCTGGGCTACTCCTCCACTGATAGCCTCATTCACTACAGGGGCAGATATCGGTGAACCGTCTAGATATATAGCGACAGTCTTTCCGACATTGTCTCCAGTAATTTTTTCAAACAATTTTGAACCTTCATCATTGAATTTCAATCCAACTTTTGGCTCACCTGTATTTTGATCAAACTCCAAAGTTGCCTTGTCTAGGTATCTTCCAGTCAATTCTGTAGACACATAGAGCTCTGGCATTTTTACATTCAATTTACCATCTTCACCAACAACAACCTCCTGCTCTTTTGACTGATTAGGATTCTCTGTTTTAAACTCAAGCATTGGAGTCTGGCCTATCATGGCTACTGCCTTTGATATATCCGTCACTCCTGGTAAATCGATAATCAGACGCTCCTCTCCTTGATTTGAAAGACCACCATCCTGCACAGTAATAACAGGCTCTGCTACCCCGAAAAGATTAATACGTCTCTCTATGACATCGCGTAGTGAATTCATAGAATCCGAAACTTCTTCAGACTTTATTTTAGAAACATCCGCGCGATAGATAAGGTGACTACCACCAGAAAGGTCCAACCCTAATTTAAATGGATATTTAGCGACGCCTGTTGCTACATCATTTTTCTGAATTTTCTGATGAGCTAATTCTGATTTATAAACAAAGAAACCAATACCAAAACCGATAACAAGTATTAATAATGCGGTGATTCTCATTTTCAACATAATAGGCTTATTTTATAGGGTTTCCCCTTAAAAAGCAATACTATACATATCTATTTTTTATGCCCAAAAAATCAAAATAAACACAATAATACCAAGGATAATTCGATACCATCCAAATATACTAAATGAATGTTTACGGATATATCTCAAGAAAATTTTAACTACAAAATAAGCTACGATGAAGGCAGTAACAAAACCAATGGCGATACTCCCCCACTCCTGAGTTGTAATAGAAAAACCAGATTTATAGATATCATAGATACTAGCTAGTAGCATGGTAGGCACAGCTAGCAAAAATGAGAATTCAGTAATCAAAGATCTAGGTACCTTGATTGCTCGTCCAAATATAATCACGGCACCAGATCGGGAGACTCCGGGGATCACAGCCAGTGCCTGTGCAGTACCGAGCAACAATAGTTCCCTCACAGTGAGGGTCTCGATACCTCTCTCGGGCTCAGAGATGGAATTATATTTTTTTTCAAAAATTAAAATTATAATTCCTCCTATTACGAGAGCTACCGCTATCACTAGTGTGTTCCCCAGTAAATATTCTTTTATTATTTTATATAAAACAAAGCCAATTATTCCAGTCGGAATAAAGGCAATAGTCAAAGAACGAATAACTTTCCAAGAAAATAATTTTTTAAAATACAGAAAAACGATAGCCATTATAGCCCCTAGCTGAATTATAATCTCAAAACTTTTAATAAAATCCGTAGCTTCGATAGAGAGAGCCACTCGAGCGAGGTCTATGTGCGCAGTAGAAGATATAGGCAGAAATTCTGTCAGCCCTTCTACGATACCTAATATAATTGAATGAAATATCTCCATATTTTTTATTTAAAAATCTTATAAATATACTTAAAAAATAAGTAAGAAACAAAAGAGCCAAACATAAAGCCCCAAAATATATCTACAGGAAAATGAATCCCCGCTATTACTCTGGATACAGGTATGATAATAGCTATGACAAACAAATACCTACCGACACGAGGATGTATAGAATATATAGACATAGCAAGTGCAGAAAAGAACATGGCATGCCCAGACGGGAAGGACCCCAGGTCCGAGTACATAAATAGTGGATCTACTCCGTGCAGCCCCAAATCAAATGGCCTAGGATTTGCAAATAATACTTTTAGAAAATTAACAACAGCCAAACTCAAAAGACCAGAAGAAAACACAAGGGCTATCTCTTTTACTTTTTGATGAAATTTATTTTTGCTCTTTATTCCAGTGTCCACATGAAAAATCAAAAAATACAGAAAAAATAACAATACAAAATACTGAAGGTACCTAGCACAAAATACAAAAATAAAATCCATTATTTCAGATTGATTTGCTAGACTATGAAGTAAATAAAATATTTCTTGATTCAACATTCTAATCTTTAGTTACTTTTAATATATTGCGTAATAGCATAGCGATAGTCACAGGGCCCACCCCTCCAGGAGTAGAAGTCATATATGAGGCTACACCCATCATAGAATCATGATCCACGTCACCGACGATAGACCCATATTCTTCAGAAGTACCAGCATCGATGACAACGACACCCTCTTTTACCATACCACCTTTTATGTACTTACCCCTACCAAGAGCAGAGATTATAACATCCGCCTCACTTATTATATGATCAGGATTTTCTGTCTTGCTATCAATACAAGATATATCTAGTCCTCTATTTTTCAAAATATGAGCTACTGGTTTGCCGACTAGCCTACCCTGCCCCAGGACGACAATCTTCTTATTCATTAAATCTAAATTCAATGAGTCTAGTATGTGTATACAAGCGAGCGCTGTAGGATATACCAGATCGCTATTATTGTTATAAAAATTTTTAGTAGACATAGTACTCAGACAATCTACATCCAATCGAGGGATGATGGAATCTAGTATATCCTTGCTATTTAAATGTGCAGGTAGTGGTAGCTGAACGATTACTCCAGACATATTGGGTATTTTATTTATTTTTTTTATTTCTTCAACTAGTTCTTCACCCGTGATAGACTCAGGGAAATGTGCATCGTAGAAATCCATACCCACAGAATGTGCGGTTTTCTTTTTCATATTCACATACTGCACAGAGGCAGGGTCATCCCCCACTAGCACATCACAAAAAACTGGCTTGAAAGATAAATTTTCAATATCTTTTTTTATTCCAGAAAGTATTTCATCTCTTAATTTTCTGCCGTCTATTATTTGTGTTTGCATATATTCTATATTTAGGAATCTATTAAAATTGTTTTAGATACGAGGCAACGATGAGTACTATGACCAAAATGTAGTAAACTACTTTGCGGGAATAGACGGAATCGTTAACGAAGTAGATGAAGTAATTTTATTAGATTCCAAGAAATTCATTGCGCATATCGTCTCTATGCGCCACCCTACCATACTTCCTCATACCCATCAGTATACCAAGCCCTATAAATTCTGAAAGAAGGTGGGACCCTCCATAACTTATAAAGGGCAAGGTTATACCTGTTACTGGAGCTAAGCCGATATTCATCCCTATATTGATTATAAAGTGACTCATAAAGTATATAGCCAAACCCAAGCCATATAGTATCTCAAAATTACTAGCCCCGAGCATCGCATTGTGCAGTATCCTCCATATTATCAGACCGAGCAGTATGAATAGCAGTATGACTCCGACAAATCCCCACTCCTCTGCAAAAGCCGCAAAGATAAAGTCTGTCTCGTATTCAGGTAAAAAGTTTAATCTTGATTGAGTCCCAAAACCCACCCCTTTACCCAACAACTGCCCAGACCCGACTGCAATAGTAGATTGATATACGTTATACCCAGAACCATGTATATCAGAAAGCGGGTTCATGAAATTCATAATACGGTGCTTTTGATATGGAGCAAAAGCAAACATCCAGAGCATACCAAAAGTGACAACACCCAATCCGATAACAAGCCCCAAGTGCTTTAGTGAGATTCCTGAAACAATAGCCATACCAAACCATATAAAGAATATAATCATCGCTGACCCAAAATCAGGCTGGAGGAAAACCAGCATGAAAGGGATAAAGGCATATAAGCCTGAGATAAATAAATGTTTAATATTTCTGATCTCTACGTGCCTACGAGAGAAATATTTCGCTAACATCAATATAACTACAATCTTCATCATGTCTGAAGGTTGAAAAGAAAATCCCCCAAAAGAGAACCATGATTTTGCTCCATTTGATACGTGCCCAGCCACAAAGAGTGCAGCTAGCATAACAGAGAAAAATAAAAATATAGCGACCAGTACATCTGTACGCTTTAGAAATCTAAAATCAAAAAAAGACAAAGTAAAAAATGCCACAAAAGAAATACCTATCCACATCAGTTGATGATTAAATAGCTGTGTAGCCCCCGTAAAAGATTTCATGACTACTAGCCCTGCACCGAGCACTGGCAACAAAAATATAAAAAGTAGCCAATCTACTTGAAGTAAACTTTTTTTCATATTAAAAAGGAGTAGTGAATGGATTAACAGACAAGATCAGATCTTTTACAGCAGGTACTCCAGAAAAGGCTTGTGGCCAAGTAAAAGACACGTTCACTCGACCATCACTGGGTACTCCAGCCTTGCGAGTCTTGCTCACAGCGATGGCTTTTTGATTTTCGTCATAGATTATAGCTATAACATCAAATTCTGGTAAATCGTAAATTGAATCATTCACAACTACACCCGAAAGGAGTGGAGAATTCACGTCTTCATTTAAAGAAATTTTTTCAATCTTTATAGGCTGAGTCAGTATCGTAGGCTTCTTTTTGTACCAATCAAATGGACCTTTGAATTCAAAGGTCACACTCTTTGGAGTATTGCCCCTAGAATCAATACGTGCTTCAAATACTGCAAAACGCTGATTGGGAGGGATAAAAGTAGACCCCTCCCTCTTTTCAATTAGTAGCCCCTTGTCATCGTATACACGGAATTCATACGGCGCCATCGGCACAGCACTCTCTTTATTTTGATTCTCTACATAAGCTAGAATATTGTAAATATTCCCCGATACAGGAAAAGCACGAGTCCACAATACTACAGGCTCCGAGATCTGAGATAGGCACATCTTCTGGCAAGACCCTCCACAGTCTACCCCTAGCTCTCCCCCATTTTGTTTTCCATCTCCACAAGTAGCTGGGGCAAATATGACACTATAAAACATAGCAAAAAGGACAATCCCTATTACTAGGAATAGTCCACTTAGATATGTAATCTGTCTTCTACCTGCCCATGACATATATATGAGTATAACAAAATTCTATGTAAATGTAGAGCATGGATGATTTTATGCGGGTATGAGTATAAATAAAAGTATCCCTAGCGAAGTACCGCAAAATACTATACTGGTTATGTATTTCATCTTTTGTCGAGAAGATAATTTATCGTAACTATCTTGCTCCAACTCTGTCTTGATTCTAAAATTTGTCTTCTTTAGAACTACGTTGAATACTAGATACAATAGTCCCACTACAACTAGTAATGATGTAAAGATTACTACTGTTATTATGATGATAATCGAATTCATAGATATATAATAACATTTAACAAAAAAATCGCTAAATTCCTGTATTTGTAAAAAATAAATTTTATGATAATATAAGAATATGAAAATATTCGTAAATTCATGTTGTCAAAAATCACACACATTTGGGTGTTGGTTTTTGTCTTACTAGTATTTACGTATATATACTAAAAATAAAAACCAGCACCAAAGTGCTGGTTTTTATTTTTAGTACCTTTAAAACCAAATAAAACACAAGAATATGAACAAACAACAAGAATTAGCCGTAATCGGCAATGAAATCCATTTTGAATCAAATGGGGACAAATTAATCATAGCAAAATGCTCTGACAACAGATTTTACCAAGTAAAAAATGGTGAAATATTGGACAGTCACATTTGGTGTGAAAAATGCGAATGCTTTCATGGTGTTCACAGGGAAAATGGTAAGACCATAATTCTGCCATCATTCACTGCTTAAAAACATAAAGACCACTCTTTCGAGTGGTTTTTTAATCGCCAGACGATAGTATGGCAAAAAGAAAAATCGTTACATTTCTGTAACGATTTTTCTTTTAGTTGAACTCTTTGTTCTGGTGTGAAGTTGGGTTAATCGAGAACCGTTCTTATTTATCAATTTAATATAAATCCTGAATAAGTTCTTCAAGTTTTATTTTTTCTTCTGAAGAAAGATTAGATGACTCTATTCTTTTAATAATTTCATCTGCCTTATCAGAAATTTCATTTTCAATCATTTTCTGTTCATTCTCTTCTAAAACAGAAAAATCTGATGGATATCTCAATCTTATTTGTATTTCTTGTTTAAAACTATCAAATTTATTTTCTTTATTCTCTAAACCACCACCACCTTCAACAGGATCAGGTGCTCGATTAAACTTTGACATTTCATTACTCATATATTTTCAATATTATTATAATACCCTAATAGTACCCCTACCTGAGGTAGGTTGTCAACAAAATGGCAAAAAGAAAAATCGTTACATTTCTGTAACGATTTTTCTTTTAGTTGAATTCTTTGTTCTGGTGTGAAGTCGGGACAAAGGGACCCGACTGCAAGGCCGGAGCGTGTCGACGCGAGGCGGGGTCGCGGAAATTTTCAGCAGAAAATTATCCGTGTAAACCTACTTTATATTATTACGGTTCTCGCCAGACGATAGTATGGCAAAAATAAAAAACACTGTATTTTATTACAGTGTTTTTTATTTTAGTTAAATTCTTTGTTCTGGCGACAACCTACTTTTCCCACGAATGAGTATCATCGGCGCAGTTGGGCTTAACTTCCGAGTTCGGAATGTGATCGGGTGTGACTCCATTGCCAAATCACCAGAACAAAATTTTCAACTAACTTATTGTATCAACAATCTTTGTCGAAAACAATAAACGATTTGTCATGATATTTAAAAACTGAATGCTATTTTAGAGTGTCTCCCCGTAGGGAGATAAATCCACCTACGGGAGATCCCCCGAAGGGGGACAAGATATTATTTGTGATTTTCAAAGTTCCTAATAGGAATCGAACGATTAGTACGCCTTGGCTGAACACATTACTGTGCTTACACCTAGCGCCTATCAACCTGATCATCTCTCAGGTTTCTCAAACGATTCCTAATCTTGAAGCTGGCTTCGTTCTTAGATGCTTTCAGAACTTATCCATTCCCGACATAGCTACCCGGCGGTCCACTTGGCAGTAGAGCCGGCACACCAGAGGTCAGTTCACTCCGGTCCTCTCGTACTAGGAGCAAATCTTCTCAAGAATCAACGAGTGCAGTAGATAGGAGACCAACCTGTCTCACGACGGTTTGAACCCAGCTCGCGTACCTTTTTAATTAGCGAACAGCTAAACCCTTCCCAGCTTCTCCACCAGGAGGATAAGGTGAGCCGACATCGAGGTGCCGAACTCCGCCGTCGATATGAACT
>JBAYVZ010000010.1:0-22875 GCA_041674285.1 Minisyncoccota bacterium
AAGCCCCGAGAAACCGGGGCCCTCGCAAGACTAGTTGACAGGTGATGCATGGCCGTCGTCAGTTCGTGGTTTGAATTGTTCCCTTAAGTGGGGTAACGAACGCAACCCTCGTCGTGTGTTATAAGTGTCACACGAGACTGCCCCGACCCAAGTTTTTGAACATATGTTCGAAAGTTTCGGTCGGGGAGGAAGGGGAGGATGACGCCAGGTCAGCATGTCCCTTGATACCTTGGGCTACACACATAATACAATCGCCACTACAACGGGCAGCGACGGGGTAACCCTGAGCGAATCCTAATAAAAGTGGCGTCAGTTCGGATTGGGGGCTGCAACTCGACCCCATGAAGCTGGAATCGCTAGTAATCGCGGGTCAGATATACCGCGGTGAATACGTTCTCAAGTCTTGTACTCACCGCCCGTCAATTCAAGGGAGCCGGGAATACCCGAAATCTCTCCAAAAGGAGGGCCTACGGTAAGCTCGGTGACAGGGAATAAGTCGTAACAAGGCACGGCTAGCGGAAGCTGGTCGTGGAATAATTCAATTTGAAATTAATCGATGTATCTTATTTATAAGTACAAAGATCTTATTGAGTCGATATTGTATAGCTCAATTGACTATACAATTGCTGCGTACTACAGCATAGCGAAGTACTGACATCTGGGAAAGACCAGTATCAACAAAATACGAACGGAACAAAATTAAGAATATTTTCAAAACTTTCTATTTGTTTCTTGATTATTGCAACAACCTATTAACTTTCAATAAAAAAAATCTCAACGTAAGTTGAGATTTTTTTTATTGTATTAAATTTTTTAAAAAGGTATTTCCTCGGGCAGTAGCCGGAGGTGATTCCTTGGTAAAAAATATAAAAAAAGAACGCTTCACATCGTGAGCGTTCTTTTTGTTTGTGCCTACTTAGTAGGACTTAATTTTTTACAATCTTGGCAAAACCAATCTTAGTTTGTATGTTGTAGAATCCACTAGGGATTTCACTCATATCAACTTTGTCTGATTCGCCAGAAGTAATGAACCTACCTTGTATATCAGTGATGTTATACTCAGTAAATTCAGGAAGGTACAAAATGTTTTCGCATGGGTTTGGATAAACCACAATTTTCTTTAAATCAATCTCGCTAACTCCAGTAGTAGGAGTAGATTCGATTGTAAAGGTTACAACCTCTCTCACATACTGCCCATTGGCAGGGGTTATATATCCTTGGATACGGGCGTAGTATACGCCAGTATCAGATAAAGAAAATATTGCAGATTGGATTTGGCTTGAACTATTCATTGCAGAGAATGCTTTACTCTGTACAACATTTACAAAGGATGAATCCTTTGCTATGTCTAACGAAAAGTTCGCCACTTTACCCACCGGAACTTCCGGCTTGAATTTAATCTGTGCTGACATAGTGCTAGGTGTAGCACTAAATCCTGTTACAGCTAAATCAATAGGTAAATTCACTACTACACTTTTAGTGCTCACACCAGTCCCAGAAGCATTTTTTGCAATAGCAGTGATGCTGTACGGGATACCTTTAGTGGCACCAGTTTTTGTCGCGTCCCAATTCTGTAAACCATTGTGAGGTGGTAATCCTAGGAATAATGTATCTCCTATACCTAGTACTACCTTTATATTGGTAGCCAAGTTATAAGTGATGCATCTTCCGTAAACCTTGAAATCATTTGTTCCAGCTATTTGCACAGCTGAGTCAACTTCAATCCAAGGAGTATTAGGAACATAATTCGTCACACCTGCTTTGGTGGTAGAATCTCCACCACCAAGATTTGATGCAAAATACTGGATAGTGTCTCCAGTAAAATTAAAGTTAGGAAAGCTATCTGTGAAGATAGTGTTTCCAGGATTAACTTTTTTGCTTAGTCCAACAGGGAAGAACATTTGTCCATCTGGTGAATAGTATGCCTGCACGGTAGCAGTATCTCTACTATTTACATTCACGGTACACATCATCTTGTTTGTAGTCACCTGTACGGGGGCTAGAACAAAATTTACTGTAGGTGCGATAGGAAGTGTCCTGATTTGTGAGGTGAAAACTTTTACATTTCCAAGGGTGTCCCTCCATGTTCTACGGATGTAGATCATTTTAGGTCCTTGGAACAATGGTCCATAAGCTGAGTCTAAAAAAGATTTAGTCTCAAAGGCACTCAATGTGTCGTACCTCATCGATACGGGTACATTGAAGGTAGTGTCGAAAGCCACGAGGCGAACCCCGTAAACCTTCAAGCTTCCAGCAGTAGCTTTTTCGGCGATTTTATAACCGTCGATTTTAGCAGTTGCTGTTAATGTGTCTGTTTGCCCATCGACCCTATTGAAGGGGAGAACGATTGCGAAAACGATCGCGATGATGGCTATAGCCATGTTTTTTAAGGTGCTCATACTTTGTTTATTTCTTGCTAGTATTATAGCAAATTATAGTGTATTTGTCAAGGTAAGGTATTGACAAAACCGTTCAGATATGATACACTACCCATATGAAAAATTTATACAAAATTTTAGTCGTTTCAGCTTTAGTTTTCAGCTTATTTGCCGTAAAGGTATCTTTTGCAGCTGAACCTACAGTTATGACAGATCCAGCTTCAAATATCACTACTAGTAGTGCTACTTTGTCTGCATTTTACAATGCAAATGGCGAGACTATCACAGGAGCGATGTTTAAATACGGTACTGATCCATTGATGAGTCAGACTGCATATGTATCTACTCCTACATCAGCGTCAGGTACTATATCTACTACTATCTCTGGTCTATTGCCGAATACTACTTATTATTTTAAAACAGTTCTAGTTTCTACTTATGGTATGACTCAGGGGTACTCTGCACCATTTACTACACTAGCCCCTGTATCAGTAAAGACATGTAGTATTGACTCATTTAATGCCAATTCTACTTCTGTAAATGCAGGAGCAACTGTAGTGCTCTCTTGGAATACTACAAATTGTAACAACTTGACTATTACTCCAAATGGCGTGAGTTCAATACTGGCATCTGGATCTACTAGTGTGATTGTAAACAGTACTACTACATATACGATTACTGCATACGGTACAAATAATAATGATTCAGAATCTGTAACTGTGACTGTAAATGGCACTCCGACTAATTCTTGTGCGATCAATTCATTTACTGCAAATCCTTCAACTATAAACTTTTCTTCTAATTATTCTACTCCCGTGACTTTGTCTTGGAGTACAAGTAACTGTACTTATGTGAATCTTGGTCAGGTTGGCGGTGGGTCATACTCTGCATCTGGCTCTACTGTAGTATATGTGAGTGCTCCTACTACATACACTCTGTATGCCTACGGTGCAAATAACAATGATACAGAAACTGTGAGTATAACTTCTGGTGGATCAAATACTGGTACATGTACTATCACATCATTCACTGCGAGTCGTACTTCTGTACGTCCTGGGGAGAGCACTACTCTTTACTGGAATACTAGAGATTGTTCATATGTAGGATTTGGTAATGGATACGGATACCAGACTTCTGGATCTGCAAATGTGACAGTAAATACAACTTCACGATTTACTATCTATGCCTACGGAACAAATGGCAATGACACAGATACACTAACTATTCGCGTAGAGAACAATGGTGGATGTGGAGCATACACTTGTGATAATGATGAGCCGGCTTGTACTTCAGATTGTAATAATAATTACCCATGGTACTCACCATGTAACTGGGTAGGATGTGCAGTAACTGCGCAAGTGCAGGCTCCTGCAGTCACAGCTCCTCAAGTAGTTTACTATCAGACACCTACGACAAATCAAGTAGCATCAAATCAAAATAGTAATTCAAATACTTCAACTACACGTAGCACTACAAATACATCAAAGGGTGTATACGATGCAACTGAGAATAGTAAATTGATAACTGGTACACCAGTAGATCAAAATAATTTGAATGGCAATATGCTCAGTGCTAGTGCGGGGGCTAGTGGATGGTCATTCCTGCCTAGTACACTGTTAGGATGGTTGTTCTTCATTATATTTATTTTACTCATAGTGTTTATCTCTAGGAAGTACAGCAAGTCATCTGAAAAAGATTCACACGGCCACGGACACTAATAGCTTGACTCTATATTATCGGAAAATATGATTGACAAAATATCTAGATTTGATATACTATCATTGTGAGTAAAGGGTTCCGATAATTTATATAAAACAAATGACTGACAAAAACCACCGCAAGGTGGTTTTTGTTTTGTCTGTATAGTGTTTTATATCTTTTTGTTATATAATAGTTCTTGTAGCCGTTATGTGTTCTAGTCAGCGGCTGCACTCACATAGTCATTTGTGTTGGAGTCAAGCACCAGCTGGCTTGAGCACAGAATATAAAATCACTACGATGCAAATCGTAGTGATTTTATTTTTACTTCTAAAAAAAATAAATTAAAATAAAACATTTCTAAAAAATTATTTTCCTAAATATTTTTTTCAAAAATAAAATTAAAAATATTTTTTATTTTTTTTAAAATTAAAAAAGTTATCCACAGTTTTGTTGAAAAAAGTATTGCACATATTTTTTTTATGTAAGATAATGTAGTAGTGAGTGTGATAAATTTTTTTACAAAAGTTTTTTAAAAAAATTTTGTAAGGTCGTGAATCACACATCCTTTAAAAATAATTTTTTTTAAAATATATGGCAGCAAAAAAGAAAGCAGCTAAAAAGACAGTTAAAAAAGCAGTTAAGAAGGCTGTAAAAAAGACTGTTAAGAAAGTTGCAAAGAAAGCAGTTAAAAAAGTAGCAAAGAAGAAGTAATTCTTTCGAGCATAAAAAGCAAACCCTCTCTCTATCAGGGGGTTTTCTTTTTGCGTCTATGTGTATTTACTTGTTTTCTGCACATTTTAAAAAACGTCTTATTGTGTTAAAATGGGTTACTATGAGTCCCGTTAGAGATGTGTTGTTATGATTAAATGGGATGTTGCATATATTTATCATAGGGTTGATTTTTACTAATAGATAATAAGATACGGAAGACTAAAGGCTTCCTATCTCTAACGGGATGAGTATTATAGAAAGTATATTTGGAACTGAGAGTGATGCTTTTGTCAAAAAGGCCCAAAAGACCGTTGTCCGCATAAATGAACTGGAGGATGGCATAAAGGCCCTGACAGATGAAGAGCTAAAGAATAAAACAACTGAATTTAGGAATAGATTGGAAAAGGGTGAGACTACCGAGGATATCTTGCCAGAGGCTTTTGCTGTGGTTCGTGAGGCATCTATCCGTGCCCGTGATCAGAGGCACTATGATGTGCAGATGATCGGAGGTATAGCTCTGCATTCTAAAAATATCGCCGAGATGAGAACAGGAGAGGGTAAGACACTCGTGGCTACTTGTCCTGCATACCTCAATGCTCTGACTGGGAAGGGTGTGCATGTGATCACAGTGAATGATTATCTTTCTCGCCGTGATGCTGTGTGGATGGGACCAATCTTTGCATTGCTCGGCATGACTGTAGGTATAGTGAATTCACAAAACACTTCTTATATATATGATGCATCACATATCGATAAAGTAGAAGATGAAAATTCTGATAACAGTTCTTTTAAGGTAGAGTATGAATACATGCGTCCTTGTTCTAGAAAAGAAGCTTATGGTTGTGATATCACATATGGTACAAACAATGAATTCGGATTTGATTATCTCAGAGACAATCTAGCAAATAGGGTAGACGGCCTAGTTCAGAGGGGGCATCACTATGCTATTGTCGACGAGGTGGACTCTATATTGATAGATGAATCTCGCACTCCTATGATCATATCTTCAGCTACGGCTGAATCAGAGGATCTTTACTATACATTTGCAAATATTTCAAAGCAATTAGCAAAAGAGCAGGACTATACTGTAGATGAAAAATTGAAAGCCATATCTCTGACAGACGAGGGTATAACAAAAGCAGAAAAATTGCTCGGTATTTCAAATATTTATACTGAAAAGGGAATTAAATATGTGCACCACCTAGAGACTGCAGTAAAGGCTCGTGCTATATATGAGAACAATAAAGACTACGTAGTAAAAGACGGGGAAGTCGTCATAGTGGATGCATTTACTGGGCGCCTACAGCCAGGCCGTCGATGGAGCGAGGGGCTACATCAGGCTATCGAAGCTAAGGAGGGTGTAAAGATTGAAAAAGAGACTCGCGCAGTCGCATCTATAACATTTCAAAATTACTTCCGTTTTTACAAAAAACTATCTGGTATGACTGGAACTGCGGAGACTTCAAAAGAAGAATTCAGAAAAGTTTATGGTATCGATGTAATCGTTGTGCCCACACATAGGGATATCGCTCGTGTAGATAGACAAGATTTAATTTATCAGACCGAAGAAGCAAAGTACAAAGCTATAGTATCAAAAGTAAAAGAACTCAATGAGAAGGGTCAGCCTGTTCTTATTGGTACAGTATCTATCGAGAAGAATGAGGTTCTCTCTGCGTACCTGACACAAGCCGGAGTAAAGCATACAGTATTGAATGCAAAGAATCATGAACACGAAGGAGAGATCATCGCCAATGCTGGGCGACTAGGTGCAGTGACCGTAGCTACGAACATGGCTGGACGTGGGGTGGATATCAAGCTCGGAGGTGTACCTTTTAGTCAGGAATCTTATGATAAAGTAAAATCTCTAGGTGGTTTGTTCGTACTAGGTACCGAGAGACATGAAGCTCGCCGTATCGACAATCAGCTCCGAGGACGATCTGGCCGTCAGGGGGATCCGGGGGAGACTCAATTCTTTGTATCACTAGAAGATGATCTGATGCGTATATTCGGAGGGGATAGACTAAAGTCTATGATGGGCAAATTGGGAGTAGAAGAAGATCAGCCTATCCAAAACAGTATCATCTCTAGGACTTTGGAAAATGCTCAAGCAAAAATAGAAGGTTTCCACTTTGATTCGAGAAAGCATACTCTGGAATACGATGATTTGATGAACCATCAGAGAAATATAGTATATGCTAGACGCCGAACTATGCTGTCTGGCACAGAGGGGGATATCGAGAATTTCCTTGGTACTTTGTATGCTACCTATCCTGACCTGGAGGGGGTAATAGTTCAAAAACGCAGTGATTTTGGAGATACAGCATTCTTTGAGACAGTACGACGTATCGCCCTATACACTACAGATAATCTATGGGTAGAACACCTAGAGACTATGGAATACACACGTAGCTCTGTGAACCTCCGTGCATATGGTCAGCGAGATCCACTCATAGAATACAAAAAAGAAGGATTGCGACTATTCCGAGATATGGAGGCTGTGTTTAAAGAGCAGGTATATTCGCTAGTAAAAACTATCCATGTAAATGATGATAATAGGGTAGATGATATAGAGGAGAACAAGCAAATCATCCTCTCTTCTGAAGAAAATAATGGCCCGGTACAGGCCTCAGCAGGGGACAAAATCGGTCGTAATGATCCATGCCCATGTGGAAGTGGTAAAAAATATAAGAAATGTCACGGCTCTGAATAGTTAAAAAATAAAGAAAGCTTGCCCCGTAGGATTTGCCCAACAAGTTCCTTCTGGGGTGTCACGGTGAAGAAAAATAACCATTTTTGTTGATAAATATAGCTTTTTACAGGATAAAGTTCTAAATCTGTCAAAAAATGGTTAAAACCTTTACAAAATAGGCATAATTTGACCATTATAATATATAGATTGTCAAGCCGTATTGAACAAAAAACCCTTATTTTATAAGGGTTTTTTGTATTTGACACATGCAAAAACAGTGGCATAACTATTGACTTTTCTGGCTGGATATGCTAATATATATCTAGTCCCAAGTATGTTATGTTTAGTTACATTATATACAAGGGTTTTTTGTTTTAAGCCTCGGCTCTAAACAAAAATAATCCTGTCATACGTTTTGCGGAGCACAACCGCTACATTATGAAAAACAAAAAAATTACACAGTTTCTACAGTCTTTTGTGGCTATACCATTGTTTGCCACAACACTACCTTTTGCAGGAGTGACAGCGATCCAAAATCAGACTGTAGCAATTCGTCAAGATATATCACAGATCACAACTTCACTGATAACTCCAGAAGAAGCAAAGATCCGTGAAGAGCGTGCAAAGGCAATCGATGATTTCTTTGAATCAAGAAACGCTCCGCTTGCAGGATATGGACGAAAGTTCGTAGACGAAGCGATAAAACATGATTTAGACTGGAGACTATTGGCTGCGATCAGCTTGCGTGAATCCACTGGTGGAATAAATGCATGTAAGAATCCAAAAGCCCCAAATAATAGCTTCGGATGGTTCTCTTGTAAGAAAGGTTTCTCTTCTGTCGATGCTTCTATCGAGCATATATCAAAGACATTAGGTGGAAATAACGAAAATGCTCCTTACTACAAGAAGGAGATGAATACAACACAAATTTTAAAGAAATATAACCCCGACTCTATCGTCCCTGGCTACTCAAAGCAGGTTGTCAGAATCATGAAAATGATCGATGACAAGGAGGAAGTAATTTAATTAAAATACTGTGAACAAAAAATCCGCGACGGTATCGCGGATTTTTTGTTGCTATATTCTCTTCATTTTCTCTATTACTAGACTCTTTTCTCCATTTCTCTCACTAACTTTTGCGTTGATAGCTATGATATTGTTCTCTATGAGGATATCTTTCGTGCCTTCAAATAGCTTTGGGAATACTACTGCCTCGATAGTTCCGGTGTAGTCTGATATGGCTATGAATGCCATACGGTCTCCTTTTTTTGTATTCACGATCCGGATTGTGTCTATGATGGCTGCTACTACGACTGGCTTTTCCTTTTCTACCCTCGCACGGATTTCAGATATTACAGTGCCGAATTTCTCAATCTTCTCTTTGTAAATATCTAGTGGGTGTCCAGAGATATATAATCCTAGCAATTCTTTTTCCCAAGATAATTTTTCTGTCTGAGTGGCAGGTGTCTGAGGTTGGAGTTTGAGTTGGGCCTTGATTCCTCCGATAGCGCCAAAGAGTGATTCTTGAGCTCCGCTACCTTTGGATTCTTTGTTGAATGCGATGAGCAACTCTAGATTACCAATGATCATATTTCTCTCTTCTAGGTCATCCATAGCGCCTGACTTTGAGAGGGCTTCGACGGATTTCTTGTTTAGATTCTTGTGATTTATTCTTTCAAAGAAATTTTCCAAAGAGGTGAATTTACCTCCACGCTTTCGCTCCTCGATAATAGAATCTGAGATATCTGTACCTAGATTCTTTATCGTATATAGTCCAAAGCGAATAGTACGGCCTTCTTCTTTATCGCTACCTACGATCACCGTAAATCCTCCAAAACTGTCATTTACGTTTGGTGGCAAGACTTTTATGCCCATCTTTTCACATTCGTGTACGATATCTGCGATCTTTTCTACATCTCCGGATTCAGCAGTCAGGATGGCTGTCATATACTCGACAGGGTAGTTCGCCTTCATGAATGCTGTCTGGTATGCTACACGCCCATAACTAGCCGCATGGGCCTTGTTGAACCCGTAGGCTGCGAATGGCTCGATGAGCTCCCAGAGTTTTTTAGCTTTTTGTGGTGTGAGTCCATGCTCGATAAAACCTTCATTTAGGTGCTTTTTCTGAGCCTCCATTTCCGCTGGAATTTTCTTTCCCATTGCTTTTCGGAGCTTGTCCGCCTCAAGCCACGAGTAGCCGGCGAGCTTGATGGCTATCATCATCACGTCGTCCTGATATGTGATAACTCCAAAGGATTGGTCGAGGATATCTCGCATTCTTGGATCGAGATATTTGACCTTTGACGGGTCGTGTTTACGCTCGATGTATTCTGGTATCATTTCCATCGGTCCGGGGCGGTACAGGGCCACCATGGCATTTATATCGTGGATTGTACTGGCATGTAGCTCCTTTAGATACCTAGTCATACCAGAGCCATTTAATTGGAATAGTCCCATAGTCTCTCCGCGAGCAAGCATAGCAAAAGTCTTCTTGTCTTCTAGGTCTATCTTGTCTATATTGATATCTACATTGTGGATTTGTTTTACGAGCCTGACTGCGTCTGCGAGGATAGCCAAGTTACGAATTCCTAGGAAGTCGAATTTTGGAAGTCCTGCGTCTTCGATACTATACATGTCGTATTGCGTGATCATGTCACCACCTTTTGGGTCGTATTGGACTGGAGTGAAATCCCAAAGTGGAGTAGGGGAAATCACTACTCCGGCAGCGTGTACGGAGATATGACGAACACAACCCTCCATCTTCTTGGCGAGATCTATAATCTCTCTCGTCTCTGCTTCATTCTTGTATGCTTCTGCTAACTCGGGCACTATCTCCATCGCATGGTCGATAGTCATAGCCGTACCTTGTGAACCAAGAGGGATCATGCTAGATATACGATCGCCGACAGAGTACGGATATCCGAGAGCTCGGGCCACGTCACGCACAGAACCCTTTGCCATCATCGTACCAAAAGTACCGATCTGTGCGACCTTGTCCTCTCCGTATTTTCTCTTTGCATAAGCGATGATCTCATCGCGACGATTATCAGCATAGTCCATATCGATATCGGGTAGGGATGGACGCTCAGGATTGAGGAATCGCTCGAAAGGTAGCTTGTATATGAGTGGATCCACATTTGTAATTCCGATTAGATACGTCGTCAGAGATCCGGCGACTGATCCTCTGATATTTGTCAGAATTCCGTTTTCACGAGCGTATTTGAGTAGGTCTCCAACCACAAGGAAATATGCAGGGTAGCCTTTTTGTTTGATGATACCGAGCTCGTATTCAAGACGCTTTGTATAATCATCTGTCACTGTGATATCACGAAAAGCAAAACCAGCGTATGCCAGTTCTCGGAGTACTTCGTCTGCAGTCTTGCCATTGTCTATAGGGAAATCTGGGAAGTATGCAGTACCTAATTCTAGGTCGTAAGCCTCGCACATGTCTGCTACAAATCTTGTATTGTCTACAGATTCGGGGCAATCCTTGAAATATTCTCGTGCAGTTTTTTCATCAATCAATGAAAAGTCATCTTCAGAGAATTCAAATTTACCCGCGTCTTTTACGTCTGCCCCAGTGTTCACCTGGAGTAGTGTATTGTGTGCCTTGTGATCGTCTTTACATGGGTAGTGCGAGTCCTGAGTGGCTACTATTTTAATATCATGTTTTCTGGCTAGCTCGATTAACTTACCACGAAGTTCGGCATCACGCTCGATATGAGGGTGATTTTGTATTTCAATAAAATAATTTTCTTTACCAAAAATATCTTGGTGTGTTTTTATCAATTCCTCGGCCCTGTCCATATTGCCGGCTAGGATTGATTTCGATAGCATGCCCCCCATACATCCGGATAACGCTATGATACCCTCACTATGTTCACGGAGAAGATCCATGTCTACTCGGGGTTTGTAGTAGTATCCCTCGAGGTTTGCCTTGGTCACAATCTTCATCAGATTTTTGTATCCAATTTTATTCTTTGCTAGGAGTATCAGGTGGTAGCGTTTGTTGTCTATACCGGGCTCTTTGTCAAAACGAGTGCGTTCCGCTACGTATACCTCACATCCTATGATCGGCTTGATTCCGGCCTTGTGGCATTCCTTGTATAGCTCTATAGCTCCATACATACTACCGTGGTCAGTAAGAGCCACAGCATTCATCCCTGAATCTTTTGCGATCTTTACCATCACCTCGATTTTAGTCAAGCCATCCAATAGTGAATAGTGAGAGTGAGTGTGTAGATGTATGAATTTTGAATCTAACATAGGGGTATTATACTCCAATTTTCTAAAATTGTAATCAATTCATAGAAAATGCAGTCCTTTAGGGTCAGAATTAAGTGCGGATTAAAATTCCCATCTTGAGGGGTGGATTTTGTACTCAAAAGACGGGGTGGAGGTATTTTGGTATAATAACCCAATGGATAAAAAGTTTATTATAGGGATAGATGAGGTAGGGCGAGGCCCTATAGCTGGACCTGTTATGGTCGGAGCTTTTATCTTTCTCGTCCCTGATTTTGAAAAAAATATCAAAGAATATGGCTCTGAGAATAAACTTCCTCTACGTGATTCCAAAAAATTAACTCAAAAACAAAAAGAGAAATGGGTGAAATATTTTAAAGAAGAAAAAGAAAAAGGGAATTGTGATTTTGCTGTGTCTGCTGTATCAGCCGGTGATATAGACAAGATCGGCATAGTGCCATCCATACAAAAAGCTTTGAATAATTCTTTATCTAGGATCACTGCGCAGGAGATACTTCTTGCGAGGTCCTCGGATGAGGGAGGACGAGGCGCCAGACCGTCACAAGAAGTATCTCCTGCTTCGTTCCACATATATCTTGATGGCGGATTAAAAGCTCCGGTGGAATATGTAAATCAAGAGACGATAATAAAAGGGGATGAATTGCACCCTGTGATATCGTGTGCATCTATCGTAGCGAAAGTTACACGCGATGCCCTGATGGATAAATACGGTTTAGAATATGTGGATTACGGTTTCGAGAATCATGCAGGGTATGGCACGAGTGCGCATTATGCAGCAATAAAAAAACACGGACTGACTCCGCTACACAGGAAAACTTTTTTAAATAATATAAAATAAAACACCCCATTTTATTCGGGGTGTTTTATTTTATTGAACTACAACCTGGCTTAATTTTGTGCGAGTCATCCATCCGGCTACTCCGTCTGGTATTAGTCCATGTTTCTGTTGGAATAGCATGAGTGCATTGGTCGTTGCCTTCCCCCAAGCTCCGTCTACCGTAAGTGGTCGGATGAGAGTAGAAGCAAGATCCATGTTTAAAGCTATCTGCATATTTTTTATCATTTGCTTCGGACTCCTGTTGTTTAGCGTAGTGAGGAATGAGAATGTCTTGCCTGTGAGTGTCGGTGCGGTATTTATCAGATTGATGCTAGCTGCTATAGGATTGGATATATTATACGAATCATCTCTGAATTTTGCATATAGGGTCTTTACTCCGTTTGATTTACTTGAAAAAGTCCAAGTAGAATTGTATGCGTATGGTTTCCATATGTCATATTTAAAATATTGATCTTCGGATATCATCATCCATGTGGCACCTGTAGCTAGTAGCTCTAGTGTTACATTTGGACTATTTGTTATTCCTACCTTTTTATTAATAAATAAATATGTATTTATTGGTGGAGTTGTATCGCCCCCACCGCCTGTATTTGATCTTCCACCTGTCGATACAGATCCACCTGTGTACACATCACCACCTGTGTATGCTCCACCTCCGGTAGAGGAACCGCCACCCGTCGTACCGGGATTTGTATTCCAAGACCATTTGTATGGAAGACCGTATATCGACTGATTGTTTATGGACGTTCCTTTTGATAGCGTCGCGCTCAATTTGCTATTTACATCATAGGCGCTATGTGTCAGGATCAAGGTTTTATTATTGTTTAACCAGACAGGGTTGTGTATGTGATATGGATTTATCGTGTAGCTTATCGTAGAAATTTTTATTTCTTCAGAAAAATTAATCACGATATCTGAGCTCCTGTTTTGATTTGAAGAATTATTTGCGGGGGATACAGATAGTATTATAGGTAGTGCTCCGTCGGAAACTTTTTGATTATAATTTTCTACCATATTACCACTCTCCATCACTATCTGAGTCTGACCTTGGTATTTGTAGCTGATGATCGGGTCTATCGGTCCACCTGTGGTACCTGATTTGGCTGTGACAGATATGTCTAGTATTGGAGTCTGCTCTTTACATGATATGCCGTTGATAGATGTTATACCTATACTACCAGTATTGTTTATGACCCAGTCACCACTCTCGAATGGACAAGACATGTAGTATTCACCCCCGGTCTCTATACGTATAGTATCTACTGTGCCGTCATTGTTTTTATCTATATATGTATACGTATCTGATGCACCAAAACTCACCAGAGGGAATATAAACACTGCAAGAATAATTATTTTTTTCATATTAATTTACTGCTATAAAACTGGCAATGATTGCTGCCGTCTCGCCACGGAGCATGAGAGAGCCTAGTGAGGCTGTCTCTATATTATTTTCTTTTGCTTCAAATATTTCTTTTTCTGTGAATCCACCCTCTGGTCCGATAAATAGACTAATGCTTTTTGCTATTAGGTTTTTGCTGCTAGCTTGTTCTCCTGAGATATCGAAGATTATTTGATGGTCTGTGTTTTTGCAATCTATCAGTGCCTCTGTATATTTCAGAGCAGGAGCTATCTCTGTGATGCTGTTGCGACCGCATAGCTCGGCTGCCTCCTGAGCAATCTTTTCTAATCTGTCGTATTTCAATCCAGTCTTTACTGTGTGCTCTGTGATGATCGGTACTATTCTATGTACTCCTACCTCTGTGGCTTTTTGAACTACAAGCTCAAAATTCTCTCGCTTTAGTATCGCTAGGTATAGGGTGACTTTTTTCTCGCCCTCTTTTGATACGGTGTTGACCTCTGCTACGGATAAGATAGCTTCAAATTTTGATAGCTCAGTGATACTACAAAGAGCCTCGCCGTTTGTAGTATTGGCAAGAGTGAGTATTTCACCAATTTTGAATTTTAAAACATTCTTCCATTGGTGGATTAGGTCCTTGTCTTTTATTTCAATTTTGTTATCTGTCACTTCGTAGGAGGTGATAAATCTGTGAACTTTTTTCATATTACATTACTAGATAATAAAAGAATGAGACTATTGGGTCTACATCTGGTCCGTATACGATGGCACCACCTAGAGCACCAGTGATAGTGATAGCTACTAGTCCTAGTATCGCTAGGATAATCATAATAAAACTATTGTTCATTATCTTATTTGCAATCATCAATTTTAGATTCCAAATTTTAGCAAATCCACTCTCGTTTAATTTTTGATTGTATGATGTCTTGCTGATCCATACGATCGCGTAGACGATAGCCAATACTGCAAAGATCCATGTAGAAATATTTGCAAATGTAGCATGAGTTTCGACTAGATTATGTAGGCTACGAGCGACACTATCCTCGGCTATCTCTCCTGTCTGTAGGGCAAGGGAAGAAGTCAGGATTCCTATAATCAATAGGGATCCTTTTATGTAAAAATAATAAGATAAACTTGTAAATCTTTCAAAACGAATTAATTCTAATACTGCGTAAACTGTTAATAGTGCAATTGGGAAATGCACAAAAATTGGGTGTATATTCATCCCGTTTAGAAGCAGGAAATGTTTACATTTCCGTTACTTTGGTTATTGTAATAATAATCGACAATCATAATAGTTTATATATGATTTCACGCTTGAGCCATAAAGGCTTCTAACGGGATTCATGTCCAAAGTATACTCTTATTTGTAGTTCTTTTCCAGCCATTTCTGGATATCCCTCTTGTCATCCTTGATCCAGGCTATACTTGAATTGATCTTTTCGATTCCTTGCTCTATAGTCCTATCTGCTCCGGGAGCTTTATTTTTTGCAAAGAATTTTTGTATATCTTTTAGATTTTTTGAATCTTTGTATGTACCGATAGGGGCGAGTATCCTAGACATAAAATGCCCTCCAGAGCCCCAGATCTTTAGTATCTCTGCGTAATTCTTTTTAATGAAGCTCCATGCTAGGTCTCTGCCGTAGAAATTGCTCCATGTCATAGCTATGATAAATGGTGTGTCTTGATTACGGATTTCTGTGCCCATAGCAAGGGTCAATGTCTTTTCTAGTAATTTTACATCTTTGAATTGAGTCAGAGCTCTGCGGTATCGGTCCTGCTCTTCGTGCATTTTTTCTGTTTTGTGCAG
Source organism: Minisyncoccota bacterium (assembly GCA_041674285.1). Lineage (GTDB taxonomy): Bacteria > Patescibacteriota > Minisyncoccia > Phycocordibacterales > UBA9973 > UBA8515. The sequence goes on from JBAYVZ010000010.1 coordinate 15,748, forward strand.
GTCTCTGAATATGCGCCACTCCTTTTCGCCACCATTTGCAGCTACTATGCCATATACTACAGACCTGATGTCTGCACGGATAGGATTTATAGCTCTCTCCTTGAATAGTTTTTTTGCATGCTTTATAACCTTCTCATCTCCATAGTGTGCAGAATTTGATAGTACAAGGCTACGCAAAAATACATATGAATGAGGTTCATTTTCTTTTGGATCCCATCCTATATTCGCAGTTATAGTTGAGAATAATTCTCTTGCGTATGATTTATATTTATCGTTAAACTTTTCATCTATGATCAGATTGTGTACACGAGCGAGATCTGAAGAAATCTCTGACCACACTATATACTCAGTCTCATTTTTATAAGACAGTGCGAATTCTAGAGCTGTACTTGTATTCATCTCACCGGCTTCAGCTAGTATGAATACATCTCTAATCAATCCCAATCTATCTTTTACATTTAGATTTCCTTTTTCTATTTCTTGTCTCAGTCTAGACAATGTCTCTTCGTCGTATTTTGTACGGATGAAAGAATTCTCTCCTAGATTGAGCTTTCCTATAGAGCTACCTACTAGGGGGATCTTCTTTTTTGTCATAAAAGTCTTTAGTACTTCACCATTGGATTCATAAGCTATTGGAATATTCCAAATAGTTTTATCATTTGTTTCTTTTTTTGAAACTCTGCTAGATAGGAATCTCTCTTGTTCTGCAAAGTGAGTATGCTTTGTCTTGGATAGTGACACTAGGGGGTAGCCAGTCTTCTTTGTCCAATTGCCCATCATCTGCTTTACAGGCTTCTTGCTGATTTTTTCAATTGATTCCCATAGGTGAATAGTCTCTGTGTTTTTGTAGCTGTGTGTTTTTAGATAGTGTCGTAGTCCATCACGGAATACATCGTGTCCGACATATTCTGCGAGCATGCGAATAACAGCTGATCCTTTTGAATAAGATATCATGTCGAAAACTTCATTGATCTCATCTGGATGATGGACAGTGACTTCGATGGGGTGGGAGTGAGATAGAGCATCTAGCTTCAATGCTAATGTGTATCTGTCCGCTACGTATAGATCCCATACATGCCACTGTGGGAACAATGCATCGATACATACGTATTCCATATATGAAGCAAAACCTTCATTGAGCCATAGATCAGTCCACCACTTCATAGTCACTAGATTGCCGAACCATTGGTGAGCTAGCTCATGAGCTATGACGATAGCTACCCACTGTTTGTTTGACAGGGATGTGTGATTTTCATCTACTAGTATTGCAGTCTCTCGGAATGTGACTGCGCCCCAGTTCTCCATAGCTGCACTCTCAAAATCAGGAATTGCGATGAGGTCAAGAGTATCTAGTGGATACGGAATATTGAAATATTGATTGTAGAAATCCAGAGACTTGATAGCTACTTCGAGTGCGAATTTTGCTTGATGCTTTTTACCGGGAGTAGTGTATACGCGCACTAGCGTAGGATTGGTTCCAGAAGTTTGACCTTCGAGGTATTCGAATTCACCGATGATAAATGCGAGTAGATATGTAGACATCTTTGGTGTCGGTGCGAATGATACAGTCTTGTATCCGCCCTCGTGCTCGGCCACACGTACTGGTAGTGTGTTTGAGATAGCTATATGCTCGCCGGGAATCACTAGGTGCACATCAAAGACTGCCTTTTGTGCAGGCTCGTCAAAGCAGGGGAATGCACGGCGCGCATCTGTGGCCTCGAACTGAGTAGTGGCTAGGTGTTTTGTCATACCGTCTATCTCGTAGCGACTACGGTAGAATCCACGCAAATTTTCATTGATAATTCCAGTGAAAACAATAGACAATTTTGCCTTACCTTTTTTTATAGATTTTTTGAAAGTAAAAGTCGCAGTTTCAGCTTTTGTGTCGTACTCTATCTTGTCTGCAAATTGTATTTCTTTATTATCTTTTTTACTTTCTACTTTATTCTTTTTACTAGCAATAATTTCTACAGAAATTATTGCGATGTCTTTACTATGCAGAGTGATAGTCTTTATATCTTTATCGAGGACAATATCTATAGTCTCACTTCCTTCGAATACAAAGTTCTCGAGGTCTGGTTTGAGCGTCAGATTGTATCTAGTAGGAGTGACATGTGAGGCTAGTAATACTGATATTTTTTTAGGTTTTTTTGTTGTTGGCATAGGGCTATTATACTCTAAAAATATTCATTTAAAAAATTGATACGTACTATTGACAAATAGTTATATTTATTATATTCTTTTTAAAAAATAAGGAGATTTAAAAATGAAAACATCTACATTAATTTTTTGGATTTATCTCGGTCTGATAGCCGCTGAACCGTTGGTTGTAAAAATAATTTTTGGAAACTTAAAAAGTTATGAAGTTAAATTATTGGCCTTACTTGTTTTCATGTGGGAAAAATTCTGGGAACGTGACTGCTCACTAAGAAAAGCCTTAATCAAATCAAGAAGAATCCTTTCGAATTAAAAAAGCTGTGGACCATGATGGTTCACAGCTCTTTTTTATTTTAATTTTTAAAATCTATTTTGTAGCTTGTTCGATGCGCTCGAGGGCTACGATGAATGCTGTTCTGCGGAAGTCAGTATCTAGCTCCTTTGATCTTTCATAGATGATATTTGTCTCTTCGTCCATAATCTTCTTGAGCTTATTAAATACATCCTCTTCAGTCCATTTTTCACCTTTGAGATTTTGCTCCCATTCAAATGTAGATACTGTCACTCCGCCAGCATTGGCCAGGATATCTGGAATCACTGGGATTCCACGACTATATAGTATGTCATCTGCCTCGGGTGTAGTGGGGCCATTTGCGAGCTCTAGTACTAGCTTTGCCTTTACATTGTTCGCATTTTCTGCTGTGATCTGATTCTCCAATGCTGCAGGGATCAATACATCACACTCCAATTCTAGTAATTCTGCATTTGTGATTGTGCGTGATCCAGGGAACCCCTCGATCTGACCATTTGCTTTTTTGTATTCATTTAATGCTTTGATATCAAAACTGCTATTTTGGTCTTCTTTTACTATCGCACCTTTTGAATCTGATAGTGCGATAATCTTGTGTCCATCATTTGCTAGTATTTCGGCAGCATTGCCTCCGACATTGCCGAAACCTTGGATCACTACACTGCATGAAGCGGGTAGTCCAAGTTTTTCCTGCATGACTTTGAAAGTATAGAATCCTCCGAGGCCTGTAGCTGGTCCACGCCCAGCAGATCCACCGACATCTAGTGGCTTGCCTGTAAATGTAGCACCTGTAGTATCGCCAGAACTTTTTGCATATTCATCTGTCATCCATGACATTATCTCGGGAGTAGTATTCACATCTGGAGCGGGGACATCTACGCGTGGTCCGATATTTGGAGCCATCATTTTTACCCACCCACGAGAGAGTCTCTCGAGTTCACCCTTTGAGAGTTCTTTTGGGTTTACTGTGATACCACCTTTTCCTCCGCCCATAGGGATATTCACAACTGCACATTTCAGTGCCATCCAAAATGCTAGAGCCTTTACCTCATTTATCTCTGTATCTTGGTGATAGCGGATTCCACCTTTATATGGTCCACGAGCATTGTTGTACTGTACACGGTAACCTTCGAATATCTTTAAAGATCCATCATCCATAGTCACTGGGATAGCTACGTGAAGTTCACGATTTGGTTGATGTAATCGAGACATGAATTCTGCACTAAATGGTTTTACTTTGTTTGCACGGTCAAGCTGTGAGAGTGCGTTTTGAAATGGGTTGTTCATATGATTTTGTTTATTAAATAATAATAAATAAAAATTCAAAGATAGCTCTCTTCTCCGGGTACGGATTTTTTGAAGCTTAAAAAATCCTGAAGTTTTCGGCTCGACAGCCTCAAAACCCCCTCCAAAGAGACTATCTTTAAATTCTTATTCTAAAGAAACTGAATTTAATTTTACACCCTAGATATTTTTGCGCAATAGGCTAGAGTGGAGGGTCTTGCCTTTGAAATCTTTCTCTACTCTCTTTATCTCAAATTCATATTTTAATTGCATGTCGAATAGGGCATTCTCCATTCTACGCTGATCATATCCTAGGACTATCACATCGGGGACATTGTCTTTGATTACATTCCATACATTGGATTTATTGTCTCCGGGGATGACGGTAGCTCGGGGATATTCCTTTTCAAGTGCGCGAATACGCTCCTGGAGTGTGTAGACAGGGGACTTTTCTTTTAGCCATTTTACTGTGTCATCTAATGTGACTACTATAGTCAATTCTGTGCCGTAATAAGAGGCTTCATTTAGGAAAAATCGATGCCCATCGTGGATGCCATCAAAAACTCCAAAAACCATTACTTTTATTCTACTATTGTTCATTATATGGGTATTATACCCTTATTTTCGTTAAAAAGCTATATAAATCAAGCCCAAAGTGGCAGGGTAGTGGGGTATTGACAAAATGGTATCTATTATGCTATAATACACGTATGAATAACAAAGCATACAAAAACCTAATAGCATTTACTTTTGCCTTTTTTGTCCTAGCAATTGCTAATAACGCTTTTGCTGCTGTGACATCTGAAGAGCGTGGAAGTACAAATTACAATTCTTATCAGTCTGGTTACTACATGTACAATCCTGGATACTCTCAGTCATACTCTATGAACCAATCTGCTGGATACAATCAGGTGACTCCTACATACACTCAGGCTCCGGTATACACTCAGGTCGCCCCAACTTATCAACAGCCAGTACAGTACATAGCGACACCTGCAGTAGCGCAAGCTCCGACAGTACAATATGTACAATCAGATGTGCCGACTACTTATGTAAATACTCCATCTACTAGTTCTACAAAGTCTACTACTCGTGTAGCTTCAAACACTACAGTAAAGTCTACAAATACAAGTAATGTAAGTCAGTCAAATACAATCCCAGCCGAGAATCTAGGTGCGAGTGCTGTAAACTCTACAAACAACCTGACTGCACTATCTATGAATGGTACAAACTCATTTATGCCGGACACAGTATTTGAATGGTTTATGACAGTCGTAGGAATACTTGCATTGATCATATTGATCCGTGTATTGGGTAAAAAAGAGGGTCATGGACATCATTAATCCTATCGAAATAGCTAAACAAAAAATCCACCTGAACTCAGGTGGATTTTTTGTTTTAATTTATATTTTTTTAAAACAATGCTTTGTACTGGTCACGATTTTGATATAGGAAGTACAAGTTCAGTGCAAACAATACATCTGCCATGATAGAACCAGCATTAAACAATCCTCCGTCTAGAAACATGTGGAATCCTAAAATATTCAGAGTGATTGGTAGCAGTAGTAGTGCTACGAGCGCCATCTTGTTTTTGATAATCAAAAATAGGCACAATGCAAACACTATACCCATAAGCCACATAATGTATCCACTTGAATATAGAGCCATTATGAAATCATAACTTTCTTTTGTCTTATACATGTCTGCTGTAGGCTGAGGGAACACACCCAGGACGCCAAGTATCGGCATGATGAGAATCAATGATAATATAACCTTCAAAACTATATTTATTGTTTTTTTCATATACGAATTATATCAAAATAAACACAACATACGAAGCATCTGCTCCCAAAAACTAACCACTTGAATTAAAATGCCTTTTTTGATACTATATATTCGTTCATTTAATTATGGATATATTCCCCTTATTTGAGGTGGAGTAGAGAAACGTATTCCCCTGTAGCTCAGCGGTAGAGCAATCGACTGTGGACATTTTCCTCCCATGATATAATTATATTATGTCTGACAAAAGGAAATATGCCGATAGGCGCGAAGCATTAATCAAAGCCGTTGTGAAGCGACGCAAGAAGGTAAAAGATCTTGCTATCGAATACAAAGGAGGCTCTTGCCAAATTTGTCACTACTCAAAATGTGTTGAAGCCCTTGAATTTCACCATATCGATCCTTCATTAAAGAAGTTCGCTATCGGTGCCAAAGGTTATACACGGTCTTGGGACAGTGTTCGCAATGAATTAGATAAATGTGTTCTCTTGTGTGCAAATTGTCACAGAGAAGTCGAGTCTGGCATAACGCAGCTTTCTATCGAAAGATAGATTGAAAACGAGGTGAATTCGGGGAAACCCAAATGACGAATAAACAAGTCATGGGCAATCCCGAGCCAAGCCTTAATGAAAATTAAGGAAGGTGTAGAGACTATCCAGTAATGGAGTAGGATGCAATTTGCATTCGAAGCGCCTCGGTCCTAAATTTTGCGCAAGCAAAACACGGATATGATATAGTCCATCCCTTTAAGTAATTTTAGGATAAATGTAATCGATTGGTCGTAGGTTCGATCCCTACCGGGGGAGCAAAAAAAAATCATCTTGAATTGCAAGGTGATTTTTTACTTCCTTATACAAAGTTCGAACCCATTGACTTTACAAGCTTAAAAATGTAATGTAAAGAAAAATCGTAAAATATGGAACTTAGAATAAATCATGATAAAAAAGTTATCACTATTAAATCAGTAGATGATTTAAGCTTACTACCAGATAAGTCTATTAAACTTTTGTTTAGTAATTCAAGTTATATGACTACGTTATATCTATACGTAATTTATAGAGTAGATGTATGCATACATGCGAAAAAGTATTCTACTAAGACAAGAGTTAAATACTATAATATGTGTGTTAAAAACTTAGAATCACTTCTTGAATTTGAAAAGGAATTTTTAATTAGCAACTCAACTACTTTTGTTATTAAGCAAGAGAAGTTTCCAAAGGACCTTAAAAATATTTACAAAGATTCCGTGATTTCAACTTGTAATTTTTTCAGAGGAATGTTGTCAACGACTCCATTCTTGGATAAAGATCTATTTCCATCAAGAGAGGCTAGGCAGATAGCAAGGCATAATTATGGAAATATGGTTTCCACTCTTCTCAACTCTATTGAAGATTAAAAATAAGAACTTTTTAAAGGCTGTTCACTAACGTGTTCAGCCTTTTATTATTACCATTCGAACATCCTCCCAAATTCGGAGCATCGTAGTACATACCCAAAAATTCGGCGCGCGCGAAGCGCGCGGTAATGTGGCGGGTGTGGCGGAATCCCAAGAATTCAAAAGGATTTCCCAAGATTTTTTTGGCGTAAATACAAGA
>JBAYVZ010000011.1:0-21344 GCA_041674285.1 Minisyncoccota bacterium
AAAATGTATATAGATAGGTAAGTACATCAAATGTGCATCTTTTTCTATGTGTACTGATTTAAATTTACCTTGAAACAAAGCTCCATTTCTTTCATATTTTTTATTAAAATAATTTGTATATCCCGTACCGATTTTTCTCATAAATTCTGTAATGCCATTTTCTGATACAGGTCTAATCATTAAATGAAAATGATTATCCATCATACAAAAAGCCAATATCTCAACCAATAATTCCCTGGGTTTCCTTTGGATTTCTGGAAGTCCGACTTCCAGATTATTTACTTTACCTCGTTTCAGATAGTCATTCAAATTAGGTGCTGGGTTTGTACTATTAAATTCATATAAGTCATGAATAAACCTAACACGATCTTCGTCGTCCATAAAAATATCTCGCTTGTCTACCCCGCGATTATATATATGATATATTTCACCCTGAACCAAAGATGTTTTTCTTAATGCCATGTTTATATTTTATCACTTTTTATAAATATCTGGAAGTCGGACTTCCAGATATTTATAATTGAGGTATAATACAAATATGCTAGAAAAAAATAATCTAAATGAGGGCGTGGCTACAGAGGTCAATTTTACCAATCAACCTAAATACTCAGAACACGAAGTAGACAACGACTTCAATGAAAGAAGAGAAGCATTGTTACCTCTAATAAAAGAATTTATATCTACCCATCCCCTATTTTTAAACAAAAAGGTAGACGTCACTTTTATGCACAGCGGGGTATCTTGCCTTGTATGTAGGATAGATGCACCTGAAAATAAGATAATCCTAAAAATTCCGCTAAGTATAATCAATCCTAGACTTGAAGGAAAATTTTTAAAAGCATGGGAAGATGTAGGAGTTAAAGTCCCGCATGTATTCGAAGAAGGTCCTATTGGAAATCATTTCTATATACTAATGGAATACATAGATGCGAAAACTCTTAACGAAGTATCCACACACGAAGAATTACTGGAGAAAGATATCTACAGAGAATTAGGGGCAATAATGCGCAAAATGCATCAGGTAAAATCATATGGATACGGAGAAGCAGTAAACACAGAAGACAAGCCAAAGTACAAAAACGCAGAGGAGTGGCTTAACAACGACGAAAGATTAAAGGGAATATTAAAATACACAACAGACCACAATCTTCTAGATGATGAAAAGCACGGGTCATTAGAGTACTCAATAAATATAATTAAAACGAAAACTTTACCAAAAAATGAGACAGTGTATTGCCACAATGATTTTGGTAAAAACAACATCCTAGCTACAAATCCCCCAACTATATTTGACCCTTGGCCATCATTCAATCATCCGTATATGGATATTGCCCGTATGATAGCTGTAGCAGGCTCAGAGAGTGTAGAAAGAGAATTTACTGCTGGGTATTTTGATGGTGAATTTTGTGACAGGCAACTTCTTCAAGCTTTTGTTGTATTGAATGTTGCAATAAAAATACCATACGCCCACAAACAAAATGCATTAGGTCGGATAGAAAAAATGCATAAATACTTAGAAAATACAAAAAAGTATTTAGACTAATATTAAAACACCCACGATTGTGGGTGTTTTAATATGTAACTTAATTTGCTGGTGTAGTGGTATTTGATCCTGAGACAGATGATTCGCTCTTTGTTTTTAGATCAGGAGATACAACTTTTTTAACAAAAGAAGAAATTGAATCATCTTTCTTTGGTAAGTCATTCTTTTTTATTGATTGAAGCTGGGGAAATGTTTTTTCTATATCTTCTACGCTCTGGAATCCAGAATAAACTTTACCATTGATGACTAGAGCCGGTACTTGACTTGGAACCTTGTATATAGAGATCATAGTTTTTATAGCAGACAAATCAAGATTATAATCAAAAGAATAAACACGTAAATTTGGATATTTTTCTCGTAGACTAGTCAAAACATATCCTTGTTTTACACAATCATCACACACATCATTGTTATAAAAATAAAGTACGAATATAGATTTTTGACCACAACGTTCGGTGACCTTTTTCATTAAAAGAAAATCTTTAATCTCTAATAATGAATAGGATTTTTTAAGATTTATGACACTCGCATTATTTATACCTATGTTATTTTCACTATATGATATTTTATCTGCCAAAGAATTCAACTCAGAAGAAAGTATTGTCGTTGATATATCTTTACATGACAATTCCTGTAAAAGAGAAAATTGAGTCTCAGAAGACAATAAATCAAGGGAAATTTTATCTTCAATCGCCTTTAATTGATCCATCTTTTTTGTATTGAAATAATAAGAAGACCACACAGCCACAGAGAACAATGATATTGTTATTAATAATACAAAGAATATTTTTGCGTAATTTGTTTTAGTTGTTTGCATGTTATTTTTTTAATGATAATCTTTCTAACGTCCAACTTGACTCTTTTGAAATAATTGAATTAAATATTGCCCTAAAAAGCCAGAATGGAGCTATTATACTATAAATAACAATAAAGTACAGAACATTTATAGATAAAGCTCTTTTTTCATTCACCATCTTTCTACCTATGATCATGGCTGATAACAACAATACATAAAGTATTATTGAAAAGAAAAATATTGTTTTTGTATCAAAGAAAAACCAATCAAATTTAAAAGAATAAGAGTTAGAAAAACCAACAACTCCAACCTGGATTATCTTATTGTAAATAAATTGATACACGTTGTAGAGCAAAGTAGAAAATATAAACAAAACGGAAATTATAGATATCAATCCTGATGGGATAGTGAAAAATGCCACTGTGCCATATTTCTTTCTAAAAATTAGCCTTCTGTAATCAATCATGTTTTTTATAAATCCATAGACCCAGCGCAATCTTTGTTTATATAATTTTATGAATGAATCAGGAGTAATAGTGTATACATAAGAATCTGGACAATGGTCAATTTTATAACCATGTTCTTGCATTCGTAGAGCTATCTCCTGATCTTCTGTATTGTGGGCTTTGCGATACGGACCCAAATCATCAAAAACTTTTTTACGAAAAATAGACAGAGGCCCAGGTGTCACATGTATCCCACCCATAAAACCAAGCATTTTTTTTATGTAAATAGCCATTTCATATTCAGCTTTCTGTGCACTTTGAAGAATATTCTTAGGATTCAGAACCAAGATTGATGGGACTATGGCCATCGCATTTTCATCATTATTAAACATATTCACTATGCGCTTCAAAGCCTGAGGGTGTACCAAGGAATCAGAATCGAGACAGCCAAAAAATTCTGAATTAGTCTTTTCTAATGCAAGATTCAAACACGTATGTTTTCCCCCATTTTCTTTTTTAAAAATAGATATTCCTGGTATATTCTCAAATTTTTTAAAAATATCCCATGTTCCATCCGTACTGCCATCATCAATCAAAAAGATAGACAGCTTATCTTTTGGGTAATCTAAATTACACAAAGACTCCACCGTCTTTGATACAGTCTTTTCTTCGTTATAACAAGGAATCACAATTGTAATCTCAGGATACCTGGTCAATTCTAAAATATCAGGGTGTTTTACGATGGAACGTCTTTTTTCAAAAAAAGTTACCAAAAAAAATACCTGCACATAAACCGAGCAGAAGGCAAGAGAATAGAAAACTATTACATAAAAATAATCCATATATACCAACAATACTACCACAAATAATGGTATTTTTCAAGAACAAAAATCACCCCATATATGGGGTGATTTTTAGTATATTTATACGGATAGAACGTACAAATAGATATTATTGAACGGGAGTTGCAGGTGTTGCTGGAACTTCTTCCACTTTGCAATCTGTACAGCCTGCTTTGCAAGTACCGCAAGGACATCCGAAGATCATCACTACACCTGAAATACCAACGAGAACATAAACGATGGATTCAATTGTTGGCATTCCACCAAAAATAATATTAACCAAGTTTAGGTTACTCCCCATGAACATACCTACCCCGTAAAGTCCCCAATTTAGAGCACCTACGATAACAAGTATCTTTGCAACCATATACATAGCACAACCAGTTTTGCTATTCATAATGAATATATTTAGGTAATAAACTAATAATAAGACCTGTATATATTATATCACAAAATGATTCATGCTATGCAAATAATTTATATGATATAATTACAGGATGGATCCCGTACGAAATGTGTTTGTTATATTTTTTACGGATTTAAACAGTAGGTTTAGTCGATATTAACAATGATAACTTAAATAAAATATGGAAATGTAAACATTTCCTATTTCGTACGGGATGGAAGAAAATAACACAATAATTATAGAGGAAAATACTACTATAGTAGAAGGCGGAGAAAACCCAAAAAATGACAAGAAATTGTCTACACCTCAGGCAATTATATTAGCAGCATTTTTAATAGTATTGGCAATTTTTATTACAAATAGTGATGGACTAAAAAAATCAGAGAACAAAACTTTGTCTGAAAAAGTCGGTGTATCCAAAGAAAAGCTTGATGCATGTATAGAAAATACAGACATCGACAAATTAGGTACAGACATTATGACAAGCGCTAAAAACGCGATGAGTGCCCTACCAGATAATCAAAAAGGCACGCCCTACACTATAGTGATAGGATCAAATGGGTCAAAATCTGAAATCCAAGGAGCTCAGAGTTACGACCAAGTAAAAAAGGTAGTTGACGAAGTTATCGCAGGAAAAGTCACAAACGAATACAAAGGTAATGCCATCGCATCAGAACCTACAGACTACACAAAAGGTAATAAAGATGCTTCTATAACAATAATAGAATATTCTGACTTTGAATGTCCTTACTGTAAGAAATTTCACCCTACGATGGAGCAAGTAGTAAAAGACTATAATGGTCAAGTAAAATGGGTCTACCGTCAATTCCCTCTTCATCAGAATTCGATGACTAAACTAGTCGCAGCAAATTGCGTAGGTAAAATAAAAGGAGATGAAGCATATTTCAAATATTCAAATCTACTCTTCGGATTACTTAAAACTGGCAACGAATCTGTACTAGAGCAATTGTAAAATTTATAAAAATAAAAAACTCATCCATTGGATGAGTTTTTTATTTTTATTTAGTCGAAATATAACTGGGTACAATATTTCGACGTCACTCAAACATTACATAAGTAAACTTCTGCATGCTTTTCGCTAGTCGAAATAGTTTCTTAGTCTCGCGATTTTTTCATTTGTGCGGAGTTTTTCGTGGACCTTTGCTTCGATCTGACGAATACGCTCACGAGTCACACCGAATTCTGCACCGACTTCTTCGAGAGTATGCTGTATACCATCGTTTAATCCATATCTTAGTTCAAGTATTTTTCTTTCTTTTGGAGATAGAGTATCTAGAACTTCTTTGATCTGATCAGATAGGATTCTGCGTGAAGCATCCTGATCTGGGCGGAGGATCTTGTCATCGGCGATGAATTCACCACGTGTAGATTTCTCATCATCATCTCCTATAGGCTGCTCTAGTGATACAGTCTCCTGGTTGATCTGCTCAATAACATGAATCTTTTCTACGTCAATATTCATCTCGACAGCGATCTCTTCGGCTAGTGGATCACGACCAAGGTCTTGGGATAGACGGCGGACGACTTGTTTGTATTTTGAAATTGTCTCTACCATGTGCACAGGTATACGAATAGTACGGGATTGATCAGCAAGAGCACGAGTGATCGACTGGCGAATCCACCATGTAGCATATGTAGAGAATTTATAACCCTTTGTCCAGTCGAATTTTTCTACTGCCTTGAATAGGCCGAGGTTTCCCTCTTGGATAAGGTCTAGCAGTGTCAGGTCAGAACTACGTCCTACATACTTCTTGGCGATAGACACGACGAGACGGAGGTTTGCACGAGCGAGCAAATTCTTGGCTTCAAGATCCCCCTTTTCAATACGCTTTGCCAAATCACGCTCCATAGATGCAGGGATCAATGGATACTGACCGATCTCTTTTAGATAAATCTGGATAGAGTCATAGGCGCTAGCATCTTTACTGTATTTGAGTGCAGCCTTTTCATTGTCACCATCCATATCAAGAAGATTTCCGCCCTCTAATACGTCGATACCCGCCACAGAAAACTTGTCATACAATTCATCCAAAAAGAATATATTATTCTCAATGTCTGGGAACATTTTTATGATCTCGTCGTATGTGATGAATCCACGCTTCTTACCCTTCTCTATCATCTCCTGAGCTTTTGCTTCTAGCTCTGCAGTCTTTTTTTCTGATACACTCTGCTTTGCTGGTTTTACCTTTTTTTCTTTTACAGCTTTTACTTTTGGTTGGACTTTCTTTGGAGCAACCTTTTTCTTTTCCACTTTTTTAACAACCTTTTTGATAGGCTTTTTTACAATTTTCTTTGGAGCAACTTTTTTAACAGTCACCTTTTTTGCAGGCTTTTTTACAACCTTCTTCTTAGCTACAACTTTCTTTTTTGTTATAACCTTTTTTGCAACCTTTTTTATTTTTTTATTTTTCTTTTTTTCCATATAAATAAAATTATTTTAAGCGACTATTTTTAATATACTCCATCTTTTGTGTCAATATTTGATATTCTTTGATTAAATCTTTTGGTAGCGAATCGGGAGAACTATTTATCTTGCTTGATATTATGACTAGGCGCTCCTTAATTAATTCTTCTTCTGTGTTTAGGAGTAATTCCACCACATCCTTAGATAAAGTATCTATCTTGCCACCATACCACATCTCTACTTCAAAGGAAAGTGAATCTGCCTCGTCTTTATGATCGCTATACATGTCTTCAAAATAATTATCCCCAAATACTTCATTTATAGACTTACTAAATTTATCAACTAGATTATAAATTTCTTTATTTTCTTTTTTCCAATTATAAATTCCAAAAAGTCTTTTTAGTAGAATAATTTTTCTAGGGACAGCTTCATCTTTTTTTACCTGATTAACGACTTCTTTTACCTCCAATCTAGGAGTATGCACTTTTAGGAAATCTTGGAAGTCATCATTTATAGCCTTTTGATTTATGCCTGTGACTTTGGCTATCTCTTGAATATATGCGTCCAGTTCGATAGAGCTCTTGATCATAGATAAGTATGGGAATATGACTTCCCTTACTTTGCGACCGCGAGTACGTAGATCAGTAGTCTCGTCGTTTATCCTAGATAAATAAAAAGTAATAATATTTACAGAATTTTTTATTATATTTTTCCAATTCTCACTATCTTTTTTTATTATGTCAGCAGGATCTTCCCCCGTCGGCAACAATGCTACTTTTACTTGCATATCCAATCCTAATGCAATCATAGCTCCACGCCCACATGCACGCACTCCGGCATTGTCGCCATCAAAAGCAAATATAATATTTGGAGATAATCTTCGTAGCAATCCAAGATTATTCACCCTAGAATCAGCTGTATTCACAGCATCAGCGAGAGCTGTACCAGAAGTAGCGACAGTATTTGTAAACCCAGCCTGGTGAGACAATACTAGGTCGAGCTGTCCTTCTACGATGATACTGTACCCTCTCGTACGAATTGCGTTCTTTGCACGATCAATACCAAACAATACATTTGATTTATTAAACAACTTTGTATCCGGACTATTTAGATATTTTGCCTCTTCTTCATCAGGTCGGCCAAATATTCTACCCGAAAAAGCAATTACCCTTCCGCTACTGTCTGAGATAGGAAACATAATTCTCCCGCGAAAGCGATCATAAAAACTATCTTCTTTTGTTTTTATCAAACCTACGTTTTCAATTTCAATTTTTGTAAATCTTTTTTTCAAAAGATGATCAGAGGCTGAGCGCCAAGAATTCGGAACATAGCCAATTCTAAAATTCTCGATAGATTCATCGTTGACTCCTCTATCCATAAGATACAACCGAGCTTCCGGATTTTTCAATAATTCTGATTGAAAATACTTTGTGGCTTCCTCCATACAGTCATACAGTCTCTCCATTTCATCACGAGATTCGCGAGATGAATTAGTATCAGTCAATGGGACCCCAGCACGAGATGCTAGTATTTTTAATGCACCAAGAAAATCAGTACCTTCAAAGTGCTCCACAAAAGAAAAAATGTCACCCTTTGCTCCGCAACCAAAACAATAATAGCTATTGCGCTCAGGCGAAATATAGAAAGACGGAGTCTTTTCATTATGAAAAGGACATTTGGCTTTAAAATTTTTACCTGAACCCTCCACCGTGATGTACGATGATAGTACATCCACGATGTTTAGGCGTTCTTTTATGGTTGGGACTACAGAAAGTGACATATTCCCTAATTATATATTATTTATTAATTTGCTTCTTCAATAACAGAATCTAGAACTTCAACTTCTTTTTGATCTTTTTGGTGATGAGCAAATCCAGTACCTGCTGGGATCAAGTTACCAATGATAACATTTTCCTTTAGGCCTCTTAGATTATCTACTCCTCCACGGATAGCATTGTTGATCAATACACGGTTTGTGTTTTGGAATGAAGCAGCTGATAGCCAACTCTTAGTTGTCAGAGACACTTCAGAGATACCGAGGACGATTGTAGTTGCTGTAGCAGGACGTCCATTTACAGGGGCAACACGATCATTCTCTTCTATGAGCTCGATTGATTCTACTATCTCACCTGGTGAGAATGTAGTATCTCCAGCATCCTTGATCTTCTTTCTTGAGAACATTTGGCGGATTATGATTTCGATATGCTTTCGAGAGATAGATGCACTTTGTAGGTCGTAAACTTTGTTGATTTCATTTACGATATATTCTTCTGCAACCTCTTTACTTCCGTATTTTACGATCTCATTGATATCAGCAGATCCATCAGTGAGCAAATCACCCTTCTTTATCTTACTTCCAGCTTTCACGATAGGCTGACGACGAGCAGGAACTGTGTATGACATCTCATTTGATTTTGAATCACCCTTTGTATCTCCTAGAACCTTGATTACTTTTTCTTTTCCATCATTTGTTATTTCCAGAACTTCACCATCTGTCTGAGATACTATTGCAGGGTTCTTTGGTAGACGACGCTCGAAGATTTCTTCGACACGAGGTAGACCAGTAGTGATGTCGACTGTCGCCACACCTCCAGCGTGGAAAGTACGAAGTGTAAGCTGTGTACCTGGCTCACCGATGGCTTGCGCTGCGATGATACCTACAGCCTGACCGATTTCAATCAAGCAGTTTCTTCCAAGGTCAAGACCATAACACATACGACATAGTCCATGTACTGTCTCACAAGACAACGGAGTGCGAACGAATGCTTCTTTGATTCCAGCCTTTTCGAGCATCTTTGCGTCTTCTTTTGTGACGAGTGTTCCCTTCTTTTGTAGAACCTTTCCTTCTGTATTTTTTATATCAGACAGCAGTACGCGCCCTGCAACATATTTTGCAAACACACCCTCCACTGCATGAATAACTTTTCCATTCTTTGTTCCACAATCTTCTTCTGTGATTACGACATCCTGAGCGACGTCCACTAGACGACGTGTTAAGTATCCGGCCTTTGCAGTGTTCAGAGCTGTGTCGGCTGCACCCTTACGAGAACCGTGAGTAGTGATGAAGTATTCAAGCGGTGATAGACCTTCTATATATGATGGTACAATTGGGAAATCCAATGTCTCTCCAGAAGTATTCACGATCAAACCTTTCATTCCACACATCTGTACTAGAGATCCCATATTTCCGCGGGCTCCTGAAGTTATGAGGTCATATGTTGACCCTGTGATATCTAGAGTAGCAGGAATTATCTTTTCGATTTCTTTCTTTGCATGTTCCCAGATTTCAATAATCTTTTGATATTCTTCATCTTCAGAAAGAAGACCTTCGTTGTACTGATCGCGGACAGTTAATTCTAGCGCACGAGCACTCTTAACTATTTCTGTTTTACCTTCTGGTACAGACACGTTGTCTATACCCCAAGTTACTCCAGAGTAAGTAGCATACTTGAATCCAAAAGATTTTATCTTGTCTAGAATTTTTGGAGTAGCATCGATACCATAGTGAACGATAAGTTCATCTACGAGAGCTGACATACGCTTTGAAGTAATCTCCTCGTTCATATATGGGAAATCATCTGGAAGAATACTGTTAAAGAATAGACGTCCTACTGTAGTTTCGAATGGCTTGTTCTCAAATTTATTGTAACGAGCTTTTTCACTACCTAGAACCTTGATCTTTGCACGGAATGTAATAGCACCTAGATCAAAAGCTGTGATAGCTTGGTTTGGACTTGTGAAAATCATTCCCTCGCCTTTTTCACCATCAACAGACTTTGTCATCCAGTAACATCCAAGAACGATATCCATCTTTGGGTTCACGATTGGAGCTCCGTCTTGAGGCTTGAGCAAGTTCTTTGCTGATGACATAAAGTCACGAGCTTCAGCTTGAGCTTCTTCACCTAGTGGAACATATACTGCCATCTGGTCTCCGTCGAAGTCAGCGTTGAATCCAGCACAGACTAGAGGGTGGACTTGGATAGCATTACCTTCGATTAGGATCGGCTTGAAAGCCTGTATTCCTAAACGGTGAAGTGTAGGAGCACGGTTTAGAAGCACGTGCTTTCCACGGATCACTTCTTCGAGGATTGCCCAAACTTCAGGAATACCTTCTTCAATCAAGCGGTTTGCACCACGGATATTGAAAGCTAATTCTGTAGCAAGAACCTGAGCGATGACGAATGGACGGAATAGCTCGAGAGCCATGTGCTTTGGAAGTCCACATTCATCAAGATCCAAGTTTGGACCAACGACGATAACAGAACGTCCAGAGTAGTCCACACGCTTACCGAGCAAGTTCTGACGGAATAGACCTTGTTTTGATTTTAGGTTATCTGAAAGAGATTTCAGTGCACGCTTCTGAGAAGCTGATACAGCTTGTGAATCATTCTGTTTTGCGATTGAGTTGTCGATCAATGCATCTACTGCTTCTTGAAGAATACGTTTTTCGTTTCTGAGGATCACATCTGGAGCGCCGATTTCCTTCAATTTCTTTAGACGATTGTTTCTGTTGATCACGCGACGATATAGGTCGTTAAGATCAGAAGTTGCGTGACGTCCACCATCAAGAGCGACCATTGGGCGCAATGCTGGAGGGATAACTGGTATAACTGTCATGAACATCCATTCAGGACGGATTCTAGAAAGGATCATTGAGCGGATAAGTGAAAGACGCTTTTCCAACTTTTCTTTATCTAGAGTTGAAGCCTTTGGGAGCATAGCTTCTGTCTCTGCTTTTAACTTTTCTAAATCAAGATTTTTGAATATTGTATAGATAGCTTCTGCTCCAATACTTGCATCAAAACAAGAACCGTACTTTAGACTAAAGTGGTGGTATGCTATTTCATTTAATACTTTTCCTGGTACGATTTCAGCGATTTCTCTTTTTGTATTTGTGAGAAGCTCTTTTAGTTTCTCTTTTGTCTCTTCGTCATTTGCACCCTTTATCTTTGATTTGAATTCACTCTCAAGATTCTTTATAACTTCATCTTTTTCGTTCTGATGAACATTTATGATTATGTATCCAGCAAAGTAAATAACTTTTTCCAAATCAGAAACTGAAATGTTCAAAAGTGTAGACATACGAGATGGCACACCACGAAGGAACCAGATGTGAGCCACTGGTGATGCAAGATCGATGTGACCCATACGATCACGACGAACTATCGAGCGAGTAACCTCAACTCCACATTTTTCACAGACGATATCCTTGTAACGGATGCGTCGGTATTTTCCACAGTAACATTCGTAATCTTTTTCTGGTCCGAATATTCTCTCGTCGAACAAGCCAGATCGCTCTGAGCGTCCTGTTCTGTAATTTATTGTTTCTGGTTTTGTAACTTCGCCATATGACCATTCATGAATGCGCTCTGGAGATGCGAGGGAAAGTGTGATTGAATCAAAATCTGTTGTATCTATTGTTTTCATAGTTAATTTAATTTTAATTGATTAAAAATTTCCCTTGCGTAGGTCGACATCCAATGCAAGTCCTCTTAGGTATGCTAGTAATACGTTAAATGATGCTGGGACATTTGGTTCACCGATTGGCTTGCCTTTGATGATCGCGTCGAATGTTTGTGAACGTCCGATGATGTCGTCTGATTTGATTGTAAGCATTTCACGTAGAGTATGAGCTGCACCATGACCTTCCAGTGCCCACACCTCCATTTCTCCAAATCTTTGTCCTCCGCCTTGAGCTTTACCTCCGAGTGGCTGTTGGGTGATGAGTGAGTACGGTCCAATAGAACGCATGTGAAGCTTGTCTTCTACCATGTGGTGCAGTTTGAGCATGTACATGTACCCGATTGCAATATCTTGGTCAAATGCATCACCTGTGCGTCCGTCATATAGAGTCACCTTGCCTGTTTCTGGCATGCCTGAAGCTACAAGTTCAGCTTTGATTTCTGGAACTGTCGCAGATGTAAATGGTGGGACTATAGCTTGGTATCCTAGTGTATGTGCTGTATATCCGAGGTGCATTTCAAGAATCTGACCTAGGTTCATACGAGATGGGACACCAAGTGGTGTGAGGATCACATCCACAGGAGTACCGTCGGCCATGTATGGCATTTCTTCTTCTGGCAGGATAACTGAGATGACACCCTTGTTTCCGTGGCGTCCAGCTAGCTTGTCTCCAACTGAGATATTTCTGATTTGTGCGATTTCAACAACGATACGCTTTATGATACCTGATTCAAGATTGTGTCCTTGGTCTCGTGAGAATATCTTGATACCTACGACACGGCCCTTCTTGCCGTGCTCTAGGCGTAGAGAACTATCTTTGACATCACGAGCTTTCTCAGTAAAGATTGAACGCAGTAGACGCTCTTCTGGAGTAAGCTCTGTCTCACCCTTTTGAGTGATCTTACCTACTAGAATATCGTTCTCACGGATTTCAGCACCAACAGTGATGATGCCGTCTTCATCTAGATCTTTTAGTTTATTTTCACCAACATTTGGAATATCACGAGTTGTGACCTCCGGTCCTAATTTTGTATCACGCACATTACATACGAATTCTGTAACATAGATACTTGTGAATTTACTGTGCTTTACTAGACGCTCTGAAAGAATGATCGCATCTTCGTAGTTTGCACCTCCCCATGACATGAATGCTGTGAGGACGTTTTGTCCGAGAGCGATCTGTCCACGGTCAGTAGTAGATGTATCAGCAAGAACCGTACCCTTCTTTACTGTGTCACCCATAGACACACTTGGTCTCTGGTGGAATGTAGAGAAGTTGTTTGTACGAGAAAATGTAACAAGTGGATATATGTGATCCTTGCCTTTGTCATCAGTAACTGTGACTTTCTTTCCATCAACATATGATACTTTACCATTCACTTCTGAGACAATTAGACGTCCAGATGAGCGAGCAGCAAGTTCTTCCATGCCAGTAGCTACTAGTGGAGCTTCTGGAGTTATGCAGGCCATAGCCTGCTTTTGCATGTTACTTCCCATGAGTGTTCTGTGGGCGTCATCGTGTTCTAGGAATGGGATCATAGAAGTAGCAATAGAGAATGGTTGGTTTGTAGCAACATCAATAAAATCAATCTCATCACGAGAGATGATACCAGGACTTGTCTTGATACGAGCTTCTACATGCTGTTCTGAGATTTTTCCATTTTCATCATACTTGATACCAGCATGAGCAATGTTGTACTTTTCTTCTTCAAGAGCGTTCAAGTATACTACTTCACCTGTAATCTTTCCTTTACTTACTTTGATGTATGGAGTCTCGATGATACCGAATTCATTGATCTTTGCATATGTAGAAAGGTGGAGGATAAGACCGATGTTTGGACCTTCTGGAGTGTGGATAGGACATACACGACCGTAGTGGGATGTATGGACGTCTCTGACTTCTAGGCCTGCACGCTCACGTGTAAGACCTCCGGGTCCGAGTGCTGACAGAGTTCTGAGGTGCTCTACTTCGGCCATCACGTTTTCTTGGTTCATGAATTGTGAAAGCTGGTTCGCAGTAAAGAACTCCTTGATTCGAGCTTGGAGTGGGCGCTGGTTTATGATCTGGATTGGCATTGTTGTAGCTACATCTATAGTAGACATACGATCCTGCACATTGCGCTTGATCTGAGCCATACCCATGCGGACTTTTTGCTGGAACATCTCACCCACATAGCGGACACGACGCTGACCTAGGTGGTCGATATCGTCTGCCTTTGCATGAGGATCATTATTCAATGCTGTGATGTTTGTCATGATAGTCACGACATCGTCTGCAGAGATAGTACGGCGCTCCATTTCTTTTGCATCCATATTCTTGTCAAAACGCTTGTTGAAACGGAAACGTCCAACAGGAGAAAGGTCGTAGCGTTCATTTGAAAGAAGTGTAGTTATGAAATCACGAGCATTATCTGGAGTAGCTAGGTCTCCATCACGAAGACGCTTGTATATCTCGATATATGATTCAGAGAGAGATTTTGCTGGATCTTTCTCGATACAAGTCTTGATCAATTTCAATAGGTTTTCATCCTTGCCGAAAGCTTTGGTCATAGCTTCGTCAGTATGTAGTCCTAGGACACGCAAAAGAGACGCAATTGAAAACTTGCGCTTCTTGTCGATACGTACATATATAGCACCGTCTGGATCAGACTCTATCTCAATCCATACTCCACGTGCTGGGATTATCTTTGCACCAAAATATCTCTTACTCTTTAGTTCTTGCTCTGTAAAGAATACTCCGAAAGAACGAGTAAGCTGAGGAACGATGACACGTTCTACTCCGTTGATAATGAAAGTTCCATGCTTTGTCATCAATGGGACATCTGCCATGAAAATCTCTTGTTCTTTTGTTGTACCTAGGCTCTTATTTAAAAGACGTACGCGAGTCTTTAGTGGACCCTCGTAAGTCAGCTTGTTTATCTTTGTATACTCTTCGTCAAACTTGGGCTCGCCGAGTGTGAATGAAGTAAAATCCAATTGGAATTTCTTTTCTGAATAATCATTGATTGGAGAAAATTCTTTAAAGACTTCCTTTAAACCACTCTCTACTAACCAGTTGAATGAGACCAATTGGTTCTCGATCAAATTAGGAAACTCGACCAACGGTTTTTTGTACCGTGAAAAATACTTCTTCTCTCGTGTAGCTGTTTTTTTCATATTTGTAAAACTAAAATTACTAAAATAATTTCAAATACGAGGCGTAGATGAGGATTGTGACCAAGATGTAGTAAATCTACATTGCGGGAACAACCGTAATCTACAACAAAGTAGTTGGTGTTATTTTATTGATTTTAATAAACGAAAAAACATCAAGGTGACCAGACCTTAACGTGGAAATGCTATTACATTGTGCCTCTTATGCTTTTTAGCAAAATAGCTTTAGTAATTGGGTTAATAATCGATTAAATCTGTCATAACTCAATCCATTCAATCTGAGAGTTATATTATACCAAAAAGCCAATAAAGTCAATACTTATATAGGATTTGCATTATCATATAAAAAAGAGTATCATTTTATCAATTTGGCTTGCACCTTAAAAAATAATTGTTTAACCCTCTAAAAAAAATAAAAAATGGCACTCTTAAAAACCAGCTTCAACTCCATCCTATTTATCGTCGTACCGAAAGAGAACAAAGAACTCTCGTACGACACCGAAGGAATTAAAATGTACATAAAAAAGACAGGCGAATTAATTGAAAAATTTAAAAAAAATGCCTCTGTAAAATCTAGATTATGCACATTCAAGATTCCTGAGAACTGCTACGCAAAAGAACTTTCAAATGACTTATCCAATGAAATTGAAAAATTCAGCAAAACAATCCTCGCCATAGACTCACTGCGCTCGACAGATACTATAAAGATAGAGTCAGATATTCATGCGCAATCAAATATCGCGATGAACGAAGCCAGCAAGGAAAATTATGACAAATGGGAGATAACCATAATTGCTGAAAAGGAAACAATCGAAGAGCTCCTAAAATTAATCGAAGCTACCCCCGAAAACGAAAAAAAGGATCTCGCGGATTATGATTATTTTTTATTCGAGAGGGCAGAAAACACTTACGGGGAAATAGCTCTGTAGCAATACAGCAACTATTTGAACCTAAATGACACGAAACTTGAATCCATGATCCAAGTTTCGTTTTATTTTTTACCAAGCTTCCAATTTTCTATATCTTTATGATTACCAGACAATAAAACTGATGGTACTCGATATTTCTTTATAACTTTAGACTTTTTACTTTTTACTTCAAGCACTTCTGGTCTAGTGTATATCTCACTACTAGATACTCTCGCCTCTTCCCTAGAATCAAAATTACCCAATACCCCAGGGATCTGGCGAGCCATACAATCTACAAGAATCATCGCAGGCAGCTCCCCTCCTGTTAAAACATAGTCTCCGATGGAGATTTTTTTTGTTTTAAATACTTTGTCTATGCGTGCATCGATACCCTCATAGCGACCACAGATCATGACTACATCTGTGTATTTCTTTGTAGCCTTATATGCGAAATCGGTAGTGAATTTCTCTTCAGACGGCACAAAGTTTATTATCAGAATTTTCGCATTCACTTTCGACTTTCTACTTTCCACTTTATGAACTATGCTATCCACCGCTTTGATCATAGGCTCTGCCATCATGACCATGCCTGGACCGCCTCCATACGGGCGCTCATCTATCTGAAGTGATACATTTCCATCAGGCCATACTTTTCTATATTTACCGGAGACAAATTTTCTAGGATTCACAAAATTTACCTTTATCTTCTTTTCCTTAATAGCACGTGCCAGAATAGACTCGCCTAGATACGAGTCGAACATCTCTGGGAATAAAGTTATTATGTGAAAATTCATAATTCATACTATAACACAAAAAATTCAATTTATCAAAACATATAAAAATCAAAAAACGCCCCAAATACGAGGCGACGATGAGTATTGCGACCAAGATGTAGTAATTCTACATTGCGGGAGCAAACGGAATCGTCAACAAAGTAGTTGGGAGCGTTTTTTGATTTTTATTTATATTCCTTTTAAGTCGTCTAGTGCTGCATCTACTGATTTTGATGCTTCACTAGCTGACATAGCTGGTGCAGCAGATGCTGGTGCATCCTGTCTTCCACCTTCTGGTTCGTTAATCTTCAAATTTACACGTGCGTTATTCTTCATACCGATAACACGTAGCAATGTACGGATTGCCTTTGCTGTATTACCCTGTCGGCCGATTATCTTGCCCATATCTGCAGGATTTACTGTCATAGTAATAAGTACACCCATTTCATCTACTGTACGATCAATCACAACATCGTTTGGATTGTCTACTAGAGACTTTACAACATATTCTAGGAATGCTTTGTCGTCTGTCATATATCTTTCTTTTATATTTCTAATCAATGCAATCGTGCGACGCGACTGCTACATATAACTATATCATATTTTTATTTTTGTATGCAATAAAAAATCTCCCAATGGGAGATTTTTTATTAAGCGTTCTTTAATTCTTTACGTGGCTTTGTTGGAGATTTCTTTGAAAGCACATTTCTCTTTTTACCTTCGATCAATTTTTGTTTTACCAAGAAATTGTGAACTGTATCTGAAACTTGTGCACCATTCTTCATCCAGTGCTTGATGCGATCAGCTTTAAACATGACCTCACCACTCTTAACATTGTATGAACCAAGTATTTCCAAAAACTTACCACTTTTTGCTGAATTCTTTGAGTCAGTCAAAAGTACTCGGAAAGCCGGGTCATTCTTGCGTCCTGTTCTTTGTAGTCTGATTTTTAACATAAAAGGATAATAGCACATATGTCTTTTATAATCAAGCATATGACAAAATACTATGCTATAATATGCCTATGAAAACACCAACTCCAAAAAAAGACCCTAAAACACCTATTTCTAGATACGCAGAAGGAATTATATCTATATCCCACAAGGGCTACGGCACTATCAATAAGGGCCGCGACAATGAGGTTGAAATAGACCATGCTTTTCTACATACAGCTCTCCACGGAGACACAGTAAAGGTATTGATACATCCAAAATCAAAAGATGAGGTTCAAAAAGGTGAAGTTGTAGAGATCCTACGTCATAGTAAACATGGGTTTGCAGGAATTCTCGAAAAGGAGCATGATACATACTTCCTGATTCCTAGTGATTTGAAAATGTATGCAGACATCATCATACCTTCAGATAAATTAAACGGTGCACAAATCGGACAAAAAATATTCGTTGTCATCACTGAATGGAAAGATTCAAAGAAATCTCCAGTGGGTGAAGTAAGGAAAGTTCTTGGTACTCCGATGGAGCACAATGCCGAGATGGAAGCTATAGCACTTGAAAAAGGATTTGATGCTATATTCCCCTCACAAGTTGAAGCTGAAGCAAAAGCAATATCAGAAAAAGGTATTACAGAAAAAGATTTTGCAGATAGACGCGATATGAGAGAGACTACTACTTTTACAATCGACCCCTTTGATGCAAAGGATTACGACGATGCACTATCATTTCTAAAGCTTGCAAATGGAAATTATGAGATAGGGGTGCACATAGCTGATGTATCACACTATGTGAGATTGGGTACGCAACTTGATGAAGAGGCACGCAATCGCGGTACTTCTGTATATCTAGTGGATCGTACTATCCCCATGCTACCAGAGGAATTATCCAATGACCTCTGTAGTCTAAAAGAAGGAGTAGACAGGCTCACCTTCTCTGCAGTTTTCGAATTAGACAACAATGGTCACATACACAATGAATGGTTTGGCCGTACTGTCATACATTCAGACAAGAGATTCACATACGAAAATGCTCAGGAGATTATCACAGCCAAGACTGGCCTATTCTTTGATGAATTAAACACTCTAAACAACATAGCAAAAAAGCTAACCAAGCAGAGATTCAAAGAAGGCGCTATATCCCTAGAACAAGATGAAGTAAAATTCAAGCTCGATGCAAATGGTGTACCTCTCTCTGTGTATACAAAAGAGAGACAAGACACAAATAAAATGATCGAGGAATTCATGCTATTGGCAAACAGGCGTGTAGCCGAGGTGATGTCTAGCAAAAAACAAGGCGAGAAGAATATCGTCATGTATCGTATTCATGATACTCCAAACAAAGAGCGTATGAGTGATCTATCATTCTTCCTTAAAAAGCTCGGCTACAATGTGACTCTCAAGGATGGCATCATACCAGCGGATGAGATAAACAATCTAGTAGGAAAACTAGAACACAGTCCTCTACGTGATACAGTACACACAGCCATAATCCGCACTATGGCCAAGGCTATATACTCTACAAAGAATATCGGTCACTGGGGTCTCGGTTTTAAATTCTACACGCACTTTACATCCCCTATCCGTAGATATCCAGACATCATAGTGCACAGGATGCTCGCAGACTTCCTAAACAATAAAATCATTCCAAAAGAAAAATTCTTTGAATATGAAAAGATGGGATCTGAGGCTAGTAGTCGCGAAAAAGAAGCTGCAGATGCCGAGAGATCTAGTATCAAATACAAACAAGTAGAATACATGTCTACTCGTATTGGAGAAAAATTTGAAGGTATTATCACTGGAGTCACAGAGTGGGGCCTATACGTAGAAGAAAAAACTACAAAATGTGAAGGTATGGTCCGTATGCGAGAACTGGGTGATGATTATTATACATTCGACAAAAAGCACATGAGCATAAGTGGCAAAAAAACTCACAAGAAATACACCCTGGGTGACACGGTACGATTCAAGGTGACTAGTGCTGACATGAACAAAAAAACAATTGATTATATCTTAGTTTAAAAATGACAATAACAATAAAAAGAAAATATAAATACCCTATTTATTTCTTAATTAGCTTGGCCATTCTCGTACCTGTAATATATACAATCAGACAAATAAACACTCGACCCACCCAAGAGATAAAGAATGTATCAACAGAAGCAGAAAAAGTAGAGCCAATCAAACAGATAGAAAATATAGAAAAATACAAAATTACAAAAGACTTTAAACTAACGCCCGTAAATCCAGATGCAAATAAAAAAGTAGTTCTACTGACTATAGATGACGGCCCGAGTGCTCAGTCGCTAGACATAGTAAAAATTCTTG
The DNA here is from genome assembly GCA_041674285.1 of Minisyncoccota bacterium. Classification (GTDB taxonomy): domain Bacteria; phylum Patescibacteriota; class Minisyncoccia; order Phycocordibacterales; family UBA9973; genus UBA8515. Next base: position 20,030 of record JBAYVZ010000011.1, read on the forward strand.
AGGTAGAAGGGGTGAAAGCAATATTCTTTATAAATGGCATGAAACACAAAGCTCATCCAGAAGCGATAAAAGAGGAATACAATGCTGGACATATGATAGGCAATCACACATGGAGCCATCAAAATCTTAAAAAGATAACAGAAGAAAAAGCAAAAAAAGAAATTGATTCTAATAGTGATCTAATAAAAAAAGAAACAGGCTCAGATTCATTATTCTTTCGTGCTCCATACGGGATACTATCGCCTTTTGCAAAGAAACATACAGAAGAAAAAGGGATGCTCCCATTTAACTGGTCAGACTCCGCACTAGACTGGGAAAAGAGTTCTCATGATAAAAAAGTATTTATAAACAATATCACAAAGAGTCTACGCCCTGGATCCATCATCCTCATGCACGAGCATACATGGTCCCGCGACGCCCTCCCAGATCTAATCACAGAAATAAAAGCAAAAGGCTACACATTCGTAGATCCAAAAAATATAATCAAATAATCATACACATAAAAATGCACTAGGTCTTGCCTAGTGCATTTTTAAAATATCACTATTTATCCATTCAAAAATCTCTAGTTGGAATTTTTGTTTTGTATGAAAATAATCTGGGAAAGCTTTAATATTCAAAATTTTATTTTGGACTCTTTCTATTTTAAGATAGTCTATATAGCTTGAATATTTATATTTACTTAAATACTCAACTGCTTGTTTTTTATTTTTAATCCCCTTTTCTTTCCAATCTTTTTGGATTAGTTTTATAGGATTCAAATGGATGTATGAGAATAAATATTTTAAATATCGATCATCAGCAGCATGTTGTGATTTAAATTTACCTTCAAATAAACTACCCGTTCTTTTGTATTTTTTGTTGTAATACATCACATAACCAGTTGAAACTTTTTGCATAAATTTACTAATACTACCTTCCTCTGTTTCAGTAATCAAAATATGAAAATGATTAGGCATCAAACAATAAACTCCAACAGAAACTAGTGGCTGATTTAAATCAACTAAATACAAATCAAAATTTTTATTTCTTTTAAAATGGAACAGATTTAAGTTTTCTTTTGTATTAAATAAATACAAAAGTCCAATAAAGTATTCATAATCTTGTTTATCATGAAAAATTTCCTGTTTACTATTACCACGATTATAAATATGATAATATTCGCCTTTAACAAAATTAACTTTACGAATAAACATAATTAAATTATATAAAAATGAACTGCACTAGGCAAGACCTAGTGCATAGTATTTCAACATTTTTATGAACGCATCCAGTGATCTGGAAGTAATTTTGAAAGTTGTTTTGTTTTATTTTC
>JBAYVZ010000012.1:0-12878 GCA_041674285.1 Minisyncoccota bacterium
AAAGGTAAGATTAAGAATTCTAAAAAAGCGATAGAATTTCTAGGCGGATATAGATGGAGTAGTTATATTGATTATACTGGTCAGAAAAATTTCCCCTCATTAATACAAAAAGATTTTATTTTAGAGAGAGTGGGGGATAAATCTAAATTTAAAAAGGAAATGATTGATTGGTTAAAGAATTTTAACGAATCAGAGATTAAAGAAGTCTCACTAGAGTGATATTTATATTAGGAAGTCCGACTTCCTAATATTCATTATTTTATTGATTTTAGATATTCTTCTACCTTTTCTTTTTGTCTGGGTATAGAGTCATTTAGTTGTAGATATTCTTCTATTTTAAGAAGAAAATATTCTAACCCCTCATCTCCAAAATTTACGTCATCTTTTGTTTTGTAGGTTTTAACAACAATAAAATACGATTCTTTTGATTGATCCATTGCGCTCGTATATTTTTTTGCATAAATTACATTTTCTTTTTCTATAGATATACCAAATTCTTCTTGAGATTCTCGTTTGAAAGTATCAAAAGCCGATTCATCTTTTTCTTTTCCTCCACCAGGTAGATCAATATAAAATGGAAAACTTTTTGTTTTATTGTCTCTTCTGTAAACCAGTATTTTATCCTCAATAAAAATTAATCCTTTTACTCCGTGGAAATTTCTATCTTTTTCAAAAATTTTTTCATCAATCATTTTATTTCAATATTTTAATATCTGCGCCGATGCTATTTAGTCGCTCGGCAATCTCTTCATATCCACGATTGATCATGTATACATTGCGTAGTACAGATGTGCCAGATGCTGCGAGCATGGCTATGAGGATCACCATGGATGGGCGTAGGGCCGGAGGACATACCACCTGAGACGATTTTAGATTTGTACCACCAGTGACATACACACGATGCGGGTCTATCAGATTCACATTTGCACCTAGGCGATTTAGCTCTGTAAAATATATCGCACGATTTTCGTATACCCAGTCATGGATAAGTGTCGTACCTTTCGCTTTTATACATATTGGTACAAAGAATGGTAAGTTGTCCATATTTATTCCTGGATATGGATTTGCGTGTATCTTGTCACTCGGAGCTACTAATTTTGAAGGTAGTATCTCTATGTCAGCTAGATTTGTCCGCCCATTGTATGATGGATATTTTTTGAGTATCTTGTATTTCAATCCCATCTTTTCTAATTTGTATAGTTCAAGAGAAAGAAAGTCTATCGGACAGCGGGTGATAGTCAATTTTGAATCTGTAGCTATTGCAGCTGAGATGAACATCATTGATTCTATCGGGTCCTCGCTATTTGTATACTCTACATCCATATCTATATCTGGTACACCATGCACGATCAGAGTAGATGATCCGATGCCTTCGATCTTTACTCCTAGAGCTTCGAGGAAGAAGCAGATCTCTTGCACCATGTAGTTTGCACTAGCAAAAGAAATTGTAGTTTTACCTTTTATTTTTGAAGCTGCAGTTAGCACATTTTCACAAGCTGTATCTCCGGCTTCGTACATTACGATGTTAGCCGCTTTTAATTTTTTACTAGATACATCGTAGCTATTTGCTGTTGTTTTAATCTTTACTCCTAGCTCTTCGAGGGCATACATATGTGCACTGACTGTACGCTTGCCTAGCTTGCATCCAGATGCATGAGGTAATGAAAATGTAGGTAGTAGGTGTATCAGTGGTCCCATGAGCATGACGATAGATCGAGTGCGAATCGCAGACTCTACGTTTATATTTTTTAGATTTAAAGTTTTTGGTGGAGTGATAGTGACAGAATTTTTGTCTATCCATTTTACTTCTACGCCGATACTCTCGATGATTTCTATCACTCGGTATACTTCCTCGATACGGGCGATACCGTGCAGAATTGTCTTACCTTTATTCAATAGGGAAGCGCAAAGGAGTCCGACAGATCCATTCTTTGAGAAATTTGTAGTTATAGATCCTGATAATTTTTTTCCACCAGTGATCTGAAAGTCTATTGAATTGTTTATAGATACTATCTGATGTTCTAGGACTTCGGAAATCTTGCCTAGTATTTCAGTGCTAAAATTTTGCTCACCCTTTTCCATACGGGCTACTGCTGATTGGGAAGTGGAGAGTGCTTTGGCGAATTCGTCTTGGGTCATACCACGACGCTCGCGGAGCTCTTTGATAAAATAACCTATTTTTTGTGTATCATTTGGCTTTTTCATCCCGTTAGAGATAGGAAATGTTTACATTTCCGTATCTGATTAAATATATTAAGTAATACGACTTTAATAATAAAACTCACTATCTATTAGAAATAGAACAAACACATCTCTAACGGGAGTCATATATTTGCAGTATATCTCATATATGATATAATTGCAATATGGATTTAATTCTCCTCTTGAGGAGTACCCGCAGGGGGAGGTGGATGGGCCCTGTCCACCCCGTCTTTTGATTACAAAATCCACCCCTCAAGAGGGGAATAAAAATACAATGATAAACATTCAAGAAAATATAGATGTTCGAGATTTCTGCACACTGCATAGTGGTGGGCAATTCCGCTATATGGCAAAAATATCAGATTCCGCAGATTTAAAAAAAGTCTATCAATTTGCTCATGAAAAGGGTATTCGCGTGTTACCACTCGGTGGTGGGTCAAATCTTGTTTTCAATGATGATGTATTAAATGTCTTGGCTCTAAAGGCTGAAATTCTTGGTTTTGATATTTTAAGTGAAGATGAAAATTCTACTATTCTAAAAATCGGTGCTGGGGAGAATTGGGATAAATTTGTAAACAAGGTCTGTAGTATGGGCCTATCAGGCGTCGAGGCTATGTCTGCTATTCCAGGTACGATGGGTGCTACACCTGTGCAGAATGTAGGTGCCTATGGTCAGGAGATCAAGGATACTCTGATATCTGTCGATGTATTTGATACTATCGATCTAGAATACAAGACTCTATCAAAAGAGGATTGTAAATTCAGATACAGAGATAGTATTTTCAAGACTGAGGAAAAGGGTAGATATTTTATCACCAGTGTGGCAATCAAGCTGTCTAAAAATATGCCAGAAATTCCAAATTATCCAGGAGTAAAAAAATATTTCTTAGAGAACGGTGTGAATAATCCGAGCCTGATGGATATCCGCAATGCTATCATCGATATCCGTGCATCCAAATTACCTAATCCTGCTGAGATTCCGAATGTCGGATCATTCTTTGAGAATCCGATAGTTGATAAAAGTATTTATGAAAAGATAAAAATTTCTTACCCTAGTATCCCATCATTCTTTGTCAGTCCCAAGCCGGGCTTGGGACTGGAAGTTGAACTTGTTAAAATCCCTGCGGGATGGCTGATCGAGAATACAGGATTGAAGGGGCACAATTTCGGGCATGTATCTGTATATGAAAAGAATGCTCTGGTGCTGGTGAACAATGGCGGTGCTACAGGGCAGGACTTTGCAAATGCTCGTGACGAGATCATCAAAACCGTATTTGATAAATTCGGCATCACACTAGAACAAGAGCCAGAGATAATAAAATAATGTTATAATTTTATTATGATAAATAAAAAGTTAATTTATGTATTTGTCGGTCTAATTATAATAGTTATTGTTTTTTTGTTCTTGAACAAAAAGGATGAAGTTAAAATTAATTCAAATCTTGTAGGTGTCAGTCAGGATTCAGATTTTTTTTCTAAAGAATCAAATAAACCAGCCAATTTTAATACTCATTATGTTGTGACTTCCGTACCGTGTGGTACAAATTGTAATTCATTTTATGTAATTGATAAATTGAGTGGACAAGTTTACAATGCTCCCAAGTCAGAGGTTCCAGGTTCACCGAGCTATTATAAAGCAAATTATAATTTAAATTCTTCAAATTTTGACTTAATTTATTTAAAAGATTCCGTGGAATTTGCTCATGAGTATGATTTTGTAAATGGTGTTTTTGAAGACTTATATTCAGACGCAGACCCTTCAGTAAATTAATTGATAATAAAATGCACTAGGTCTTGCCTAGTGCATTTTATTTTGTTGTGCCGGAGAGAGGAATCTTGATCCTTACAGGATCTGTAGTCACAAGTATTTTTCTGCTGAAAAATCTCGCGACCCCGACTCGGCTCGTCAGCCTCCGTCTCTGAAATGCTTAGTCGCATTTCAGCCTTTCGCATTTCTTCGTATGAATACATTCTCAGAAATATACTCAAGATCTTCAAGCCTCTCACTCAAGGTGCGTCGGCACCTTGCTTCCGACACAAAAAAATGACCGAAGCCATTTATTTTGTTGTGCCGGAGAGAGGACTTGAACCTCCAACCCTTGCGGGAATCGATTTTGAGTCGATCGCGTATACCAATTCCGCCACTCCGGCAATATGAAAAATATAACTGCGTATTTTTCCTTGTATTGCCGGAGTGGCGGACCACGTCGCCCTACTCCGGGTAAAACTAAAGCAGTTTAGTTTTACCCCACTCCGGCAATATATTTATTTGTCTCGATATTCTACCAGAAAATAGGATAAAAGCAATTTTGAAAAAGAGATAAAATGGCGTATATTTGATATATGAAAAAAGACTTACCATTGTCATACGTAGAGATTTCAAAAGGGAACTTGGTTCACAATATCAAGCAATTTAGGAGCTTACTCGGCAAGGGGACGCAGATTGCCGGCGTGGTAAAAGCCAATGCCTATGGTCACGGAGATATCCAAGTTGTTCAGATACTAGACTCATATGTGGATTATTTCCAGGTGAATAGCATTGAAGAATTTTCTCGTATTAGAAAACATACAAAAAAAGAGATACTAGTACTAGGCTATGTAGGCAAGGGTGATATAGAGAGTGCCATAAAACTAAAAGCTACTCTAGGTGTATTTGATCTAGAGCACGCACTTTTGATAAATCAGATTGCTCGTAAATTGAATAAAAAAATAAAAGTTCATATCGCCGTGGATTCTCATCTTGGACGCGAGGGGTTGATGCCCGAGAGTCTAGAAAAAGCTTTGCCTGAAATTTTGAAAATGAAAAATATCACTGTCGTGGGCGTGTACTCTCACTTTGCAAACATCGAGGATACAAATGATTTTTCTCATGCGCAAAAACAGATAGATACATACAGTGAAGTCGTCTCTATTTTCAATAAATACGGAATGAAAGATATCCAGACTCACATCTCAGCTACATCAGGAGTCCTAGCTTACGAGACGGGCGAAGCGAGGAATAGTATCGTGCGCCTAGGTATCGGACTGTATGGTATGTGGCCAAGTGTGGAGCTTCAAAATAAATGGCAAGAGAAGATAAACTTAAAACCAGCGATAAGATGGGTATCACATATCGCTCAGGTAAAGAAATTGCCAAAGGATCATACTATCGGATATGGATTGTCCTACAAGACTGTCCGACCGATGACTGTAGCCGTCATTCCCGTGGGCTATAGCGACGGCCTGACGCGTTCTCTTTCAAATATCGGGGAATTTATCGTCGGAGGCACAAAGACGCAAATCTTGGGCCGTGTAGCGATGAATATGGTGGTCGTAGATGTGTCCGAGGTGCCCGATGTAGCCTCTGGGGACGAAGTCGTCATAATGGGGAGGCAAGGGGATTGCGAGATAAAGGCTGAAGATCTAGCCCTGAAGATGGACACGATCAACTATGAGGTGACTACCCATATAAATCCATTGATACCGAGGGTTATAACCAAATAATTTGCTTTTTTATAAGATTTATAGTATTCTTTACCCACTATGTCACAAGATAGACTTTTCAAATTAGCATGTACAAAGTGCAAGCGCATAAATTACTGGTCAAGCAAGAACAAGAAACTCGTCACAAAAAAGATCGAGCTTAACAAGTACTGCAAATGGTGCAAAACAAACGTTAAACACAAGGAGGCAAAGAAATAGTCTTTTGTTTAATTTTTTGATAAACTAAAACCGCCTCCAAAAGGCGGTTTTAGTTTTGTTTTGGGGTAGTGTTGGTTTATAATTTATACACACGGGCGATTAGTATAGTGGTAGTACAATTCTCTCCAAAAGAATTGGCGGGGGTCCGATTCCTCCATCGCCCGCAGATGAAATTAAGATATTTTATACTTAAAGTTAAAGACATAGAAAGAGCGAAAAATTTTTATTCGCATCTTTTAAATATGGATCCTACAAAAATAGAACGAGATAGGATGGTTGTTTTTGATTTAGTTAATGTAAAAATTGGCCTATATAATCCATTGGCTGACGGGATGTCTTTAGCTGATTCTGATTTTGGTAGTAATTGTTATGCTGCTTTTGGTGTGGATAATGTTCAATCAGAATTAGGCCGTATATCTGCATTTGCAGAGATTATAGATCATAAAAAAGTTGATCATCATGAATGGTTCGAGTTTAAAGATTCCGAAGGTAATATTCTTGAAATACATAAAATATAAATTTATGGACCCTTTAAAAAATATAGAAAGCCAAATAAATTCTATCAACGAACGCAATAAAAAGGTGGAGGTAGATAAAGCATGGGAGACGAGTAATTTTCGTATTTTTTCTGTTTGTTTGATCACGTATATCGTCGCGTCTTTTGTATTGTATTCTATTGGCAATCAGAATTTTCTTTTGAATGCACTCGTGCCGGTCGTGGGATATTTTCTCTCTACTCAGTCGTTACCGATTATTAAAACTTGGTGGATAGGGAAGAACATAAAATAGGCACTTGCTTTTTCTATGTGTGCTATAATGTATACATGGATCCCGTTAGAAGTCATATATGTCATTCTAGCTACGGGAATTATATTAAGATATTAGTGATATTTTGATTTTATTATTTTAATTTATGTACGATACTCTAAAGAGTATCTACTTCTAACGGGATGGAAACACTAAAAGACAACAAGTTTTTAATATTAGGAGTCGCTCTATTTATCTTTTCTGTTGCATTTTTTATTGCAGCAAAAGATTTCTCAAAGCAGGGTTCGTATGTCGAGGTAAAAGGTCTGTCTGAGAAGATAGTAAAGGCAGATACAGCTATCTGGACTATGAGTTTCGAAGTAAAGTCAAACAATGTAGACATGCTCTACTCTGATATAGATAAAAATATCACAAAGATTAAGGCATTTTTGAAAGAAAAAGGTTTCGAGGATGCAGAGATCAATGTAGCCCCGACAAATATCTATCAGGATACATACAAGGATGCAGCATTCCGATACAACTCTACAAATCAAATTTCTGTATACACAAAGAAGGTTGATGCAGCTCGCCAAGCTTCAAATTCTACTCTGATGCTAGTGAAAAATGGGGTAGTCTTGAATCAGAATTCTATCGCTTTTGAATTCTCTGATTTGAATAGTATCAAGCCAGAGATGCTAGCCGAATCTATAAAGAATGCTCGCGACACTGCAGCACAGCTAGCATCGAATTCTGGTGCATCTGTGGGCTCTGTGACGAGAGGGAATCAAGGTGTATTTGATATCTCAGAAAAGGATCCAGGTTCTCCAGAATGGAAGAAGATTCGTCTAGTATCTACTCTACGATTCTTGATAAAATAATCATTAAAGTAGTGAAAAAACCACCCAAAGGACGGTCCTTTGGGTGGTTTTTGTGATTGACATTTAGGCTAAAATATGCTATACTCTAGTCAAAATTAAAACAAAAAAAGATGAAAAAAGTAAATTTCTTGAAATTAAGAAAAATAACCGCCATGGTGGCCGTTATTTTATTTATCGGAGTGGTTATTTTAGGTATTGTAAATTCCGAGCATGATCTTGTCGGTCCATTTTTCTTGGTCTCGTATGGATTATTTATTTTTTGTATCGTTTTTAACGAAAATTTCAAACACCATGCAGTGTTTGTCCCTCTTGCAGTATTAATTCCTTTTTTGGAATTTATATTCATTGGGCCTGAAAATTTTGACGCTCGTGGCTATTTTATCGATTCCGATGTGCGTGGAGTTTTTACTCGTTGGGGGTATGTAGGTATAGGTCTTTGTGCAATACTAGCTCCGTTCGTGGCTTTTGGTGTTAATTTATTCTCACACTCAATGAGTAAGATTGGAGATAAACATTAAAAATTCGCAAAAATTAGCTCCAAAAATTATTGAATGACCGCAGTGTATACTGCGGTCATTTTTTATTTCAAAAAGTCTTTTATTTTTTTTAAAGCCAATGCTTTTTCATGTATCTCCCGAGGGTCTATCCACAGAGTATTTGCATCTCTTTTGAACCATGTTTTTTGTCTTTTTGCATAGTGCCAGATCTCGGTATTTAATTTCTCAATCATCTCTTCTCTTGATATTTTTTCTTGCAAAAATAGGGCACAGTATCGGTATTCTAGACCAAAATTTTCGAGCTTGCGCCACGATATTCCTCTGTTGTAGAGGTTTTGTACCTCTTTGATCATTCCGGCCTTTATACGGGCATTTAGGCGCTTGTAGATGCGCTCCTTGAGTACTTCATCGGGCATTGTGAGGCCAATTTTTATCACATTATACTTTGATTCATCAGATTTTTTCAGAGCGGGGACAGAGCCTAGGGCGCTTGCTATCTCGATAGCACGGATTAGTCGTACGGGATTGTTTTTATCGATACTTTCGGCACGATTTTTATCCAATTTTTTTAATATTAAAAACAACTCTTCTTTTGATTTTTTTTCGAGCTCTTTACGGAGTTTTTTGTCCGGTTTTACGGCCGGTAGGACGACATTGTCGATGACTGCATCGATGTAGAATCCAGTGCCTCCGCAAATGATCGGAATGTGTCCATTTTTTGCAATTTCTGTGATTTTTTTGTCGGCCATTTTCTTGTATTTCGACACAGAAAAAGTAGTAGTCGGAGAGGCGACATCGAGTAGATGATGAGGCACTTTTTGCATCTCTTTTTTGGTGATTTTACCCGTACCTAAGTCCATGTCTTCATAGACTTGTCGAGAGTCAGCAGAGATGACTTCCCCGTCGATATTTTTTGCAATTTCCACGGCAAAATCACTCTTGCCAGTGGCAGTTTGACCTAGTATGACTATGATTTTTTGTTTGTTCATAACATTAAAAATTAGGAATAAAATAGTCTTTTACCAGGAACTTGCGCAGGTGTGTCTGACACCGAGCAGAGCAGAAAAATTAGCAAATTTTTACGCGTGTCCTGGAAAAAGAGCTATTTTGTGGATAATTTTTTATACTCGCATAATAGCATTTTTTTTGATATAATCCAGGGATGTCAATCAAATCATTTTTAATGAAATCTGCGCTCCGCGCAAAGGGAGTTTCAAAAGATCAAGCAGAATTATTAGCAGAAAAGCTGGCAAATAATCCAGAAATTGCCGAAAGTTTGAAAGTTTTAGAGTCCAACAAAGAAGTAAAAGAACTTTTCGATAAAATCCAAAAAGAAATCGAAGAAAAGAAAAAAGGAGGCCTAGATGAGCAGTACGCCGCGATCCTTGTGATGGGAAAGTACAAAAACGAAGTCATAAAGCATCGTGAAGCATTAACTCCGCTGCTATCACTGATGCAAAAATAATAAAAATTAATAAAATGGTCTCATCTACTTCGTTACAGATTACGTTTGCTCCCGCAATGTAGAATTACTACATTTTGGTCACAATCCTCATCTGTGCCTCGTATCTAAAACCATTTAATTAATTTTTGAATTAAGAAAAAATAAAAAGAGAGAATTTTGATTTTTTGAAATCAAAATTCTCTCTTTTTTGCGAAAAATTTTGCAAAATTTTCACTCAAAAAAATATTTTTTTAAGAATTTTTTTCTTTTTTAAAAATTAAAAAAGTTATCCACAAAATTGCACGTTTTTTCTTTGCTTTAAATATAATTTTGCTTTATAATTTATATATAAATCTGTAGATTTTCATTACACATTGCATGAATTTTTTTATTAAAAAAATATCACAAGTTTTCCACAAAAAAACAACTATCAATTTTTTGATTTGTGTAATTTTACTTACCTCTACTTTTTCTTCAAACATCGCACTAGCCGCAGCTGGAGTTCCTACTCTGCTACATCATCAGGGTCGCTTACTAGATTCATCTGGTAATCTTCTTGGTGGTTCATCTGGAACTAATTTTTGTTTCAAGTTTTCTTTCTACGATAACTCTAGTGTTGGATCTGGTACAAAGCTCTGGCCATCTGGATCACCGTCCAAGATGACGACAAATGTGAAGAACGGAGTTCTCAACGTAGACATCGGAGATACTAGTGTCGGAGGTGATGCACTCAATTTTGATTTCGCTAGTGCGGATGAAGTTTACCTAAACATCGAAGTCGCTGAATCTCAGTCCGGCTCTTGTTCCGGTGTCTCATCTTTCGAAAATCTTTCTCCACGTCAGCGTATAGTTTCTGCTGGCTATGCTATCAACTCAAAAACAGTCGGTGGGTTCACTCCATCACAGTCAGCTACAGGCAATCAGATCCCCGTATTGAATTCTGGTATTTTGAATATCGCTGGTAGTATCGTGACTGGCGGATTGACTATGAACCTCGGCTCTGATTCTACTGGGGATTTATTCTTCCGTGGTGCAGGTGGGGCTCTCCAGAGACTCGGCATAGGTACAAACGGCCAATCCCTCACAGTATCTGGTGGCGTACCTGTATGGAGTAGTATCGCTGGTGCTGGTGATATGCTCGCTTCTGTGTTCGATGCCAATGGTGATGACAAGATCGACGTGGCTGCTGGAGGTACAGGTGCAGGGACTCTGACTGGTCTAGTCGTAGGTAATGGCACATCTGCATTCACATCTCTGACTACATCTTCTGGTTTATCTAGTATCATATCTGACGAGACTGGTACTGGCGGGCTCGTATTCTCATCTTCACCTACATTCACAGGCACAGTATCTGGTATCACGGCAGCTATGGTGGGCCTAGGTAATGTTCCAAATCTTTCATTTTCAGGCTCAAACACTGGTGACGAGACTACCTCTAGTATCAAGACAAAATTGGGTGCTGCGACAAACTCCACAGATGGATACCTGACTTCTACTGATTGGATCAATTTCAATGCAAAGCAGGCACCTCTAGTCTCAGGTACAAATATCAAGACTATCAACGGCGCTACTATTCTCGGGTCTGGAGATCTCACTATCGGTGGTGGGGATATGAATACAAGTGTTTATGATGTGAATAGTGATGGCAAGATAGATCTTTCAGCTGGTGGTACTGGTACTACTACTGTAGGTGCAAATGGATCACTCGTGTATTCCAATGGTTCTGCATATGCATTCACTACAGCAGGTACATACGGTCAGATGCTCGTATCCGGAGGGGCAGGTTCACCATCTTGGTATTCACCTACTGCAGGTTCTATTCTTTTTGGTGGTATAGCTGGTGTAGTATCTCAAGACAATTCAAATCTGTATTACAACTTTTTGACAAACAGACTCGGTATCGGCAACAGTAATCCAGCAGCACTACTCTCTGTTGGTTCTACAAACCAATTTCAGGTCAACAGTAGCGGTGCCATCGCAGCAGCTACAGGCATCACATCAAGTGGTACTATCACATTCTCAGGATTTTCTACAAACGGAGGTCTACTATATACCAATGCTAGTGGTGTAGTATCACAATCAAATTCTCTCACTCTACCATCATCAGGTACACTAGCTACGCTCGCAGGTACAGAGACACTCACAAACAAGTCTATATCTGGCTCATCAAATACATTCTCAAACATTCCAAATTCTGCACTCACAAATTCAACTATCACAATAAACGGCTCTGCTATCTCTCTAGGTGGATCAGTATCAGATCTCGCTCTCACAACCACAGGCCTCTCACAATTCGCATCTACAACTTCATCTGAATTAGCAGGAATCATTTCTGATGAGACGGGGACAGGGAATTTAGTGTTCTCAAATTCCCCTACTTTTGTGACTCCTGCATTGGGTACTCCTTCATCTGCAGTGCTCACAAATGCTACAGGATTACCACTAGAGAGTGGTGTCACTGGAATTCTCCCAATTGCAAATGGTGGTACAAACAATTCATCTGCATATACTGCTGGATCTATCGTATTCTCAAATGGCACATCTCTCACTCAAGACAATTCAAATTTCTTTTGGGATGATACAAACAATAATCTAGGTATAGGTACGAGTACTCCAAATGCCAATGCAATCCTCGATCTTACTTCTACTTCAAAAGGATTCCTACCACCACGACTAACTACAACTCAAAAGAATAATATATCTTCTCCTCCTACTGGATTGACTCTATATGATTCTACTTTAAATAAATTGAATGTTTACAATGGTACGACATGGAAGAATGTAGGTAATCCAGAGATAGGTGGAGATGTAGGATCTGGAACAGCCGGATCGATACTATATATAGATGCCTCTGCAAACCTCGCACAGTCCGCTGGAACAGCCGGACAAGTTTTGCTTTCTGGTGGATCTAGTGCGCCTTCTTGGACTACAGGGACCCTCGCTCTCGCTGGGAATTTTACTACAGCAGGTGTGAACCCTATAACTCTCACTTCAACTGGGTCTACGGATGTGACTCTCCCTACTACAGGAACGCTCGCTACTCTCGCAGGTACAGAGACATTCACAAACAAGACAATAGATGCATCACTAAACACACTGTCTAACATCGCCAATTCATCACTCTCAAATTCAAGTATCACAATCAACGGCTCTGCTATATCACTAGGTGGCTCAGTATCAAACCTAGCTCTGACTACCACAGGCCTATCACAATTCGCATCTACTACTTCAGCTGAGCTCGCTGGAATTATTTCAGATGAGACGGGGACAGGGAATTTAGTGTTCTCAACTTCCCCTACTTTTGTGACTCCTACTCTAGGTGTCGCGTCTGCTACATCACTATCTACATCATCACTATTATCAAGTGGTGCTATCACAGCTACTCCAGCATCAGGATCAAACTTCAACATCTCACTTGCTTCAACAGGT
>JBAYVZ010000013.1:0-7156 GCA_041674285.1 Minisyncoccota bacterium
AGCATATTGGATTACATATGGAGAAGCAGCTAGACCTGATACAGCGTCAGTAGCAGCTGTCCAAGTCCATGTTGGAGTATTGTCATTTGTTGGAGTTGTTCCTGTTGGGGTTGAAGATGAGACTGTTGGGCCGGCAGTATCAATTACAATCTTTCCTGTTATATAATCAGTAGTATTCCCAGCAGCGTCAACACCTACTATGTTATAAGCTCCATTAGAAAGGCTAGCATTTGATATAGTTAGAGTTGTGTTAGCTGAGCCAGTAGACGATATTGCTGTAGCGGTAGTTGCAGTATTTGCAGTAGCTTCAGTAGCCCAATCATTTATATAAGTAGCCATCGCCACAGGACTTGCCAAATAACTACTTCTTACCGCGATAGCTCTTACAGTCCTTGCTTTAGACGCAGCACTTATAGTCACATCGGTTGAAGAAGAAGCTGAATATGTACCATTTGTACAACTTGAACCAGAAGTCCATGTTGGTGTAGTGCCATTTGTTGTATAACAAACACCATCAGCATTAGCACTCTTTGTGATTCTTGAAGTTATAGTTGCCGTACCGGAGCCAGAAAATTCTGATATTGCAGGAACATCTTGAGTAGAAGTAATAGACGCAGGAGTGTATTTAATAACTACAACACCAGAACCTCCTAATGTGTTTGAAATGCCACCACTATTTCCTTGACCCCCACGTCCAGTATTTGCAGGACCATTACCAGTAGGAGTACCTCCAGTAAATGCACCTCCACCGCCTCCAACAGTAGCAACATACAAATCAGAGTAGTTAATGTTAGTCCCAGAGATACCGCTTGCATTACCTGTAGATTGAGATGTTTGAGCTCCAATAATTGATCCATTTGAACCAGGACCTCCAGTAGTAGCGCTTACCCCATAAGTTCCACAATTACCATCAGCTGCACTCAATTTATAAGTAGCAGGTGTGGTATCTGTACCTCCCGTAGCCTCAGAGCCACCAAAAGATGAATATCCAGATATTAGATAACCTGCACCTGAGGAATTTGTATTTTTTACACCACTGCCAGAAGACCAAGGATCATGGAAACACGCATAACCAGATCCACCATTATTTTCACCCCATGCACCCCATTTAACACCCCCACTAACCTTAACATTTTTTACACCACTAATAACAACGTTAGAGGCCTCCCTAACCAGCCCACCAGCACCACCAGGCTGCCCATTAATAGCACCCGCACCGCCTCCTCCGACAACAAGAACTTTATCTAAAGTAATAGTGAGTCCAGTATTATTAAAAGTATTAGTACCACTATTAGAATTAAAAACATAAACACGGGGACCACTAGTATTGTTAGTGGGGTTCATTGTAGCTCCTGTAGCAGTTGGATAAGTCGCACTATTTACTGCAATCTTTATTGTATACACAACATCTGTTTTACCTACTTCATGAACAACAACAGATATTGTAGTAGGAGTTGATGTTGTTGAACTAATACCAGTTACAGATACACCTGCTCCACTAGTAGCCTCCACTGGTGCATCAGAGTCTTTTTGTACAGTGACACTTTGCCCAGAAAAAGTCGGGGTAACAGTTACAGATGAGCTAGTAGCATTTACAGTATAGAGGTATGTACCATTAACATAAGTAAAATCTGAGTTAGTGATAGCTAACCCCGACACAGCAGCCAGACCTGTCGCATTTGACCTTCTTACCAGCTGAGCAGAGTTTTCTTTTTCAAGATAAACACTACCGACCTCAGAGAGACCCACACTAACAGTAGATCCATTTTTTAGATACTGAGTAGTCCCCGGTCCGTAGGCTGTAGTAGGAGCTGTGTAATCCGGAGAGTAAGCTACCGCATATGCTACATTTGCACCGAATGAAAAAGAGAACACTGTTGATACGATCATCACAAGTGCTAGGAATTTTGGAGTGAGGGTAAATATTCCTCTGCGCAGTTTTCTATTAAATTTTGTTAGTGGATTTTTCATTGGGTTATAATTTTGATTTTTAAATTTTGTAAATATTTTTGTGAGATTTAATTTTTGATTACCGATCCCTCTCTGTATTTTTTCTGGGAGTAGCCTGAGTAAGTTTTTACTAATATGTTTTTCTAAAAATTTTGTTTGAATATTTTTTTCGTCTAGATTTTTTGTTTGATGTTTTTGTCGGTTGATTTTTACTCGGAGGTTGTAAAAGTATGTCAGATCTTTTTTGTGATCTTGCGCAGTGGTTAGAACATTTTCTTTAATTGTTTTTTGAAAAAAGTTTTTCATTAAATTATTTTTTTGTTCTAAAATATTTCTCTACAAAAAAGTATAACATCACGATGATATTAAAACAAAATTTTTTTATAAAAAAACTGTTGATAACTTTTTTTATTTGTAAAAATATTTTTTAAAAAAATTTATTTTCATAAAAAATATTTCATATTTACTTTGTAAGGTTTGATTCCGGAATGAGCAAAATTGTTATGTATATATTATAAATCAAATAACATAAATAAGATACACTTTTCACAAGAAAAACTGGCGAACAAAAAGGGGAATAATGACACAGAATAGAACCATATATAAACAAAAGAAAAACATCTGACTCCCCTTTTATTTATTCAAAATAAATTTACATGAACTGATAGATCAAAGCATTGTGTCACAGAGAAAGATATTATATATAAAAAATATTTTATATATAAACAAAATAATCTAAATAATATTAAAAAATTAAATTAATAAAGATATGTAAACCTTGATAAAGTACTCCGAAAATATCTTTATTTATTCACACCTTTAGTATTGTTTATTAAGGTTTACTAATGTATACTATATATAGTACTCCCGTTAGAGATGTGTCAGTTGTCTTTCTAATCTGGGGCGAATATAAAATAAAGTCGTATTTTTTACTAAACATAAACAAGATACGGTAATGTAAACATTACCTATCTCTAATGGGATGACAAAGAACAAATTATACATAAATATTAAAGAAGCATCAGAGATGCTAGGGGTCACACCACTGACACTCCGCAACTGGGACAAGAGTGGCAAGCTCGAGGCTCGTAGGCATCCGATATCTAACTACCGAGTCTACCTCCGTGAGGATATCGACAAGCTGATCAATCAGATGGAGTCCTGGGCCAAGCCCACTCCCCGCCCGATAAAAGCCAAAAAGGAGGTGGCGGAGGACAAGCCGAAAATATTCAACCTCAAAGTTCTCCACCTACGAGATTAAAAATAAAAATGAGCGAGGCATCTGCCTCGCTCATTTTTATTTTTAATCTTCGTATTTTGATGTAAATGGATTCCTCTTTGATATCCCCTTTAGCATCTTTTTTACACTTCGAGCACCCCTACGATACAGATTCTCTTTCTGGTCTTTTTGATAAGTCATAGCCCTCTGTACCTCCTCCTTTGCATCGTCCACGGCATTGTACAGATCTTCTTTTTCAGACACAGCAAAGAATTTCTGACCATTGCTCCTTATCTCAATTTCGGCCTTGAAGTAATCCCCATTCTTGTGGTGATGGGTAGTCTTGCCTACCTCTACATATACCACCGCACTCTCATCATTGATAAATTTTTCGAGAGACTCGACGCGCTTTGTGACATGGTCACGGATAGCATCGGTCAACTCCATTTGAGTACCCTTTATATTGATATTCATCCCGTTAGAAGTAGATACTCACCAGAGTATCGTACCTAATTAAATTAATAATATCGAACTTCACTAATTTCTTTAAATAAACCCCGCTACTTGAATTACATATGTGACTTCTAACGGGATTCATACCTACATTATACCACCAGGTTTGCACCATGTTAAATCTCTCGCAATACATATTGTGAGGGATTTGCTTAGTCTAATATTGAGATTATCTTATGGGGGCTCTGGTGACCGGATATTAGTCTCACCTTACCTACAGGGACGACTAGCTCACGAGAGATGATCTCTCGGATTCGAGTATTGGCCATGTTGCGCTCGGCAGGCTCTCGCACAGATATAGTATAGTGATCATCTCGATCACGTACTACCACCTCCCTCTTTGCTCCTGCTGTGACTTGCACCTTGATATACATCCCGTTAGAGATAGGCAATGTTTACATTACCGTATCTTGTTTATGTTTATTAAAAAATACGACTTAATTTTATATTCATCCCAAATCAGAAAGAGAACATACACATCTCTAACGGGATACACTCCCTCATTTTGCACTATATTGACGACAAAAACAAATAGTGTAAAATAGATAAAAAATCCAACACATTATGGCAAAATTAAAAACACCAAAAGAAGCGGATATGTATCCGGACAAAGAACACCTAGAAAAAACAATGAGGGCATTGAAGTGTAGAAACATTCATGGAGCATACTTTGCCCACAATTTGATTCTACTTTCACGGATAAGCGAAGATCATGACTGGCTAAAGAGACTAACATCAAATGCTTATTTAAGTGCATTAAAAGATGTCCCCGGTATCATACTACACGGTGACCATTATGACTGCTTTAAAGAGTTCACGGAATTGGAATATCTCGAGAGAGTTCTAGAAGATGAACCCAAAGAAGAGCTAGATGATCAATCAGAAGAAATGCTTCCCGGTATGTATGCCATAACAAAAAAGTTTATGGAAACAATGCCGAAATTTAGCGACAAGTGCTAAATCGTGGTACCAAATAAAAAGTCGTGCACCTTATACCAGGGGCACGACTTTTATTATTTACCTTCTTTTGATTTTATTTCTTTTACCTCTTGCTCTATCTTGTTTAAGTGTAGTTCTATGTGCTCGAGCATGTCTTCCTCTATCTCTTCTGCCAATTCCACCTCCTCCTCAGTCTTTTCAGTGACCTTTTTTTGTCTTCTTAGTCCAGACATTATAATCATATCTCCGACAAACATAGATACTAGCAGTCCTGTGAGTAGTAGCCCTGCAGTGGCCCAGACAGCAGAAACGACAGGATGAAAGACAAATGACCATATACTATGCCCACTCCCCTCGATCAGATCAGCTGTATGCCAAATACCACGCCATAGTAGTACCAGAAAACAACTAGCCAATATAGAATATATTATCGGGTACTTTGAAAGGTGCCTTCTAATATTATCCTCTAATTTATCGAAATAATTAAAAACTCTCTTATATAGACTCATATAAGGATATTATAGCATAAGTATTTATTACATTGAAATTTAAATAAAATATGTTATTATCTAATCACTTGGCCCTATCGTCTAACCAATTAGAATATAGCGGACATCGCCTTCTCCTGAAGGCTAAATAAATACTGGCCCTATCGTCTAACGGTCAGGACATCGCCTTCTCAAGGCGGTAATCAGGGTTCGATTCCCTGTAGGGTCACAAAAAGATACTCGTTCCGAAAAATCGTCCGCGCGCTCACGCGCGATAGTCTGGCGGGGTTCGGCGGGGGTTAAAATCGTCTTTGAATTAAATGCGAATTCTGTGGGTGGGCAAAATGAGACAGAGATAGACTTGTCCCGCAATTGCGAGTTCGTTCCAATTTTTTTGAAATAGTCACGAATTTCAAAAAAATTGTCGCTAGATTGCAATTGCGTGGCTTTTTTCATATCCAAAATCCATTCCCGCAAGGGTTCGACCCAATTCTTTCTTTCTGCTCGAGCAGATTCTTTTCTTTGAGTGAGAGACACTTTCTGTTTCAAAAGCTCGTTCTTTTTTGATAAATAATTTTCCTTTGGAATATCGCCATCTAAATATAAAGTTACTAGTTCGTCGAGCTTTTGTTCCGTCTCTCGCTCATTTGTTTTAATCTGCTCGAGCAGACTTCCCGACGATACTTTTACTTCGTTGTTCCATTCGTCTGTTTTTCGTAACATATAGTCCGTCCAATCGTCGGGAAGTGAAATTTTTTGAAGCTGTTCCTTTAGTTGAAGAACGACTAAATCCTCTCGCAAATATTTTTGATCACATTTTCCTTTTTTCTTTGTGCAACGATAATAGCGATACTTCACTCCCATCTTCCCCGTACACCATTGAGCAGTTATCATACTTCCACATTCTGCACAATTAAAAAGTCCTGTAAAAGGAAAATTGTGGCCATTCTTTGTTTTGCGAGGATGAGATCGTTCTTTAAATCTTTTCTGCACAGCTTCAAATAATTCCGAAGAAAGAATTGGCGCAAAGCTTCCGGGGAAATATTCGTCGTAATGTTTCGTTAAACCAAGATATGCTTTATTCGTGAGAATACGAGATACGGAAGCTTTGCCAAGTGGTGTTCCGGACTTTTGCATTACTCCGTGCAAAGCCAAAAACTCCGACATTGATTCTAGTCCGTGGTGTCCTTTAGCGTATTCCTCAAAAGCACGAACAATAATTTTAGATTTTACAGGGTCAGGTTCAATATTTCTCAATTTTTGATTATTCAAATAACCGAATGGTGCTTTTGTAAGCCACTCACCACGGCGGAGTTTTTGGCGGATACCTCGCTCAACATTTTGCTTTAAATTGTCAGAATAATATTTAGATTGTCCGAATGCCACTTGAAGCATAAATAGACCTTGCGGGGTGGGCTCAAACCAAAATGTCGGAAAGCGTAAAGAAACTATTTTGGTCGTGTCTACGGCGTAGATGATACGACCTCCGTCAATACTATTGCGAGCTAAACGGTCAGGGTGCCATGCGAGAATACCAACGCCGTTCATACTTTCAATCTTAGCCATCATCACGCCGAATTTGTCACGACCTGGTTTCTTTGCACTTTTCGACTCTGTAAATTCCTCAAGAATTTGCAGATTTTCTTTATGCGCATATTCGCGTAATTCGAAAAGCTGAGCCTCGATAGACATTACCTGTTTGTCGTCGTCCTCCGTTGATTTGCGAGCATAAAGAAAATATTTTGGTTTAATCATATAGTTATTTTGGATTATGAAAAAAGAAAGTCTATGTCTCGTCTCATTTATGCACCCATGCCCACCCACAGAATTCGCATTTAATTCAAAGACGATTTTAACCCCCGCCGAACCCCGCCAGACTATCGCGCGTGAGCGCGCGGACGATTTTTCGGAACGAGTATCTTTTTGTGATGTATTGCTATCCTTTGCACGAACTTATTTCGAACAAAATGAAAGCTAATCTTACGCTCGACTTTTGTTATTAATTCTAATCTATCTACTACGCTCTACCAATGTATTAATTCTAAAT